>DHUL01000064.1:1027-8239 GCA_002409145.1 Bacteroidales bacterium UBA5235
GCAGTGGCTTCAATAAGCGCCCGGTAAACCTCTTCCGGTTTGGTAACCAGGCTCATGCCTGCTATCATGCCTGTAAGGTCCACATCAACCAGCACCGACCTGTTGCCGTTCCACCAGTCGAGGGCTACAAGTCCGCTCTCACCGGGCTGGAGTTTCGCTGCCTTTTCGGTAAGCAGGGTATGAAGGTCAATGCCGGCTGCGTCTGCCTCAGCCTTGTATTCTGCCGGAGTGCAGTTCTCTACAAACCACTGGAAATGGTCGCCCACACAGCTCTGTCCGGCTTCATAGCCGAAGAATCCTTCAATGATCCCGTCCTCGACAACACCGCACATGCCCGGCACCTCCCTTTCGGTATCACCCAGAAGCATATGGCATGTCGATGTGCCGATGATGGCAAGCATTTTGCCCGGTGAGGTGATTCCTACGGCCGGAATCGATACATGGGCGTCAACATTGGCCACGGCAACTGCAGTGCCTTCCTTAAGCCCGGTGAGCTTTGAAGCAGCAGCTGTAATAGCTCCCGCTCTTGTGCCAACAGGCATTAGTGTGCGCAGAAGCTTTTCATCAACCAGGTTCTCCATTTTCGGATGAAGTGCTTTGAAAAAGTCATTAGAAGGATAACCGTCATGCTTATGCCATATAGCCTTGTATCCTGCAGTACAGGTGTTTCGCGTCTCCCTGCCGGTCAACTGCCATATCACCCAGTCGGCTGCTTCAATGAAACGGTCTGCAGCATCATATACTTCCGGGTCTTCGTTGACGGTCTGCCATATCTTGGGTATCATCCATTCAGAGGATATCTTACCGCCGTAACGTTTCAGAAACTTTTCGCCTCTCTGTTCAGCTATTGTGTTAAGCCTGTTGGCCTCATCCTGGGCGGCGTGATGCTTCCACAGCTTGATCCATGCATTGGGCCTGCTCCTGAACTTATCAAGGAAACAGAGCGGTGTACCATCTGCCTTAACAGGCAGTACCGTGCATGCGGTGAAGTCTATACCCACACCCACCACCCGGTCAGGTGTCACCATCGCCATCTTCATGACCCTCGGGATGGTTATACTGAACACATCGAGATAATCCTGTGGATGCTGCAGAGCCCAGTCCACACCAAGCGGAGTACCGTCAGGAAGCTTCTCGTCCATGACTCCGTGAGCGTATTCGTGAACAGCAACAGCTACCTCTTCACCTGTTGTAGTATCAACCAGGACCGCTCTCCCTGAAAGTGTTCCAAAGTCAACTCCTATAGTATAATTATGCATCATAATTTATTTAAATGAACTATTTTTTCTGACCGTAATATGCGTTTTTACCGTGTTTACGCAGGTAATGCCTGTCAAGCAGGTGCCTGTCAATTTCTGTCGGATCTGCCAGGGTGACCGAAATGGCTGCCATGCGAGCCACCTCCTCAAGGACCACGGCATTGTGCACGGCATCAGCAGGCGTGGTGCCCCATGTAAATGGTCCGTGTGAAGCAACCAGGACAGCCGGCATGGACATTGGATCACTTCCCCTCAGCGATTCGGCTATCACCAGGCCGGTATTATACTCATAATCATTTGCGGTCTCCTCTTCGGTCAACTTCCTTGTAATGGGGACTGACCCGTAAAAATGATCCGCGTGGGTGGTACCAAGGCATGGTATCATCCTGCCAGCCTGGGCCCATGCAGTGGCATGAGTGGAATGGGTGTGAACAATACCACCTATTCCGGGGAAAGATTTGTAGAGCGCCCGGTGAGTTGGTGCATCTGTTGAGGGGTTAAGGGTCCCTTCCATAACATTCCCGTCAAGATCCGTAACAACCATGTCAGCTGCCGTCATTTTATCATATGATACCCCTGACGGTTTGATTACCATAAGCCCTGATTCACTGTCAATTCCGCTGACATTGCCCCAGGTCATGATGACCAGTCCGTGTCTTACCAGATCAAGATTTGCCCTGAATACTTCTTCCTTAAGCTTTTCGAGCATGATTAATAAGTTTTATGTTTAAATCCGCTCCATGAGCGGCAACTGGCGTCAGCTTACTGCCAGGTTAAAGAAAAATCCGTTCCTGGCAAGCTCCCTGTACTTCTCAACATTGAACCTGTAATACCAGGCACCCTTCTTTGAAGTCTCCCTTTCTTTCTCATCCTGTTTATCCAGAAGTTCCATGGAAAGGATCTTCTTCCTGAAGTTCCGTTTATCAACCGGCCTGAGATAGATTGCTTCATAAAGGTTCTGCAACTGAACCAGGGTGAACTTTTCGGGCAGGAGTTCAAATCCCACCGGGTAGACCTTTACCTTTTGCACCAGTTCACGCAGAGCTTTGTCTACCATCTGCCTGTGATCAAAAATCAGGTCAGGGAGATTTGAAATGGACCTCCAGTGGGCGCTGTTCTTCTTCTGTATCTCAGGATCCAGCTCATGGATCCCGATGAGCGCAAAGTATGCCGTTGAGATTACCCTGGCACCCGGATCACGGTTAACCTCCCCATAGGTGTAGAGCTGCTCCATGTAAAGGTCTGACAGACCCGTAAGGGTGCAGAGCACCCTGCATGCAGCATCATCCAGACTCTCGTCCTGCTGTACGAATCCTCCGGCAACTGACCACTGCCCGAGAGCGGGCTCAAAGCTTCTCTTTATCAGGAGAAGCTTGAGCTCCTTCTCGGCAATGTCATATCCGAAGATGATACAGTCAACAGCCAGGTAATGCTTCGGTTGACTGGAATAAATATGTGTCATAGTCCTTTGTTCAGAGTGTAGTACAGGTCATTCCACCTCAGCTCCTTCCTGAATTGTCCTATTTCACAATTTTCATCAATCAGCACAAATTCTATTCCCGTCATATCAGCAAAGTCGGCCATATGTTCGGCTGTGAGGGCCTGGCTGAAACTGGTATGGTGAGCGCCTCCTGCATAAATCCATGCAGTGGCGGCTGTCTTCAGATCCGGGTAAGGCTTCCACAGCACACTGGCTACAGGAAGCTTCGGCATCGGAGGGCATTCTATTACCTTCATGGTACTGACGATGAGCCTGAACCGGTCACCCATCTCTACGAGTGAAGCTGCCAGGGCCTCGCCGTGGTTGGTCCTGAAGACCAGTCTTGCGGGGTCATCCTTTCCGCCTATACCCAGGGGATGGACCTCAAGTGCCGGTTTCCCGGCAGCAATAGAAGGACAAACCTCGAGCATATGCGCACCTAGTATGGCCATGTTTTGGGGATCAAGGTGATATGTATAATCTTCCATGAATGAAGTGCCTCCCCTGAGGCCTTCAGCCATGACTTTCATTATTCGCACCAGTGCTGCAGTTTTCCAGTCACCCTCAGCGCCAAAACCATAGCCGTCAGCCATGAGTCTCTGAACAGCCAGGCCGGGCAACTGGACAAGACCGTGAAGATCCTCAAAGTTGGTTGTGAAAGCCTTGAATCCTCCCTTCTCAAGGAAGGTGCGCATACCTGCTTCAATGCGTGCCGCCTCCTTAACTGCAGGTGCGGAAATCACTTTCGCAGAAGCTTTATATTCATCACCGTATTGTTTAACCAGATCGGCTATCTGCTTGTCTGATACCTTATTAACTACATCCGCGAGATCTCCGATCCCGTAACCCTGCACCTCATAATCAAGCTTTATCTGTGCTGAAACCTTATTGCCTTCGGTAACAGCAACATCCCTCATGTTGTCACCGAAACGGGCAACCCTGAGCGAACGTGCCTCGAGGGCACCCATGGAAGCACGTGCCCATGCTCCGATGGAGCGAAGCACATCCTTATCCTGCCAGTGCCCTACAACCACCTTACGCTCCATCCTCAGCCTCGAGCAGATGAATCCAAACTCACGGTCACCGTGGGCCGACTGGTTCAGGTTCATGAAATCCATGTCTATCTCATTCCATGGAATATCACGATTGAACTGAGTATGGAAATGAAGCATCGGTTTGTTCAGTCTCTTAAGGCCGGCGATCCACATCTTTGCGGGTGAGAACGTGTGCATCCAGGCTACCAGCCCCGCACATGCGGGTGCATTGTTGGCCTCCATACATATTGAGGTGATTGCGCTGGCAGTGGTCAGAACCGGTTTGAAAACAACTTTCACCGGGATTAGATTCGACCGGTCAAGTGCAGCTGCAATGGCTTTTGAATCATCAGCTACCTGCTTAAGTGTCTCTTCACCATAAAGATGCTGGCTCCCGGTGATGAACCAAAGTTCAAAATTTCCTTTTTTCATTTTAATTAAATATCAGATAAACAAATTCTGTTAATTCCAGAAATATGCATAGAATACTATTATTACGGTGATGATCAGTCCGGAGGTGATTACATCCCATTTGTTCCAGCTGGCCCTGGTAATAGCTTTCTGTTCGGCGGTAGCTGAACCCAGGGTAAGGCCGATGATTCGCCGCTCGTCGATCTTCGGGGTAAAGTAACTGACAATAATCATCGTGACGATCACAATCGCAAAGTTGATGATCTCATAGTGCAGCCAGTTGGTGCCGACAAAGACCTGGTAGATGGTACCGTCAGGATTGAGTGATCCTTTGAAAACGGTGAATATCAGGCGGAACATCCCGATGGTGAAACCAGTCAGCAAGCCCGTGAGACCGGCAGCAGGAGTTATCTTCTTCGAAAGGATTCCGAGCAGGAACGCCGCGGCAATACCCGGAGCAAGGATAGACTGAACATCCTGCAGGTATGCATAGAGGACCTTGCCTATGCCTTTCATGACCGGTATCCACAGAATCCCAAGAATCACAACTATAACGGTTGCTATCCGTCCAACCCTTACCAGCTCCGCCTCCGGTGCCTTGGGTTTGTACTTCTGATAAAAGTCAATAGTGAAGAGCGTCGCCGAGGAATTGAACAGTGATGCGAGTGAACTCATCAGGGCAGCCAGGATACCTCCGACCACCAGGCCTTTGAACCCCATCGGGAGTAACTCCTTGACAAGAGTTGAGAAAGCTGAATCAGAACTGGCAAGCGTAATGACACCCTGCTGGTTAAGGGCATAAGCTATCATCCCGGGAATAAGGAATATGAAGACAGGAGTCAGCTTGAGAGCACCACCGAAGATGGCACCGCGGCGGGCCTGTGTCTGGTCACGGCCTGAAAGCACACGTTGAACAATGTACTGGTCAGTACACCAGTACCAGAATCCTATGATGGCTGATCCGAGCAGAACACCTGTCCAGGGGAACGTGGCATCCTTCGGTGAACGGATAAGCTGGGTCATGGTGTCTCCGTATTCGTTTACCGGAACTGCACGGCATATATGCATTAGCTCATCCCAGCCGCCTACTTTGATCAGACCGGCAATAAGCACAGCAATTGAACCGGCAAGCAATACCGGCGTCTGAAGGACTGATGTCCAGAGCACCGCCTTCATTCCTCCAAGGGTTGTGTAGATACCGGTTATCAACACCAGTCCGATTGCACTTATCCAGAAGAAATCGATTCCCCAAATTGATTCTATGCCAAATACATCCTTGAAAACAACCCCGCCTGCATATACGGTAACGGCTACTTTGGTCAGCACATAACTCACAAGCGAAATAATTGACAAAACCGACCTGGATTCCTTGTTATATCTCTTTTCCAGAAACTCGGGCATGGTGAATACCCCGCTACGCGAATAAAAAGGAACAAAAAGCCACCCTAGCAGCAGGATGAGCCAGCCATGCATTTCCCAGTGTGCCATCGCCATACCCGACGAGGCTCCTGCCCCGGCGAGACCTACAAGGTGCTCCGACCCAATGTTTGATGCAAAGATTGAGGCACCGATTGCAACCCAGGTTGCGTCACGTCCGGCAAGAAAGTAGTCAGTAGATGTGTCCTTCTTTCCCCGCATCGAGATAACGATGAAGGCAACCAAGGCGAGGACAAAAGCCCCCAGAACGATCCAGTCAAGTAGTAACATGATTTCTCCGTGTTAGATTAGTATAATTATAAAATGGTATTCTCATTTGTACGGGTGTGACCTTCCTTTTTCCGGCAGCGCCTATTACTCTCAACTCTCCGGCCCCGCAAAACTTCACTCTCCCTGCCTGCAGCAGAACAACGCCTGGATAACCTCCGGTTCCGGGACCAATTCCACCATTCCCCTTAATCCTAACCCTTCTTTCAGAGTATGCAAGTTAAACAATATTTTAAATGTAAGATATACACTTCTATTTTTTTTATAAAAAATTGCAGTTTCATCCTTTCTTCATCTTGTTATTCCTAATTTTGCTCTGTATCAGTTCGATATACTGTACTTCATGGAAATCGCAGTCGCTGAAGCCCGGTATACGGGAGAAAGGAATGATGATGAAAATTATAAAAAATATTCTGGCGATACTTGTATTGATGGTGATTAATTCTCTGATCATCAACGCCCAGGAGGTACCGGCTCTGCCGGACACATCTGCCGTGAAACAGCAGAAGGAGATGAAACAGGAACAAACCAGAAGCCAGCAAGGGCAGAATGACCAGGCCGGGAATCAGTCCGGACAGGGCAACCAGGGTCAGAACCAGTCTGGCAACAATCCCGGACAGGGCAATCAGAGTCAGGACCAATCTGGCAACAATTCAGGTCAGGGCAACCAGGGTCAGAAACAATCTGCAAGTCAGGGGCAGGCATCAACTAACAGCCAGGTAAGAGCACAGGGTCAGGGTAGTGGTTCAACCGGGGTCAAAAAGATACAGGGAGCAAGGCCTGACTGGAGCAAGGCCCGCGGAGCCCGCCCTGCATCGGTTGAGAGACCGTCTGGTTCACGCATACCCAAGGGAGCCGGCAGACCTGGCGGAGCCAAAGGTCCTGGCAGAAGATAACGGAAACCTGATACGAGCATGGTAAAAAAGAAAATAATACATTCATGTGCTGCAGGCTGCATGCTGTTGCTGCAGGCATTCATCACCGGCATGGCTGCACAGGCTTCAGGAAATGCGGTTAACCAGGCAGATACAGCCCTGGCCGGTGACAAAGAAAGTATCCATTCATTCTATGTCGGTACCGGCTACGGAAGCAATTTGTTGTACCTCGGTACCACCATGTCTCAGGACCATGGATTCGGGTATGCTTCGACATCATACGGCCTGGCAGATAAGTTATACCTATCTGCCACCGGTTATACTGTCAGTGACTTTACCCCTTTTACTGCATTTTACAGCCTTGGATTGAGTTATAATCATACCCTGAATTCATGGTTTGATGTGAGTACCAGCCTTTCCAGATATAATGTGGCAGCTTCACTGAGAGA
>DHUL01000022.1 GCA_002409145.1 Bacteroidales bacterium UBA5235
AAATCGCAAATCGCAAATCGCACATCTTCAATTTCTCAGATAGCGTACTGTACCCCTGTCATTGCCTCCGATACCTCCCAAAGCCTGGCGGCCAGGTCGGGTTTATACAGTCTTGCCGGGTCATTGGTAAGCACGGGATAACCCCTGGTGTTCCCTGGCCCGTCAGGACCGATATACTCACCACCTCTCAGATCAGGATAAGTGGCAGCATATACAGTGGGCAATGCTCCCATCGACGCGGGCTGTGCTACTATTCTCATGAGCGTCTTCGTCACCCTGCCTACCTCTCTTCCCGTGCCACGGGAGAGAAGATTTGTGACACTGATACCGGGATGACAGGCAACACTGATTGTCGATGACCCTGAACTCTCCAGTCTGTTCTGCAACTCCATCGCAAAAAGGAGATTGGCAAGCTTGCTCTGGCGGTAGAATATCATAGGACTGTATCCTTTTGATCCGTCAAGGTTGTCAAAGAGGATCCTTGCCCTTCTGGCGGCAATACTGCTGATGGTGACGATGCGTGACAGCGGTGTGTTCATCAGCACCGAAAGAAGCTGACCGGTAAGAGCAAAATGTCCGAGGTGGTTTGTGCCGAACTGAAGTTCAAAGCCATCCTTTGTCCTTTTATAGGCCGGAAGCATCACCCCGGCATTGTTGATAAGCACATCAAGCCTTTCAAACTGTGCTATATAGTCCTCTGCGAATCTTCTTACAGATTCAAGATCTGCCAGGTCAAGATTCATCACCGTCACCGGCCGGGATCCGTTCACGGGCCTGATCCTTGCTGCGGCTTTTTCCCCTTTGTCCCTGTTCCTGACGGCAAGTACCACCTCAGCTCCTTTTGATGCGAGAATGGTGGCTGCCTCAAAACCTATCCCGTGTGATGATCCGGTAATTACTATCCTCTTTCCTTTCAGTTCTCCGATTCTCTCAGAAGTCCATTTATTCATGTCAGATATTCAAAAAATAAAAAAACAGCCTGCGGCTGAAAATCAGTCGCAAATATAAGGTAAATCATTAAGTTATGCCAGTGCACCGAAATGAAACAGTTGTCATGAAAGCATTAAATGCGGCGCTGACTGAATGAACCAGTCATGCTGACGGCACTAAACTAAAGCTTCACTGAATAAGTAACACCCAGAAGGTTTTCGAACGGAGGTTTGGTAACCCTGCTGTCGTTGTAGATATATTCGAGTCCGAATGTATGCCTCTTGTTGAGCGTATATTCTATCCCGACCATGGATCTCCACTTGTCAGCAACAATTTCATTCGGGTTGGAAAGCTGCAGATGCATTTCTGCATTTATGTATGGCTTGAGCGGGATACCCCTGACGTCATAGTCGAGCTCAAGCCTTACCCTCTGGTACCATTGCGGTTCCTTGTCCTCAGGATCTTCAATGTAAGTTTTGAACTGCTGCTGGATACGGTACCTGGCTGAAAAGGTGAAACGGGCAACCGATGGTGCAGTGCCCTTCATCTGAAAAAACCACCGGTGACGAGCGTGGAATTGATCGTCCTTCTCCTTCTGCTCAATGAATCTGTAGTAGATTCCTGCATTGAAGTAGTCATTGAACTTGTATCTCAATCCGGGTTCTATATAGAATTTTTCAATATTTCGAGCATTCTCATTTGTTCTTATACTGGCCTCAACGTCTGCTCTGAGATCATTCCAGATCTTTTTTTCAGCCTTGGCCTCGTACCAGATGCCGTAATCGGTTTTTTGTCCCGCCGCAGCTACGGAGAACAACAGTGAAATAAAAATAATTGTTGTCTTCCTAATCATCGTCATTGTCATCTGGTTTAATGAATCCGTTCTGGTCAGCCAGGTTTACGCTTCGTCCACTGTCCTCATAATAAATTATCATGCGGCAGGTGTCCTTCAGGAAATTAATCGCACCTATCTCGACCTTCCTTATCTCTTTTATTCCTGTCCGCTGCTGCAGGTCAGCAATCATTTCGTCATACTTTTCCGGCACTATCAGGTTGATCTTTTCATAGACTATTGACTTGGATGAGATATGCCTCAGCAGCCATACCTTCTCCAATCCCATTGTGATGAGAATTACCGCAAGGTTGGCAAAGATTATTTCCGGCATACCGGTACCTGCTGTAAGGGCATTTATCACTGAAATACCGATTACAAGGAAGAGGTAAGTCATCTCCTTGATGGGCATCGGGTTAGTACGGTATCTTATTATACCGAAGATGGCAAACAGGCCAAGTGCAAATCCTATCTGAAGGCTGACGCTCTCAAGCAGGTAGCATAGCAGGAACACCACGCTTGAAATCAGAATGTATGTAAAGAGGTAATCCTTTCTCCTGGTTGTACTGTAATAAAGCCACCGTACCAGGATGAGCATCACCACAATGTTAATGCCAAACCGGAGCAACAACTCCGGCAGTCCTGCGAAGCTGAACATGTCCTGTCCGGCCTTGACTACACTGCTATCGGGCAGTGTCATTGCTGTAATATTCATCCCTGATCCTGTTAATTAGTAAAAACTTCGGTTTTATATTATTTTGCCTGGAAGTTCTGTTTACCAGCGCCATACCTGTTGCATACTTGCTGAATGCTGTCCTGCGCACACCCATCTCCTTGAGCATAAGAAAAAAGGGAGACATTGCCGTTGACTTGTCACTCTTGATCTCGGCAATGGCAAGGAACGGCATCATTACGCTGTCACCCATGAGATTGTTCCATGCCAGGTTATAGTCGATTGTAATTCTCTCGGCCCGTTCCAGGCTCACAAGGGTGATGCGGGTAAAGGAAGTGTTAATGACAGGCTTAAGAGATACGAATTCCGGAGAGACAAGTTCCCGGAGGAACTCCTTCGACTGCTCAATATGATTCATGTCACCGGGTTCCTTCTCAAGCCGTGATTTTCGTGTGCGACCTTTGTTCGATTTCTGTTTCACCTCCAGGAAGGTCAGTCCGTTCGATTCGTAAGTCCTGATCCTGACCTTCGTCCTGTTTAACTTCCCGGTTATGTGTTGTGTATAAAACATCAGGTCGGGAGTGTCAAAATATACTGTTTTGTATGAAAACTCCCTCATGTTTTCAATATCGAGAGCACAGTAATGCTTCTGCACCCTGCGGAGGAGATCCGGAAGCCTGCCTGCGGAAAAGAGATACTTGGTGTCCACACGGTTCATATACCTCACAGCTGAGATGCCATCGAGGTTCACCGGCTCAAAGCTTTCAAGTATCTTAACTATGTCTGACAATTTACTCATTCCGGAATCCGCGCAAAGATAACAGACTTCGCGCAGGAAGAAAGCTCTTTTCTTATGCCGGTGCACTTAACCAGTAACGTCCCGGGAACCTGCAATATTTCACTCCGTGCCATTCTCCCGGCAGTCTGTTACTCCATCCCCGGTTAAATAACCGTTTTTTTTCAGAAGTGAGGCGATGGAGACGGCACTGTCTGCCATCGGATCAGAATCCCCTGAACCATGCCTGGAACTGGTCGCCTAACCAGGGAACAGCCCTCTGCTCACCCTGAATTGACCAGATGAGACTCATAAGCCAGCCCACAAACAGGAGGATGCCGCCCACAGCCCAGATCACCGGACCGACAATAGGCAGGACGCGCAGAACTGTTAATGCCAGCCAGCCAATGATGAATCCGAGGTTCTGCCTGATATAAAAACTGGCCATCTCCTCCTTTTTGCTTGAATTGACAATAAGGGCAATTATCCACCCGATGACAAACAGGTGTGAAACAATGGCCTTTGTCTTTGCATCCATAGTATTGTGATTTAGGTTTTTCCAAAAATAGCCATAAAAGCATTACAGGGTCCGTACGATTATATATTTTTGTGCGCTGAAATTTCAGGGCATGAATTATATTACGTCTCACACAGGGGAGTTTGCCGCTCTGGCAGTGGCGATCTTCTGGACCGTTACCGCGCTGGCATTCGAGTCAGCCAGCCGAAAGGTCGGATCCCTTACTGTCAACATCCTAAGGCTGAGCCTGGCTTTCTTCTTCATCGGGATCTATACTCTCATTGCCCGCGGTCATTTCCTTCCCCTCGATGCCAGCACACACAACTGGATATGGCTCGGTCTCTCAGGTATAGTAGGACTGGTACTGGGCGATTACTTCCTGTTCCGCTCCTATCCGCTCATCGGATCCAGGTTCGCGATGCTGATCATGACCCTTGCTCCTCCTCTTGCTGCCATATTTGGATATTTCATCCTTGGGGAGTCGCTTAACCTCATTCAGGCAATAGGTATGATCATTGTGATCTTCGGCATAAGCCTGGCAATCTTCAAAAAACCTGTAAAAGGAGAAAGACTCTCAATAAAGATAGCACCTGCGGGATTGCTGTTTGCATTCATCGGAGCCATTGGCCAGGGACTCGGAATTGTGCTCAGCAAGTATGGCATGGAAGAGTATAATGCATTTGCTTCCACCCAGATACGAATAATTGCAGGATTTATCGGCTTCTCAGTTATAATCACCCTTCTGAGACGGTGGGGAAATGTTGCAGCAGCTTTGAAAAATCCACCTGCCATGAAGGCACTGCTGGTGGGAGCATTCTTTGGCCCCTTCCTGGGCATCTCATTTTCACTTCTTTCAGTCAAACACACCCAGGCTGGCATTGCATCAACCATAATGGCAATTGTGCCTGTGCTTATACTGGCTCCGTCAGCATGGATCTACAAGGAAAAGATCACTGCCGTTGAGATTGCAGGAGCGATCATCAGCGTGGCAGGCGTGGCTTTCTTCTTTATCTGATTGCCCTGTTTCCTGAGAATTCGCAAAAAAGCTTCACCCCGGTCAGCCTGTATCCCGGTCCCTTATTCCTGTCCGGCCTTCAGCCCGTCAGTTATTGCCTGCAGTAGCATTCCGCCAACATCCTCGGTGTACTCCCAGAACATGACGCCGCCCAGCCCTTTTTCCCTTACATACTTCATCCTGGCAGCAATAGAGGTCACATCCTCGTATGAGACAAATACCGAATCACGCTCATTCCAAAGGAAAGGTGATACAGCCGATGAGTCATAGAATCTTTTAAAGGCAGGATTGTCAAGCGCTTCAAGAACTTCAGTGTAAGGCATACCGGCTCCTGTTGTGGTGGCTCCCCGGTAAAGACCGTTGTTTACCGGCTCAACCCCACTCCATATCCTGCCATAGAACGGAATCCCGATATTCAGTTTTTCCGGTGGCACACCAGCTTTCAGGTGCAGTTCAACAGCCCTGTCGGTGGCATCACCGTCAGGCATATCAAACGATGAGAGGTGCAGGTTGGCATGGTGCCCCGTCTGATAGCTTGCACCGTGATGAAAATCATAGGTCATGATATTGATGAAATCGAGATATTGTGAGAGCGGCCCGAGCTCGGTATTGGCTGCATAGAGCTCACTGGCGCCGGTAGCAATGGTCAGGAGGTATTTATCCCTCCTTCCCTCTGCCGCTGCCAGGGAGTCAATATGCTTCCTGACACACTCAAGCATAAGGGTAAAGTTGTGCACGTCTTCAGGCCTGTAAGTATTTCCGGCTCCCGGATGATTCGGGTATTCCCAGTCAATGTCAATACCGTCAAGGGAATACTCCTTTATGAACCTTGCGGCACTGGCCGCGAAACGGTTACGGGAAGAATCAGTAAGCGCCGCATCGGAGAAGTTGCCTGACCATCCCCACCCTCCTACGGAGACGAGGATCTTAAGATCAGGATTGATCTTCTTCAGTGCAGACAGGGCACTGATATCCTCCGCGTTCATATCTGTGTTATCAATGCCTTCACTTCCGAACATCACCTCACCGTTTATGATATTTGCAAAGGCATAGTTGATGTGAGTCAGGCTTGATGCATTGATCCGGGAAAAATCGAAGTTCCTGAAGCCGGCCACGTACCCGACAACCATATAATCAGGTGAGGTGTTTCTGCTGCCGCAGGACAGAGCAAAGATTGACAGGCAGGTCAGGATAATGGCGAGGTTTCTTTTCATACTCTCAGAATTATTTGGGTTATCGCAATTTATAAAAAATTACAAATGCATCACGTTCAAGGCAATCAGGACCTATCATTTGCGTTATCCGTTATATTTGTTCCGGAAAAACCGGCAACAATGACAGAAAAGGAATTTGACAATGAAGTGAAGAGGCTGTTTGATGAGCATGAGAAGCTCATCTGCAGGCCCAATGTCAGGAAGGAACATGGTAACGGCATCTTCGACAGGTATCTTCATCCTATCATAACGCGCGATCATGCGCCGGTGTTCTGGAGGTATGACCTTGATCACCACAGCAATCCCCACCTGATGACGCGCCTTGGCATTAACACCACATTCAATGCAGGTGCAATAAAGCATGACGGCATGTATTGCCTGGCAGTGCGCACAGAGGGATTCGATGTCAAGTCGTTTTTCGCAATAACACAAAGTCCCAACGGAATTGATAACTGGAAGTTCAGAAACCGCCCCATTGTGATGCCTGTAACAGGAGATCCCGAGATGAATGTTTATGACATCAGGCTGACCAGGCATGAAGACGGCTGGATATATGGTCTTTTCTGCGCTGAGCGAAAGGATAAGGATAAGCCTGACGATTCATCGGCGGCAATGGCCAGCTGCGGAATTGCCCGTACAAAGGACCTTGACAGCTGGGAGAGACTCGATGATCTGAAATCAGGAGCGGCGCAACAGAGAAACTGCGTGCTTCACCCTGAATTCGTCAACGGCAAATACATGATCTACACCAGGCCACAGTCAGGATTCATCGAGACCGGTGACAGTGGTATCTCTGCAGGTTTCTGTGACACCATGGAGCATGCAATGCTGGGAGAGGAGATCCTGGTTGATCCCCGACAATATCATACGGTAAAAGAGGTGAAGAACGGCCAGGGACCAGCACCTCTGAAGACAGAGTATGGGTGGATTCACCTTGCACATGGTGTCAGGAGAACAGCGGCCGGATTGCGTTACACCCTCTACCTCTTCATGACCTCCCTGGAAGAGCCGTGGAGAGTCATCAAAAGACCCTCGGGACACTTCATGGAACCGCTTGATGATGAGAGAGTGGGTGATGTCTCTAACGTAGTCTTCAGCAACGGCTGGATTGCCGATGATGATGGCACGGTCTTTGTTTATTATGCCAGCTCGGATACAAGGATGCACGTGGCAACGACAACTATGGAGAAACTGATTGATTATGTAATGAATACACCGGAGGATGCCGGACGCACACAACTGTGTGCAGCACAGCGTGACCGGATGATTGAAAATAATCTGAAAATAATGGCGCAGAAATATCCATATATCAAATTTTGATTTATGTTTGCGCCTCAAATTCCGGGCATAGATTTCACCACCTGAATGTAAGCTGTGAATAACTCAGGATCAGTCAGGTTATGAAATTGAAAATCAGGTATTATCAGGCACTATTTGCATGTTAATATCTTTTGACCGGAGCAGAAACTGCAGGTTATCCAATTAATAACTTAGCGGAAATTTTATGAAACATTTTAATAACTAAAACGAATAATTAACAATCAGAAAAAAAGGTAAAGTATTTTACCGAAGTATGAACGCTAACAGAAAAGAGGCAACGGCTGCTCGTGTTGAGAGCCGCCTCATGGGTTGTTCTTCTGACGAAGAACCTGGCGCGGGTACCATGATCTTCCCGCAGATCGGATCCCACGATCGTTTAGTTAGCAACCGGAGTTCGGAATTCATAC
>DHUL01000059.1:0-23638 GCA_002409145.1 Bacteroidales bacterium UBA5235
GGAAGCCTGATAAATGACAAAAAGACCTCATTCCTGAAGGCAGACAACAGGACAAATGTCGGCAGAGGCGGGGTATCAATTCTTGCATTTCTCGACCTGAACGCCAATGGCATCCGTGATGACAATGAACCCAGGGCAAATGGTCTGACAATAAGATCAAACAGCGGAAGAATCGAATACAATGAAGAGGATTCTGTAATACATATCATAGGGATGGAGCCCTATGTGAAACATTTCATTGAGCTTGATGAAAGTAATTTCACCAATGTGTCATGGCGACTGCACAGGAAGACATATGCCGTGGTTGCCGATGCAAACATGCTCAAGCTAATTGAAATTCCGGTAAATGTTGAAGGAGAGGCTACCGGAACGGTTATGCTTGATAAAGACGGGGTGAAGTCGGGTCTCGGAAGAATCCTTGTAAATATTTACAGAAGTGACCGCACAATTAAAACAAGGGTACAGACTGAATCAGATGGTTACTTCAGTTGTTTTGGGCTTTCTCCCGGTTCTTATTACGCCAGGGTTGACACCGCTCAGCTCCGGAAGCTTGACATGACCTCCGAGCCGGATTCAATAGCATTCAGTATTATGATCAGCCGGGATGGAGATTATGTCAGCGGGCTCGACTTCACGGTGCGGAAGGCTGAACTTATTCCCGAAACCATCATCCTGCCTGATTCAGTGACTGTCGAAGAGATCCCGCAGATTGCAGGTATTGTAACAGCTACCGATACCCTGAAAATTGTTCCTCCCCGGCCGGGCAAAACCGTGGCCAAAGACACTTCATACCTGGTCATTCATGAGGTGACACGTGAGCTGGTGACAATCACCGAAGACTATTATGCAGTTCAGTTTGGTGCATTCAGGAACAAGCTCTATGCCGAGATAATGAAGAAGAAGGTTGAGGGAGCCCTTGACAAGAACGTAGAACTCTTTGAGGAAGACGGATTCTGGAAGGTCCGCATAACCGGTTTTGAAGACCGTAATGATCTTGAGAAATATATACCTGTGATTCACGCACAGGGCATCACCGAGATATGGGTCATCTCCAACAAGGCCGTCCGGGGCGAATGGATAACTCAGACCAGGGAGGATTCGCTGGCGTTGGTGAAAGAAACCATTGAAGAAGCGCCTGTCCCTGTGGTTATAAGAGGAACAACTGTGCAGCTCGGTTCATTCAGTACTATTGAGCAGACGGCTTCAATGAGCGACAGGCTGCTTGCTGCTGCCGAGAAACTTGTGACAATACGCAATGAGGGCGGCCTCTTCAAGGTACAGATAACAGGTTTCGCTGATACCAACGAGGTCAGGGAGTTTATTCCGTTACTGAGGAAGCATGGATTCGATGACATAACCGTTCTTCATGAATCTGAAACAGGTCTTGTGCCGGTTGTTCCTGCTGTAATCAGCCCGGCAGCAGTGCAACCGGCTGAGCCGGAAATGGCTGAAATACCTCCGGTCAGGGATGAGCAGCCCGAAATTATTATAGAACAGCCGGAGCCTGTTGAAGAGATAGCTCCTCCGCCACCACCTGTGCCAAGATTCGTCCTCAATGCCGGAAGCTACTACAGGAAAGCGGAGGCTGAACGGGCCAGACAGCGTATAGAAAAGCGGTTGAAGCTTCCGGTTGAGATACTTGAAGAATGGGATAGCTACAGGGTTATAATCACCGGATTTTTTACCAGGGAGGAGACATATCCGTTCTATCCTGAACTTGCAGGATTGGGATTCACTGATATCTTTGTCTATGAAAAACCGCTTACTGAGCGGTAGACAAATACCATGCAACATGAAATACATCGGAGCACACATAAGCGCATCAGGAGGTGTGGAAAATGCACCTCTGAATGCACATGAAATAGGAGCGAAGGCATTTGCTTTCTTTACCAAAAACCAGAGACAGTGGGTTGCGCCACCCCTCTCCAAAAAGAACATCGAGGAATTTCGGAAAAGGTGCGGGGAGCTTGATTTCAAACCTTACCAGATATTGCCACATGACAGTTACCTCATAAACCTGGGCAGCCCTGATCCGGAGGGTTTGGGAAGGTCACGCCACTCCTTCACCGATGAGATGAAACGGTGCGAGCTGCTCGGCCTGGACCGGCTCAACTTCCACCCGGGGAGCCACCTGGGAAAGATAACAGAGGAAGAGTGCCTCAATTTGATTGCAGAATCGGTCAATATTGCCCTTGAAAAAACTTCCGGAGTCATTGCCGTTATTGAAAATACTGCCGGACAGGGAACCAACCTTGGTTACAGATTCGAACACCTGAGACATATTATTGATAAAGTTGATGATAAGAGCAGGGTAGGGGTTTGTATCGATACATGCCATGCATTTACCTCGGGATATGATCTGTCAACCCGGGAGGGATTTAAAAAGGTCTTTGAGGAGTTTGAACGGATTGTCGGATTCAGTTACCTGAAAGGCATGCACCTGAATGAATCGAAAAAGGCGCTCGGATCACGCGTTGACAGGCATGACAGCCTGGGAAAAGGAGAACTTGGCGATGATGTCTTCAGACTGATCATGAATGATCCGCGGTTTGATGACATGCCGTTGATACTCGAGACTCCCGAGGAGACCCTCTGGGCTGAAGAGATCAGGTTCCTTTATTCACTTCAGAAATAGATTTTCCGCACCAGGGGCTTACGTTGCATTGCCAGGTGTTCTGAGGGCATTCTGATTACAGATATGCTATTTATCCTGGTCTATCTGGCTCTCAGGTATTGGTTGGGCCAGCTGATTTCAACTCCGGTTGCACGGGCAGCCTGAAGGAGGAAGTACGGATTGCGGAGCAGCTCTCTGCCCATTAATACCAGGTCAGCTTTTCCTGATGAAATTATCTCCTCAGCTTGTGCTGCGTCTGTTATCAGGCCTACGGCCGCTGTCATTATTCCAGTCTTCCTGACCATCTCTGCGAATGGTACCTGGTAACCAGGTCCGGTGGGTATCTTCGCATGGTAGATGTTGCCTCCCGAAGAACAATCGATCAGATCAGCGCCGGCTTTCCGGAGCAATGGCGCCAGTCTGACGCTGTCTTCGGGAGTCCAGCCTCCTTCAGTCCATTCAGTGGAGGAGATCCTTACAAAGAGAGGATAGTCATCAGGCCACACTGATCTTATGGCTGCGGTCACATCAAGGAGCAGCCTGGCGCGGTTTTCAAATGATCCGCCATATTCATCAGTACGTTTGTTGCTGACAGGCGAAAGGAACTCATGGAGGAGGTATCCGTGGGCGCTGTGTATCTCTGCCACCCTGAAGCCAGCCTTCAGTGCCCTGGTGGCGGCATCCCTGAATCCGGATATGATCTTTTCGATGCCTGTCATGTCTGCTATTCCCGGGGCTCTTTCGCCCGGGCTGAAAGGTACGGCTGATGGTGCAACGGTTTCCCATCCTCCATTGTGGAGGTCTAGTTGTTTTCCTCCTTCCCATGGCACGGCGCAGGAGGCTTTTCTGCCGGCATGTGCCAGTTGGATTCCTGCAACGGAACCCTGACCGTGAATATAGTCCGTGATCCTGTGGAGGCCGGGTATCTGGTCATCACTCCACAGCCCCAGGTCTCCCGGGGTTATCCTTCCTTCCGGCCATACGGCCGTAGCTTCTGCGATAACGAGCCCGGCGCCGCCAGAAGCCCTGGTGCCGTAATGCACAAAATGCCAGTCGTTTGAAAACCCGTCTTTAGCCGAATACTGGCACATGGGTGACATGGCGATGCGGTTTTTCAGCGTGATACTCCTGATAGTCAGTGGGGAAAACAGATATGTCATGACTGTGTTTATTTTCAGAACCGGTAGAAGAAACCCGTGCTGCAGGAAATGGGGATGACTTCAGTCAGATAGCCTGCCGGCGGATCGGTATGACGGTGGATGACAAATCCTATGTCGGCATTCAGTCCGGCCCTGCCGGTTTTGCGCCTGAAGAGAAATGATCTTCCTATCCGCGGATAGATGAATGTCTGTTCGAATGTATCATATCCCTTTCCGAACAGCGTGGTGCTTACACCACACATGATGTAAAACGGTCCCGGCAGGGCCGGCTCATGCTTTCGCGGTATGCGGAAATAAACCTCCAGACCGGTTGTATGCAACTGGCTGACAAAATCCTGGCTCAGGCCAATTTCGATCCTGTTGCCATATTTTGCCTTCAGGAAGCCACCCTCAAAAAGACCAGCTCCGGCACTGATCTCAAACCTGTTTTGTGCCTGAACCGAACACATTGAAAAGAGAAGGAAAAGTGCAGCAAGTGCACCTGAATATACTGACCGCACCATTACTGAATTAAGTTAAAGTCCTTAAATGTACTAAAAGTAAAACAGAAATACTTTTTAAGCGGGGAAGTTACCTGACATCACTCAATCAGAATTCCTGAGGATTATCATGCTTAATGAATGTTTTGTCATGCAGTTCTCTAAAAGCCAGATCAAGTTCTTCCTGTGTATTCATGACGATGGGTCCTCCCCAGGCAACCGGTTCCTTCAACGGCTTACCGGCTATCAGAAGGAACCTTGCACCGTCGGGTCCGGCCTTTACCCTGACCTCATCAGATTCATTTCCGTTGGTGGATGAAGCTTTCATCAGCATTGCGCAGGCCTTCTCCTCAAAGCCGGTCAGTGACTCATCAGCAGCCAGGGTGCCCTCAATAAGGTAGATGAAGAGGGTCTGGTCATTGGGCGTCCCGCTGTAACTCCAGGTGCCGGAGGGTGCCAGGTCAACGTCGAGATACTGCACACCCACATAATCACCCCTGACAGCTCCTTTTTTGTTCCCGTAGCTTCCGGAGAGCACTCTTATGGTTGCATTTGCTTCGGTGACTACCTCCACGTCTTCTTTTCGTATATCACGGTATGCAGGCCGTGTCATCTTTTCCTTTTTCGGCAGGTTGACCCAGAGCTGGCAGCCGAGCATCCGCTCTGTGGCTTGTGGCATCTCCTGGTGGATGATGCCTGATCCTGCCGTCATCCACTGGCACTGCAGATCACCGATTATACCTTTGTTGCCAAGGCTGTCTCCGTGGTCAATCTCACCCCTGATAAGATAGGTGACCGTCTCTATGCCACGGTGAGGGTGCCAGGGGAAGCCTTTAATATAGTCACGGGGGTCCTCCGAGTCGAACCCGTCAAGCATCAGAAAGGGATCGAAATCCTTTATTGTCCTGTATCCCAGGACTCTGCGCAAACGGACGCCTGCTCCGTCAACAGCCTGCTGGCCCCGGACTGTCTGGCTTAGTTTTCGTGCTGACATACAATAAAATTTAGATAGATTACCATGTAAGTTTACGAAAAAAACAGTGACCGGCAAGCGCTTGGTTCCTTTTTACCCATTCAGCTTTCATTACTCCTGCCCGGCAGGCAGGACCGGGTAAAAGCGCTCTTTACCTGCCAAAAACATCCGTTCACCGACGAAGATTGGTATTAAGGTAAAGCCGGTTCTACTTTTATGGCGAATTTGAAAAACAACTAATCCGGAACTTATGAAAAACATTCTGTTTGCGGGTATCTCTCTGCTGCTTACAATTTCAGTTCAGGCACAGAACGGAGAAACCCTTAAAATGAACCTTGAAAAGAACAGGGTTTACCGTCTCATGTCTGTATCATCACAGACTGTTACACAGACAATCAACGGTGTTCAGCAGACGACCGAGTCAAAGGCCGGCTATACGATGTCTTTGAAAATGCTTGAAGCGACCCCAGACTTTATGGTTACCGAAGTGCGTTTTGACACACTTGTCACCACCACAAATACCATGGGCAGGATCATGACGATCAGTTCGGCAAATGAAGGAGACATCAGGTCTGAGGAGATGGCTGATGTCCTCTCATGTATTATGAACCGGCTGAGCAAAAATGCCCTGTATGTCAAGATTGATTACACTGGCAAACCGGTTGAGATAGTAAATGCCGGGATGCTCTCAGGCATCATTCTGAAGGATACCAGCAGTATTTCCGTTAAAGGTCCTGCAGCCCAGGCTGTAAAGAAACAGGTCATCGAAACGGTCAGCGAGGAAAGCCTTAGAAGCATGATTGCCATGTTCACTCATTATCTGCCCGGCGGGGAGGTTGCAAAAGGGAATCAGTGGAGTATCACCCAGCAAATGAACTCCGGGGGAATGATGCTGGACATAATAACCACATACCGTCTTGACGGATCAGACGGAACCCTGGCAAACATCACTGCCGAGTCAGCCATAAAGGCATCGGAGAATGCAGCCCCGATAGAATCGGGTGGTGCAACGGTGACCTATGGTGACCTTAAGGGCATGAGCCGTGCTACCATGGTGATTGACATCAACTCCGGCATGAGGGTGGAGGAGAACAGTAAAACCCATATCTCGGGGAACCTGGGAATCAGTGCGGCCGGACTCAGCATGCAGATGCCAATGGATATCAACGGGGAATCTAAAATCACTCTTATACAATAAATCAATTCGGGACAGACCATGAAAGGAATTTTAATTGGATTGCTTCTGGCAGCCTCTGTTGCATCACAGGCTCAGAAAATAAGCGGTATAGTATGCCTGGAGAATGACAGATCTCCGGTACCATACGCTACCGTGGGCCTGGTTCAGCTGCCGGATTCAGCTATGCTTACCGGAGTAATTACCCTTGGCGACGGCGGGTATCTCCTTGAAAATGTAAAACCCGGTAACTATTACATCAGGGTTAGTTACGTGGGTTATAAGACAAGCGGCAGGAACGTTGAGGTTCCCGAAGGCGCTTCTGATGTGAAAGTTGACACCATTTTCCTGGCTGAAACCACTGCCAGCATTGATGAGATCATGGTGGTGGGAGAACGCCTCAAGGGCAAGGAAATGGTTGACAGAACCACCTATGCCATCCCCGAGGTCGTGGCACGGACCGCTACCAACGGGTATGACCTGCTGAAGAAGATACCACAGGTAAACGTCGACTATCAGAACAACGTGACACTGAACGGCAGCAGTAACTTTATCATCCAGGTGGATGGCAGGCAGCGCGACAAGGAATACCTGGCCAGGCTTCTGCCATCAGATATCCAATCGATCGAGATCATCAGTAACCCCTCGGGGAAATACGAAGGCAACATTGACGGGGTGATCAGTATCATCCTGAAGAAGGAGGCCAGGTACGGAATTAATGGAAATGTTGGTGTCAACCTGAAGCCATTCAATAAGGTTACCAGCCAGACCACGGGAAGCATCGACTATTCAGTCGGAAAAATAACCTTCTACCTGACGGCACTCAATATTTACCAGGCTCTTGATATCAGCCAGACAAATGAGAGCCGGTTCGCTGCAATCGACTCAACTATAAGCCTCACCGGCGACGGTGACCTGGCGGTGACGCTGACAACAATCAACAGCGGATTTGATTATTACATCAATGACCGGAACAGCCTCAGCCTGAACGTCAGTTACAAACCGATAAAGCAGGACATAGACCTGCTTAGTGAAACATTCCTCTATAAAGGTGAAAATCCTCTCAGCACCGTAATAACCAATACATTTAACGGTTACAAAAGCGACGAATCATCTGCCTCTCTGTTTTATAAACGAAACTTTAAGAACCCTGTTCAGGAATTAACGGTGGAGAATACGTATTACAATTTCAGATCAAATGAGGATAACAGTTTTGACAACACACGCTACCCGTACAATTCAGCAACGATTCTTGACACAGATTCAAGGCATGAGGAAAATCTGAATACCAGGAATTATTATTCTGCCAAGGTGAATTATGTTCATCCGCTGGGGATGAATGCAAAACTCGAGGCAGGCTACCAGTTGTACTATCAGCAGATGAGTTATGATTTCATTGTAAACAATGTCGAATCAGACAACCTTTTTGAATACAACGAGCTCAGGAATTCAGTATACGGAGGAGTCACCTATAATCTGAAGAAGATCGGGGCACAGGCGATGCTCAGGGTGGAGAACAGTCATATAAGTGCCGATTCGGTTACAAGACCAGATTATACATGTATCCTTCCTTCGGTCAACCTTCAGTATAAGTTTTCCCCGTCGCATAACCTGAAATTCACCTATAACAGAAGAATAAACAGGCCGGGAATCTATGCCATGGATCCTTATTTCAGGACTGATCAGAATTACAACATTACCCAGGGCAATCCTGATCTCAGGCCTGATTACCGTGACCGCCTGCAGCTTACCTATACCTGGAATTTCGGAAGCAACTACTTCTCGCCATACATCTACAATGAGTACTTCTCAGACCGGACCGGGAATGAGTATCGTGTAATACAGTCGCAGGATGACAATTCCCTGATCACATTCACCAAGCCGTATAACCTCCTCAGCGGTTATGAACTCGGAGGCGGGGTAAATGCAACGCTCTGGTATATAAATTTCAACTCGAGGTTTTACAAGGGTCATATTAATGAGTATCAGGGGCAGACATTTACAATTCCGGGCAAGGATTATTACTCCTGGAGCATGACCGGGGCGGCATATGTCAGTATTGGCAAAAACAAGAAGACAACCGCATTTGCTTTCCTGGAATATAACGGGGTGACCATGAATGCCCGTTCCAAAACATACAATCATCCGTTCTACGGACCGGGGTTCCAGACCCAGATAAAGAACCATAGTATGGGGGTGGTTTGGGTCCTGCCCCTGTCCACCAATGTGAAGCTGAACAGAACAGAGACCGAGGCGCCAGATTATACGTCCACCAATATCATAGGATTCAATGCCTCCAATTTCTTCCAGTTCTCCTACTCATACAAGTTCAACAAGGGCAGGAGCGTGAAGAAGCTTGACCGCAAGGCAGAGGTTGAGAGCGACAGCAAGAGCGGGGCTATCATGAAATGACGACAAAAGCAAGATATTGATCTGACGTCAGGGCCGGGTACTGTATGGCATCCGGCCCTGACCTTTTTTGAACCAAATGAATTATCTTCCGTTGATATTTTATTTATACCAATCTTTAACATAAATATGGCAATTACGAAAGTATGGATTGAAGAGGGCTGCATAGCCTGCGGCTCATGCGAACAGATCTGTCCGGATGTTTTCAAAGTGACGGACCAGTCGAGGGTTCAGGAAGGAGTAAATTTCTCAGATTACGAGGATGGCATAAAAGAAGCAGCAGAGTGCTGCCCTGTTGAGGTAATCAAGTTCTCTTAGTTTAATGAGATTTCATGAGTTCACTTTAAGGATGAGACGCAGCGAGCTGTTTTTCGTGATGTAGTTCCAGGCCCAGTTGATAAATATTATGAGCTTGTTTCTTACACTCAGAATAAGCATCAGATGCAGAAACATCCAGAAGTACCAGGCCAGGTAACCCCGGAAGCTGACCAGCGGAAGGTCAACTATTGCTTTGTTTCTTCCCACAGTTGCCATGGAACCAAGATCCCTGTACTCGTATTGCACAAGCTTCCGGCCTTTAAGTAACCGGTTAAAATTTCCGGCCAGGTTCCTGCCCTGATTTATGGCAACGTTTGCCACCTGGGGATGTCCTTTAGGATACTTCGGGGTCTCCATATAGGCTATATCACCTATTGCATAAATATTTTCATATCCAATCACCCTGTTCGTTCTGTCAACTTTTATCCGGTTGGTCGTGGTTATAACCTCAGCGGATAATCCATCTATAATGTTGCCGGTTATCCCGGCAGTCCAGATGACGTTCCTGCTTCTGAGAGACTCCCCGTTGCTAAGGGTCAGAGTCAGACCGTCATAGTCCCGGACAAAAACTCCCTTTCTCAGTATTACACCAAGTCCTGTAAGATATTTTTCTGATGATCTTTGAGCCAGGGGACTCATGGTGCTTAGTGTGTTCATTCCTCCCTCCAGGAGATATATATTCAGTTTTGAGAAGTCAATCCCGGGAAAGTCCTTCGGAAGAATATCTCTCTTAATTTCGGCAAATGCCCCGGAAAGTTCCACTCCTGTCGGACCGCCCCCTACCACTACAATATTAGAAAGACCTTCATCCGCCTTGTTTCCCGAATTGAGAATGTTTTCAAAATTTTCAAGTATTTCATTACGGATTTTGATTGCCTCATATGTTGTTTTCAGGCTCAGAGTATTTTTCTCAAGTTCATTGTTACCGTAATAATTGGTTTTGGCTCCGGTTGCAATGACCAGTGCATCCCAGGTAAGACTGCCTGCCGTGGTTGCCACAGTCTTGTTCTGCGGGTCAACAAAAAGAACTCCGGCCATCCTGACCGTGACATCCTTCCTGTCCTGAAAAATCTTTCTGAACGGAAATGAGATACTTGTAGGTTCGATCTGCGAGGTGGCGACCTGGTAAAAGAGAGGCTGGAACTGATGGTGATTGAGTCTGTCAATCAGAATGATTTCAAATGACCCGGGCTTCAGATTTTTAATGAACTGCAACCCGCCGAATCCGCCTCCGATCACAATGATTCTCTTTTTCATGTAAAAGAAATAACGGTTTGTTGAAGATAATTGAAACTCTTTCCGGGAGTTAAACAAATGCCTGCATTTATTGTTTACTTTCAACGCAGTCAATAACTTCAGAATGATTAAAATAAGAAGGATCTACGATCAGGCTGAACCCGGAGAAGGTTACAGGGTACTTGTTGACAGGTTGTGGCCCAGGGGTATATCGAAGGAGAAAGCCGGCTGGGACGAGTGGATGAGGGATGTTGCCCCCGGCAACGAATTGCGTAAATGGTATGGTCATGATCCTTCCAGGTGGGAAACCTTTAAGGAAAGATACAGGCAGGAGCTCGGCAACAGGCATGACCTGCTTCTGAGACTGAGGGACCTGGAACGGGCACACGGCACGCTGACACTGCTCTATTCATCCACAGAGCAGAATATCAACAATGCCGTTGCTCTCAGGGAATTCCTTATGAAGCAGGATGTTTAATCCTGGTACAACTTCTGAGTCTTGTCAACGGACCAACCGGTCTTTAATCCCACGACGAACAGCGCCAGGGCGACTGAACCAACAGCAAAGACAGTATCTCCGATAATCCTGAGCCAGCGCAGAGTCTCCATGGTATTGCCCTGCATGAAGTCAGCTGAGCGGGCATACCACATACCAACTTTTATGCTGGCTACCGTCTGCAGCACTCCCACGGGCAGCAGGCTCAGCAGCAGCATTAGCATCAACCCGCTGTTCATGGTCCAGAAAGCAATTCTGAGCATCCCGGTTTTCCAGCGGTATTTTATTGTCAGTCCCTTCAGGACGAAGAGCATCAGCCCTATGGCCAGCATGCCGAACACGCCGAAAAGTGCGGCGTGGCCGTGCAGCGGTGTGGTGTTGAGGCCCTGCATGTAGTAAAGTGCTATTGGCGGGTTGATGAGGAACCCGAACAGGCCTGCCCCAACCAGGTTCCAGAAGCTTACCGAGATGATGAAATATATCGGCCACCTGTAGGCCTTGACCCAGGCCGTCGCCCGGCTGAGCTGAAGGTTATGGTACGCTTCGAACCCCATAAATACCAGCGGTACCACCTCCAGGGCGCTGAATGTTGCGCCCAGTGCAATTACTGCTGTTGGTGTTCCTGCAAAATAGAGGTGATGGAAGGTGCCGATGACTCCGCCACACAGATAGACTATTGTCGCGAAGAGTACACCGGTGGTTGCATATTTAATGTTCAGCAGCCCCATTCTTACAAAGAGGAAGGCAGCCACTACCGTGGCGAATACCTCAAAGAATCCCTCTACCCAGAGGTGCACTACCCACCAGCGCCAGTATTCGGCAATGGAGAGGTGGGTCTGCCTTCCCCACATCAGCCCTGCTCCATAGAATGCAGCGATAGCTATTGTGGCAATGCTGAACAGGATGAGCAGCTCGCGGCTCTCCGATTTTTTGGTCAGTGCCGGCCACAGTGCCCTGAACATCAGGAAGAGCCATATGATAAAACCGGCAAAGAGGAATATCTGCCAGAACCTGCCCAGGTCAACATACTCATATCCCTGGTGTCCGAACCAGAAGTTCTTCACCAGCCCGAGCTTCTGCATCACCCCCATCCATTCACCTGCCATTGATCCGACAACGATAACCAGTAATGCAAAAAACAGCAGGTTGACGCCGAACCTCTGAAACTTCGGCTCGTGCCCTGATACCGCAGGGGCGATGTAAAGTCCTGCTGCGAGCCAGGCGGTGGCAATCCAGAAGAGAGCCAGTTGTATGTGCCATGTTCTGGCTATGGAGTAAGGCATGATATTGTCAAGGCTCAATCCGTAGAAACTGTTGCCTTCCACGCCGAAATGTGCCGTGATCACACCTGTAAGTATCTGCAAAAGGATAAGCCCCACAACCACCCAGTAGTATTTAAGCACTGCCTTCATTGAAGGGGTGGGATTCAGTCCGCCAAGCGGGTCGTCCTGCGGAAGCAGTGACTTATCAATCACATCCGACCTGTTTTTTGCATTGTAATATGCCAGGAGTCCGATTCCTACCAGCAGCATGATGACGCTGAATCCGGTCCAGAGTACAACACCGGCAGAAGGTTTGTTCCCGATAACCGGATCAGGAGGCCAGTTGCTGGTGTAAGTCAGCTCCGACCCAGGTCTTTCCGTTACGCAGGCCCATGCTGCCCAGAAGAAGAAGGCATTCATGGCATCCATGCGCCCCGTTTCCTTGATTGTACCGGCAGGGATGGAATATGCTTCCCTCAGGCTTGCAAGAGCAGGATCATCCATGAAGAGACCTGCATAATATGCCGTATTACTACTCACAGCCCTGACCCTGTCAGCGGTGAGGGTAAGGACCCCGGTCTGCGGATCATAGGTGTTTGTGCGCAGGGCCTTCTGAAGCCTCACCTCCAGCATTACCTGTTTTTCCTTTTCGATTTTGTCAAAAGGAAGGCCGAATTCGTTCTGTGACCACTCACCGAGAATGGTCTGTGATTCACGGTGCAGCCAGTCGGCAGACCAGTCAGGGGCAAGATAGGCGCCATGGCCCCAGACTGTTCCAACCTGTTGTCCGCCAATTGACTGCCAGACATTTTGACCGTCCTTTATCTGCTCTGCTGTAAAGAGAACCTCGCCACTGTCAGAGACAATCTTTTCAGGAACAGGCGGCTTGAGCCGGTAGATTTCTTTTCCGAAGAAAAGTAAAACGGAAAAGCTAAGGAGAGTGACCAGCACGAGACCGATCCAGAGTGTCCTTGTCTTCATAATCAGGTATTTAGGGGTTAATTAATGAATCAGAGTCAGGATCTCATGGAGGTAAAGTAGGCAATTATTTAATGCAAGTCAATTGATAATGACATTTATGATTACTTATATCCGCCGGATCAGTGTTGATGTCCTGTGGCAGGTGAGGGCTGATTCCCTTCATGTGCTTCAGTGTGCTGATGCTCCTCACCCTCGGCAAACTTGAAGAAGCTCACATAGGCTGCGACATATTCCCTGCCGGCCCTGACATCATTGATGTCAAAATCCTTCAGGGCCATCACCTTATCAAACAGCAGGTGCAGTTCATGCTTCTTTTCCACAGGCACTTTGCCGGCAAGAGGGGTGAGGTTGCCGGCTTCGATTGCCCTGTCGGCTGCAAGAATCCTCTCATCAACCGGGGTTCCTGCAGGCTTGACGCCGGTGAATCCCACGCCTTCCCCGTTTCTGTGAATCCTGACAAGGGTATCAAAGAAATACCTGTCAGCCAGGGTTTGTGCCTCCGGCCCCAGGTTCCTTACTTTCATGGTCAGGGCAAATGCGTCCTTTAGTTCAGCTTCATCTGCTTCCTGAACCCATTTCAGGGCATAATTGATGTTGTTGACATCCAATGCAAGCCTGGCATCTTTAATTACCGGGCCGTCCATGGTGTCGCAGTGCGCAAGGGAAATCCCTGTTGATACAATCATAAAAAGTGCGGTCAAAATTGCCAACCGTCCTGACCTGTTGAAAAGTCCATGGGGATTTCTGTTTTCCCCTGCTCCGTTTCTGAGTCGTAATTTTTTCATGTTTTTTGATTTTAAATGGTTAATGAAAATTTCATGAGTCAAAATTAGAATCAGGAAAAACGGTAATCGCCCTGTTTTATAAAGCGGGACCTGTTTGACAATACAGAATTGGTGCTGCTTTATAAAGCGGGACCTGGCAGGTCTGTATGACCCGCCGGCAATTTATGCAGGGCTGCCGTTGATCTGTGAAACTGTGGGGCTAAAGGTTCTTCCTGTATTCCGAAGGGGTCGTTCCGGTAAATTGTCTGAAGACCCTGTTGAATGCTGATTTGGAATTGAATCCGCACTCGAAGGCAATACCAAGCAGTGTCAGGTTGTCTGATCCGCCCGATGCCAGTCGCTCCCTGAATGCATCCACCCGGTACCTGTTTATAAAATCATGGAAATTCTGTCCGAACTGCTCATTGATAACCTGAGACAGGTAATGTGCCGGGATATCCAGATCAGCGGCAAGCTGGGGCAATGAAAGTTCCGGTTCCAGGTATGGCCTGGCAGAATCCATGTATTCCTTAATCCTGGTCGCAAAGGATCCGGCATCAGTATCGGAAAGCCTGGATCCGGAATACCTGGTCTGGGTAGCCGCATTTCCCGTACTCAACACCATGCTTCCGGGTGAGAAAATAACCCTCTGTCTGAGACCGAACCACCCTATGAGAATAACGAATACCGAAAGGGTGAGGAAGAGGCCGTCAGTGCAGAATGAGGCGGAGAACAGATTCAGAATATGATGAATTACGGTAATCGTAATGAGAACGGTCCAGATAATCCCGAAAGCTATCGTAAGTCGCCTTATCCAGTGAAGATCAACACCTTCAGCATTGGAAAAGTTATTTGAGATGTTCATGTCGAGTTTCTTGAAGAGCCTCATGGTCATCAGGAAATATACAGTGCCGGAAAGAGCCGTCAGGATAAGGAAAAACGAAAAGAGGGGTGGAGTGCCCTGTCCGGGGGTAACCTTTTCCAGGTTCAGTTTGACCGAGAGTTCAGGACCGAATGAAGCGGCAAGGATATATGTATTGAACAGCAGGAACGGGATGAGGTGCAGGCTGTCTTTCGCGGTTATCCGGGTCCGTCCGGTAACAAGTGTCAGCACATAGGTATAAAGAAAGGGACCATGGAGCATCAGGAGGGAGATCAGTGACACTGACAATAAGAGGAACCTGGTAAACAGCTCATGCGAATAGAAGGCATAAATCCCGATGAACAGCCCGAGATAGATAAGCCAGAGAACAAGAATGTTGTCATGCAAGGCCCTCGGCTTTTTCTGCAACAGCAGTGCGGTAAAGAAAAACGCATTGAAAGATGCTATCAGGAAGGCATATATCATACAACAAAGCTAATCATTCCCTTTTCGTTTTCAATTTATTAAATTGCGTCTCCTTACCCAGTTAAAAGATCAGAGGATTGAATATCACGGGTGAACATAGCCATGGGCTTGCAGGGATTCCTGTAACTGATCCCGTTCTTGTTTTTGCAATTATATTGTTGATTATTCTTGTTTCACCTGTGATTTTGAGGAAGATCCGGGTACCGGGAATAATCGGGCTCATAGTTTCAGGCATTATAATAGGCCCGGCGGGATTCAACATTATTGAAAAGAACCAGGCAATAGACCTTTTTGCAACGATAGGTTTGCTCTTCCTTATGTTCATTGCAGGACTTGACCTCGATCAGCAGCAATTCCGCCGTACCAGGCATAAAAGCCTTCTCTTCGGCTTTCTTACATATTCAATCCCTTTTGCAACCGGGTTGCCTGTCTGCTACTACCTGCTTGATTACAACCTTATTACAAGCCTGATGATTTCGAATATGTTTGCCACTCACACAATGGTATCATATCCTGTGGTCTCAAGGCTTGGCCTGACGAGGAATGAAGCTGTCGCGGTAGCCACCGGGGGAACCATAATCACTGATACCCTTGTTCTCTTCGTCCTGGCTGTCATTTCGGGTACCGTCACCGGTGGCAGCGGATATGGGCAGTACGTTCGCCTCATACTGTCATTCATTGCCTTCCTTCTGTTCCTGGTCTATGTGGTTCTGCCGGTTTCACGGTGGGCCTTCCGCCGCCTTGAGGATGACAACAATTCACAGTTCGTATATACGGCATTCGTGGTGTTTGTATGTGCTGCCCTGGCAATGGCGGCAGGACTTGAACCAATAATCGGAGCTTTTGCGGCAGGCTTCCTGCTCAACAGACTGATACCGGCGGATTCAATCCTCAGAAACAGGATAGACTTTACCGGAAATGCCCTGTTTATTCCATTCTTCCTGGTCAGCGTCGGGATGATTGTCGACCTGAGGATAGTCTTTTCAAGCCCGATGACAATAATTATTGCGCTTGTTCTTACTGCGGTGGCACTTACAGGAAAATTCCTGGCAGCAGAAATAACCTCGCGCATCCTAAGCTTTACAGGAGATCAGCGACGGCTTCTTTTCGGGCTCACCAGCTCACACGCGGCTGCAATACTCGCGGTAATAATGGTCGGGTTCAGAATCGGGATAGTTGATGAAACCATAATTAACGGAACAATTTTACTTATCCTGATAACCTGCCTTGTCTCCTCGGTTGTAACAGAGTCTGCCGGCAGGAAAATTGCTCTTGGCAAAGCTGAACTTAACGGAAAATCTGACGTTCCGGAACAGGAGACCGTCTTAGTTTCACTCTCGAATCCTGACAATGTTGAAAGACTTGTAAGCCTTGCCTTTGCCCTTAAAAAGAAGGGTACAGGCAACCCGGTATATGCTCTTTCGGTTGTTGACGACGGTGAATCGTCGGATGAGAAACTGATCTCTGCGAAAGCAGCGCTTGAACGTGTGGCAGCCATTGCAACGGCAGCAGGGAGGAATCTGGAGCCGGTCATCACATATGACAACAATCCTTCAGCCGGAATAAAGCGCGCTGCAAGGGAGAGGGAGGCTACTGATATCATTATCGGTGTGCCGGGAAGACCAACCCTGGCAGACCTGCTGTTTGGCCGGGCTGTTGAGCAGCTGATAACAAACTCCAGGCAGAACGTCTACCTGTTTAATCCGGCCATACCCAACAACCTTTTCAGGAAAATACATGTTTTCATCCCGCCAAATATAGAGAAGGAGGATAATTTCAGACCCATACTCGACAAGTTGATCACCCTCGCCGGCAAGACTGCCGCTCCGGTTGAGTTTCACTGTTTTCCCGGATCTTCATTTTCTCCTTCAAAACATCTCAGGAAAAGAAATCATCAGGGTAATTATAAATCAAACCATTACACTGACGAAAAAGATTTGCCCGATATCTCACAACTTTTAGGGCGTGATGACCTGCCTGTAATCATAACACCCCGGAGAGGCAGCCTTTCATACAGTGCTGCTTATGACGGCTGGCGCAAGAGGATTATCAAGAACGCCGGCGGGAAAGGGTACATCATTGTATATCCCGGGATGGCGGGTACGGGAAACTGATACACAAGGATATCCCGAAGAGAGGTTTTAGTTTCTATCTTTATTGATTGTTCCCTGATGAAAGACCAGAGTTATGAGGATCATTTGGAAATACCTGAAACCTTTCAAGAAATGGCTGTTTCTGTCAATGGGACTGGCAGCCGTTGCGCAGGTCCTTGAGTTGATTGACCCGATCATTTTCGGAAAAATCATTGATAATTTTGCCGTAAACACTAACGGCCGCAGCCAGCATGAGCTGGTAAACGGGGCTCTGAGGCTGCTGGCGCTTGCAGTGGGAATTGCCCTGCTGGCGAGGCTGGCCCATGCCTTCACTGATTATTTTACACGGCTGGTGGTGCAGAAGTTCGGCCTGTCAATCTTTGATGAAGGGCTGAAGCAAACCCTCAGGCTCCCCTACAGCGAGTTCGAGGATACAAGCAGCGGGCATGTGCTGTCGTTATTGCAGAAAGTCCGGAATGACAACGAGAGGTTTATCAGTTCGTTCATTTCGACTTTGTTTTCTGCAATAGTCGGGGTGGCTTTCCTGATCTGGTATTCAATTACCAAACACTGGGCATTGATACCTGTATTCCTTATCGGCGTGGTGTGGCTGGGCGGGCTGACCGGCCTGCTGAGCAGGAAAATAAAGACCATTCAGCGCTCCGTGATACAGGAGACCAACAGGATGAGCGGCGCCATTACGGAGTCACTCAGGAATATAGAGTTCGTCAAGAGCATGGGTCTTACATGGCCCGAGATCAGGAGACTCAGGACCTTTACCGGGAATATCTTCAACCTCGAGATGCAGAAGGTAAGGAAGATAAGGACGCTCACCTTTCTTCAGAAATCAGTTCTTCTTTTGCTGAAGGAATCAATCCTGTTCATCCTGCTGTGGCTTATCTTCAGGAATGTCCTGACAACGGGAGAGCTTATTGCGATGCAGTTTATTTCCACAAGGATTATGTTCCCGCTCCAGGATCTTGGGTCAATCATCCTTGCCTACCGTGAAGCCGAGGCTTCGCTGCAGATATTCAGCAACCTGATGAAGAAGGAACCGGAATTCCGCCCCGATGAACCTGTCGATATAGGTGAGATTGAAATGCTTCGCTTTGATGAGGTCAGCTTCCGGTATCGGAAAGCTGATCATGATGCAGTCGAAAACCTCTCATTCAGTGCCGGGATAGGGGAGACCGTGGCTTTTGTGGGTCCCTCCGGGTGCGGCAAATCAACACTGGTCAAATTGCTGGTGGGCCTTTATTCGCCTACACGAGGAACCATCTTCTTTGATGATGTCCCGGCACGGGAAATAAGGTATAACCGCATGCGACGGCAGCTCGGTTTCGTGACACAGGACACGCAGCTCTTCTCCGGTTCGGTACGTGCGAACATGCAGTTCGTAAAACCGGAGGCCACCGACGAAGAGATCCTTGCGGCACTGAAGAAGGCTTCGTCCCTGAAGCTGGTGGCGGAATCACCTGCAGGGCTGGATACAATCCTTGGAGAAGGCGGGAAGATGGTCTCCGGTGGTGAGAAGCAGAGGCTGGCGATAGCACGGGCTCTTGTCAGGAATCCGAGGATCCTGATCTTTGACGAGGCCACCTCCGCACTCGATTCCCTTACAGAGGAACAGATAACCGATACACTCCGCGAGATCTCAGCGGGCAAAAAACAGATCATTCTGATGATTGCGCACCGGCTCTCCACCATAATGCATGCCGATCGTATCTATGTACTCGAAAAGGGAAAGATAGTAGAGGAGGGGAATCACGAAGCCCTGCTTGAGAACAAAGGCCTCTACTATGCAATGTGGAGGCAGCAGATAGGTGAGAGAAAATCTGTCGCCGGCAGTGCGGAAAGCAGTCTTGAGGAAGCTGTTAAATATAACGCTGTCTAGAACCCGGTCATTTAACCTTGTGGTACGGGTTCAGGCTTTAAGGAATTCTTCGGGGACCAGCCTGAGCCTTGCAATATCAGTGATTTTTCGTTTTATGTCGAAGCCTGAAACGCATCTCACATTGTATGAACTGCAGTCTTCGCAGGTCTTCTCTGATATTCCCGTATCAGCCAGGGTGTGAAATGCCTGTTGTGTGTTCCTGTAGCCATAGGCAGACATGTAGCTTCTCATTATTGCCGGAATATCAAGATTGTAAGGGCACTGAGGAATGCACTTCCTGCATTGCTGGCAGTAAAGGCTCGTCTCTGAACCCGGGGATGCCAGCTTCAGGTCCTCAATCTCCTGATCCGTCATTTTAAGGTTACGGATCATTGCAATGTTTTTCTGCAGATGTTCCAGAGATGACATACCCGAAACTATCGAACAGATATTCTCATTCTGCAATACCCACAAATCGCGTTTTGCCCTGTTGCTTCAGCTGCTCCAGCGCCTTAAGTACACCCTCGTTCATAACTGTTTCCCGTTTGCCCGCAAACGGGAAGAGAAAGAAATCGACATAATCGAGTCCGAATCTGGCCAGGCTCCCCTCGGCTTTTTCGATATAGGCTTTTACGTCAAAGGAACGCTGGAAAGTTCCCGTCCTGTTATCGGGTGCATCTGACGGAACCGCCGTACCGACAACGAATGAATCACGCGGCAGTCCCTTCAGGCTTTCCCCGAGCATTTTTTCATTGTTCCCCTCCCCGTAATAGGTTGCAGTAAAGAACATTTTAATGCCGGCATCATAAGCCGATCTTACCAGGCCTGTATCAAGGGATCCCGAGGTTCCGAAGCTGATTAACGGCGTTTTGATACCTGTTTTGCCGAGAATCCTTGACGGCAGATCGCTTAGTTTTTCAGGAGTGACCGGAGAAGCGCTTCCTTTCAATGCAGCAGGAATCATTACAGCACCTGAAATTCACATTATGCTCTTTTTGAGAAATGAACGACGGTTATTACTGTTCATGGCCTTTGCCTTTAATGGTTTAACAGGAAGCTAAATTTCTTAAATATTTCAATGTAATCCCAATGACCCAAACCTGATACATTACGGAAATAACTCATTCAGCTCTCCTGGATGACAATGGCTTCTGTATGCAATGTGGAGGCAGCAGACAGGTGAGAGGAAATCAGTGGCCGGCTAAGCTGAAATATGATGGTATTCCGCGGGAGTCTGCCTTCAGCCGGTCCGCCTGAAGATTGCGATCTGGACAAGCCATGTTCCCGGGATACAGGTTATTGTGAAATCCCGTCTTCAAGTTCCTCTATTTGTGAGATGTATGAGGAAGAAGTTCCTCCGGGTGCCAGGCTCTTTTCCACTTTGTTGAATTCGGCGGAAAGATTTTCCTGTTCCTCATCTGAAAGTGCATTATCAGCCATGCGGAAGAGAATGTTGTTCTCTTTTGCAATATGGTTTTTCAGCAGTCCCGCATAACCCAGGAGGTTGTACTTAACAGCTTCGGAAGCTTCCTTATCACCCGATTTGTAGAGATCAATATTGCCGGCTATCCCCCTGACAAACTTTCTTCCCTCTTCGTGCTCATGCAACATTACCGCCACCGGCCCCTGCACCGGGGAAAAGCCCTTTTCCGCCATTTTCGGAAACAGGAGGTCTTCTTCCTTTTTGTGATGAAGGCCGTCTGCAAAATTGCGGATCAGTGAGACTACCCTTTCGAGGTGTTCGGGATCGATATTCGCGGCATACGCCATTTTTTCCATTACATCGCACAGCCTGAGAATATATATATGGTCATTCTCGAGATTTGCAGTTGCTTTCATATGGCTACAGGTTTAATGATTTAGGGAACAGAATGTTATTTTCAAGATGTACATGAATATGCAGGTCCTCTTCAAATTCATTCAGAAGCTTGTATGTAACCGCATATGTGTTGCAGCCGTCAGCCGGCACCTTATATCCGCCGGTGATCTCATTTATTTTATCCATCGTTCCACCTACAAATTCGTGCTCGCCGCTCATCCCCGGCAATTCTCCGGCAATTGTTTTCAATGCCTCCGCTGACCTGGTTTTCACGGCTTCCTTTATTGCCGGGAAAAGAACCTTTTCCTCCCTGTCGAGGTGCAGCAGAAGCTCATGGCCGAGCCTGCCGAATAAACCGGCAACTTCGCTTAATTCAGGATGCCTGCCTCCATGGACATGCATAATCTTATCAGTGTAAAACAGAAGGTCGGGGAGTGTTTTCCTTATATAAGAATGGTGTACGTTTACTATATAGTCTGACAGAAAGTCCGGCTGCCACTCTTTGAAATTCTGACCCGGTATGACAGGCTGGTTCTCAAGTTCGGCCAGTTTCTCCAGAACTTCTTCCGTTCTGATTCCTTTTTCCATGCATGCTGCATCGAGTGTCTTGCTGCCTCCGCAACAGAAATCCAATCCGGCTTTGCTCAGCACAGATGCCGCCCTGAAATCATTTGCGACAATATTCCCTATAAGCTGTTCTTTTGGTTTCATCTCAGAATAATATTAATTACGCAGCAAAGATATAATATTTTTGAATAAATGACAAAAAGGTCATTTAATGATTTATTTAATTTTTTATTATATTTGCAGCCGCAACATTAACACTATGTTCAACAAAGAAACTGAATACGCACTGAGAAGCATGGTCTACATCCAGGCACAGAATCTCAAAGGGAGGAACCCTGGTGTCGACGAGATAGCCCGCTCAACCGAAGCCCCGCGCCATTTCACGGCAAAGATTCTCCACCGCCTCGTGAGAAGCGGATTCCTCCTTTCAGCCAAAGGCAAAGGCGGCGGATTTCATATTGACCAGGAAAAGCCATCAGTGACCATCTATGATGTGGTAACAGCAGTGGAAGGGCAGAAGATTTTTTCAGGCTGCGTATTCGGCCTGAAGAATTGCAGCAATGAAAGCCCATGCCCCCTCCACAACAGGTATAAGTCAGTACGGGAATCGATCGGAGAAATGCTTTCAACGGAAACAGTTCTTTCCCTAGCCCGGGGTTTCCAGGCTTATCAGTAAACTTCTCTGTTCCAACAATCTAGACTATTTATTTTATTGTGAAAAACTGGAAATCGTACAAAAAGCTGCACAGATGGCCCGGACTCATTATATCATTTGTGCTTCTGTTCTACGGATTCACGGGAATAATCATGAACCACCGGGAACTCCTTTCCGGCATTGATTTCAACAGGCGCATACTTCCGTCAGACTATGACTACAAAAACTGGAACAATGCGGCACTTAAAGGAAGTCTGGCCATAGGCGAAGACAGCATCCTGGTTTACGGCAATATTGGGATCTGGCTCACAGATACGGCATTTTCTGATTACTCTTCATTCAGCAGGGGATTTCCGAAAGGTATTGATAACCTCCGGATTTTTGATATTCACAGGACTCCTGACGGGAGCCTCTTTGCCGCTGCTTTTTCCGGGCTCTACGGATATGACAGGAATAGCAGTGAGTGGAAGAGGTTTGAGACAGAGGGCAGGGAAAGACGATTCATGGGAATCGAGAGTATAGGGGATTCGGTTTATGCAGTGAACAGGTCTTATCTCTTCGCCGGGAAGTCTGACGGAACAGATACGGAGTTTCACATAAAGAGTCCGGCTCCTCCCCCCGGCTATGACAGCAAAGTGACGCTTTTCCAGACTGTCTGGCAAATACATTCGGGAGAGATCTTCGGGTTGCCGGGAAAGGTATATGTTGATCTCCTCGGCCTTGTGACAGTATTTTTGTCAGTGACGGGAATCATCTGGTTTTTTGCACCCGGATGGATTAAAAACAGGGTCAGAAGGAAAAAGGATGCCACATCACTCGTAAGGACAGGCAAATGGTCACTCAGGTGGCATAACAAAGTGGGTGCATGGACTTTCGTTCTGCTGATATTGCTTTATCTGACAGGGATGTTTCTTCGTCCTCCTCTTCTTATTGCAATCGGAAATGCGAAAGTCCTGCCCCTGAAATATACTCATCTTGACCAGCCAAATCCGTGGTACGACAAGCTCCGCGATCTGCATTATGATGAGGATAGAAACAGGCTTTTTCTTGCCACTACAGAGGGGATATTCGGAATGGATCCTTCGTTGATGAAACCTGAAATGCCTGTCTGTCAGCCTCCTGTAAGCGTGATGGGAATCAACGTGTTTGAAAAATACCGGGACGGATATTTCCTTATCGGATCATTCAGCGGGTTGTTTACATGGAACCCGGACAGACCGGGAGTGATTAATTTCATTACCGGGGAACAATACACGGATGCCGGAACCGGCGGGCCTGCAGGCGATTACAAAATTACCGGGATTATCAGCGATGCCGGGGACGGGCGTTACATCGCCGAGTATGGTACGGGAGTTTTGCCCCTTCAGAATGGCAAATCCTTCCCTGAAATGCCTTCTGAAATTATAAAGGAATCCAG
>DHUL01000059.1:23862-26875 GCA_002409145.1 Bacteroidales bacterium UBA5235
ATACTCATTGTACCATTGGCCGGTATCACAGGCATAATTGTGGTCTTCAGCGGATATATGGTATGGAGGAGGAAGTACAGGAAGAAGGGCTATGAAAATATTTTGGAATGACACACACAAAATAAATCTATAACATGATTACAAGAAAGTTTGATACCGAACCGTCAAGGGAAAATCCTCACAATGTTGATGTCAGGCAGCTTTATAACCGTGAATCTGCACAGATAATGCATATTACGCTTAAGCCCGGCGAAAGCCTGAAGCCTCACAGGACCCCGGTTGATGTTGCATTTTATGTTCTGGAAGGAACACCGGTTGTCCACATTGGCGATGAGGCTGCCACATGTGAACGGGACACGCTGATTGAAAGTCCGGCTGGTATCGTTCATCGGCTGAGCAATTCATCTTCCTGTATGGCACGAATACTTGTTGTTAAGGCACCAAAACCGGAAAAGGCAGCCAGGGTGCTTTAGGAGGGAATGGTCCCGGGAACATGTGAAAATCAGGTAAATTAAAGACCCACAATCTTCTTAAAGTCCGCATCTTCCCAGAGACTCTGGAAGTCAGAGTCTGTTTGTGCATGTGACTTAAACTGCGGATTCATATTGACAGCCTTCCGGAGATCAGCAAGGGCATTTTCCTTGTCACCTTTACGACAATAGCAGCATCCGCGGTTATAAATGAAAACAGGCTGATTCGGTGCAAGTTCGACAGCCTTGTTAAAGCACGAAATTGCTTCGTCGAAATGACCGGTTTTTGTATGCAGTCCGGCCAGGTTCTGCCATGAATCGGCATTTTCGGGTGTGAGTGTTGTCGATTTCTGATAGGCAGTCAGTGCCTCCTCATTCCGACCCGCACCTTCAAGAACCTGTCCCCTGAAGAGCCAGTTCAATCCGTCTTCCGGTTCGACGGTAATTAATTTTTCGGTGTTTTTTAACGCATCATCCATCTGGTTGTACTCAGCCTGGATGAAAGTCTTGAAAAACAATATACCTGTATTATCAGGATATTTTAGTTCAAGCTCTTCAAGCTGTTTAATTGCATCCTGCTCACCAGTCGGAGTTCTTTTCATGTTAACTATCAGCCAGCCCTGAACTGCCTCCCTGTTCTTCGGGTATTTCTCCATCAATCCGAGGTAAATATTTGTTGCCTCTTCAGGCTTCCCTTCTTTAAAAAGGGCTTGCGCTTTCGTAAGTTCTTCATCGACTGTTTGCCCCTGAGTCTTCAGATTGAAAGAAAGAGAGATGACGGCACAGAATAAAAACATTGGTGTTTTCATGTTATCTGATTTTGGTGATCATCTGGATGCAAAGTTACTTTATGGCAAGCCCTGTGTCAAATATATCTGAACAACCTGAAGGATTGTAACTTTTGGATTTTATGCATACAGTTATTTAAAGGGCTGAAACAATACTGCTAACATTGGTACAATAGGCAATCAACCGGCTGAGGCCCCGGACTTAACTTTGATTACTGCAGATCATTTTGGTAATCAATCTTTAAACGGAGGTAATTATGAAGACACTTATCAGCTTTTTTGCGATTGTGATGGTGTTTTGTGCCGGTTGTGCAAAAGACTACACTTCTGATGAAAACTTTACTGGCGTTGAACTGAAGAAGGCCAATGTGCCAATACCGTTCAAAGCTGACATGTGTGCGGTTCCGGATATGGCATCCGACCCGGTATTTTTGCCGATACCGGGGAATGATCCGGCCAATCCGTCAAGCTATTGTAAAAAGCGGATGGTTATCAGCGGGACCGGAACCCATCTGGGAAGTGTTGCCGGCTCTGGTACAAGCTACTATGAGGTCGATGGCACTGATTTTATGGTTGAAGAAAGTAAACCGTTACTGTATCAGTACGGAACAGGTATACTTGTAGGTGCAAATGGCGACAGTTTTGAATTTACGTGGTGGGTAAAAAGTTATCTTCCTGAACAAAACTGGGAAGGTGAATTTGAGATTACACCCGGAAGCGGTACAGGAAAATTCCTAGGGATTTCGGGAGTTCTGCCATCCATTGGCCAGGCAAACAGTGTAGAGCACATAAATTGCTGGACATCGGAAGGATTTATTGAGTTTGAATGATTCTGATATAGCCTGAAGTCAGGCTTTCTTTTCATCAAACGGGAGCGGAGGAGTATGGCTCATCCCTCCCGTTTTTTTATGCCCATACCTTAACATCGAACGCCTGAAGTATATTTTTCTAAAAACCGTACTACCCATTATAGTATTTGTTGTAAATTTGATATCAGCATATTAGGCTAAATTCATTAAAGCGGGTTCTGCTCAAAACCGTTGAGGTTTTATTTAGGCTTTTATAATTAATCTGCCAGATATGTTACGGCTTTCGGTATTTGACAGTTGGTATGCACGGTTATTCTCCTATCAGAAAGATACACCGGAACTGATTCTCCGAAAGAAATTCTTCCTGGTCACTAACGTTGTAGCCATTATTATTTTTTCGTGCGTAACCTTTCTGGCTTATTTCCTGGAGCTGAGAAACCTGGCATGGCACATTTTGTTGCTTCTGGGCTTTACCCTGGCTCAGACGATCCTTCTCATCATCATACGGAAATGGTCCAGGTGGTTCGTTTATACGGTTTTCAGCACGTACATCGTCCTCATATTCTTCATCATAACCAGTCTCGGGGGATTTGCCAGTTCGGCAGGCCTGTTAATGGTGGCTTATTTTTTTCTGCTTACGGCCCAATGGATGGAAGACACCGGGTTGCTGATATTTGTTGGGATATTATATGTAATCGGGGTACTTGTCACAGGAATCTCTTTCCCCTGGCTGCAGCCGGATGAGACACTGACCGGATGGAAGAACAACCTGTTTTTTGCCATCAACTACGGATGGATCGGGATTGTGATTGCCCTGGCCCTCTATTCCACAATTGTGAAGGGCGAAAATGCTGCAAAAAGCAGGGCACGGCAGCTGCAGGAGCTGGACTTGCTGAAATCGAAACTATACGCAAACATCGCACATGAATTCCGCACTCCTTTAACA
>DHUL01000059.1:27117-38337 GCA_002409145.1 Bacteroidales bacterium UBA5235
GCAAAGAGTATTGTCCGTAATTCGGATAAAATCCTGTTCCTGGTAAACCAGATGCTCAACCTGTCAAAATTGGAAGAGGGGGGAACCCCGCTCCGTTTCGTGCAAACCGACCTGGTCGTATTTGTACGGTCAATTGTGGATTCTTTCAGGGAGTATGCGAACCGGAGGAAACTTGAATTGCATTACGATCCGGAGTTCCCGGCCCTGATGATGGATATTGATCCTGAGAAACTTGAAGAATCGGTTTCAAACCTGCTTTCAAATGCCATCAAATACACACCTGAAGACGGAGAGGTGTTTGTTGCGCTTCGTCTGCCCGGGCAAGGCCAGACACCTCGACAGCATGTTGAGATCAGTGTTCGCGATACAGGAATTGGCATTCCTGAAGACCAGCTCGATAAAATATTCATCCGTTTTTACCGGGTGGAAGATATAGGATTTCCTTACCGGGAAGGCACGGGCATAGGCCTTACAATCGTCCAGGAGTACCTGAAAATGATGAATGGCTCCATAAGAGTAACCAGCACTCCCGGAGAGGGTTCAGAGTTTGTGATTACCCTGCCGGTAACCCATGACTCCCCGGTTAAAAATGAAATCCGGGCCAGGGGTGCCTTCTCCAATATCGAAAAACAGGTTATCCCGGTGTCAGGCAAAATCGGTCATGAACAAGGGCTTCCCCGGATCCTTGTTGTTGAAGATAACAAGGAACTGATTGAATACCTGAAATCATTGCTGGGATCTGAATACAATGTTCTTACCGCCGAAGACGGGATATCCGGGGTGGAACAGGCCGTAACTCATATCCCGGATATCATCCTCTGCGATATTATGATGCCCGGTAAGGATGGCTATCAGGTTTGCGGTGAGCTGAAAAATGATTTCCGCACGAACCATATACCCGTTGTCATGCTTACTGCCAGGGCTGATTCCGATTCACGGATAACAGGCCTGGCCTGCGGCGCCGATGCGTATCTCACCAAACCTTTCGACAAAAAGGAACTGATGACCTGCCTGCACCAGCTTTACATTCAGCGGGAGAAACTCAGGCTGAAATACCAGGCGAAACTGTACGAACCAATTCCTGAAGAACCCTCAGGCCTTGAAAATGCAAAGTTTCTGAACAAGGTTCTGGATGCCCTTGAACAAAACTACCGGAATGAAAAATTCCGCATCGATGATCTTTCTCGGTATCTGGGCATCAGCCGTGTGCAGCTTCACCGGAAACTGACTGCGCTTACCGGGCAGCCGACTTCGGGTTTTATCCGGAGTTTTCGGCTGCACAAAGCCCGTAAACTACTGCAGGAAACCGACAGGAATGTCTCGGAAATTGCCCTTGAAGTGGGCTTTGCCCACCCGAATTATTTTACCCGTGCTTTTGTGCAGGAACACGGAATCACACCAAAAGAAATGAGAAAATCGCTTGTCTGACTGATTTTATATCATACAGGATAATTGATATGATACTCCATCCGAAAATAGATCAATGGCTAAGCAGGCATCTTGTGCACGAAAAAGATACGCCTGATATGATTGGCCAGAAAGTCTACCTGGTGGGAAATATGATCATACCTACCATCACTCTCAGTTCTCTCTATATTTTGTTTCTTATACTGGATAAAGTTGAGATGTTCCTTATTTGCGTTCCCCTGCTTCTGATCATGATATTCCCTGCAGCCCTGTTGTTTATCATCCGGAGAGGTATCGGTATCTTCCTCAATGTGTATTACGGCCTGTATATGTTTATGTGTTTTTTAATAGTAATTAAATTGGGGGGATTGCCAACTTCATTTGGTGCCTGGGGAGGAGCCTTTATTCCTTTTATGCATACACTGGCTATATGCAGGAAAAAAATACTTGTTGTTAATGCCTGCCTTTACATTTCATGCCTAATCATTATAGTATTCTCATATCCATATCTTAAACCCACCTCGGATTGGACCCCTGAATTCAACAATTTGATTTTCACATTGAATGAAATCTGGATGTGCCTGTTCCTGGTAAAAGTGTTTTATGACAGCATCATTGCCAGAACCAAAGAAGCGGGACAAAAAGCAAAACACCTTCAGGAACTTGATCTGTTGAAGTCGAAACTGTACGCAAACATCACGCACGAATTCCGCACCCCGCTGACCCTGATCAGGGGAAATGCCGAAGAAATAACCGATCAACATTCCGGGGAAGCCACCGAAAAGGCAAAGAGCATCATCCGGAGTGCCGATAAGATTTTGTTCCTGGTAAACCAGATGCTGAACCTTTCGAAAATCGAGGAGGGCAATGTGCCAATGCATTACATCCAGAGTGATCTGGTGGCATTTGTAAGACTTGTTACAGGCTCTTTCCAGGGATATGCCGATTTTAAAAAGGTCCGGTTGCATTTTGAGGCTCAACCTGCCCGGCTTATTATGGATTTTGAAAGGGAAAAGCTTGAAGAATCACTGGCGAACCTGATATCAAATGCCATCAAGTTTACTCCCGAAGACGGTGATGTTTTTGTAAAGCTGAGACAGGCAGAATCCGGTAAAACATCTGAGCAAAAGGTTGAAATCAACGTCCGCGATACGGGAATAGGGATACCCGAAGATAAGCTTGATAAAATCTTCATCCGTTTTTACCGGATAGAAGACAACCGTTTTACCGGCCGGGAAGGCACTGGGATTGGCCTTACACTGGTCAATGAATACATAAAGCTGATGAAGGGCTCCATAAGCGTAAAAAGCAGCCAGGGGAAAGGTTCTGAATTCATCGTGACACTTCCGGTCTCCAACAATGCGAAAATTGAGGAATTTGATGCCGGTGATGATAAGGCCACACAAAAGGAAGCGGAAACCGGTGCCGGACATGAGGCTGATGGAACAGTTTCCGCCCGCCCCATATTACTGATCATAGAAGACAATCCTGAATTGACAGAATACCTTCTTCGCCTGCTCCGAAACAATTACCAGCTAATAACAGCCGAAAACGGCATTCGCGGGGTTGAACTGGCCATGGAACGAATTCCCGATATCATCCTGAGCGATGTAATGATGCCCGGGAAAGATGGTTACCAGGTTTGCAGGGAGCTGAAAAATGATTTTCGGACCAGCCATATCCCCATCGTTTTTCTGACTGCAAGGGCCGACGCCGGCTCAAGGATTGCCGGAATAAAGCAGGGCGCAGATGCCTGGCTTACAAAACCCTTCAACAGGCGGGAACTGATGATCTGTCTGCATAATCTGCTCGTCCAGAGAGAAATGTTGCGACTGAAATACACCGGCACACTTTATGGTAAAACCGTTGACGAAAAGGAACCGCTGGTGAATGAAACGTTCCTGGATCGGGTAACGGGACGTCTTGAAGAAAATTACCGGAACGACAGGTATGGGATAAATGATTTGCACGTGGATCTTGGCATCAGCAGGATCCAACTTCATCGGAAACTGACCGCCCTTACCGGACAATCAGCATCTAATTTTATCCGTAATTTCAGGCTGCAGAAGGCAAAAGCGCTTCTTCTGGAATCTGACAGACATGTTTCTGAGATCGCATATGAAGTAGGATTCAGGGATGCAAATTACTTCAGCAGATCTTTTATTCAGGAATTCGGCATGAATGCCTCAAAGATGCGGGAACTATTCATTTGTCGGGCATGACTGGCGTTATTATCAATGACACCCTGGACCGGACAATCGGCAAATCTTATGAAGATAACTGACCGGAACGAGAGGAGGCCGTTATGCTTAAAACGGCCATCTGCACCACTGTTTTAATATTCGCCCTTTATAACGAAAAATGATCCCCTGATTTCTCCGGCCAGCTTCGACTTTTGTTTTGCAAATTTAAACTTCTCCTTTGTGTGCTTTTTTAAGAATATCTTAATCTCTTTAAAACACAATAACAAATGCGGGCTACATAAGTTCGGGCTGGCGGTAGGAGCGCATTTTCGCTCCTTCCCTGGTCAGTATCCTGTATATGAACCTGAAGTGACCTTATAGAAACCGCTGATCAGGCAATCACCAAACTTATCGGGAACAGGAATAATCTTCACTTTACTTTCATCCGAACCCGGTTCAATTTCCCTTTTCACCAGGTCATAAAGGGATATGAAACAACAGTCTTATCTCCCGGGTCAACTATTCCGGTGTATACAATTCATATCTGTTTTTACTATAGGTTGCAATGATATTGACATTCTTCCCGGGATCAATCAATACAAACGCATATTTAAAACCTCTGATAGTCCTTATTGTAAAGACTGCCGGTTTTCCGTCGGCTTCCACCTTGCTTATTTCTTTACCTGAATGACTGAAAGGTATGATTATTGAAAGTTTATCCTTGCATTGCTGAAGGCTCTCAAGAGTAAATGATAATCTGCCCCTGTCCCACTTTATTCCATTAAATTTTGCATCATCCCTGGTTTTAATAAAATCAAGAAGGCGGGAAGCAGTCCAGACAGGGACATCCCTGTCACTGGCATATTTCAGCATTTTCAGAAGTGGATCCTTCGCGAAATAATACTCATCATTATGCGATTTTATGCTGATAAATGAAAATATCTCATCCTCAATGCTTCTGTCCATCAGACCTTTGAAGCATTCAAAAAATCCCTCCGGATCATTATTTTCATTATACTGCTGATCGTAGACATTGGTCAGATGCTGCCATATATTTATGAAACTGCCATCATGGGATGCAAACCTCATGGGCAATCCGCTTCCCGTGAAATTACCCTGCTCATAACCGGAAGTGCCCAGGAAATGTCCTTGTGATGAATTATTATCATAATGTGCATAATTCAGGTCCAGAGCTATACCATTGTTAGCCTCTATACTTGCCTGGGTGGCAAAATCCTTTTTACCGCCAGTATCAGTTCCGCACCAGACAAACCAGTGATTTACAACCGTAGTCATTTGAAGGTTGTAACGGAGGCTGATCTCATTTGCTTTTGCTGCCATGACGCTGTCCATAAATCTCATGCCAGGTGCGGAGGCCTTAACAGTACCGTCCGGATGTCCCGAAATCTCAAACCCTTCTGATACCCATTTGTCTACCCATTCTTTCGATATTTTTTCTGTCTGCATGACATAGAGTGACATCATTGCACCCATGGAATCAACATCGCTGAACTGCTTTTCAAAATCATCTTCGCTTCTGTACTCACCGTCATTTGTCAGTGTTGCAAGGCATTTAAGGGTATCGGGAAAATACCAGAGTCTGGGCAGCGGCATTATATCACTGCAAAATGAATTAATAAGATTGGCCAGAAGGTGCATCTGTTCGTCGGCCTGGTTAATGGAATTGCAGTCCGGATCGACCCACCCGTCCGTGAAAAGATCCATAGCCCTCAGCCCGGGGATGCTGTCTTTTTCGTCGCCTGCAAATTCGGGATTTCCCTGCCTGGTCAGAACAATATTTGCTGGCAGGTTATACAGAAAAGCTGCAGTCCGGCCTTTGCCGTATGATCCTGTCACTAAGGCAGGACTTCTGCTATCAGGGCCGCTCTGGTTACCGAACCTTGCAATTACTGTGGATGAATCCTGCTGAGGAACGTATCTTTCTACGTGAATCTGTATTCTGTGGCTGGAAAGCTTACTTCCTTCAACTGCAGTTGTATCAATAAAAATATAATATGGTTCCTTTCCGTTAATAAATTCCCCTTTTCCGAAAATGGAATTCGGAAAGTCTGACGGGATAACGGAAATAAGGCTGCCTCCTTTATTAACATAACGCTCAAATGCCAGCCATGCTTCTTTATCAGTCACTTTCTGCGAAAGAATAACTACAGGAAATCCGGAAAGAAATGATTTGTTTCCTTTAACATCTTCCAGTGATCCTGTTTTAAATTCATTAAATCCTTCTGCCCTGAGGATTTCCTCCGTATACAATCCAAAATCATCCTGCCCGGATATGACAAGTATTGGTGCATCCGGGCCCGAACCTGAACATCCTGCGATTCCGAGACAGAAAAAAATCAAACAACAGAATGCAATATTGGTTTTTAAAATATTTATCATAAGCAGATCAATTACCTGTCAGTTACTTTTTATTGGAAGCAGCTTCAGCGGCAATATCTTCATAAATTTTTCTGGCTTTCATGTACCTTGTCCGGACAGCTTCCGGATTACTCTTGAAATATTGGTTCCATGGACCTCCGGGCCCGATCCTTTTAAGGATATTGTCGATCCAGTCAATAAAAAACCGGGCATCTTCAGCGCTGGCTCTCACGGGATCATTCCTTAAAGAAATGTACACCGGGGATGTATGTGATCGGTGGCCTGTTTCATCCATACGTCGTGCACAGATCCAGCTGCTTTCCGTTATCCTGAGGTCTGTCCTGAATTTCAACGGGGCGCCCGGTCCTGAATCACCTTCAATGGATTCAACAACCTTTCCGTTGCAGACTATTTCGATCTTCCCCTCCTGTTTTGTGACTGAACTCCAGGCAGCATCAATTTTGACTTTTTTTCTTTTGTTTAATTTTATTTCATAACCCGGACCTGCGGTTCCATTTACCTTAAGATCCAGAAACTCTTTATGGCCATTTGTAGAAACTACGGTTCTTCCATTTTTTATGCCATCAATCCAGTTACTGTATGTAAGTTGCTTGTCATTGATCTGAACATAGGTCAGGAATGATCCGGGTGCTATGCTGTTGTTGCAGGGGAAATCTGTACCGGCTGTCCATCCTAATCTGAAGCCACAGTTCAGGATTTTGTAGTAGCTGTTAATTGCAGCATCATTAATCCACACATCCTCCGAAAGAAAATCTATTGTTCCCAGTGCCGCCTCAACCGGATAGTCGATTGGTATGCAACATGTCAGATCACCAGGGATCCCTTCATCCAGATATTGCATATGGCAGAGTCCTGCGACGGCATTCTGTGATCTGCCCCAATCAAGAACCCTGTATGAAGACTCATCCCAGATGGTATGGGCTTCTTTCAGTCCGAGCAGGAGAATATGCCCGCCAAGCGCCTTGTTATCAAATGTTACGCCCGCAGGATCAAAATGCCACTCCGCATCCCAGTGAATGATTCTTCCCGGTACTGATTGGATGGCGTCCTCCCCGTTCACCTTTGGAAGATCAGTCCGGCTGTCTTTTACTTCGCCGTTTCCCATATCTGCAAGAAGCGTCATTACTGCAATATCATTTGGCTCCATCATTGCAATCAATTCGTTTTCTCCGAGGATGGTAGTTGCTTCGCCGCAGTTTCTGTGGACATGCAAATCACCTGCATACCAGCCCGCAGGCTCCGGATCAGGTCTTTCTGAAGCTGCCGGATTGAAATCAACATCTGAGATAATTGTGAAAATACAATTGGCAGGCAGGTCAGCCTTGAATGATTCTCCCGAAAATGATATTTCCTTTTTCTCCGCAAGGTTATTTTGAGCATCAGTAATGATCATTTTAATATTTTGAACAGGCCTGAAGTTTTCAAGTCTTCCGTTCATGACTACACCTGAGTGGGCTGAGTTTCGTCCGGTTATCACAAGGCTCCCGTCCGTATTACCAAACGCATATGCCTGAAGGGGTTCATCCTGCCCTGTCAGGCCTATACGCACTGCTCCGGGTTTAATAAACTTCATCAGCTGTGAATGTTGATAGAATTGCTTTCTTGGGATCCATCTCCCGGTTTCAACCTCGTACTCAATCAATGGTTTTCCGTCTTCCGGCGACATGCTGAAGGGCCAGTCGTTAGGCGCAACATCTCCGTATCCGTTTCTCCTTGCATGCTGATAGACACAATCGAAACCATCCCAGAACATATAAGCACGGGCGTCATCATCAAGCTGTCCCAGCATACTTCCTATTGCGGCTGTTTCAGTGACCCAGAATGACCTCGTAAGATTTACCGGCCTGTTTATGATTTCCTTGTAGTTTGTTGCATCATTGCCATATTGATGAACCCCCCAGCTGGCAAGTTTACTCATAAGATAGGTGTCCTTCACCATTTCATCCATGATACCGGCAAACAGCTTATCACCAGCTGCATCCGGAGCAACAAAGCGAATGTCGCTCATTCCGATTGCATCAAGCCTCCTGGCCAACTTCCTTAACACCCTTGCATACTGAACAGGATCGGGCATATTGGGGCCTTCAACGATACCATCAGGATGTTCGGGACTTTTAGACCAGGAGATCACATCAGTCTCGTTCATCGGCGAAACCAGGTAAAATTCAATCCTGGCGGTGTTCCTCATGTAATATAGAAAAGCTGCTATCGATTCCACCAGTTCTTCTTCCTTATCCGGACTGATGCTGTAGTCAGTTTCCCCCATCCAGCTTTTGGATGGATCTTTTCCTGATTGCGGAGCGGGCGAAGGAGGGGCCCCCATGAAACTGATCAAAAGATCGTCAGAAATTCCCTTATTATTCAGATGACGTAATGCATCCCATATGCAACTGAACTTCGTATCGGAAAATATCTTATTAAAATATTCCCAGTTGAAATGAAAAGGATCGTTATCATCATTTTCAGCTTCCCAGTCGATCTCTTCAACAGCGACCCTGAATATTGTCGCACCAAGCGAATCTATAAGCAAATCGAGCGCAGGAATGATCGTGGTGGCATTTCCATATTCGCCGTTGTACCACCAGGCGGGATTAATATTGACTCCGAAGCCATCCAGAGTTTGATGCCGGCTGGCTCCGTCGATAGTGATATTAAATGTCTTTTCCTGACCGGAAGTTGAAAGTGTTATGAGAACAAAAGAAATGATGAAGAAAAATTTCTTGCATTGGTTGATTAGGTTGCTTGTTGTCATTTTTAAGGCTCTCTGTGATACATTTAATAGTCTACAAAATAAATTATTTTCCGGTGCCTGTCATGATCAATATGAATTTTCCACAAAACTGCCCTTTTTGTGTCTGATTGCCATGGAATAGTTACCCCTTTACGAACTTATTCAGAGTATAGCCTTCAAAAGTGAAAGCTTCCCTTAATTAGCAGCAGCTAAATTTAGATGGTTTCTTTTATGTATCACGTGGATATTATTCAAATCTGATTATCTGTGCATATGACTCTAATAAATTATCAATTTCTTAACATATATTCTTTCATTGTTTGTAATACGCACATAATAGACTCCATTCCTAAGCTTTACACCATTGTGATCAGACAAATCCCATGTAGCAATCATTTCGCTTGAAAATCCGGACTGGCTGCAGATTGTTTTTATTTTCTGACCATTTTGGTTAAAAGCATCTATATACAATGTCCCGGTTGATAAACTGCTAATTGAAATATTCACATATTCAAAAGCTGGATTAGGGGATAGTTCAAATTTTATTTTGTCATTTTCAACCGATTCTATGGAAGTGGTAAGAACAACTTTGAATGACGAATTGATTTCTTGTTTGTTCCCATTGTAGTCTGAAGCAATTACTTTCAATGTATGCAATCCCGGTGCTAATGAATCGATCTGTTGATAAGAAATTATGTTATCCACCGGATTCCAGGTTGCAGGTACCTCTTTACCATCAATAATAATTGAAGTCTTTGAGAGATCTATTCCAGTTTCTACAGGACCCTCAATTAGCGAAGCCCAATATAACGGATATGCACCTGTCGATTCATTATCTCTTGGCGAATAATCTGTAATTTGAGGAGGGAAAATATCATGCTCGGGATTTATTTCAATTCCAATAGCATAGGAACCCGATTTAGTTATTGATGTAGTTACGGTATCGGCGTTTTTGCTTGTGTTACCAGCCAACTCGACCCATGCCAGGTTGTCAGTATCATAATAATACATTTTTGCCAATTTCTTTTCATTTTCCCCGAAGGTCAGTTCCTCTATCTTAACAGGATCTATTCCAAGGGATAAATAAACAGGATTGAATGAAGGCATCACCGTGCCATAATTGTCAAGAAAGGACACATGAGCATTTTGGCTGACAATATAGAGTGTACTCTGATCCCGATATAGATTTACTCCCTTGATATTATCATAAATTAACCGACACATAGTGTTTGAATAGCAATCCCTGCTGAACCTGAATTCATTGGTTGAGGCAGCATGTATACAGGAAGAACCATTTTTGCTTCCCGATTACACCTTTTGAGAAATGGTATATTAATGAACGCTTTAGCAGATCTTCAGCACAGGCCCAATTGATAACACTCCTATTTTGTTCAATAAAAGCAATTTTTAATGATACATTAGCGAACCATTAAAATAAAATATTATCAGATGAAAAAGGGATTATTATTTCTGGCAATTGCCGTTACAACAATATCCAATGCACAGAATCTGAGTCAGGCAGAGCGGGAAAGATGTAAAGAAGATATTAAGTATAATCTTGAGATGGCAAATAAAGGCTACGGTGAAGCAGAGTATCTGTTAGCTTTAAGATTCAATTATACAGACCCTTATGATGAGACTAACAAGGCTTATTGGGCACCTTTTGACAGCAAAGATCCATTTGTGGCCGCTGCATATTGGTTAAAGAAAGCATGTGAACACAACTGGGAGGCTGCCTACGATCTTTATGCAAAATACTGTTTTTATGGAAGGGGTAATGCCCCTGGAGGAGTTATAGAAACTCTTAAGTGGACAAATAAAGCCCTGGAAAAAGATTCATTAAACTGGAGCCTGAAGGCCAATCAGGCTATTTGCATGTGGATAATAGATGAAGATAAATTCTATACTGATGAAAGATTTTCTTATCCAAGATTAATATTAGATAGTCCTGATATGGAAGGTGCTAAAAGTGAATTTGCAGAAAAGTTCGCTTTAATATGTTATCATGGTTTAGGGGATAAGAAAAAGTACCCACAAGAAGCGTTTCTGTTTTTTATGTGTGCGTATAATACATCTGCGTCTCAAAACGAAGTTAATACAAAGGCATTGTATTATCTGATAGACTGCTATTTAAATGGACATGGAACAGATAAAGATGAAGAAACTGCTTTTAAATTGATAAATGGTACTATTAAATATTTTGACTTTGATGTAGATTGGTCAAGCCAAAGTTCTATAGAGGAAGCCACAACGTACGTAATAAATGAAATCTACAAACAAATATCCAGTGACCAAGAACGAATGTCACAGTACAAGAGTTTTAGCGACATATTTAATTTATTATTTTGATAATATGTCATGGATTACATCTTAATTAGTCGATCCCTGTTAAAAATGACAAAGGCAGCCGGAATCGGCTGCCTTGTTGTGGGCCCAGCTGGGATCGAACCAGCGACCCCCTGATTATGAGTCAGGTGCTGCTAACCATCTGAGCTATGG
>DHUL01000046.1:0-3709 GCA_002409145.1 Bacteroidales bacterium UBA5235
GTGACCCTGGGTGTATCGTACAGGCTGGGGAAAGAACGATTTCGGATAAAGAAGGTTAATAAGGTAGCAGGTGATGTTGTGAATGAAACCACGGAGCTCTCACAGGTAACTACCGACACCGTTTATGTCGAACAAAAGGTGCCCTCTGACACCATATTTGTGGAGGTACCGGCAACGCAGGCCCCATCTGCCGGTGAACCCTTTATTGTGGCTTCTTTCTTATTCGCTGCCGACGAAAATTTCCCCAGACCCCACCAGGATTTGCAATACCAGGCCATTGCCGATTACCTGAAACGAAATCCTGACCGGCGGATCAGGCTTGATGCTTATGCTGACAAAGAAACCGGTACTGAAAGCTATAATGCAATGCTTGCCGTTGCCAGGGCCAAAAATGTGAAGAATTTGCTGGTCAGCCAATATAATATTGATGAAAGCAAGCTGATTGAAAATGCGATTGGCGTTAAGTCAAGGCCTTTTGATAAAAGGGTTTTTAACAGGGTTGTTCTGGCAACGGTATTGCCAAACGATTGATAAAGGCCTGCTACCCCGGACACACTGATTGGAACACTACCCTGTTGTTGTTTGATTTGTTGATGAGGCAAAGTTACCCCGGCGGTCTGGGAGCGTTGTTTGATAAAAGTCAAAAAAAGGGTTCAGATCGATTTTCTTATCCTGCTGAGGGTGGCGATGTCGATGCCGAGGTAGGATGCGATATGTTTCAGGGCGACTTTCTGAAGGATGTCAGGGTGTTTTTTGATGAAGAGCTCGTACCGTTCCGATGCTGTAAGCGTCTGCAGTTGTACTGAACGGTTCATGAGGGAGTTGTACATCGCCTCGTCGACGTCTTTGCCTATCTGCCGCCATGCCGGCACCACGCGTATGAGCTCCTGCATCCGGTCAAATGTGATCACGTCCATCTCGCAGGCCTCGATAGCGATTATATATTCCCTTTACGACACCTGGTCATTGAAGCTCTTCATCGAGATCATCACCGAGCCCTTTTTGAAGAAGTGGGTAGTGATTTCGTTTGCCCTGTCGTCATAGAAGAATGACCGCATCATTCCCGACCGGAGGTAGGCAATTCGTGTTGCAATTTGCCCCTTCTCCAGGAAGAGTGACCTGGCCTGCAGAGACTCCGGCCGGTATCGTCTGACCGTCTCATTCCAGTCCTTCCCGGTAAAACCGTAATGCTCAATTAACCTGTCTTTGAAGTCCATGGTAGAGTAAAGATACAGTTGTTGGATTTCATAGCAAAGCAGTCGACAGGCTTCAAATTGGTATAAATGAACAGCATGATTGACGAATTTAAATAAACAGCATTAAACATAAGATATAATTGACGAAAGGTATTATATTTGCAAAAGCATAAGATAAGATTGAAGGATGAAAGACTACATTGAGAGGCCTTTGTATATAGACAGAATAAAGCCTTATATCGGCAGGAGTCTGATAAAGGTAATTACCGGCCAGAGGAGGGTGGGTAAGAGCTGCATGCTGATGCAGGTAAGGGATCTCATAATGGAGAAAGACCACGACACCCACATTATTTTCATTAATAAGGAGCAGCATGAGTTCGCCCCGATCACTGACCATGTCACGCTTCTTGAATATGTTGGCCTTCATTCAAAGGGAAAAGGGAAGGTGGCGTTATTCATTGATGAGATCCAGGAGATTGATTCATTTGAAGTAGCGTTGAGAGACCTGTCCACACGGAAGAAGTTTGACATCTACTGTACCGGTAGTAACGCAAGGCTGCTGTCAGGTGAGCTGGCAACTCTTCTGGCGGGGCGTTACATCGAGATAAGGGTGTATGGCCTGAGTTATTCCGAATACCTGATGTTTCGCGATGCCGCTGATTCCCCGGATTCATTCAGGAAATACCTGCGTGAAGGAGGTCTTCCCTATCTGATCCATCTTGGAACTGACATAAATGTTGTCAATGAGTATCTTAATACTCTTTATAGCACTATTCTGCTGAAGGATGTGGTGGCAAGGTATAATGTGCGGAATGTTAAATTTCTTGAGAGCCTGGTTCTTTTTCTTGCCGATAATACAGGAAGCATCGTTTCCGCAAAAAAAATCAGCGAATATCTGAAATCACAGAACATAAATATTTCAACACAGGTAGTGATAGATTATATCGGATACCTTGAATCCTCTTTCATGATACACAGGGTGAGGCGAACGGGTATCCGGGGGAAGCGGCTGTTTGAAATAGGAGAGAAGTATTTCTTCGGTGACACCGGAATCAGGAATGTCATTGCAGGATATAATCTGGCTGATGTTCATAAAATGCTGGAGAACATCGTTTTTCTTCATCTCAGGACTGCCGGCTATGAGGTGACGGTTGGATCGGAAAACGGCAAGGAAATTGACTTCATTGCCAGTCGGGGAGGAGAGCGGATTTATGTTCAGGTTGCATATCTTCTTGAAAAGCCTGAGACGGCACAGCGTGAATTCGGAAATCTGCTTGGGATCAGCGACAATTACCCCAAATATGTGGTAACGATGGATGAGCTAAACGAAACCTCATCTTATCAGGGCATACAGAGAATGCACGTGAAGGATTTCTGCCGGATGATGGCAGGTTGACTACACACAGGCGACCCGCGATGCAGGCCGTTGTATGCGTTCAAAACTTGTCAAGCTCATCCAGCAATGCCCTTCTTTGAGGGTATTCTCTGCGTAATTCAGCAATAAGATTCCTGACCCTGGCAAGACCTCCCAGTTTAAGCATCCGCTCCAGGTACCGGCAAGCTTCCTGATAATGCTTTCTGCCCGTATTTACTTTCAGATAATCGATGATGCCTTTCTCATAAAGCTCTGCAAGTTCCTCAGAATAATCGGCTGCCAGGTATTTCTCATAATGCTGAATGTAAGGAAGATGCTTGGCGCCGCGGACAAGATCCAGAAGCCTGTCCCACCATTTTTCGGTTATGTAAATCTTTCCCAGGACACTAATATTGTCCCACCTGTATCTTCGTCTGATCTCATCGACCAGCCCTTCCACATAGCTGTTCCATTCAACGGGATTAATGTTTTTCTTGAGGAGCTGGTAGTAATCCTGATCATTACGGAACCCGTCAACAAAAAGATATCGGGCATATTCAATCACATGTGGTTTATCCTTTTCAGCAACTGCTGTACGCAGAAGCCAGTCGTACCACTCTTTTGCAAGTCCAGGTTTGGTCTCTGCATCGTGCCTGATACCGGCGTGAGCAAGTGATCTGGCTTTTTCGAAATCCTTATCCCTCAGAGCTTTCTCCAGCGCTTTTCTTCTGAGTTCAGGAGTATCAAGATTTTGGGAGGCAAATTTTTCAGCCTCGTCATCTCCCTTCATTTTCCGGATAAGTTCATATTCCAGCATTGTCATCTGTTCGCCTTCATATTCTGAATGCACATGTGTATGAAGCAGGGAGAGGACTGTGCCGGCTTCCTTTTCCGTTTTTGCCAGGTCTACAGCGAGACGGAGAAGATCTGTATGCCAGTCCCAACCTGAAAAAACATTTTTCCTGTAGTAATGAAGCACCTGATCAAGCATATAAGCTCTTATTTCTTCAGGTCTGTCAGATGCAGCCACAGAATCAAGTATCTCAAAAGCGGTTTCGATATTCCCGCCGATGTCTCCGTCGCTGTCGTCTGCAAACTGAAGCGCTTTCACCATTTCCTCAGCAACCGGGAAACAGATATGACATGCGCTGAGCCAGTT
>DHUL01000046.1:3948-9235 GCA_002409145.1 Bacteroidales bacterium UBA5235
CCACTTGATAAACCTGTCTTTATCCCTGGCACTTCTTAAAATATTCTTAACCTGTTCACGGTATTTTTCCGGCGATTCAGCCGATGATTTGTACATAAAGCCGGAAAGGAATGATCGCCTGAATGCCGGATCTGCCAGACATTGTTCTTTAATAAAAGAGTTAAGATCGTCATGCGACAGAGCCCCAAGCAGTTCATCGACCTGTTCAGAAACAGTTTTTCTTCCGGATGCCGGTTTCCTGGCCGAACCTTTTTTGTTGTCAGCCTTTTTAAGTTTCTCCTCTTCATTTCTGTAATAATACAGTACTGCAACGATGTGCTTGCAGACCGTCCCGTAGTCGTATGGACAGGTGCAGAGGTATGAAGTTATTTTTTTCTTCGAAACAGTGATCCTTACATCATAGTCTTCTGAACCTTCCACTTCCGCTTCAAATTCGCCCGGCGAGAGCTCTTCGAAAGATGTCACCTGCCCGTTCTCGAAATAAGACAAGCCACGGGCGAGAAGCTTTTCATCCACAAATTGTTCAAAATCAGAGATAGGTATACCTTTATTCATAGTCTGCATATTTAAGATTCCATCCTGTTTCTGAAGAAATTCTCAGAACTCCGGCAAAACATAGATTTCGATGATGAATCTCCTTCTAAAGGGATTGGTAGTAATCCTTAATCTTGCTTGCCATTAAAGCTCTTCTTTCAACCAGAAAATACCTGTAATCATCGATGCTCATATCAAAAATACTCTCTGGAATAGCATTTTGATGTAGATTGTCCAGAAGTTCTTTTATAGTTCTTATCCCTCCGTATTTCAATCCTCCATTATTTGCCTGCTCTTTCAACTCATTGAAATAGACTGAAGGGGATTTGTCCCCCACCTTAATATTAATTTCGGACTGCATGTATACAAAATTCGCAACCTGATTGTATTGAGATCTTCCCAGGTTGTTCTTCTTGAGATAGTTCTTCGGGAAGAGGTGATGAACATCACCGGCGTTGGTGATAAGATGATTGACTGTTATATCTTTTGAAAGAAAACCTTTATCGTTTTGTTTTACCTGAGCAGCCAAGTAGACATGAAATACAGGTGCACTTGTTACAGGTGTTTCAAGAGCCTGTGGAAGAGTAACAGTCCAGTAAGCATCTGAAAGATTACCATCTTCTATGGTCTTAAAATAGGAGTCGAATGATAACTCTGATATCCTTTTTATATCATAATCCATTGTCGATTCTGGCGAACTTGAATATCTACTCGTCAGGATAGACATTGCAAACCACCTGCGTACATATGTCTCGATCAAGGCCGGATTCAGCCCCTGCTTCTTAAGGGTCAGATAGAGTATATAAGCGAAGTTCAAAGCATTCTTGGAACGGATCATCCATGGCGCAATGAAACCGGCTGATTTAATAATCATTATGAACCTATTAAAGCTGGTCTCGTTCATGAATGTGAAAATGCCATCCTTGAGTCTTCTGAATGATTCCTCTGCAATCGACTCTTCAAAAACCCTGGTTTCAAAGTTTCTTCCTGAGAGAAGGCTGACAAGGTCAGAGAGTTTGCCACGGTGAAACTCTGTTGTGAATGCGACTCTGAGCATATCGCTGTAATCCGGATCATAAAGGTCTTCAGTCTCCTTCCTGAGCCATGACATCCTTGAGAAATAATCCGTTGTGGTAAATTCCTTATCCACATCCACAATGTGATTATAGAAATCCGGCACTGCAGCCAGATGGCAGAAGTAATCGATGGCTTTCCTGAGGTTGGGTCCGTCGAACTGTTCGCTGGCTGCAATTTTGGACATTGCAAAGTCGGCCTGACTCAGTATCACCCCCTGAGAGTTTATCCTTATGAAGATTTCTGTTACTGTTTCAATATCCAGGTCGGCCTCCAGGTCAATCATACCAATTTGCCTCTTTGAGAGGCTGAACAGATTATTGATTGCATCTATGACTTTCTCCTGACCAACACCCGGATTGTTCGCAAGATAGTTCCGGATCATGGAGTAGGAGTGGGCGTGTGCCCCAAATACCTCTGCGATGTCAGGTATCCAGAGCGGATCTTTTAGCATTACCGCAGTCTGTACTTCAAATTCCTCCCTGACAGGGTGGAATGCAATCTTAATCCTTGTTCGTTTATATTCTTTATTTATTACCTGCATGCCGAGTATTGCAGCACCCATTGCAGTAACTCTCTGTTGTCCGTCAATCAGGACCTTCTTTCCTTCAGAATATGTGCCGTCCTTTAATCTTACGTTCGGATTCTTCCAGGCAATCAGGTATCCAACAGGGTAACCACGATAGAGGCTGTCAATAAGGTCCCTGACACGGGATGTTTCCCAGACGAACGGTCTTTGAATCTCCGGAATGGCAATTTCGCCAGATTTGGTCCATGCCAGGACTGTCTCAATAAGATGTTGGTTGACTGAATATTTAGGTTTCTGCATAAAGATAAATTTTATATTCTATGATCTAAGTTGAGTCTGTGACGCTCGAGATATTCAATATTATAACGGCTCAGATTGGCAATTCTTTCATTACCGGAGACTCCAATTTTCCTGTAAGCATTATGGTCTATCGCGTCTGATAAAATGATACTGCCATTATTTTCAAAACTTATAAGGTGCCGGTCAAATAGGGCATCGTATGTGGGTGAAAGCAAAATTCCGTTATGAATATCGAGACGTTCCGGGTCGGTCGACTCAGCCCATGGGACAATATGTGAGGCAATTAAAACATCAAGTTTGTCAAATCCGGTTACAGCACACTTGTACTCCCATCTGTGAATTATCCCCTTGCGATATGCTCCCTGACCTACTCTGGAGGTTACAAGCCCCTTCCTTTCTGTTATACCTGGTCGATTCAGCTCAAGGCGGACAAGAGGATCAGTTAGAGCAGGACTTTCTGTTGACAGTTCAGGATAGAGGGGGATATGGGCTCCAGCGCGTTTAAAGTAGAATTTGATCCCTATCCTTATATCGCCGGAGGAATCATGAGTTTCAAAGTAATCAGCATCAAAAACTTCAACTTCTGAGACGAACCTAACATAACCCTTAGAAACAGCTTCGAAGAGAAAAACCCTTTTACAGTTCTGTTTGTGGTCCCGGAGGGCCAGATTCCCTCTGGTAAATTGCATGTCTCCTACCTGACCCTCTCCCGTATATGAGAAGACATTCGGATTATCCCAACCATCCTGATAACCATGCTGATGCCCTGATTTGCCTGAAAAAATAAAGATAAAAGGAGAAGTCGAAGACGGACAAATGCCACCCTGCCAGTTGCCGCCATAGGCGGAATGAATCTCACTCCTCCTATGATATATCTGACCCGGTATGAATGGAATCTTCTCCATGTAGATCTAATAACGACCTAGCTTAGTCTTTCATTATTTTCATTCCGCAAAACGGACAGAATGAGAATGATTGGTCAAGTTTACTATTACATTTCTTACACGACTCCAACTCTTCCACTATTGGCTTGAACTCGCTGGTTTGTTTCTCAATGAGCTTATCAGGTATCTCATCAAGAAATCTTGATTCAGAACCTTTTTCCGTTAGCAGGTAGACTTTCTCTTTTGCTCGGGTAAGTGCCACATAGAAGAGTCTCCTTTCCTCTTCCATGAGGAGATTCACATCAGATTTTTTTATTGTCTGAAATATTCTGTCCATTAGCCATACATCCGGGAAGCCGCCAGGTCCGTCTGTCAAACCAATTATAAAAACTATTTTGGCTTCCAGACCTTTAGCGCCATGTATCGTCTTACCCTTTAGTTTCATCCCCCGGGTATAAAATTCCTCCCGGTAGGGTTCCAGCATCTTAGTCCTTCTGTATAAGAATAGAATGTCATCAACACCAAAACCTTCTTCAGACAGACGGATGACTTCTTCCGCGGCAAACCTGGCGTTCTCCTCCTTTGAGGAACCTGCAAAGACACAGATTTTTGTTGTCGATTTCTTAAAGGCAGAAATCTCCTTCTCAACTTTATACTTGTTGTACTTAATTACTTCATTGCTTGCTTCAACAATATTGGTAGTGCTCCTGTAATTTGTATCGAGTTTGATTAGAGTCGATCCGGGGAAGTGCTTTTGAAAATCAATAATATAACTAACATTCGAGCCCCTGAATCCATAAATGCTTTGCCAATCGTCTCCAACACAAAATAGTCTGCTTTCAGGTGTCAGGATAAGATTCAGCAGATCAACCTGGAGATTGTTGACATCCTGAAATTCATCTACCAAAACATACTTATATGTAGATTGCAGCATCTCCAGCACATCTGCATTGTTCTTACAAAGCGAGATTGAGGTTGAAATCAGGTCATTAAAGTCAAGATAAGACTTGTTGACACAATACTTTATGTAGTCGTCGATTAAAGGTAAGGCAAGTTCATAAAAGTTCCGGACCCTTTCATGCTTATCATTGGATGCGTTAAGGCGAATCTCCTCCACTGACAAGCCTTCTGTTTTAATCATATCCATGACCCTCAACACCTGGGTAAGATAGTCTTTAACAAATCCCAGGTAGCTTTTCAGTTCTTCGCTGAAATTGAGAACCAACTTTGAATGATAGTCTTTTGGCAACAATCCGGCGAAAATCCGGTCAAGTTCATGATTAAACAGTGATGTGTCTTTTGTAATTCTATCGTGTGTCTGAACACAATGTAATCCGCCTCTTTTATACTCCTTAAGCTTGTCTCCCATCGGATAACTCTTATCTGAAACATGCTCGATGCACAGGTTGGCTGCTGGTATAAAGAAATCAGGCCTGAATGGAAAATTTTCAACGATAAGAGTTGCCTCGTATTTGTATTTGATACTATGGCGATATAGCCAATCAGCGATATACTGTTCTGATTTTGATCCGACTTTAGTCCCATCAAGGGTTGTGAAGTCCTTGGAATAAGTATTTAGTTCTTTATATGGGCCTTCCTTAAGATGTTGTTTATCAACATAATAATCAAGAATATATCTTTTGAAATCAAGTAGAAAATCATTGCTTTTGCAGCGTTCAATCAGGATTTTCTGCATTACATCTAAAGACAATTCAGGGGTCGTGGCATTTGAGAACTCGTCGTCATTGTCAGTTTTTGAGTCCAGAATGATCCGGAATTTATTATCGAACTCATTTGCTCCATATTGCCGGAGTATAGTGTAGCAAAGGCTATGAAATGTTTTGATGGTTAATCCGGAAATCCACTTATGCCTGGTTTCAAAAGATCTGCGAGTTTTTTTGATCTCATATTTTGGCTGCGAGACATCACTTATGATTTTTTCATATTGCCCAGAGGTGTCAGCTGA
>DHUL01000001.1 GCA_002409145.1 Bacteroidales bacterium UBA5235
TTCAGCTGCCCTCTGTTCGGAAGCTCTCTCCTGAGTTGCCCTGGCTTCAGCTGCCTCGCTCTCTGCACTCTTAACCGTTGCCGGGGTTGAGATGGCACTCCTTCTGACCGGTTCTCCTGCCTGCGCGTTGCGGTCACCGTTCTGACCGGTCCTGTTAACAGTTGCGGGAGTCCTTCTGGCTTCCCCGGTTGTGGCTGCATCCCTGCTTACCGTACCGGAGGTGCTCCTCCTGGCGGCATCAGTGCCGGCAGCGTCCCTGCTGACGGTTCTGGTGCTTGTTCTCCTTGCCTGCCCGTTCTCTTCAGCGCTTCTGCTGATGGTTCCGGGGGCAGCCCTCCTGGCCGCTTCAGTCTCCGCAGCACTTCGTCCTGCGGCGCCGGCGGCAGATCTCCTGCCCTCAGAAGGCGCCGTTCCGCTCACCGCCTGAGGCACTGCCTGGCGCCTGGTGCCGGCGCTGGCCGGAGCCTGGCTGCGGGTGCCTTCAGCTATCGCTTCACGGGTCCTGCGCTGCAGATCCATCCCCTCCGCCCTCTGCTCGGGACGTGAGTAGGTCTGCCTGTAGTTGCCCCCGGCGACCCTGCGCTGTACCTGGGGCGACGCCTGCCTTACACTGTGGTAGTAGTAGTCGGTGTACCTGTGGTACCTGTAGCGGTCACTGTGGTGATAGTAACTGTGGTAGTGACTTTGCCATCCTGAGTGGTATCCGTAGTAGTAGTCCCAGTACCAGGGGCTCCATGGCTCGTACCAGGTTGGGTAGTAACCCCAGTACCATGATGAGCTCCATCCGTCGTAGTAAGGACTGTAGATGTGGACAACCACCGGCCAGTCCCATATGTCGTAGTAGTAGTTGTTGTATATCGTCCCGCCTCCGTAGTAGACCGGGCCGTACTCATGCCTTATCCTGTGCTTTTTGGCGTAGACAGGTTCTATTATGTAGTTCCTCCCGTAGAGGAGCTCGTCGCCAATGATCTGTATCACAACCTTCTTCTTCTTCAGCCTCTCCACCACTATCACCGCCACATCCTGGTACTCGTTACGGCCGAGCACCGCGCGGAGAACGATGTTGTGAACCCTGCCGTCGCGGTAGTCCGATACGGCAATGTAGTCAACCCTCCAGTCGCCGTTGAGGTCGAGGTTGTTGATCCGCGAATCCTGCTCGTTGAGGCTTCTCTCGAAGGCTTCAAGAGTGGGAGCGTTGCGGAACAGGTCCATGACCGCGTAGAGGTTGAGATTGTCACCGGGGAGACCCAGGTATTCCTTCGGGTAGTTCTGTGCCCCGACTATCGTCGTAAAGGCTGCCAGGACTGCGAGGACCGATGTGATAACTGACTTTTTCATCTCTTTAAGTTTTATGAAGATTGCTCTTCACGAAAGGTAATGCAAAGGGTGTGCCAAAACCATCGCAAACCCTCATAGGATGAGGCAGTCAGGTTGTCTTTTGTAAGATGTATGATATCTTCAGATCCGACAGCCGGCTCAAAGCCGGGGATCATATTCCAGCCCTGATCAGCTTCAGGTTTGTCTCGAGTGCGTCAAGATAAATAAGTGACCACACACGGGGGGTTACTACAAACTTGCCCTGCGTCCACCCCAGGCTGTCACCGGGTGTCTCATAGAAGTCAAAGATCAGTGGTATTTTGGCGGAAATCTCTTCATTAGCGGCAGACTTCTGAAGTTCACTGACAAGGTCACCCAGCCCTGCCTGAAGCCTTGTGTCATACGTGGGATTCTTCCCTCCAATGAAAAGGGCTTTATTTGCGATGGATGTTTTTTCCGGAAACGGGAAAATCCGTGGATCATTATTCCATTCTTCCTCAGACATGCCCTCAACTAAGAATATTTTACGCTGATAGTCATCAATAATAGCCACGAGTTCATCGATTTTATATATAACCGGAGCCTGGCTGTCTGCAGCAGGTATCTCATCAAGCACTGCCTCAATCCTGTTATAATTGCCAGACAACCGCATGCTGTCATCAAGCCTCTCCTTCGAAACATTCAGCCCCAGCAGTGCTGAGGAGATAGACGTGCCTGCAAGCAGGAAAAGCACAGCCACAGTATTATGGATGCTGAAATTCTTATCCTTTGATGTCATAATAAGAAAAACCGGAAGGAAAACCACATACGGGAAGGGCAGGGCTATTAACAGGGCTATTCCCGCTCCCGGCCAGTGCATAAGCTTGAAAAGCATACCACCGAACACCACGAAACATGTGAGCCATGTCACTATGTACAGCAGCAAATTTTTTCTCCCGCCTTCAGTCCTGAAGTGATTTCTCAGAGCCAGCGGAAGGAATACAATTACGAGCATTACAATACCAAGAATCAAAAGTTGCCCTCCGCCGGGCCAGTGATTGATCTTAAGGAGAGCACCAAGAAAGATTATTGAGGTGATGATAAGCCCTAAAGTATATATCTTCTGTTTCATTGCCTTGGATTTTACTGGTTATTAACTTCCGAAATCACTTCAATTGCATATGACTCTGCAGTGAGGATCCCGTTTTTCATCAGCTCCAGCATATGCAGGCCGGTTATCAGTGGTATCCTGTCGGTTTCAGGATTTATCTCCGGCAGGTAAACGGAAGTTTCGAGCAGTTTCCCGTACATCTCAAATTTGTCTGCCGGCAACTGACCTGAAAGATAATCAGAGTATTTCTTCAAGGCAGCAGCAAGTTCATTACGCAGACCTGAATCATTCATCAGGAAGTTGCTGAAAGGAACAGTCTGGAAAGGATGGTCAAGTGCTTTGAATTGTATTACAGGTCCGGTCCCAGTTTCTGCTATCTGACTTGTTAAGACTGCCGGTGCCCCGGGTTCCCCTTCCGCTTCGGCAATGAGCCTTGCTTCAGTATTGTTGATGACTGTAATCAATTCAGATGTTTTGTCATTCAGCTCCTTAAGAATTGGCAGCGAAGAGGAGTCAGTGCAGTGATTGATAAGCGACTGATTGGATCTGAACCTGTAATCAAACAATGCCTGTTGTTCCTCATGATGTTTGTAGTAACCTGCGTCAAAGTTTCTTTGCAGGCTGAGGTTGAGCATTAGAACCGGTAACATCAGAATTATCATGCCGGCAACCATGAAAATGAATCTGGCGCTGACGTTCCTTTCTTCTCTCCAGGTAAGCCGGGTGTACCATGGAAATACTGCGAAGAAAATGACTGCAGACCCGACTGTCAGTAAAATGGTAGCCAGTGGCCAGTGCTGGATTTTAAATAGCAATCCCATGATGCAACAGATCAATCCTGCAGCACCCAGGATATAGACTATCCTTTTCGACCTGTTGTCCTGATCCTTCAGTTTGGCGAACAACAGGGCAGGGACAAAGGCAAAGATCCCTGACACTGATGCAAGAGCCAGGATCAGTCCGGCCATTGGCCAGTGCTGTACCTTTGCAGTTACTCCTGCAATGAACAACATTGCGGTAATGAATGCTGAGATATAAAGGAAAAGTTTCTTCCCGCTGTGTGTCTCTTTCCAGAGAACCGTCAGTGCTGACGGCATGAATACAAAAGCCAGAAAAAGGCTTCCGAGGGTAAGCATTATCCCTGCACCGGGCCAGTGCATGATCTTGAACAGGGCCGCAAAACCGATCATTATAGTACCGGCTATTGCTGAAATCTTCATAATGTTTTTCATATTCCTGTATTTGGTGTCGACAGCATAAAGTGTTTCTTCCTGTATCTCCCTGAGTCTGCGGTGTCCAAGTGAGTCCTTCACCTTCCGGTACGCATCGCGGAAGCTGAGACCACCGGTCATCTCATTCTCCACATCGCAGCAGAGATGGTCAACGAGCTCGTCAGCAAGGTGCGAAAAGCAGATTTCCTGGCGAATCACATCCTGCCTGATGCATTCAATATTACTGACAGTCAGCTCAGGCATAGCTCGGACCAGTCTGCGGGCTGACAATACTCTGGAGTGATTCTATGAACTCCAGAAGTTCCATGACCTTTTCCCTGACCAATGAATGGCCTTTCTCTGTCAGGCTGTAATAGATCCGGATGCGGTTGTTGAAGTTCTCCGCCTCCGTCACCAGCACCCCCTCGCTTTCGAGCTTATGGAGCACGGGATACAATGCACCGTATGTCAGCCTGATTTTTCCCGAGGTAAGCTCCTCAACCTTGCGGGTTATTTCATACCCGTACATACGGCCGTTTTCTTTCAGCAGCTTGAGAACTATTGTCCGGATAGAACCTTTGATAAGATCAGTTTGTAGCATAATTTCAATAATATATAAGATGTTTATATAATGTAAATATACAATATTTTATTGTTTAAATACAAATTTATTTTTATCAGCGAAGGCAGATTGCTGAATGAGCCCCGGACCCCGGTTCCGGATCCTGAGGATGATGGAAGCGGATCAGTGGGCAGCGACGATCACTTCGCCATTGATAATTGCAATTGCTTTTTCAAGGACCTCATCACGCTCCTGGCGTATGCCGGCGGCTGTCGGCCGGACTTCGACATCGGGGACGATGCCCGTACGCTGTGTCTCACCGCCGTCAGGGTAGTAAACTCCTATCCCGGTGATAAGAGTTTTGATTCCTCCCGGCAGGGTGAAAGGAGAGACGTTGCCATCTGCTCCTGCAGTTTGTGAGCCCACAACGACAGCTCCGGGTGCAACCCTTAATGCCATCGTGGTATACTCTGCCTGGCTGATGGTGGATTCATTGACCAGTATTACTGTCCTGCCTTTATAGCGCATCCTGGTATTCACGGGAACAGAGAGAGTGGTTCCTGCCGTGAAAAGACCGGGCGTCATAACACTGCCGGCTGTGAATTTAACAAAGGGTGTGGTTTTCTCCACCAGGCAGCTTCCCAGCGAGAAGACAACAAATTCAGAGGGGTAGCAACGCAGATCAATCACCAGACCTCTTGTCCCCTCGAGTTGCTGGATGATACTCTTCAGGTCCGCGTTCCTGACTGATCCCAGGTAGAGATAACCTATGTCCGGGGTTATCATGCTGAAAGCCGGGTCTTTCCTTACGGGGTAAGAGGGAACTGAGCCGGAGGGTATTGTAGCAGAAGTCAGATTGAGGTCTCCCTTATCACGCCCGACTGTAATATGAGTGACTGAGTCGTTTGTCATCATCAGCCTGTCAGGTTCCGGTATCGAAATACCTGATCCGTTATCAAACTCATGGTCAGTGTCTGCTTCGAAGATCTTTACCGGATTCTTTTCAGCCTTGTCCAGGGGTACGTCATCAATCAGCACCTCGAAATCGTCAACCCACAGTTTACCACTTCCCGAGAGCATGCCTCCGATGTTGATTTTTACGGCTGAAGGATGGTTGGGCAGCTTTACGGAGTACAGGACCCAGTCAGAAGTGCCTGTTATGTTCTTTCTCTGCATATTGTCAAAACCCAGTGTGGCTGACTGCCCGTCTATTCTCAGGAGCAAGCCTATCGGGCCTTCAGAGACATCTTCCATTTTCATCCAGGCACGCAGCTCTATCTGGCTTCCCTTGTAGACGGCCGGGAAGGAGGTTGCAAGGCAACCGAATGTTCCCTGTTGATATGTGCCGGAAGGTTCAATGCGAACCGACTGACGGCCGGAATGTTTTACAACAGTATCAATTGTAAGTTTGAAGTCACTGCCCCAGGCAAACCAGCCACCGGGAAGGGATCCGGAGGCAGGCTGTCTCTCGAGATCGAGGTTGAAATCAGATTGGCTGCTGCCTTGCTGGCATGATACCATGGAGGCTAACAGAATGCTGAATAAAACCTGGTTGACTTTTGACATTTTCTTTGCGATAAGTAATTGCTGAGCATTAGTAAAGGTATGCAAAAACTTCCCGGTCAGTCAGCAATGACCTTTTGCCCTTTGGCCTGCTCTATTCGGTCCTGAATTTTCTGCCGTCCTCCCTGCATATATGCTGCATAAGCCGCCGGGCTGACATGATTGCGGTGGGCAGTCCGCCGCCCGGTTCAACCCATTGGCCGCACATATAGCAATTCTGCAGTCCGGGTATGGTCTGTTCCATCGGTTTCATCATCGTGTAGGCATTTTTCGGGGTGATGAGCCATCCTTCGAATGAACCCTTCCAGTTTCCGGTGATGCGCTCGAAGGTGAGCGGTGTGGCTACATCGGAGACCTCCACCTGGTCTGAAATGCCAGGGAAACGCTGTTCGAGAAGCCTGATTATCATCCTGGCTGTTTCATCCTTCTTCTGAACATAAATTGCCCGGTCTTCCGCCAGTTTCTTCCAGTAGCCATGGTCTGATTCAAGCATTATTATTACTGAGGTTTTCCCGTCAGGGGCAAGGGTCGGATCCTGGTTAAAGATATGCACAGGAAGCCTGTCTCTCATCTTATCTGCAACCATTACCGGCTCCTTCAACGGGAAGGAGAAGCCGGAGATACTGACCGGCACATCATCAAATTTCCTGTTTACGCCCAGCGAAACGAACAGGAGCGAATGAAACAAAGGCCATGTATCATATTGCTCTCTTATCTTTTTATCAAGGAACTTTCCGTCGAGCATGTCAAACAGTGTGGCGTGCCCGTCGGCTGCAGAGATGACCCTGCCGGCGCTTACCTCAGTACAGTCAATAAGCCTGATCCCGGTGGCCCGGCCGTCAGTGGTGAGTATCCTGGCCACCCTTTTATTATAATGTATCACTCCGCCCAGGTCCCTGTAGCGTTTCTCCAGAGCTTCCGACATGGGCATTGAACCACCTATGGGGTAACCGGCGTTACGCTTGCTGAGATAAGCGAAGGTGAAAAAGAGAAAGATCATAGAGAATTCGGGGATCCAGATCTCGCGGAATGCCTGCCTCAGGAGGGGATCGCTGAAGCGCGATGCAAACTCTTCACCCGTAATACCGGTCCACCTGCGGAACTCTTTTCCGTACTTCATGAAAGTAAAGAAGGTCCTGACCTGTTTCCTGATACGTGTCAGAAGCGGTTCTTTTTCGGAAGCGAAGTCAAATGCTGCGCTCATTTTTATGCCGGCGATGAAGTCCTTTATGGGCTTCTTATCCTCCGGGGCAGCTGCCAGGAGATGTTTCTCAAGCAGATCAGGGTCAGCATAGAAGATAATGGTCCTTCCGTCAGCACCCTCGGCACGGTAGTATTCGCCGGCGTAAACGAATTCCCTTCCAGGCGCTATGCCGGTTTCGAGCCATATGTTATGCAGGTTGCTCTCAGGCGAGGAGCCCACCAGCCAGTGAATGCAGGCGTCAAAGGTGTAACCGTTTCTCTTCCATGAAGTGCACAGTCCGCCTGGTTGATTGTGCATCTCGTAGATCTCTGTCCTGTAGCCATTGAGGCGTCCGTAGATGCCTGCGGCGAGGCCGGCAAAGCCTGCCCCGATGATGATCATTGTTTTTTCGTCTGATGCCATTAGAAAACAGGATTGATGCAACCCAAAGTTACAGAACAATCAGATAATCAACAATGCCTTCCCGTGATCTTCCTTCAGTGTCTCCTGAACTTTCTGTTCCCGGAGCGGGGATGCGACGGGCGATGACCAGCAGTGTCACCGTGACCTGACGAGATGAAGTCGGGCAATGGAGCGCGGAACACCTGGTAACCTATCAGTTTTTCAATCCGTTGCAGTTTGAACATATCAGCCCTGGTTACCAGTGTTATTGCCACACCTGTGGTGTCAGCGCGAGCTGTACGGCCCACGCGGTGAACATAATCCTCCGCGTCAGACGGTGCATCAAAATTGACCACCAGGTTAATATCCTTTATATCGATACCCCGGCTCAGCACATCGGTGGCAACCAGGACACGCGTCCGCCGCGAGCGGAACCTCAGGAGAGTCTCTTCACGCTCCCTCTGTTCAAGATCTGATGAGATACCTTCCACCGTATAGTCACGCGAGCGGAGTCCCCTGACAATCTCATGCACCTTTTTCTTCGTTGAACTGAAGATGAGGATACTGTGGTATTCGGGCTTGTCTGCCAGGAGGCTGTTGAGCAGGGGGAGTTTCTGCGGCTCCTCAAGAAGGTAAACTGCCTGGAGCACCCCCTCGGCCGGCTTCGATATTTCCAGGGAGATCTCCTCAGGGCTCTTCATTATATGTTTGGAGAGCGACCTGATTTTTGGCGGCATGGTGGCGCTGAACATAAGTGTCTGACGTTTTTTTGGCAGGAACGAGATGATCTTCATGATATCATCATGGAAGCCTATGTCAAGCATCCTGTCTGCTTCATCAAGCACCAGAACCTGCAGCCCGGTAAACCGGACATAACCGAGATTCAGATGTGAAATGAGCCTTCCGGGGGTAGCCACTATTATGTCAGCACCGTGCGTCAGTGCTGCTTTCTCCTGGTCCCATGCGCTCCCCTCGCCTCCTCCGTAAACAGCAAGAGAGGTTATGTTCAGGGTGTATGCCAGCCCCTGTATCTGCTGGTCAATTTGCAGTGCCAGTTCACGGGTGGGAACAAGCACAAGGGTGTGAGTATGCGAGGGCCGGTGATATGCAATGTCATTCATCACAGGCAGGAGGTAAGCAGCAGTCTTCCCGGTTCCGGTCTGTGCACAGGCTATCAGGTCATGTCCTTCTAGGATCACGGGGATCGCTTTTTCCTGTATCGGGGTGGTCTCCCTGAAACCCATGTAGTCAATTGCATCAAGAATTTCGGGGTCCAGATCAAGCTCGTCAAAAGTCATAAATATTTGATTAATAATGTCCAATGTGGAGGGCAACAAAAGTAGTAAAAAAGAGTGAAATCTTTGTCCGGCCTTAATTGTAACCGTATATGAACCACAGAGCCACGGGACAAATTTGAATTATGATTCTCAATTTTGTACCTTGCGTGATGTTAAAAAATAATTTATGAGAGCAAAGACTTTAATACTGATATTGATTGCAACTGTCGCAGCCGGGCAGGTCACAGGGCAGAAACGGGCCAGGATGACAACGGTCACCGGAACAGTTACGGATACAACTATGGCGCCCGTTCGCGGGGTGCTGATCATAGCGGACGGACAGAGTACCGGTGCGGTGACAAGGGGTAACGGCGCGTACAGGATCCGGATACGGCCGGATGTGCAAAAACTCGGGGCATACAGCACGAATATGGGTTCTGCATTGACGGAATATGACGGAGCCCTCGTGGTTGACTTTGTTCTTGATGGTAAGAAGGCGTTCGGGGATCAAAAGTTTGAAATGCCTGAAGGAGAAAGGGAAATCGAAGTGGCTTACGGAAAAGTAAGGAGGAAGGACCTGACCACAGATGTGGGTTACATTGACGGACAGGCTGATGCCAACTCGGGCTATACGAATATCTATGAAATGATCCAGGGCAAGGTCCCGGGCGTTGTGGTCACAGGGAACAAGATCACCATCAGGGGAGCCAATTCCATTATGCTTAGTACCGATCCTCTTTTTGTGGTGGACGGAGCTGTGGTCAGTTCGATAGATAATATCAGCCCTCGCCAGGTCAAGTCGATCAGCGTGCTGAAAGGCTCCGACGCAGCAATTTACGGATCACGGGCCGGAGGCGGGGTCATTCTGATCACCCTGGTCGGCCTCAGGAGGTAGCCCAGACAGGGACCAGGATGACTTCCATGTGATTTCAGGACAGTTATTCTTCAATCTCGATATAGATATACCTGGCATTGGGATAGAGACCCGTTATCTCGGTCTTGATCTGAGCTGTCAGGCACTCCACCGCTGAGGCATCGAGCCTGTCCTCGACATCCAGAGAGATCAGCAGCAGAAACTTATTGTTACCGATATACATCGAGCGGATGTTGTTGATATGTCTGATGTCAGGGTGGCTGTGAAGTATGACCTTTATCCCGTTTCGCATCTCCCGTGATATGCTTTCTCCGATGATCAGCTTTCTCAGCTCGTTGGCAAGGAAGAATGACATAAGCACAAGCAGGGCGCCGACGAACAAAGTTCCGATAGCGTCAAAGAGGGTATTTACCAGCGAGAGCAAAGTGGAAATCAGCACTATCGTCAGTCCGGCCAGGGCAGCAAAATCTTCAACGAGAATAACGAAGATATTGGTATCGGTTGATTCCCTTACAGCCTTCAGAATCGGGCCGGCAGATACCTTTCTGAACTCCGTCAGGGCGACGGTGAATGATTTCAGTTCTATGCCAATGGAGAGTATCAGTACCACAAATATGTAAATGTAGTTTTCCAGGGGTTCCGGATGTGTCAGTTTGTGTACCCCTTCATACAGTGAGAAGCATCCGCCCACGAAGAACAGAAGCACAGCCACCATAAAGCCCCAATAATACTCTTCCTTGCCGTAGCCGAAGGCATGCAGCTCATCTGCCTCTCTCCTCGAACGACTGCGGCCGATGAGCAGGAAAACCTGGTTGGTAGTATCGGCTACAGAGTGAATAGCCTCAGCCAGCATGGCTGAACTGCCTGATATCAGAGCTACTATGAATTTGATTACTGCTATCGCGAAGTTGCCTGCAAGGGCAAAAAGCACTGCCCGCAAAGAGTTACTTTCCTGTTTCATTGTTCAAATCCGGAAGTCCCGAAATTAATAAAAGTTACACAAAAAAGAGACGCAGGATAGTCCCTGCGTCCCTTGGCTTATAGTGTGTGCCGTGAGCACCGGGCTCACTGCATCTTGCTCTTATCTTCGCGATGAGCGGCTGCTTTTATCTGATTTCCCTGATGAACTGCTGCTGCTACTGCTGCTGCTCTTTGAAGGGGTTCCGCTGCTTCTGCTGCTGCTTCTGCTGCTCTGGGTCCTGGCTGCAGGAGCGCTGCTGCGTCCGCTGCTGCTCTGG
>DHUL01000035.1 GCA_002409145.1 Bacteroidales bacterium UBA5235
TTCATTGACAGGGTGTTTGACGCTCCGGCCATCTATTCAGGTTTTGAAAACCTGGTGGCGGTCTATGGGTATGGTTTGCAGATCTACTGTGATTTCTCGGGTTATACCGATATCGCCATCGGCATTGCCATGCTGATGGGATTCAGGCTTCCCCTCAACTTCAACTCACCATACAAGGCTGCCAATATTGGCGATTTCTGGAGGAGATGGCACATATCCCTCTCCAGGTGGCTGAAGGATTATCTCTATATTCCTCTGGGAGGAAACAGGAAAGGTCCGCTGCGAACAGGCATCAACCTGATGGTCACCATGCTGCTTGGCGGTCTGTGGCACGGGGCTGCCACACGGTTCGTTGTGTGGGGCGGACTCCACGGAGTGGCACTTGTGGTGGAAAAAATCTGGCACTGGCTCTTCAGGAAGGTTTCTGTAAGAAGACGAGGCGCTCATATCGCCGGGATACTCATCACATTCAACTTTGTCAGCTTCGCATGGATATTCTTCAGGGCAGGTACCATGGAACAGGCACAAGTGATGCTTAACCAGATATTCTCCTCTTTTTCTCCTGGCGATTATGGCCTGGTGCTTATGTCATATCTGCCTGTCACGGTGCTGATCGTATCAGGCTACATCCTCCATTTCCTTCCCGTTACAGTCAAGGAGTCATACAGGGGACTCTTTATAAGGCTGCCGGTGGTGGCACAGCTGCTGGTTGCCCTGGCTGTGGTGTTGCTGCTCCACAAAGTGGGATCAGAGGTTGTGCAACCATTCATCTATTTCCGTTTCTGATTATTTTCCCCGGAGCCCGGGAAGAGATTTTATTTTGACTCGGTCATCATTTCTGCTTCTGACATTCCGGGCGATGATACCCTGATCATAATTTTGCCCGGGTCGACGGCCCTGAGCAGGATGGTTGCAATTCCATCCTCAGCTTTTGCCGGATTGTCGCCAATCAGCCGGGCATTACCCCTGACGGCGAACTCCACCATGATATCAGATGAGTGTACCTGATTGCCGGCTGAATCCGTTACTGTTGCGTAAACGAAGATGACGTCAGAATTGTCAGCCTTCAACGGTTTATTACTGAAGTCGGCTGAAAGACGGAGGGAGGCAGGTTCGCCATGGGTGGTGACTGAGTGGGATGCTGTTTCTTTCCCGTTATGCAGGGCTGTTGCCTTTATTGTCCCCGGCGAATAATCCGGAAGGGTAAAGGTGAAAGGCGGATGGTGAAGGTTGACAGAATTGCCGTCAATGTCAGGTCCCTGAACGGCAATGAGTGTGTCATTGCGGAAGAGCTGCACAGTGTCAGCATTGCTGAATACCCTTACCGTATTGCCTGAGGCGGGCAGATTATAATGAGCGATAAAGCATACCGGGCCCATTTCAGCCTGGCTCCGGTAGAAATACCAGGCAAACTTTGGCAGCCTGAAGATGTCCATGATGCCTGAGGCTTCAATATCGGGGGCATAACCCCGGTTATAGTCGAATATCAGCCAGTTGGCATCACCAAAACCGGGGCCATACAGGTTGTCATTATGTGCTTCCTGGAAATTCCATGCCTGCTGGAGCATTCGTCTGTCACCGTCACCCCTTAGCTGTCTTGAGCTTCTTTCGGCAGGTTGCAGGTCAGCAAACTCCGCCTGGTTGAAACCTGCATTCTGTGCATAATACTCCCAATCGCCGTATTCGCAGATAAAAAGAGGCTTAGCCTTGCTGTAATCCTTCCAGTACCGGGGAGCACCTGCATGCTGGCGTGCCGGGATAAAAACATCACATATAGTATCCATCCAGCTGCAGGTCAGGTTATTGCCCAGAGGCAGCTCATCCTTTACCGTCTGATGGAGCCGGTTAAGGAAACTGACCGGCATACCGGTCTCGTTGAGTGACGATTCCCACATCACCACCGAAGGGTGGTTGCGGTCACGCCGGCACATCATGCGTGTATCACGCACTGCGGCTTCTGCAAAGAGTGAATCACCCATGAACTGCCATCCCGGAATGGTGTTGATTACCATCAGGCCAAGCTCATCACAGGCGTCAAGAAATGCCGGCGCAGGGGGGTAATGTGAGCATCGGACCAGGTTGAAGCCTGCTTCCCTGATTTTGAAGGCATCGCGATAACTGGCATTATCAGACAGGGCATAACCGATGTATGGATATTCCTGGTGCCTGTTGGTTCCGGTGATGCTCACCGCCTCACCGTTCAGCAGCAGTCCCTTGTCCGGGGTGATCCTCACTGTCCTTATGCCTGTGCGTGTTTCCCGGCTGTCAATCACAGTGCCGTTGTCAGAAAGTAATTCGGTTCGTATGGTATACAGAAAAGGTGTGGCGGGAGTCCATAATGCAGGCTGCATTACAATCATCCTGGTCTCGAGACGCCGGCTCTGCCCCGGCTCCAGGTCGACAAGCTCTGACAGTGAGGAGGCAACTTCCAGTCCTGCGGCATCAAGAAGGGTGTTTTTCATCCTGAATGACCGGGGGATGTGGTCATCATTGCTGACATGCACTGAGAGGGCCAGGGTAGCCGACTCACGACTCACATCCCTGACGCCGGTAAGGATGCCTCCGCCCAGGGTGGAAAGATACTCAGGAGGTGCAGTAATGTGCAGCCTGTCAGTAACGTATAAGCTTACATTACGGTAGAGACCACTATACCACAGGAAATCGAGTTCGCTGAGAGGTTTGCCGGGAGGGATATGCGGATTCTCCCTGTTGTCAAGCCTTACCATTATCTCATTTTCCCTGCCGTATTCAAGATCATCGCTGAGATTAACATAAAAGGGAAGATACCCGCCGGTGTGGCGGGCTACCTCGGCGCCGTTCAGGTAAACGATGGCATCGTGCATGGCCCCGTCAAAAAGGAGGCCGGTATGCCGGTGCCGTTGCCGCCTTTCAGGCTTATATAGCTTTTTGTACCAGCATATACCGGTCCATTGGGTAGTGGTGATCACCAACGGTTCAATTACTGCTGAATGCGGCAGGGTCACCTCTTCCCATTTGTGATTCGGGACGATACCCGGAAGAATCTTGTCTGCATTGGCTGAGTCCTGCCTGATAAAGAGCCATCCGTCGTTGAAGGAGAGAGGTGTACCCTCAGTCGCCTTCCTGCCGCAGGCAGAAAATAAAAACAGTGCGGCCGTCAGCACCATCAGATGTGATATGACGGCTCTTTTTCTCATATCTCTCCGAAACCTGAAACCGGGTGTGCAAATGCAACCACATCCTTGCCGGTTATCTCCTCAGGGCAGAGGATGATGAGCCTCTCGAGCACGTTCCTGAATTCCCTGATGTTGCCGGTCCAGATAATCTTCTGAAGTTCAGCAATAGCGTCAGGTTTTATCTTCTTTTTCCCCATACCGTATTCACCGCAGATGAGTGTGTTGAAATGATCTGCAAGAAGGGGAATGTCATCTTTCCTTTCGTTGAGGGTGGGAACATGTATCAATATCACGCTGAGGCGGTGGTACAGGTCTTCCCTGAAGGTGTTGCGGTCAATCTCTTCTCTTATGTTCTTATTTGTTGCAGCGATGACCCTGACGTCGACATGTATATCCTTGTCAGATCCGACGCGTGTTATCTTGTTTTCCTGCAGTGCCCTGAGAACCTTTGCCTGAGCTGCCAGGCTCATGTCGCCCACCTCGTCGAGGAAGATAGTGCCGCCTGAAGCCTGTTCAAACTTACCGATACGCTGTTTGATGGCAGAGGTGAATGATCCCTTTTCATGACCGAAGAGCTCACTTTCAATAAGTTCGGAGGGTATTGCCGCGCAGTTGACTTCCACGAAGGGGCCTCGTGCACGGTTGCTCTTTTCATGTATCTGGTGCGCCACAAGCTCCTTCCCGGTACCGTTGGAGCCGGTGATAAGCACGCGTGCTTCAGTGGGAGCAACCCTGTCAATCATCTCCTTGACCTGCACTATTGCGGGTGAGTTGCCCACAATCTCGTATTTCCTGCTGACCTGTTTTTTCAGTACCTTGGTCTGGGTGATCAGCGAACCTCTCTCAAGCGCATTGCGAATGGTAATGAGCAGCCGGTTGAGATCAAGGGGCTTTTCAAGGAAGTCAAAGGCTCCCTTCTTTATTGAGTCAACTGCAGTATCAATGTTCCCATGGCCTGAGATCATGATTACGGGTACATCAGATGATAACTCCTGAAGTTTCTGCAGCACTTCGATGCCATCCATCTTTGCCATCTTGATATCACAGAGAACGGCATCATACTGATGTTGCCCGAAGAGCCCGATCCCGGATGGGCCATCCTCGGCTAAATCAATCTCGTACTTCTCATATTCAAGTACATCCTTCAGGGTGTTCCTGATGGATCTTTCATCATCTATGACCAGTATCCTTGGCATGTCCGGTAATTTTCATCCTTTGTATGTAAGCCACTTCCAGAGTTCCTTATATGACGTCTTCTTGCCATACATGAGTATCCCGGTACGGTAGATCTTGGCTGCCATCCAGACTGCACCTATGATGGTGAGAAGCATCAGCCCCATTGACAGCGCTATCTCCCAGGC
>DHUL01000017.1:0-918 GCA_002409145.1 Bacteroidales bacterium UBA5235
TCGTGTCTTTGAAGATCCCGACAACCCCGGGAAATACCGTATCTATATTATCGGTTCCCATGATGTCAGGTTTAAGAGTTATTGCGGACCTGATATCAGATCATGGTCGGCACCGGTGGAGGACCTGTCAGACTGGCGTGATGAGGGGTCCATTTTTACATATCCTGTTGGTGGCCAGTGGGATGTTATGTTCGCTCCTGACCTGGTTGAGGTAAAGAGAAAGGACGGTACGAAAGAATACTATCTGTACCCTCACAGCCGTGGCCGTTACAGGGAAGCCATGGTGGCGAAAGGAAGTCGGCCTGACGGGCCCTTTACCCCTGTTAACATGACTGACGACGGAATCAGAACGTTGCCAGGCAGTATCATGGGATTCGATCCGGCAGTTTATATTGATTACATAACCGATACAAATGACCCTGATTATGAGACCGGCTTCAGAGCTTATGGATTCTGGGGATTCCAGAGGTCGTCAGCCGGTCAGCTCGATCAGAACACCATGTATTCATTAAGGCCAGGAACACAGGCCATTGGTTGTTTTATTCCTGCCAGCTACAGGTATGGTGTCATCAGGGACCCGGAAGGTACAGTTTACCCCAGCGTCTACCAGGGTGAAAATCCCGGCTCGTTCAATTTCTTCGAAGCCGCTTCAATCCGCAGGATTGGTAATAAATATGTATGGGTTTACAGCGGGTATTCAGGCCCTGAATACGGACTGAGCAGCACCAACTCGGCATTGCGTTACGCCTATGGCGATTCTCCGATGGGACCATGGAAAAGCGGCGGTGTTCTCGTCGACTCACGCGCGCCGGTTCCGGATAAGGACGGATCAACACTGGTGACAAGTTACCCGGGGCACAATACTCACGGCAGCATCGAGCTGATCAACGACCAGTGGTATGTGTTCTATCACAGGGC
>DHUL01000017.1:1073-7006 GCA_002409145.1 Bacteroidales bacterium UBA5235
GTTCTATCACAGGGCGCCGAGAGGTTACGGATACACGCGTCAGCCGATGGTGGCCCCGGTAAAGGTGGAATGGGATGATAAGCCGGTGGTCGAAGGCGGAAAGGTCACAATCAGGGGTTATAACCCCTGTTCTGAAGATAATGCCTGGAATGCTAAGGACAGCAAGGGAAATGAATATACCGGGGCTGAAGTAACCTCAGAAGGTTTCCACATCTACGGCCTCGATCCTTATAAATACTACTCTGCAGGATATGCATGTTATCTCTCAAATCCCGGAAGCCAGCAGGATTCGTGGGATATATGGGATAACGACATGCCCGTAACAAATGTTGGGAACGGTCACATAATCGGCTACAAGTACTTCGGATTCGGAGGGCTTAATGAAGACAAAAAGGGGTTGAAAGCCTTCAGAGGGACTAAACCCGGTAACAAAACAGCATTCAATCTGTTCCTTACTCCAAAGACAGAAAACACATTTAAGGTAAATGTCTGGCTGGACGGACCGTGGGATAACGATACGTGGAAAGGCAAAAAGATCGGTGAAATATCTGTCCCGGCAAATTCCGCCCGGGAAATAACGAAATTCACGACAGACGTTTCAGCCTTTGTTGACAGACTCGACAAAAAACATGCTGTTTTCCTTGTAGCCGAAGGTCCTGATCAGGAAGCTCTTTTCGATTTGTCAGGACTTGGATTCAGCTCGAAGAAAAATAAAATCGACCGTCCGGTCACCCCTGAGGTAAGCATCACTGTCAACGGAGTCGAAATTGATCTGCCGGCCACTCCGGTCAGGTCAACGGAAGCTAACGGGATTACCGGTTATGATCTTTACGAGGCTTCTTATAAAATTCCGTCAGATGTTACGGGGATACCCTCTGTATCTGCATCGGCGAGTGATCCGGATGTAAAAGTGTCTGTAACGCAGGCTGACCCGAAAGCCGGGGCCGCTGTTGTGCGATTTGATTACAGAGGTGTAGTCAAAACATACAGAGTCATGTTTGAACCTGCTCCGGCAGGCGGTTCTGACCGGCAGTACAACTCGCCTGCCGGGTTCACCACGGAGCAGGATCACCAGAATATGATGAACCAGCTCGGGATAAAGAGTCTTCGTCCGGGACCAAGCGGTAACGAATCAGCTCCCAACCATGCCAACTATGATGAGTCCGTGGCGACACCGTATCCTGATCTGCCTGATCTTCTGACATTGAAGAACGGGAAGAAGGTTACTACCCCTGATATGTGGTGGAATCAAAGGCGTCCCGAGATCAGGGAAGATCTGGAGAAGGAAGTATATGGCCGTCTGCCGGAAAAAATCCCCGCTGTCAGATGGAGTGTGGATATCGCGGAAAGAGAGATGGTTGGCTTTATTCCGGTAATTGCAAAGAAGCTCACAGGGCATGTTGATAATTCGGAATACCCTCTTATCGATGTAAAAATTTCTATGGTCCTGGTTACCCCTGCAAATGCCAAAGGGCCGGTACCGGTACTTATGATGTTTGGCAGGGCGAGCCTTCCTGCTCCCGCACAGCCTGGTCCTGATGAAATGGAAGTATTGAACAAGGCATTCAGGAAACTGCTTTCTGAAAGTGATCCCCAGGTAAAGGCAATATTCGAAAAATATAAGGCATATAATCCCTTTGCACGGGAAAGCAGTGCTTTCCCCTTGGGCGGGATGGGAGGCCAGGCCAATGCCGATCCTCCGTCAACACAACAGCTTCTTATGGCAGGGTGGGGTTATGCAATGATTGATCCTTCAAGCATACAGGCAGACAATGGAGCCGGATTGACCAAAGGGATTATCGGGCTTGTCAACAAGGGACAACCTCGCAAGCCCGATGACTGGGGTTCACTCAGGGCCTGGGCCTGGGGTGCCGCCCGCGGACTCGATTACCTTGAAACTGATCCTGCTGTCGATGCAAAACATGTCGGTATCGAGGGTGTTTCCCGTTACGGTAAGGCAGCGCTTGTCACGCTTGCCTTTGAGGAGCGTTTTGCCCTGGGATTGATTGGTTCATCAGGCAAAGGAGGAGCCACTTTGCACCGGCGTAATTATGGCGAAGCTGTCGAGAACCTTACAGGATCCGGTGAATATCACTGGATGGCCGGAAATTACATGAAATACGGCGCTGCCGAATCAGTCTCAGGTGCCGGAAATGCAGACCAGCTAAGTGTGGATTCTCACAGTCTTTTAGCCATGTGTGCTCCAAGGCTCACCTTCATCAGCTATGGTATTCCTGAAAAAGGAGATGCGAAATGGCTCGACCAGAAGGGAAGCTATATGGCAACCGTGGCTGCCGGAGTTGTGTTTAAGCTCCTGGGAGCAAAAGACTTAGGTATTTCAAATAATTACAAAACAGAAGTAATGCCTCCTTATAATACAAGCCTGTTGGATGGAGAGCTCGCCTGGCGACAGCACGACGGAGGACATACGGATGCACCAAATATGAAATATTTCATTGAATGGGCTAACAGGAAAATCAGTTATAACCCGGGAAAACCGCAATGAAGAAATGCCTGCGAATCACCCTGATACGGGATTCACAGGTATTCGGAACCAGATTTTAAATCAGGCTTTGTTAAGTTTTAATTCATGCCCGGAGTAATAAACCGGTAATTTCCGCTCAGGTGCATAAGGCTGAAGAGATAGAGCAATCCGTCATAATAGGGATCGAAGTACCCGTCTTCATAAGGTTTTAGTTCGGCGTTCCAGACAGCATCCACAAATTTCCAGCTTTTTGCCTGGGTCCCCATCAGTGATGTAGCCGCTGCCGTTGAAACCAGACCCAGTGAGTGACGGAGTTTCTGGACCTTACCGGCAGGAAGTATCCATTGAGGCAAAGTTCCGTCAAGATTGAACTGATCTTCAAAAGTATCTATGCCTCTGCAAAAAAGGAAATTCTGGATCCTTCGCCCATAATCTTTCTGCCATTCCGCATCCTTGGCAAACCAGGAGTAATCCATTGCAATATTCATCGGTACCCTCCAGGAGTCGTAGCGGAAAACACTTTCAGAGCGCCCCTGTTTTCTGGGGGTTCCGATGAAGTCTGTCAGGTCGGCATTTAATCCGGTCGGGGATTTACAGGCTCTGTGAAGAAAAGCCCGCGAGGTATCGGCACAATCCCTGTAGAATTGCTCATGACCGTCTTTGGCATATTCTGCCCAGACCTCCCAGAATGCCGGAAGATGATATGAGGGATCTGTATAGCCATATCCGAATTTGTCAGGCACGAAAGTGATCTGCTTATGCTCCACATTAATGACATTCATAACACCACCCGTCCCGTCTTTACTCCACATTGAATCCAGGATGCGCCTGGCTTCACCATAATAATCAATCCCTGTTGTGTTACCCCAGCGGTTTGATGCGAACAGCAAAGCGGTAACGAAATAGAATTCCCCGTCCGATGCTGACCCTGCAGCATTCTGTGCTCCTGTTTCCGGATTCAGGTTCCACGCAAAATAAGCCTCACGTGGACCGCTCTGATGTTGCATATATTTCTTTGAATATCTCCAGATACGGTCAAATACATCTTTCTTGTCCAGCTGAACAGCTATCATCAGACCGTAAGAAAGTCCTTCGCTGCGGATATCATGATTCTTCATATCTGTGATATATGCCATCGAATCGCCCACCTCAAAGTAAACCTTACCGGGTCCTTCAAAAATATCATAGTAAGCTTTAGCCAGTTTTGCGGCAATATCAGCCTGTCTGTAGCCTGCCTCCCTGAATATATTACGGTACTTGCCCGTATACCTTGAACCTTCTTTCCAAGGCTTCATAACACCACGCTTGTCTTTTATATCCTTCAGGCAGTCGTCCTGGGCAGTTGTACCCTGACTGAAACTGCTGCTGAATAACGTAAAAAGCAGTACCGCTGAGCAAAGAATTCTTTTCATCATGTAAAAATTTATGATAAATGATAAGAAGATAAAAATAAGCATTCCGGATTCAGCAATCCATACCGAATAAATTTTTTGTTCAGAATCTGCATCACTGGTGCTCAATTTATTTCTTCTGTGGTGAATTGCTCCTGTGATCTTTTAGATTAAATTTGAAGAATGTGCCTGATAAAGACTTAAATAAGAATACATATGATCAAATTATCCTTCATTATTTCGCTTTTCTTACTGATCTTCAGCAATCAGACAGGGGAAGATGCCGGGACTGTTAAAAAAGAACTTCTCGGACCTCATGACGGTTCAGAAGTGTATTTGTATACACTTACGAACAAGGCCGGTAATGTTTTAAGGCTTACGAACTATGGTGCAAGGATTGTAGGAGTTGAAGTCCCTGATAAAAACGGGAAAGTGGACAACGTTGTTCTCGGTTCCGATGTTCTTGAGTCGATATTAAGAGATTCTTATGGCGGTGCAACAGTGGGAAGATACGCCAACAGGATAGCCAACGGAAAATTCAGCCTTGACGGAGTGGAATATAACTTGCCCGTAAACAACAGGCCCAATACTCTTCATGGAGGGCCAGGCGGCTGGTACGCGAGGGTCTGGAATGCTGAACTTATAAACAATAAGAATAAACCTGCCGTAAGGTTCTCATACGTGAGCCCTGATATGGAAGAAGGATTCCCTGGAACAATCAGTATGGAAGTGGTATTCACATGGACAGACAAGAATGAGATTATTATAGATTATACTGCATCTACTGACAAGAAAAGTGTTATTAATGTAACTAATCATGCATATTTCAACCTGCATGGAGCAGGGAACGGTAATATTTTCGATCATGAAATGACTCTTAATGCATCCGCATATACTCCTTTAAATTCCACAATGATCCCTACCGGAGAGGTACGCCCTGTCGAAGGCACACCCTTCGACTTCACCTCAGCCCGGACCTTCGGGTCCAGGATAGGAGATACCTACGAGGGTTCAGTTTTTTCAGGATATGATCATAATTATGTTCTGGACAATAAAGAGAAAGTTGACGCCGTGGTTTATGATCCGGTCAGCGGCAGGATGCTGGAAATGATGACCGATCAGCCGGCAATGCAGCTCTATACCGGCAACGGACTTATGTACAAAAAACAGCCTGAGACAGGAGGGAGACAATCCAGGTTCAGGTCAGGTTTTTGTCTTGAGAGCCAGCATTATCCGGATAGCCCCAATCAGCCCGCATTTCCTTCAACCGTTATTACTCCCGGGGAAAAGTTTAAATCACGGACCATTTACAGGTTCTCAGTAATGAAATAAAAATGCGGACCAACCGATTTCGCCTCCTGAAATAATCCATGAGGTTCTTTGGACCAGATAAAAATCTTACAATTTTTCTGAAACCAGGAAATGTTCCTCTGATTTGTTCTAATTTTATAAGCATTATTAATAAAAAACGAATAACAAAATGAAAAGTAAAGTGAATTCTGGTTCTGGTAAACGATTTATTAATGTTACGTTGCCTTTTTTATTTGCATTTGTTTCATTGATCCTTTTTCCGGGAAGTTTGCTGGCCCAAACTGATTTTTCGGGTACATGGGCATTCAATGAATCTAAAAGTACCCTTGGTGAAGGACCAATGATGTCCGCAACATCAATGACTGTCAGCCAGCAGGAGAATTTGATTTCAATCGACCTTGTCCAACCTTCGTTTGAAGGTGGGGAAATGAAAAGAAGTGAAAAATATACTCTTGACGGCAAGGAATCAGTCAATGAGGGTATGATGGGTTCTTCCGTCAAGACTATCACATCCTGGTCGGAAGACAAGAAGGAACTTCGCTTTGCAAAAACCATCGCTTTCGAAATGGATGGTCAAAAAATGGAGATGAAACTCGATGATGTATGGAGTATTTCCGATGACGGTAAAACTCTCACTGTGAAATCATCGATGAAAAGCGAATGGGGAGAGATGAACACGGCATTGGCTTACGACAAGAAATAAAACAAAAAAGAAAGACGCAGGCAATTTGGCCTGCGTCTTTCTT
>DHUL01000063.1 GCA_002409145.1 Bacteroidales bacterium UBA5235
AGTCAGCAGTACCAGTCGGCAGTAGTAAATCGCAAATCGCACATCGCAAATTCTCAGTACTTTATGGTGGCCAGCAAGTTGATATACCCCTCGGCCACCTGGTTGAACTCCACCAGTGCTTCCGGAGCAACGGGGTTGACTGGCGGTGCCTCCACCTTCAGCGGATCAATCGGCGATCCGTTACGGTAGAACCTGAAATCGAGATGAGGCCCTGTGGAGAGGCCGGAGCTTCCCACATACCCTATTACCTGTCCCTGCTTTACATATACTCCCGGGGAAATGCCCGGACCGAACCGTGAGAGATGCATGTACGCCGTTGAATAGACACTATTGTGGGTTATCCGTACAATCCTTCCTGACCCGTTTTCATATGCTGTGCTCGTCACCCTCCCGTCACCAATGGCAAGCACGGGAGTACCCAGCGGGGCAGCGTAATCTACTCCGTGATGCGCCCTGACAATCTTCAGAATAGGATGCATCCTTCCGCCGGAGAAGCGGGAGCTGATTCGCGAATACCTCAGCGGCGCCTTGAGAAACGCTTTCCGCAGGCTGGCACCGGTGGTGTCAAAGAATGACATGGTGCTGTCCTGGATATAAGGAATGGCGTAGATTGTACTCCCGGCATGCTCAAATTCCGCGGCATGGACACGCCTGATACCGACTGACTCGTCACCGATGAAATCCTCCTCGTAAATCACCTTGAACCGGTCACCCTTTTGCAGGCCGAAAAAGTCGATGGTCCATGCATATATCTCTGACAGTTCAGCTGAGAGGTTGGGATTGAGATTGTTCTCCTGGGCAGCCTCCCACAGTGAGGTGGTTATTGTGCCTGAAGAGTATCGCAGATGTCGTTTTATTTCTGCATCATGCCTGTAGATAGCCAGGGTGTCCTTGAATGAGAAGACATAAGCCACCCTCGGATCATGCTGATAGATAATATATTCGGGTTTACTAAGTGTGTCCTTTGTTGTAAGTACAGAATAAGGACTGCCGGTCCGCACCCTGCGCGGGTCAAAAGTCTCCCTGTTGTCACTTAGCAGTTTTTCAATGTCATTCCAGTCAATGCCCTGGGCTGCCAGTATAGACGAAATGAACTGGTTCCTTTTGACCTTTTCGGTTTTAATATTATAGGAGTCAACGGGTATCCCGAACAGGGTATTCCGGCCAGAATCCGTTACAGTGGAATCGGTGGGCAAACCGGAAGCAGACACAGTGTCTGAGGTTGTTTCAGTGGTGACCGGCCGGGGCGCTTTTACCGGAGGTGTATTTCCAGCAGCTCCGCTGCGAACGCACGAAACCGGTGTCAGCATTGCGGCAGCAACCAGAGCCGCGGGAATGAACCTGAACCTCATACAACTATATTTACAATACGGTTGGGTACTACAATAACTTTTGGCGTTGCCGTACCAATCCATTTCTGAGTCCTTTCATCGGCCAGCACGATTCGTTTCACCTCCTCACCCGGAAGGTTGACAGGCAGTTCTATCTTAAACCTCATTTTCCCGTTGAATGATACCGGGCATTCAAACACTTCTTCTTTAAGGTATTTCTCTTCGGCCACGGGCCATGGCTCATAGGTTATTGATCCTTTATTTCCGGTGACCTGCCACAGCTCTTCAGCAAGGTGCGGCGCAAAGGGGGCAAGGAGTCTGATAAAGATGGAAGCCGATGTGCGGGTGATCTTCTCCTTTTTCAGTGCGGCGTTCATGAAGATCATCATTGCCGAAATGGCTGTGTTGAACCTGAGGTCTTCGATGTCTTCAGTCACCTTTTTAATTGTTTTATGCAGGGTTTTAAGAACCTCCGGGTCTTCATCACCATCAGTGATGTTTTCCGTGTTGGCTATCAGGCGGTAAGTCCTTGACAGGAAGTTATGCGGGCCTCTGATCCCCTTCTCATCCCACGGCTTTGTTGCCTCCAGCGGGCCGAGGAACATCTCGAACAGCCGAAGGGTGTCTGCACCGTAGTTCCTGACCACGTCGTCAGGATTGATAACATTCTTGAGGCTCTTTGACATCTTGGCGACTATCTGCCTCACCTCTTCACCGCTTTCCGTAATGTAGTACCTGCCATCTTTCTCTGTGATCAGGTCTGATGATACCTTGGCACCGGTAGCTGTTTCGTAGGCAAATGCGAGTATCATTCCCTGGTTGAAGAGCTTCATGAAAGGCTCATCGGTTGAAACCACCCCGATGTCAAAAAGCACCTTGTGCCAGAAGCGGGCGTAAAGCAGGTGCAGCACGGCATGCTCGGCGCCTCCTATATACAGGTCGACCGGCATCCAGTACTTCTCTTTCACTGGGTCAAAAATCGCGTTGTCATTGTGCGGATCAATAAATCTCAGGTAATACCAGCATGACCCGGCCCACTGTGGCATTGTATTGGTTTCGCGCTTGCCGCGACGACCGTCTTTGTCAGTGACCCACAGCCAGTCAGTGGCGTTGGAGAGAGGTGATTCACCGCTTTCGCCCGGTTCGTAGACCTCGAGCTCCGGGAGGGTGAGGGGCAGATCCTTCTCATCGAGCAGGCTGATTGTTCCGTCTTCCCAGTGGATAACGGGGAAGGGCTCACCCCAGTAGCGTTGCCGGCTGAAAAGCCAGTCGCGTAACTTGTAATTGACGCGGCGGATGCCGAGGTTCCTGCTCTCGAGCCATTCCGTGATGGTGGCAATCCCATCTTCGACATTCAGTCCGTCAAGGCTGATATTCAGTTCATTATTTGATGAATTGATATAACGGCCGTCACCGCTCCAGCATTCGTTGCCGGCGATGATCCTTTCCCGCTGTTCCTGGTCAGTCACGGCCGGGTTAAGGATGCATTTTATCTCTATCCCGAATTTCTTTGCAAATTCAAAGTCGCGCTCATCGTGGGCCGGTACTGCCATGATGGCACCGGTTCCGTAACCCATCAGGACATAGTCTGCCACCCACACCGGTATTTTCTTGTTGTTGACAGGGTTGATGGCGTATGTTCCGGTGAAGACACCGGTCTTGTCCTTGGCCAGGTCAGTGCGGTCAAGATCTGACTTCAGGGAAGCAGCAGCCACATAATCCTTTACGCGCTGTTCCATCTCCGGGCTTGTGATCTTTTCAACAAACGGGTGCTCAGGTGAAAGCACCATATAGGTTGCTCCGAAGAGGGTGTCAGGACGTGTGGTATAGACTGTTATCCGTTCTTTTGTACCGTCGATTTTGAAATCTACCTCTGCGCCGGTTGAGCGGCCAATCCAGTTACGTTGCATCTCCTTGATCCCCTCCGGCCAGTCGAGTTTTTCGAGTCCGCTGAGCAGTCTCTCGGCATAGTAGGGGATACGGAGCATCCATTGCTTGAGGTTTCTTCGTACTACCCTGTTACCGCACTTCTCATGTGAGCCGTCTGTCAGCACCTCCTCATTGGCGCAGACTATTCGGCATGAAGGGCAGTACCATATCTGGGCATCATCATAGTATGCGAGCCTCCTGGAGTCGATATATTTCTTTCGTGCTTCATCACCTGCCTTGAGGACGTCAAGTGGAACAGGCAACTCGTTTATGTCGCGTCCGCGGTTGGTATTGTGATCATACCAGGTGTTGTACAGCTTGATGAAGATCCACTGTGTCCACTTGAAATATTTCGGGTCAGTGGTATTTATCTCGCGGTCCCAGTCGTAGCTGAGACCAAGTTCCTTTATCTGGCGGCGGAAGGTGTCGCAGTTTTTGTTTGTGGTGATGGCCGGGTGGGTTCCGGTCTGGATGGCGTACTGTTCGGCCGGCAGGCCGAAGGCATCCCATCCCATGGGATGGAGTACGTTGAATCCCTTCATCCGTTTGTACCTCGCCACAATGTCAGTGGCGGTATAACCCTCGGGATGGCCCACGTGCAGACCGGCGCCGGAAGGGTAGGGGTACATGTCAAGGACATAAAATTTATTGGGGTTTGACAGATCATCAGAAGTTTTAAAGGTTTTATTCTTCTCCCAGTAATCCTGCCATTTCTTCTCTATTTCTGAATAATTGTAATCCTTCATGTATTGCTGATGGTTAGCGCTTATGGGTTGCGAAATTATGAAATCTTTGGCAAAAAACCCGTCCGGAATCGGGTGGGGTTAGCCGATTTGGCAGATTAAGTTTTGAAAATCGACTCCGGAGGTATACTTTTGCACTCTGAAGGGTCCCGTAGTTCAATGGATAGAATGACAGATTCCGGTTCTGTTGGTTGAGCGTTCGAGTCGCTCCGGGATCACGAGATGGCAGGCAATGATTACCCCCGGGGGGAATATTAGCCTGCCTTTTTATATCATACCATCCGTATTCTTAACGGCATACCGAATTTTAATCCTGCCTGTTCTCTCCCCTGTTGTTTATCCTTCCGGCAAGGAAGATGACTGTACCTGCAACTATAAGAATTACGCAAACTATCAGTGAATGATGAGGTTCAAAGCTGATCTGGTCCCATGACTTGAGCGAGGTTACACCGGTAATGGCAAGAACTGAAAGCAGGCCGAAAAGAATGCCGTTGACCAGTGCAAAGATCCCGAAGAATTCAAGCATGTCCTTCCATTTGAACGTCTTGTCTCTGTTTACCTTATCTGAAATTCTGCTGTGAGTACGGCCGTAAAAATAATAGATCAGCAGCCCGATATCAAGCCAGGCAAGGAACCTCAGCCATGTGAGAACAGGGAGGCTGTACATGAGGTAAAAACTGAACAGGACACCCAGGGGAGAAATAACCCGGACCAGCGGTACCCTGAAGGAACGTTTGATGGACGGGTTTGTCTTTCTCAGTATAAGGACACTGCCGGAAACGATGGCAAATGCGAACAGCGTTCCTATATTGGCAAGCTCCGCGGCTGTGCCGATAGGTATCAGAAGGGCTACAAGACCCACTGCAATACCCGTGATAATTGTAGTACGGTACGGCGTTCTGAAACGGGGATGCACCTTCGAGATATTCTCAGGGAACAGGCGGTCACGAGACATGGCAAAGAAGACCCTGGGCTGCCCCATCATCATTACCAGCAGGACACTTGTTATTCCCATGACTGCACCCACGGATATTATCCCTGACGCCCAGTCCTGGTGAATGACATTAAGTGCGAAGGCAATAGGAGCAGCCAGGAATGATTGGTTGTCAGCGTAGTCCATAACCGGGATAATTCCCGTAAGAACAAGAGCCACAATTATATAGAGAGTGGAACATACCACCAGTGACACTATAATGCCAATGGGCAGATCACGCTGCGGATTTTTGGTTTCCTCCGCTGTTGTTGACACAGCATCAAATCCTATGTAAGCAAAGAATACAATGGCAGCCCCTGTCATAACCCCGGTCCAGCCGTATGGCATGAAAGGATTCCAGTTTTCAGGTCTGATAAAGAATAGCCCCAGTACAATAAAAAACAGGATTACAGCAAGCTTGACAATGACAATTACATTGTTGAATTTCGCACTTTCCTTTATTCCGATTACCAGCAGGGTTGTGATGATGGCCACAATAAAAAGCGCCGGCAGGTTGAAAGGAGGGGTGCACATCCAGACAGGAATGATAATGCCGATTCCGGCAAGAAGGTTTACGAGGTAACCTGACCAGCCTATTGCCACCGTTATTGAGCATACGGCATATTCAAGGATAAGGTCCCATCCGATTATCCATGCCAGAAGTTCTCCTATTGTTGCATAGGCATATGTATATGCGCTTCCGCTGACGGGAATAATTGAGGCAAATTCGGCGTAGCATAATGCGGCAAAGACACAGGCGATTGCCGACACACCGAATGAGAGGGTCACTGCAGGTCCGGCATGAAGCGCAGCGCCGACACCGGTAAGGACGAAGATGCCGGTACCGATAATTGCGCCTATCCCCAGGAGTATCAGGTCAAATGATCCCAGGGCCCTTTTAAGTTTATGGTCGCCCTCTTCGGTCTGGGCAATCAATTCTTCAACTGACTTTTTTGCAAAAAAATTGTTTGCCATATTCTAATTGGATTCAGTCATTCAGTTTACTGTGCTGCCGGCCGTAGAGGAAGTAGATCAGCAGGCCGATTATGGTCCATACCCCCAGTCTGACCCAGGTGGAGGCAGGGAGCGATGTCATAAGGTAAAGGCATCCTGCTGCACCCGCAGTACCTACAAAATATACAATGGGTGTCCTGAACGGACGATTCATGTCAGGCCTTCTGACCCTTAGGATCATTATGCTGATGCAAACCATTGCAAATGCCAGCAGGGTACCTATTGAAACCAGTTCGCCGATGAGGTCAATGGGGAAAAGACCCGAGATCACTGCAATTACTGATCCGACTATGATGGTTGTTATGTGCGGTGTTCTGTATTTTCTGTGTACCCTTCCAAGTACGGGAGGAAGAAGCCCGTCATTTGACATGGAGTAAAGAATCCTTGGCATGCCGGTAATAAGTACAAGGATCACCGAGCTCATCCCGGCGATAGCACCGATTTTGATTATTGGCCTGAGCCAGAACAGGCCCCGGCCTGCTGAATCTATACCGACAGCGATGGGATCAGGAACATTCAGAAGCGTGTAATTCACCATTCCGGTAAGTACCAATGATACGGCAATGTACAGGATTGTCACTATAATAAGAGACCCGAGAATTCCCTTCGCCATGTCACGCTGCGGGTTCTTTGCCTCCTGGGCTACCGTGGAAACAGCATCAAAACCGACAAAGGCAAGAAAAATTATCCCGGCAGCCCTGAAGATGCCGCTCCATCCGAACTCGCCGGTAACACCTGTATTTTCGGGGATGAAGGGATGGTAATTGTCCGGATTTATATGAGACAGTCCGAACCCGATGAAAAGGAGAATGACTGCAATTTTTACAATGACAATGATATTATTGAATCTGACCGATTCCCTGATCCCGAAGACAAGCACAGTTGTTATTAGAGCCACAATAAATACGGAGGGAAGGTTTATGATGGCTCCGGTAGTAATCCAGCCGTCATTGTAGTTAAGAGGTGCGTTGCTGAGTTCAGGTGGTATCACCACTCCCCAGTCTTTGAGAAAGCTGACTACATAACCTGACCATCCCACAGCAACCAGTGAAGCTCCGAAGATGTATTCGAGTACCAGATTCCAGCCGATAAACCATGCCAGTAATTCGCCGACAGTTGTGTATGCATAGGAGTAAGCGCTTCCGGAAATAGGGATCATGGAAGCAAACTCAGTATAACAGAGCGCCACGAACATGCAGACTACGGCAGAAATTAAAAATGAAATGCTGAGGGCAGGTCCGGCATATTGTGCGGCGGCCGTACCGGTAATTACAAAAATGCCTGTACCCACAATACAGCCAACCCCGATAAATATCAGGTTTGTTGCTGACAAAGCGCGTTTCAATCCATGCTCGGAATCTGACGCTGCTGCCATCATCTGCTGAAGTGATTTGGTCCTGAAGAGTTTATTTGCCATTCCTGAAATAAGAATTGTCCATCACACTAATGTTTGCCCTGGTTGATGACCGGCCGCCGGCAATTAAATATCGTGAATAATAGACCGGGCATGTACTGATACAAACGGAGGTTAAATTTATTGAAATATTCCGTTGACTGCTATTGCAGATCACCATGTTGTACAGTTGTTTTGAAAAAAAAGCTGCCATGGGGTGTGACAGCTCTTTATTCTTTCAGTCCGGATCAGCTCTGATTTCTGCCGGAGAAGGCCGG
>DHUL01000032.1 GCA_002409145.1 Bacteroidales bacterium UBA5235
ACTGTTTGTTTATGCTGTCGGGATTGATGTCGGACCGAGGTTCTTCAGCAGCCTTCGCCGGGAGGGACTAAAACTGAACCTCTTCGCGGCAGGGATAGTACTGACAGGATTTCTTACAGCCTATCTGCTCCATCTTTGGAATGATGTGCCACCGGCAGTGATCTCAGGGATAATGAGCGGTGCCGTCACCAATACACCCGGACTGGGGGCCGTGCAGCAGGTGCTGACAGATATGGGCCGGGCCGGTGACGCAGCCCAGGCCGGGCTAGGCTACGCAGTGGCATATCCCTTCGGGGTCCTGGGGGTAATATTGGTAATGGTTCTGTACCGTTATTTTTTTCGTATAAAAATCAAAAATGAGGTTGAGGACTTCAACCGGCAATATCACCAGAACCGCGTAAAACTTGAGAGCGTTGAGATTCACATAACCAACCCGAATATAATCGGCCGGAAGGTCAGGTATGTCAAGCAGGTTGTCGACAGGGAACTGGTTCTTTCCCGCATACTGCGAAAAGGCACATATATGATTGCCGCTGAGGAGATTGTGCTTGAAGATGGAGACATACTGTACGGAGTGTCGTCAGCTGAACACGCCGATAACCTGCGCATGACCATGGGCGACGTGAAGTTTGCAGAAAAACGGGAGATCTCGGGTGACCTGGCCATGTTTCATGTGCTTGTCACAAACAGGAAGCTGGCAGGGAAGACCATTGAACAGGTTGGCATCTACAGGAGGTATGAAGCCAATATCACCCGTATATTCAGATCAGGCCTGGAGATACTTCCAACCCGTGACACCACCATTGAACTGGGTGATACCGTAAGAGTGGTGGGCAAGCGTGACCTGTTGCCCGATATACGTCAGGAACTTGGCAACTCCCTGATTGAGCTGGCACATCCGAATACCGTTCCCCTCTTCCTTGGGATTGTCCTTGGGATCCTGCTTGGAAGTATTCCTGTTTTCATTCCCGGTCTTCCGGCTCCGGTCAAGCTGGGCATGGCGGGCGGACCTCTGATCGTTGCACTGCTTTTCGGGTACAGGGGAAGGATCGGGAAGCTGGATTTTTATATGACTCCCGGCGCGAACATGATGCTGAGGGAACTGGGTATAATTCTTTTTCTGGCATGCGTGGGTCTTGGCTCGGGGGCCGAACTGGTCAAAACCCTGGTTAACGGCGGATATGTCTGGCTGCTTTACGGGGCTGCAATCACCTTTGTCCCTGTTGCGCTTGCAACCATTGCCGGAAGGTTCATGAAGATGAACTACCTCCAGCTTTGCGGCCTCGTCTCAGGGGCTATGACAGACCCTCCGGCCCTTGAATTTGCCAACAGCCTGGCTCCGGTGCATGCACAGTCTACCGCCTATGCTTCCGTATACCCGCTGACAATGTTCCTCAGGATAATCCTGGCCCAGACATTGCTGTTCCTGACCCTGTAACAGACAGCATTGCCAGTTTGGTAAAACTGGTACGGCGTTATACCTTTGCGCGGCTAAACAGACAGCAAAAATGGTAATGCGTACAATTATTGACAATATCAGGACTTATGTCCTGATGGCTTTTGGCCTGCTGATATTTTCGATTGCATGGACCGCCTTCCTGCTGCCTCACCAGATTTCAGGCAGCGGTGTATCCGGTCTTTCTGCAATCATTTTCTATGCTACCGGCATACCGATGGGCTACATCTACTTCGCAATAAACGTGGTGCTGATATTGGTGGGTCTGAAGATATTGGGAGCAAGCTTTGGCATCAAAACCATTTATGGGATACTCCTGGGAGCGGCGATGCTGTCAGTACTTCAGCCGCTCATTCCCGGCCCCGTGGTACAGGAGAAGTTCATGTCAGCCCTGATTGGAGGAGGTTTATGCGGAGTGGGGCTGGCAATAATATTCACCCAGGGGGGCAGTACGGGCGGAACGGACATTATTGCCATGATTGTGACCAAATACCGCAATATAAGCCTGGGAAGGGTTATTCTTTATTGTGATGTAGTCATTATAGGTTCGTCATATCTGATACTGACTGAAATGGAACCGATGCAGAGAGTGGAGACAATGGTATACGGTTTTGTTACGATGGCAATACAGGCTTATACCCTTGATACAATTCTTTCGGGTAACCGGCAATCAGTACAGGTGTTTATTTTCTCCAGGCATTTTGAACAGATAGCTGACCAGATAACCGGCAAGCTGCACCGCGGGGTGACGGTTATTGAGGGCACCGGATGGTACAGCAAGGAGAACCAGAAGGTAATAATCACTCTTGTCAGGAAGAATGAGGCCAGTGACCTGTACCGGATCATCAGGAGCATTGATGACAAGGCATTCATCACGGTGGCAAACGTAATGGGCGTTTATGGCAAGGGGTTCGAGCAGCTGAAGAGGTGAGACGCTCCGCCAGGGAAACCGGCAGGTTTTGCGGAACTGCATAAGTATGATCAGGCAATATCAGATTCTGTCACCAGGCTGCTCAGTTATCTTTTTTCTCCTTCTTGAGGAACGGTGAGATGATATCAAGCGGAACAGGGAAAATGATTGTAGAGCTGTGTTCTGATGCCACTTCGGTGAGTGTCTGAAGGAATCGCAGTTGCAATGTTGCCGGATTTATACTTATTATGTTGGCTGCGTCAGCTAACCGCTGACTCGCCTGAAATTCGCCTTCGGCATGGATGACTTTTGCACGCCGCTCCCTTTCGGCTTCGGCCTGCTTGGCCATCGCACGCTGCATTTCCTGTGGCAGGTCAATGTGCTTTACTTCAACATTCGAAACCTTTATTCCCCATGGTTCAGTCTGATGATCAATTATTTTAGCAAGCTCACGATTGATCTTCTCACGCTGCGACAACAGTTCATCCAGTTCCGATTGTCCCAGGATACTCCGCAATGTTGTCTGAGATAATTGAGAAGTGGCAAACAGGTAGTTCTCGACTTCAACGATAGCCTTTGTGGGTTGTATGACACGGAAATAAACCACAGCATTTACTTTTATCGAAACGTTGTCCTTGGTGATTACATCCTGTGTCGGGACATCCAGCACAACAGTTCTCAGGCTCACTTTCACCATCCTGTCTATCACCGGGATGAGGAGTATCAGGCCCGGACCCTTGGCTCCGGTCAACCTTCCCAGGCGGAAGATAACACCACGGTCATACTCACGCAAAACACGTATGGCACTTGCCAGTATGATCAACAGGAAAATAATTCCCGTTACCAGTAAAATTTGGCTTGTCTGCTCCATAATGCTCTCTTTTTTATTTGGGTTATTTCAATTTGCTGACTGTTAATTTAAGATTTGAAATCGCAGTGACAATAACTCTTGTTCCCTGGCTGATAAATCCATCCGGACTTTCTGCATGCCAGATCTCACCATGCACCCTTACCTGTCCTTCGGGGTCTAGATTGCTTATCGCCTCACCTTCCTCACCGATTATCCCTTCAGCTCCGGTTGTCGGTTTACGGATTTGTGCCCTGATTCCGAATCCTATTGCAAACACAAAGAAAGCAACGGTGAAAATGACAATCACCAGAATGACTTTCCAGGAAATCTTCATCACTTCCAGTGTCGAATCTGCATCTATCAACATTATTGATCCAAGTATTAATGATATGACTCCTCCAATAGTTAATAGTCCGTGGCTGACCACTTTGATTTCTGCAATAAACAAAATTATGGAAAGGATTATTAAAGCCAGGCCTGCATAGTTTACCGGGAGGGTATGCAATGAGTAGAAGGCAATGATCAGACAGATTGCCCCTGCCACACCGGGGAATATCGCACCTGGATTATAAAGTTCAAACATTATACCATATAGTCCTATCATAAGGAGGATGTATGCGATGTTCGGATCGCTAAGCAGATCAAGAAGTTTCTGTTTAAAATCCATTTCAACATCAATTTCCTCTGCGTTTTTGGTATCCAGTACTTTTTCGCCCGAAGGCAGGCTGATTTTTCTTCCGTCTATCTTATCAAGCAGATCCTCAACTGAGATTGCGATCAGATCAATGACATTTTCTTTTAGCGCTTCTGTTTCAGTAATCGACAGACTTTTCCTGACTGCATCTTCTGCCCACTTTACGTTTCTTGCCCGTTTTTCGCTGATTGTCCGGATAAACGCAGCAGCATCATTTGTGGCTTTTTCGTTCATGATGGAATCCTGTTCGCCCTGCAAGGTAACCGGATGTGCTGCACCGATGTTTGTCCCCGGCGCCATGGCGGCAATATGTCCGGCAAGTGTTATGAAAACACCTGCCGATGCTGACTGTGAGCCACCAGGATAAACGAACACAACCACAGGAACCTCCGAGTCAAGGATTTCAGATACGATTACCCGGGTTGATTTTAGCAATCCTCCCGGTGTATTTAGTTTAATGACAAGGCACTCAGCATTCGCTTCAAGTGCCTGTCGGATACCTGAAGATATGTATTCGGCAGTTGACGGATTGATTGTAGCATCAACCGAGATCACAAGCACCTTTCTTGATAAAGTATCTTCTCTTGTCTGCGATGATGCACCCTGGCCGAAGGCTACCAGTCCTATCAGTGCAATATGTAGTGCCAGGATCTTCATTACAGGCATATTAAAAGTGACTGTTTTACTATGTTCGTGACAAGGATCGAATTTTCACCGGTTGTATGTTTTATATATCAAAGTTACGAAAGAAATGGGCCGGGGTCCCTTATTATAATGATAAAACGCTAACGCATTGTATATCACATCTATTGTAAAATGACAAAGTCAATCCTCTTTCATTTTTGTAAAAGAGCAGCAGATCCTTAAGATCTGAGCACGAATGATTTCAACGAATTGATTAACAAACAGGTGAGTTAAATTTATTTGACTTCGGATTTTTGGTAGTGTAACTTTGGGAATAGAGGAAAAATATCCTCATACAATATGGAGCCCAAAACAAAAGCAATAATTCTGACAGTTGCTATTGTAATCTTTCTGTTGATTGCAGTTGTATATAAAATTAAGAGTGACAGGAAGAGAAAATCATTGTCACTCCCTTCTGACGATCCAGATAAAAATATTAATGTTTCCAGGAATGCTACGCAAGGTAAAAAACCAAATTTATGGGGAATTCCAAGTTGGGGACTTGCATTGCTGACTATGTTCGTGGCATTTATTGTTCTGATGGTTGTGGGTGAAATAGTTGCGGCAGTCTTAAGAATACCTGAAGATAATGCTGCTCCGGTCTTTTATATTCTTTATAACCTTTTAATTGCTTGTAGCTGTTTTTTCATAGTCAGGCTCGATCCAAAGAGTATCTGGTATGTACCAGTACTCAGTAACATCATCGGTATAATTTCTGCTATTATTGAGCCGAACTTCTGGATAGGTTCGCTCTGGATAGTTATTTGCAGCGGGTGGGTATTATCATTAATTGCCTCATTAACAGGATTTATTGCCGGGAAGAGAAAGACTAATGTTGGCAATCCTGAATCCTGATTTCCCAAACAAGCCAGCCCCGGACAGGGCCGGGCGATAAAAGCAAAGTCCTTTAAGTTCTGATTACTCAAATCCTCGTACTTTTCCGACAAAATCATTAAACATTAAGAAAGATCATTTGTTTCTGTATAAGGGTGATTTTCAGGCAAATTACGTATGCCTGTATGATTCTGAATCATAAAGGAATGTAGTTTGGGAAAATTAGTGCTACCTGATACTAACAGATGAAGTCATGGCAAAATATTTTGTGGAAGTTTCTCATAGCCCTGAGAGGGTTGAATGTCTCCGGACAATTCAGATTTTTCTTAGTTCAGGGTCTCATTTTCTTACCCATGCAGATTGGGGTTGTCTTGATGGTGAACATAAAGCCTGGTTCATCATAGATGTTGACAAAAAGGAAGATGCTCTTCAGATAGTACCTTCCTATTACAGGCGGAATACAAAAATCATAAAACTAAGCAGGTTCAACCTCCAGGAGGTTGAAAACATGCTTAATTATCACGGCACACAATAATCTGTGAAAGCCAGAAAACTGGACCGGGCGTGAAAAAAATGCCCGGTGTGCATTTTTAGCGAAGAGGACAGTTTGCAGGGTAGGCCGAGCCCTGCTGATAAAAAAGAAAGCCGGCTTTTGGCCGGCAGTGGTTGCTCCGTCAGGGCTCGAACCTGAACTTTTCTGATCCAGAGTCAGACGTGTTGCCAATTACACCACGGAGCAATGGAATGAGGGTGCAAATATATAAAAAATCCAACTTATTACTGAGACTTCAGGTTTTTTAAGTCTGAAAGTCTGAAAGTGTCTTTGTTATTTATTTTGTTTTGCCCAGGTATCCTTGAGCTGTACTGTACGGTTGAAAACCAGACTGTCAGGACGACTGTCGTTATCTACACAAAAATACCCGATCCTCTGGAACTGAAACTTATCCAGGGGCTTTGCATCAGCAAGTGAGGGTTCTACCCTGCAGCCCTTTACTATTGTAAGTGAGCCGGGATTGAGGAACTCACGCGGGTCGATATCCTTATGTCCTGACGGATCCTCATCGCTGAAGAGCCTGTCGTAGAGCCGCACCTCGGCATCAAGTGAATGTACGGCTGACACCCAGTGAAGGGTTCCCTTTACCTTGCGGTCGGCCTGCGGCCCGCCGCTACGGGTTTCCGGATCATAGGTGCAGTGGACCTCAGTCACCTCACCGTTATCATCTTTCACGAAACCGGTGCATTTTATTATATACGCCCCCTTCAGGCGAACCTCCCGGCCCGGCGCCAGGCGGAAGAACTTGTTCGGGGGATTCTCCATGAAATCATCCTTCTCTACATAGATCTCCCTGCTGAATGGAACAAGGCGCCTGCCTTGTGCCTCATCCTCCGGGTTGTTTTCTATCTCCATCTCCTCAACATTGTTCTCCGGATAGTTTGTGATAATTACCTTCAGCGGCCTGAGAACACCGAAAACGCGGGGGGCACGTTTGTTCAGGTCCTCCCTGATTGCATACTCAAGGAGTGATACATCATTGATGGCTTCCACCTTTGTGTAACCAATCAGATCAACAAAACGCCTGATTGACTCCGGGGTGTAGCCCCTCCGGCGCAGTCCGCACAACGTCGGCATACGCGGATCGTCCCATCCGCTGACTACACCATCCTTTACCAGTTCAAGAAGCTTGCGTTTGCTCATGACGGTATATGTGAGGTTCAGGCGGTTGAACTCTATCTGGCGGGGCCTGTAATCATCTGTCTTCAGCTGATCAATAAACCAGTCATAAAGTGGCCTGTGAACCTCAAACTCAAGGGTGCACAACGAGTGGGTGATACCCTCAAAGTAGTCGCTCTGCCCGTGGGCGAAGTCGTACATCGGGTAAACCTTCCATGTTGTGCCGGTGCGGTGATGCGGGGTTTTCAGAATACGGTAGATTATGGGATCACGCATATGCATGTTGGGTGATGCCATGTCAATCCTGGCCCTCAATACACGGCTTCCCTCCTCAAATTCACCCTCGTTCATCCTGTAGAACAGGTCGAGGTTTTCCACGACAGTGCGGTTGCGATAAGGACTTTCAGCACCCGGCTGGGTGGGGGTGCCTTTCTGATCCGAGATGGTTTCGGCACTCTGATCGTCCACATAGGCGAGGCCACGCTTAATCAGGGAGACAGCAAAATCCCACAACCTTCCAAAATAGTCCGAGGCATAGAATTCACGGTCTTCCCAGGTGAATCCCAGCCATTGAATGTCTTCCTTGATGGAATCAACATACTCCACATCCTCTTTTGTGGGGTTGGTGTCATCAAACCGCAGGTTGCACTTTCCGCCATATTTCTCGGCCATGCCGAAGTCGAGGCATATTGCCTTTGCATGCCCGATATGGAGGTATCCGTTCGGCTCGGGCGGGAATCGGGTATGGACACGACCGCCATTCTTCCCTTCACTCAGGTCCTTCTCGATGGCCTGCTCGATAAAATGCTGCGAATCAGGTCTGATTATCTCTTCCGGCTCTTTCATCTGCTTTATAAAATGGAACGTACAAAAATATAAGGAATTGAGGCACAAAATGCAGGAGTGGTACTTTTTTGACAAAGCTGCCGGTCAGCAGGTGTCACCGCGTGCCTCAGAATGCGATGATCATTCTCTGCCTCGCCGCAGGTTCAGCCTGCCGCTGCAGAAACCGCCATACCTGCTACCTTGAAACCTCCACGCTGACCCGGCCGATCCTTCCGCCCATCACCGGATTGAGTTTGGAAACCCTGACGGTTGCCTTGCGGATGCCTGACAGCTCACCGCACAGGGCATCAAGTATCCGGGTTGCAATGTGTTCAAGGAGGTTGGAAGTCTTTTCCATCTCCCTCTTGATAATAAGGTAGGCCGTCTGATAATTGAGCGTATCACGAAGCTCATCACTCTTCCCGGCTTTGTCAGTATCGGTCTCAATGGTCACGTCAACCATGAAATGACTCCCTACAATCTGTTCCTCGTGATAGTGCCCGTGAAAGGCATAAAACTCCATATCCTCTATCCTTATTACTCCCATGGTATTTCTTTTATTATCTAAACAGCATATAAACAGCGAGATACAAATAACCGCCCCGCATCCGGCAAAAAAACAGTTAATTTGTTTTGTTTATAATGTAAACCAGTTTATATCTGTATTGAACTATTTGTTTAAAAGCAAATGTAAAATTAACAAAAGCCATGGAAAATGAAGAAAAATTGATGACGGGAGAGGAGAGTCTCAGGGTCATCACTGACATGATCAGCAAGACGAGAGTGGGTATCACCCAGCCGAGCTTTCATCTCCTTTTATGGGGATGGCTGATTTTTGCCTGCAGCCTGTCGGAGTTCCTGCTCTGGAAGTATGCCTGCAGGGATGGTTATCGGTTATCTTATCCCGGGTTATCTACTCAGAAAAAGGGGCAGCCATGACACCTTTCAGGGAGCTTGATCCGCTGCTGCATTCGCAGCTGAGGCTGGCGATAATGTCAATTCTGATAAGTGTCGACAGCGCCGATTTCATCTATCTGCGGGAGAAGACCGAAGCGACAGCGGGAAATCTCAGTGTACAGATAGGCAAACTGAAGGAGGCGGGTTACATCTCGGTGAAGAAGAGTTTCGGCGAGAGTTACCCGCAGACGATGTGCCGCATCACCGAACTGGGGAGGAAGAAGTTTGCCGAATATGTGGCAGCGTTGAATGATTACCTCGGGCCAAAGGTCTGAAAGTCAGTCGTAAATCGCAAATCGCACATCGCACATCCATCTACTGCCTTGTTCCGAACCCCAGCCCCGGTTCCGGACCGATAGTCCAGAAGGGAGCCTTGTAAACAGGTCCGCCGCTGACCGGGCATTCCGAAGCATCAAATGACGGATCGAGGTCAATGAACTCAAAACCTCCGACACCGGCTGCAAAATGAACCGCACACCCCAGTGCCAGGTTGGTCTCGACCATGCAGCCGATCATGAGCTTAAGGTTGGCACTGCGCGCTACTGCAGCAATATCCAGAGCCTCTATTATGCATGACTTCATCAGCTTGATGTTGATTGCATCGGCGCAACCTGTTCTCACAACGTTGATGGCATCAGCACGGGTGAAGACAGATTCATCCGCCCCCACAAGGATCTCTGTGTTGTCACGCACATACTTCATCCCTGCCAGGTCATTCTTGTGAACCGGTTGTTCAAACATGACAGGGTAGATGCCATGATTCACCACCTCATTGATGAAGCGAAGCGCTGTTTTCGGCGAATAGCCCTGGTTTGCATCTATAAGAATTCCACAGTCAGGGGCGCCATCCCTTATAGCCAGCACCCTGTCTACATCTTCCTTCAGGCTGACACCAACCTTTGTCTTTATCACCCTGAATCCCTCCGCAGCCAGCTCTGCTGCCTCCTTTTTTGCCTGTTCAGCAGGTACAATAGCAATGGTGTAATCAGTCTCCACCCTGTTGTCTGTTCCTCCAAGGAACCTGTAGAACGGGATCTTCAGGCTCTTTGTATAGGCATCGAGCAGGGCCATCTCAATGGCACACCTTGCAACAGACTGTGCCCAGAAAGCACTCTTCAGAGTGTAGGCGATTGACCTGTAGTTGTTTATATCCTGGCCTACAATGAATTCCCTGCAGCTGTTCAGGGTGCCAAGGATAGTCTGCTGGTTTTCACCGCTGATTGTAATGATCGGAGCAGCTTCCCCGTAGCCCTCTAATCCGTTTTCAAGTACAACGGTTACAAGGGCATTGTCAAGATGAGTCATCACGCCAAGGGCGATAGGAAATGGTTCCATCTCAATGCTCAGGGGTTCCACGAACATCTTGCTGATCTTTAGGCCTGATATTCCTTCCTGTTTCCTGGAATTGTCTTTTCCGGCCGGAAATACCGATGCACCCAGTGCAGTTGCGGTGGCAAGTCCGCCTGCAGTCAGACCGCTTTGCCTGATAAATGATCTCCTTGTAGTCATTGCCTTATTCCTTTGATCCACTAATCTACAAAATCAGATCGGATATCCTGCAGGAATCGGGCAATGTTATTGATACCAACACTCTAGGGCCTCATGCTGTCCATTGCGCCCACCAGGAATACCAGCGGGGCGTTCCAGTTGATGGCTATCTCATTTGTAGAGTAGCTGCATTCCACATCCGAGTATGACTTTGCCGGGAAGGCTGACCTCTCAACAGGCGGCTGGCAGTCGTTCATCACCACGGAATTCGGTCCTCCTGCCAGAAAACCCGGTACAGGTTCCGGCACTTCGTCAGCACCTGATGGGCGGTGATGAATGTGCATTGGTGAAAGGGTACCGAACCCGGTTACGAAGCAGTACCCCGTCGGGTTGGTTCCCAGCAGCCAGTTCAGATCGGCCTGCAGGGAGGGTAAATACCTGTCGCTGCCGGTAAGTTTCATGGCAACGATCTTGATCATTGCCTGGTTGGCAACATCGGATGTGCTGCCCCATGCAAACCGGTCGAGGCTTATTCGATAAGGGCATTTTTCCGATTTCCCGGCCAGCTCGTCAGCATATGCGGTGAGCAGCGTGGCAGCAGCTTCTCTCAGCGCATCGAATGATTCGTCCCTGCTCAGGGCCAGTGAGATCAGTCCGAGTGTTCCGGACTGGTTCCATGTGGGTGTCACCGCCCTGATACCTTCAAGGAATCCTTCTCCGGGAACCTTTGCATGTGCCAGTGCAGTTTCGGCTTGTGCCCAAAAGAGCTCATCGGAAAGGTTACCATCACCATAGGCGCCTGTGCTGACATCGTCAGGCTGCCTGTAGATCACATCAGGATGAGCTGATGCCCACTTCATTGCTTTGTCTGATGATTCAAGGCAGGTGGCGGCAAGTGCCCTGAGTTCCTCTGACGGATCATTGGCAAAGAGACGGTAAGCCATCGCCGTAACGGATGCAAAGTCAAGGGTGGCAGCAGTACTCTTCATTACAACATATCTCGGGCCGGTAGCCTCGTGCGGCATCACGAAACCGCCAAAAGCGAGATTGGTCAGCTTGTGGTAAACCCCGCCGTCTGCCGGATCCTGCATGGTGAGGTACCATCTCAGGTTCCAGAGCAGCTCATCAACCAGGTCGGGAATATCATTTCCGTTTTCGGGTATATTGAGTTCCAGTGACCTGCAATATTCAGGGAACATCTGGTAAAACAGAAGCAGGGTATAATTGGTGATGCTGCTGTTGACGATGTACTTGTTATAGTCGCCTGCGTCATACCATCCGCCGGGACTTGAGATGACTGTACCGGCCGGCCTGTTGGCCGAAGCAGCCGAAGCATGAATGATGACCGCAGTATCAGGATGACCGGCAGGGCGGGCCCATTTACCTCCGTATTCTTCCGTGATTGCAGTGCCTGAGCGGTTGAGGTAGTATGAGCGCACCGCACCGCGAGTGATCTCGTTGTATACATCATCCCCTATCCGGAAGGGGGCAGAGCAGACATCTGTTCCTTCCAGGCACATCCTGTATGTGCCCGGTGTGGTAAATGCCGAGAAATCTGCTGCACGGACAGTATCACCTGAGAGCTCCCAGTACAGTGGTTTGCCAGTCTCTGCGCTGAATACATTTCTTCCCGTTGAGAAGTCAATCAACTCGAAGATGTCAGCGTCGGCTCTCAGCAGAGCCACCTTTGTCGCACCCGGCAGATACCCAACCTGGTTCACAAGGATGGCATCGGTTGCCGGAGGAGCTTCAAGCCTCGCCCTGATAAGGGCATTGCTCCCGCAACCTGCCAGCATGATGGTCGCTGCTGCGACAGGTATTAAAACGGCTCTTCTGTGTATCATGATATTACATTATTATTTTAACGTCATGTTCTGTCCCTTCAGGAAACACGGGCAGGATGCAGGAATCAACCTTTCTGCCGTCAACAATAATCTCCCATACTCCCTTTGATTTCCGTTCCGGGTTAACTATTTCGATGTTGTATATCGCACCCCTGAACCTGCGTCTGACTATAAAACCGCCCCAGTCGGACGGGATGCAGGGATCAACGATCAACCCGTCATAGTCGGGACGAATTCCGAGTATGTACTGTGTTACAGCGTAATAGCACCATGCTGCAGCACCTGTCAGCCAGCTGTTCTTCGCCTCTCCGGGACGGAATGCATCCTTTCCTGCGATCATCTGTGAGTATACGTATGGTTCTGTTTTGTGCAGGTCACTGATATCCTCAAGATAGGCTGGTGTTATCCGGCTGTAGTAGTCAAATGCCCTGTGGCCGTTGCCGGTGATGGTCTCGGCGATGATGATCCACGGGTTGTTGTGGCAGAATACTCCTGCGTTCTCCTTGTATCCCTCGGGGTAGCTGGAGATCTCGCCAAGGTGGAGAAGGTACTTTGTGAAGGCGGGATTGTTGAGCACTATTCCGTACTCACAGGCCAGATACCTGTTCACCGAAGTCAACGCCTTAAGGGCCCTGCCGTCGTCGATGCCTATGCCAGCCATGATGCACATCCCCTGTGACTCAATGAAGATTTTCCCCTCTTCGTTCTCCCTGCTTCCAACCTTCCTTCCGTAGAAGTCATACGCCCTGAGGAACCACTCGCCGTCCCATCCGTGATCATTGATGGCTTTAACCATTCCTTCAATCTGTCCGGAGGCATCATCAGCCATCTGCGCTTCACCCCTGCGGTGGGCGATGGTAATAAATTCTGCCCCGTAGAGCACGAACATTGCGGCAATGAAGAGCGACTCCGCAACACCTCCCTTCTGGTTTTCTGTTGTCTGGAAGCTCTCATCGGGATTAGAGGAGAAACAGTTCAGGTTAAGGCAGTCGTTCCAGTCTGCACGTCCGATCAGCGGCAGACCATGAGGTCCCAGGTTGTCTGCCACGTGCATGAATGACCGGCGCAGATGCTCGAAGAGGCTTGCCGAATCATCAGGATTATTGTTGAATGGCACTGTTTCATCAAGTATTGACCAGTCGCCTGTCTCCTTAAGATATGTTGCCACCCCGAAGATGAGCCACAGAGGGTCATCGTTGAAGTTACCGCCAATCTCTGCATTGCCACGTTTGGTCAGCGGCTGGTACTGGTGGTATGCGCTGCCGTCAGGCAACTGTGTTGAGGCGATGTCAATAATCCTCGCGCGCGCCTGGGGTGCGATCATCTGTACATATCCGGCCAGATCCTGGTTGGAGTCGCGGAAGCCCATCCCGCGTCCAATGCCGGACTCAAAATAGGATGCGCTGCGCGAAAAATTATAAGTAGCCATGCACTGGTACGGGTTCCAGGTATTGACCATCCTTTCAAGCCGCGGGTCAGGATGGATGAGGGTCATCACCGAGAGATGCCTTTCCCAGTACTCCTTCAGCGCTGCGAATGCGGCATCAACCTTTTCCACGGAGTCGTACCTTCCGGTCATGGCACTGGCCCGGATCTTGTTTATGACTTTCGGAGCGATGAACTTTTCACCGTCAGGATTTTCTACATAGCCCAGTACGAAGACATATTCCTTCACCTCGCCCGGTTCAAGGTCAACAATGAGACAATGCGATGCCACCGGTGACCATCCGTGAGCGACGCTGTTCTGCGGCCGGCCTGCGAAGACCGTGTCAGGCCTGTCAAAACCATTGCTGAGCCCGAGAAATGTTTCGCGGTCAGTATCAAAACCTGCAACCGGCTGGTTGACCGAATAGAAAGCATAATGGTTGCGACGCTCGCGGTACTCCGTCTTGTGATAGATGACTCCTTCTTCTACCTCCACCTCTCCGGTGGAGAAGTTACGCTGGAAGTTTGTCTGGTCGTCATGTGCGTTCCACAGGCACCACTCCACGAATGAGAAGAGGCGGATACGTTTCGGAATCCTTCTGTTGTTTCGGAGAGTTATACGCTGCACCTCGCAGGTGTCGCCCAGGGGCACAAAGAAGAGCATATCTGCCCGCAGGCCGTTCTTCTCCGAACCTATCCGGGTGTAACCCATACCATGGTGGCAGGAGTAGTCCTCCACCTCAGCCTTCACCGGCTTCCAGCCGGGAGACCATACAGATCCGTTATCGTTGATATAGAAATATTTGCCTCCGTCATCCATCGGCACATTGTTGTACCTGTAGCGCGTGATACGGCGAAGACGCGCATCACGGTAGAAGCTGTAGCCCCCGGCAGTGTTTGAGATTATCGAGAAAAAGTCTTTGTTGCCCAGGTAGTTGATCCAGGGCCAGGGCGTACGGGGGTTGGTGATCACATATTCCCGTCTGGCATCATCGAAATAACCATATTGCATAATCCTGTTATTTTGGTGTAGCAAAAATTTATTTAACCTGTGTTGCTGCGCGTTTCTCTTCCAGCTGCTGGTAGTTCTGCTTCACCTTTTTGTCCGATAACGGATAAAAGTACATCCCGATGAATGCCAAGAGGCAACAGACAGCAGGCAGCAGCGAGATCATCAGATGCTCACCCTGTATGGTCTTCGCGCTTTGCTGCAGCGCGTCGGGAGCATACTTGAAGTAGGCCAGCACCCAGCCGCTCAGTGCCGCACCAAGGGCCCAGCCCAGCTTCTGCGACATGGAGGAGGAGGAGAAGATCAGTCCGCTGGCGCGACGCCCGGTAGTCAGCTCCTGGTGATCCACGATATCAGAGAACATAGACCAGAGCAGGGGCAGTACATAACCGGCGAAGATCGAGATGAAGAACTGAAAAATAAGTATCCAGCCGATGTTGTTGGGAATAAAATAGAAACCGGTACTCAGAACCCCGGCCATCAGGATGGCAATCATATAGGTCCTCCGCTTGCCAAAACGGGCTGAGAGAGGGGGTGCGACCATCACACCCAGCAGGTTGGCAGCCTGCCCCACCAGGAAGTAGATGGTAGTCATGTCCCATCCGGTACCTGCCATTCGGTAGTTTATCTGCACGTAGTCGCGGAAGTAGTAGATGGCCACGCTATCGCGGATGGCATTGAAGAGCAGCGCTGCCAGTCCGGTACCGACTAGGATCCACCAGGGTGCATTGTGAAACAGGTTTTTCAAATCCTGCTTCACCGATACCTGTTCTTCGCTCTCAATCTGTTTTACCCGTTCTCTGGTCCAGGAGAAACAGAGCAGAAAGAGCACTACACAGATCACCCCGATGGCACCCACACCCATCACCCATCCCACGGGGTTGGTGCTCACCGATCCGTCGGCAAGTTGTGATGCCAGCAGGGTCTCTTCACGCCCAAACTGCTTTGAAAAGAAATCGATCAATGGTTGCAGCAACATGAAGGTGATAAAACTGCCAATAAATGCGAATGACATCCGATAGGAAGAAAGTGTATTCCGTTCGCGGGGATCGGGTGAAATAACGCCCAACAGCGATGCGTAAGGTACATTGATGAGTGAATAGACAATCATCATCAGTGAGTAGGTCACGTAGGCATAGACCAGCTTGCCTGTCTGGCCGAAGTCGGGTGTAAAGAAGGTGATGACCCCCATCACGGCAAAAGGTATGGCGAACCAGAGCAGGTAGGGCCGGTATTTCCCCCACCGCGTTTTTGTACGGTCGCTCATGATGCCGACAAAGAGGTCGAAGAATGAATCCCACAATCGGGCAATCAAAAACATGGTGCCGGCGGCGGCGGCAGTGATGCCAAACACGTCGGTGTAGAAAAAGAGGGAATACATCCCAAAAATCTTCCAGAACATGGAAGAGGCGGCGTCGCCAAATCCATAACCAATTTTTTCCTTTAAGGTGATCATCTGTTTTTCATTTTCCGGATGGTTTCACACCCGCCGTTAATCAATTGTTTTGAGGATCTCAAGGTTTCTCTCTATTTGCTTTTTGAGGATCCTGACCGACGCCCCGGACGTGAGTCCATCCTCCGGGGTGTGGAGGCAGTAGTCTACCAGTCGTTCTACGGTGGTGGTGGCCACATGCATCCGTGTGTCTGAAGAGGCATAGTATATAAAGACCCTGCCATCCTCATCGGCAATCCAGCCGTTGCTGAAGAGCACGTTGGAGACATCACCCACCCGCTCCTCTCCTTGGGGAGCCATGAAATACCCTCCGGGTGAGGCAATCAACTTCGAGGGGTCTTCGAGAGAAGTCATATACAAATATAATACATATCTCAGACCTGCGGCACATGCGCGCACGCCGTGCGCCAGGTGGAGCCATCCCTGTGGTGTTTTGATGGGCGCTGGCCCCTCACCGTTTTTCACCTCCTTGATGGTGTGGTAATAGCGGCGATCGATGATTGTCTCCTCCATGACTACAGCCCGTGTCATGTCATCGATGAGTGCCCAGCCGATACCCTGTCCCTTACCGGCATCGATAAAGTTATCCTGGGGACGGGTGTAGAGGGCATATTTTCCTTCCACAAACTCAGGATGGAGCACCACATTGCGCTGTTGGCTGGAGGAGACCAGGTCGGGCAAACGCTCCCAGGTAATCAGATCTTTCGTGCGCACAATGCCTGCGGAGGCTTTTGCCCTGGAGAGATCACCCGGTGCGGCAGTCTCATCGAATCGTTCGGCGCAGAAGATGCCATAAATCCAACCATCTTCATGGGCCGTAAGCCGCATATCGTAGGTGTTGGTAGCCGGATCGTCCAGTTCGGGTATCTCCACCGGGTAGTCCCAGAAGCGGAAGTTGTCGGTGCCATTGGGGCTCTCAGCGATGGCGAAGAAGGACTTACGGTCGGCACCCTCCACGCGCACCATCATCAGGTAGCGTCCGTTCCACTTGATGGCTCCGGCATTCATGGTGGCATTCATGCCGATGCGCTCCATCAGGAAAGGGTTCGTTTCCGGGTCGAAATCAACCCGCCAGTGCAGGGGGGTATGGGTTGCGGTGAGCACCGGATACCGGTAACGGTTATACCAGCCATTTTCTCCCGGCAGTGGTTCATTCTTTCGGGCAAGAAGCTTCTCATGTTTCTCCCGCATCTCTTTGATCTGTTGCTTATATGACTTCATTGTTGTGGTCTTAATATTTCTATTGATACAGGTTGGGGATATCTTTACTGAACAGGGTTTTGGGATGTTCATAGAAGGTGACGAAATCGTCGGCCGAGAGTTGACCCGGGTAGGGTGCATAGTAGTGGTCGGGCCGCTCTCGAGCGTTGCGCCACACCAGCACATAACTCACCGGATAGCGTTCCAGCAGCGGGAGAAGCACGCCGGTCCACCAGTCGGCAATGGGTATCGCTTCCAGTCCTGTCTCAGTGAGCGCGATCGGTTTGTTACGCTTTGCACCCTCCTCCGTCAGAAAGGAAAGGATGGTGTCGAGCGAGGATTGGTAGGCTTCTATTCCCTTCCCGTTGTTGCGGTGGTAGCCGTCCAGCCCCAGCAGGTCCACATAGTCATCGCCAGGATAACGCTCCAGGTAGATCTCTCCGGGCCCTTGCAGGTCGGGGGAGTAGGCGTAGAGCAGGTTGTCGACACCCGCCCGGTCGAAATGACTGCGGGTCATCTCCCAGAGAGCGGTGTACTCCTCCACGCTGCAGAGATCCTTGCCCCACCAGAACCAGCTGCCGGTATGCTCATGCCAGGGGCGGAAGAGCACCGGTATCTTTGTCCCATCATCCGTGGTGAGCGAGTTGAAAAAGGCAGCAGCTTTCTCAAGCCAGCCAATGAAGAGCTCATGCTTCTCTTCTCCGGGTAGCACTGATTGCACCACATCGTTGTGGCTAACATCCCACGAATTGCTGCCTGTAAGCGGGTTATCAACATGCCAGCTGACGGTGATCATCCCTCCCCGTTCGTAGTGACGGATCATCTCCTCCCGGATGATGGCGAAGGAGACATTGTCGATGTTCTTCTCACTGCCGTGCTCGATCTTACCGATGTCGAATCCCATCACTGCCGGATAGTCGCCCGTCACGCTCCGTACATCGGAGCGACCGCTGTCGCCCTCCCAGGTGACACCATAAAGCGGATCATCCTGGTGCCCGAACATAAAACCGTCCACTGCAATCGCTTTCACGTTGTACAACAGCTTTTCCGTTTCTGCCGTTCTTTGTGGGCGGCTCATTTCCTCACCCTCACACGACGATTTTTTCTCCGCACAGGACGAACCGGTGAAAAGAAGGATTGAAAGCAATGAGCCCGTGAGAATTTTTCTTTTATTCATATCATCTTTTATTTCAGATCGGGTAATTCATCGCGTGTAAGTACAAAAGGCTGCGCCACGGCATCTTCCCACCAGTCAATGGGGGCATGCTCATGTGTCTTCAGCAGGAATGCTTCGCTACCTGGATTGAGGGTACGGTTGTAATCATACCATGGCATAAACCAGAGCCACTTGGCACCGGCGTTCCACTGAACAGAAATCGTTGCTACGCTACCACACTCGCTCAAGGCGACAGGTTTGCCGGGATAACGTTGTTGCAGCGTCGTGAATTCACTTTTGATGGTTGTTGCCGCCTGTTGATTGTATAGATCCCTTCCCACCATATCCACATAGTCATCACCCGGATACCAGTCGGCGTCGATCACCTGTGAGGTCCACACCCAGATCAGGTTGTCAAGCTCATGGTGGTGCGTCATCCGCTCGAACATCAGCCGCCAGAGTTTTTTAAATGGCTCCGGTCCGCCAGCACCCCACCAGAACCAGGCTGTTCCTCCGGGATAGGCACCCATGTTTCCGGCTGCTTCATGCAGCGGACGCCAGATAACTGGGATATTTTTCTCTTTCAGCAACTTTAGATAGCCGGATAGCTTGTCGATATCGGCAATCATCCGTCTGTACTCCTCAGAAGCGGGATCATCCACTTTCCGCACATCGAAAAGAGTCTCTTCTGGTTTACTGCCCCAATAGAAGGAATACTTGCCCTCCTCTCCGCTGTTGGCAGGCACGTTCCAGTGCCAGGAAGCAGACACCAGCCCTCCGGCAGCCCACCACGCCTCCACCACGGTAGTCTTACCGTAATCGATCCAGTTGGCGGGAGATGATTGCAGGTGGACATAGTCGAAGCCATTGATCGCCGGCCATTTACCGGTGTGGAGGTGCACCCACTCCGCCTCGTTGATGTTCCAGGCCACGTGAGCCATGGTGCCGGAGAGGATGGCTTTACCTTGTTGTTCTCTCATGAATAACAACAATTTTTCCGCCTGAGGGGAAAGGCCCTCGTGCGGCGGCGTTGGTGTGCGGGTAGTGAACACGAGCCTGATCTCCGCAGGAAGAAAGACACCAGTTGGTCCTTTGACCGTATAGCCGGGTACGACCAGCGTGTAGGTTACTGCGGGCTCCAACGGGGTGACGATCAACTTCAATTCCCCTCCGGTACCGGGCCTGAGATCAGTAATCAGCACTTCATTCAGGGTAATCCGGGGTGATGGCCCGAGAGTCACATTCTGGTCGAACAACAGCAGGATCTCCATCACGCCTTCGGTAACCTCCGTCTGATGATCGGCAGGCATACTGCTCAACAGTCGCGGCGGTTCAGCCAGCGGAGGGGGATTACTCTTTTCCGCACACGCAGTAAGAAGAAGAAAGTAAAGCAGTACTATCCGGAATGGTTTCATGCACAAAAACGTGTTAAACAGGAGAGTTTTTCACTCTCCTGCTACAAAACTGATCTTCCAAAAGTTAATTGATCTTCTCAAACCGGATATTGTCGAAACATAATCCGGAGAAGTTGATTCCCGCATCCGACCAGTTGAGGATAATACCCACTTCTCCTCCTGTATTGGTTGGATTGGACAGTTTACCGCTGATTGGCAGGGTGATGGTTGCCCAGTCGTTAGCCGGGGTAGTGATGTAATTGCCTTCCCCCATGAGTTGTGAACTAACATCCTGACCGCCTATACGGAAGAGGAATTCATAACCGCCCGTGATCAGAATAGGCTGTGTTACTTTAATGTCAACCTTCAATACATAATCATTCGGGTTCACAGAAGGCCAGGTAAGATGATTGCAACCAATCACCCACCATCCCGGACGGGCCACCAGCGTAATATATCCATTGGCTTTGCTGCTTTCGGCATCATAAGAACCGCCCCAGTTATCCCAGTCAACAGCGTGACCTGTACTGTTGGTATCAAAGTCGTAAATCATCACCGTGTTGGCCGTAATAGGATCCCGGCCGCTGACGGTGACAGGGACTGTCACCGTCTTGCCTGCAAAGGTAAGCAGCTCCACACTGTTCAATCCCCTCAGTGCATCCTCCGGCACATACACCTCCAGCAAGGTGGAGCTGCGCACACCAAAGCTGGTGGCCTTGATTCCATCCTGGAACATCACTGTCTCTACCAGATTCAGTTTCGTTCCCTGAAACACCAGTAATGCACCCGGCTTGACGGCATCCGGCACGGATGTAACCACGGGGATATCTGCCGGTGTAACTGTCAGCGACACCGGCGACACCACTTCTGTGCCGTTCACGGTGATAGAGATAACGTTGCCACTGGTGGCATCCGTCGGCACCGTAACCACCAGGGAGGTCTCTGAAACGGGTTCTACCAACACCGGTTTCTGAGCTGTGGGGAATAGTATCTGTCGGATCAGGCCCAGGTTGGTACCGGTGATCGTCACATCTGTTCCCGCCATCACCGTTTCGGGTGTGATGGAGGCAATCACCGGCTTTACGTAGGTGAAAGCAGGTGTATCAACCGTTTTCCCTGAAAGGGTCTGCAGGGTAGCTGTCGTGGCGGATGCCTTATCGGGCACCACCACCGTGAGGGAGGTAGCTGTCTGCAGGGCCACCCCGGCCTCCAGTGTTCCAAACATCACTGCTGATGCCAGATCCATGTCTTTTCCCGTCAGCGTGAGCATACCGCCGCTCCTGATGGTTGTAGAGGAGAGGCTGATCTCGGAAGGAACCACCGTGACAAGGGTGGTAGCACTCGATACCTCCACCCCCGATTTTGCGATCAGTATCACCGTGCTGTCCTGCGCATCGGCAGGTACGGGCACCCTGATCTCCGTCTGTGCTTCGTTCAGGTTGAACGCTGTTACTACCTTTTCACCTCCGAATTTGACGGCATCCACCAGGTCGAAATCCTTACCGCTAATGGTTAATTCACCACCCGGCCGGATCAGTCCGGGTGCCAGTGAAGTGATAGAGGGGAGTACCACCTGTACCGGATCCTGAGAGTAAACCTCGATGGGAATCTCTTCTCCGTTGGAGACGATGATCTTCCCGCTCTGTGCTTCTGGCGGCACCGTTACCTGCAGCTTCTTTCGTGTCTGTCCGGGCAGGAAATCATCAGCCTCAACCACCACACCATCGAAGAAGATCACTTGCCGGATCAGGTTAAGGTAGTCTCCTTCGATAGTGAGTGTCTCTCCCGCCTTCACCTTCAGGGGCGATACCTTGCTGATGTAAATTGGTTCCGAATAGGTGAGCGGGGTGATGGTTTTAATCTCGCCGATTGAAGTGATAAGCGTTACAATACCGACACCTGCATCCTGAGGTATGACCACCTTGATCTCCCGTTCATTCACGACGATGATGTCGGTCACCTGTATCGTTCCACCGGTAAGTCCCGGGAAAATTATCGCCGAAACTTGGTTCAGGTTTTGACCAATAAAGCGGAGCTCACCGCCGCGCAGGGCAGGAGAAGGGCCGAACGACTGAAGCAGGGGGTTCCTGTTCATCTCCTCTTTGTCGCACGATGGCATCAGCAGGAGGCTGCTCAGCAAGAGTGCAAAAAGTGCCATTCCGGACCATCTGTTTCTTTTGGCAATTATATTTTTCATATTCTATGGATTTTATTCGTTCGGAACAACTCTGATATTGTCGATGCAGATATAGGGGGTACAAGCCGTACCGGTGATTCCGCCGTGATAGACAAAGAAAGTGAGTCCACCATAGTTGCCTTTGGGAGCCATCTCCAGCGTACCGCCCATGTGGTCGTACTTAAACTCGGTCAACGGTACGGAAACAGTTACCCATCCGTCGGTCTGGTAGGCTCCGATGCCCTCCCAGGGCCTCCAGAGACCACGCGGCGTGACCCCGTCGGCAATATAACCATTTGTTTTTTTCAAACTCCAGGGAGTAAAGATCATCTGCAATGCAAGGGATGACCAAGGTTGCGTCACATTGATCTCAAACTTGAGTGTCGAACTGGCCGGATCGGAGGGAAAGAGATCCCCCTCGGGACGTCCGTTTTCCGATCCCCACAGGTTAAAGGAGAAGTCATCCTCCGCCCAGTCTTTCGTCGGATCACCATCCAACGCTCCGGTGAAGTAAACATAGTTTCCACTGATTCCTTCCGGATTGCTGTTTTTTATTTTACCAGACCGCCACCCACCATTGGCATTGAGGTTATCCCAGTCGAGAATCATGCCGCGGTCATCCCGGAACTGGAACCTGGAGCGGCCGGTACCGTAGATCGACTTCACGTTGAGGTATCCCTTCTGCGCTCCTACGGGGATGCGGAAGGTGATCTTCGTCTTCTCAATGCTGAGAATCTCTGTGACAGGGATGTTGCCCGCCATGGTGATGGAAAGCGGCACGTTGGGATCATCAATAAAATAATCGCCGTAAAGGATCGCCTCATCGCCGTCGTGTGCATATTCACAGGAAATGCGTGATACCACCGGACCGGGTACCTGTACGCCGAAGTCGTAAGTGACAGTATCGTTCCCCATGGTGATCATGTAGATCTTGTCGGTCACCACGGTGGGGATCTCTTTCGGCACGGTAACAAACAGGTTGTTATCGGTGATAAAGCTGGAATTGAGGAGCGCTTTCTTGTCGTTGAACCACATCTCGCGGATGCTGGTCAGATTCTTCCCCACCAGCACAATGCTGTTATCCATGAAGGCACGCACCAACAAAGAATCGGCTGATGCAGGATTGGGTACACGGACGTAATAGATTTCGGGAATTCCGTCGGTCAGTACAAACTTGTCGGGGTTGTCATCGCACGACTGCGCTCCGAAGGTGAAGAGGGCGATCAGCAACAGGGACAGCAACCATCCCACTATATCGAATTTTATCTTCTTCATAATAAAAATCTCCTCTTGGTTAATAATGAATGGTTGACAGGTCAAACTCCACCGGATCCTTCAGCAGGTTGGGGTTCATCGTCAGGTCGGTATCCGGGAAAGGAAGCTGAAAATGAGCATCGGTCACGTTGGGAGCCGCTGCACCGGTATCGTAGTAAGTCTCCGAGGGATTCAGAACACCTGTCTTGTAGTACTGACCCAGACCGATATACTGATTTCTCCGCTGTGCCTTGATCTCTGCAATCGCTTTGACCGGTTCATAATAGTGCCACCTCACATAGTCGTACCAGCGATCTCCTTCGCAGGCCAGCTCCAGGCGACGTTCCTTCCAGATATCCTGCCAGGTGATGGAGGTCTTTGGTTCATACCCCTGCAGTGAGCGTCCCCGCACATCGTTGAATGCCTTGAGTGCCTTCGCATCGGAGGTGGAAGCGCTGTTTCCCAGCACCGCCTCGGCATAGATCAGGTAAACATCGGACAAGCGCAGCAGATGGGTACTCAGACTGGTAGCCATACGCGCCATGGCATGACCGATACCAATCTGATGGTCGTTGTCGTTTCCTACCAGATGTTTTACCTCGTTGGCGCCGACCGGGCTTTGATACTCCATGTCTACGATGGCGAACTGGGTATAGTCGAAGCCACCCTTGTCCACCCAGAAGTAATCGTACTTATCACCGTACATCATCATGGTGGCCTTGCGGCGTGCATCCACGTTGTTGCGGGTAAGGCTCAGGGCGTTTTCGCCAAATGCATCCTGCAGGTCGACCGAGGGGCCGGCATAGCCACCCCATGTGGCTCCATATTCGTCGAATCCGACAATGCCAAGGTCCGACTGGAGGGTGTTCTGCGAGGTCCACTGGTTGGAAACCACCCAGTGCCATGCCAGCAGGCTCTCCTGGCTGAAATTATTCTTCAGGCGAAAGACGTCGGAATAAACCGGCAACAGGCGACGGCCGCTTTCGTCGATCACCTTACGGGCATATTCTGCAGCCTTATCAAGATCTTCCTGATTGCGGCTGCCGCTCATGCCATAGCCCGATTTGGTAAGGTATACCTTCGAAAGCAATCCGTAAGCAGAGTAACGGTCTATGCGCCCTGGATCGTTACTCTCCGGTAACCATTCAATGGCTTTTTCGAGCGACATGATAATATAATCGTAGACGTTGGGGATGGTAGCCTTAAAGATGCTGTTATAGTTGCCTTCGGAGATCATTGTCGAATTGTTGTGGATAATGGGCACTGCCCCAAAGGTGCGTACCAGATAAAAGTAGGCCATCGCCTTCCATACCAGAGCTTCACCCTTGACGGTGTTTTTTGCATGTTCGCTCACGTTGGGTCCCGCCTTCATGTCCAGGTTCTCGATTATACCATTGCAGTAGGCATTCACCGACCAGAGGGAGGCCGACATGTTCACCAGGTCCTGGTCTGTGGAGTTGATGGTGAAGGTGAGGTAGGGCGAGGATCCCCAGTAGTAGTTACCTGCGAGCACCTCTCCCACCTTGAAGAAACCTCGCTGAAAATCATACCAGGGAGAGTTGTAGACCGGATTGACTGCCTGGAAGCACTGCTCGTCGGTCTTGTAGAAGCTGTCCACCGTGTAGTTGTCTTCCGTAGGGCGGTTGAGGAAATCCTCGCATCCGGCCAGCAGGAGCAGCACGACGGTCACGATAATACTTTTTATGGTGATACTATATGTGTTCATATCCTGTTCTTGTTGAGGGTGATTAAAACGAAAGAGTCACGCCAAATGAGTAAACTTGCGGGGAGGGATAACGTCCGTTATCGAGTCCGAAGACATTCTGGCTCGCCGTACTAGCACCGATCTCCGGATCGTATCCGGTATAGTTGGTAAAGGTGTAGAGGTTCTGGATGTTGGCATACACCCGGATATTTTCGACCATCCACTTGCGCGACACCGAAGCCGGAAGGGTATATCCCAGTGTGATATTCCGGATACGGAGGTAGGAACCATCCTCTATATACCGGTCGCTGATGCGGTCGTTGTCGTTGGGGTCGTTGGCTATGGCTCTGGGAATGCGTGTATCAGGGTTGGTTACCCGTATATTGGAGATGTCCTCGCTCCATTCATACACCGTAACGCCGTTCACAGAAGCAGGATAGTTCTTGTCGGGATCGATCGCCGCCAAGTTGGCCCGGCCGGTAATAAGACGCAGCTGGTTGTCCCATGCACTCTTCATATTGGAGAGATTGATAGCGGTGTAGTTGTACACCTTGTTGCCATAGGATCCGTTGAGGAAAACCGATATATCAAAATTCCGATATCGAAAGCTATTGGTCATCCCGAAGGTAAATTTGGGTAGCGGTGAACCGATGTTCGTCCTGTCGTAGGTGTCAATCACCCCATCGGGTTTTCCTTCCGGCCCGCTCAGGTCCTTAAACTTGAGGTCACCCACCCAGGTAGTGTTGTAACGGTTGAAGACGCCGTCGGTGGGATACTTTTCCGGCTTGGGAGAGTTCCTCAGGTCGTCCAGGTCCCTGTAGACGCCAGCCACCTTGTAACCGTAAAAATTATAGAGCGACTCTCCCACGTTACTGATGGAGACCACATCGCTCCACTGTCCGTACCCTTCAATATGTACCGCATCGGTGCCATCAAGTGCCACCAGCTTGTTCTTATTGAAAGAGATCTGAAACTCGGTATCCCACGCAAAAACACCGGTCAGGTTGTGGGTGTTCAGGGTGAACTCGAGTCCCTTGTTATTAATAGTCCCGTAGTTACCGTAAGGTGCCGCCAGTGCCGAGGATGCATTTCCCCGGGTGCCCATGTAGGAGGGAAGCTGCAACGGCATCAGCATATCTTTTGAGGTCTTGTCGTAAGCATCCACCACCAAACCGATGCGGTCACGCAGGAAGTTGAGGTCGAGGCCGATGTTCCATTGCTCCTGGGTCTCCCACTTGATGTAGGGATTGGCAATATTGGACTGGCGATAGCCGAGCCCCAGTCCCGATGGCATACGTGCAATGGCAGCGCCCCACCGGTAACCGCCGATGTTGGCGTTACCAGTCTGTCCCCAGCCGAAACGCAGCTTACCGTTGCTCATCACCTCCGAGAGCGATTGAAAAAATGCTTCTTTGGAAAAGCGCCAGGAGGCGGCAAAAGCATGAAAGCCGGCCCAACGGTTCTTGGGCCCAAAGTTGGAAGAACCGTCGCGGCGATAAGTATAGGTGCCCATGTAGCGGTTGTCGTAGTTATAGGTAACGCGACCGAAGAAGGAAGCCATGGCGGAGCTGCCGAATCCGGAAGTAATCAGCGGATCGGTACCGAGACTGGGATTCTTGATGTCGTTGGAAGGCAGTGAAGAAGCGGTCACGCTCTGGTATTCGTACGTGGACTCCCACATCTCCTGCCCGAGCATCATTGTGTAGCTATGCTTGTCTCGGTTTCCCGAATAGGTAAGGTAGTTCTTCAGCTGCCAGAAACGATTGTCGTTCTTTTGTATGGAACTCATATTTTTATCCCTGCTCCAGTTGCCATAACGTACGGAAGGTTCAAAACGTTCGCCGCGTGAGCTACCTATATCGAAACCCAGCTCGCTGTGCCATACCAGATTTTTTAGAGGCATCACATCGGCAAAAATGCTACCGTTGAGTTTATTTCTTCCCAGCAGGATATCCTCGTCAAGCACCATGGCAATAGGATTGATGCGGGTATACCCTTCGCGGATCACCGAGGCGTAGTTGCCGTCGAGGTCATAGATGGGTATGTCGGGTGGGGTCAGCAGCGAGTAGGTGATCACACCCTCCTGGCTGTCGGCCAGCCCAAGCCGCTCGTCGGTCTGTGAATACATAGCATTCAGTCCCAGCTTCAACCACTTCTTCAGCTGCGAGTCGAGATTTGTACGGAAAGAGTAACGGTTGAACTTGGTACCGATAATGGTACCATCCTGTTTCATAAAAGAACCCGAAACAAAGTAACGTACTGCATCGGTACCTCCCTCTGCGGATAGCTGGTGCTGGTACATCGGTGCACGACGGAAGACAGCATCCTGCCAATTGGTGCCGGCGCCGAGCAGCGATGGGTCGGCAAACTCGGGGCGATTTTCGGAGAGGGATACCTGGTTGCTGTATTCGGCAAATTCACGCAGATTCATCATGTCTACGCGGGCAGCCTGTCGTTGCACACCGTACATCCCCTCGTAGGTAAACCTGGCCTCACCAGCCTTGCCTCGCTTGGTGGTGATCAGCACCACCCCGTTGGCACCCTGCGCTCCGTAGATGGCAGTGGCAGAAGCATCCTTCAATATCTCCATGGAAAGGATATCGGAAGGGTTGATGGTAGACAGGGGTGAGATGGTAGAGATGGGGCTGTTGCCCAGCGCATCCCCCAGCCCAAAGTCATGGCCGCTGCGTCCGCCGCCCTGCACAATCACCCCGTCAATTACATAGAGTGGTTCCGCATTGGCGTTGATGGTAGACTGTCCTCTTACGCGAATCGATACGGAGGAGCCGGGTGCACCCGACGTCATCACGGAGGTAACACCGGCAGCACGTCCCTGCAATGCCTGGTCGAGGTTGGTGATGACCGATCCCCTGATGGCATCTTCGCCCACAGTGACGGAAGCTCCGGAGATATCACTTTTTCTCATTGTACCGTATCCCACCACAACCACTTCGTCTAGCAGCTCGGTATCTTCGTACATTTCAAGGTTAAGGATGGAACGGTTTCCTACCGTCACCTCCACAGTTTTATATCCAATGGTGGAGATCACCAGTACCGGGTTGGAAGTGGTCAGGTTCAGGAAAAACCTGCCGTCATTGTCGGTCACCGTACCGTTAGCAGTTCCTTTTTCAATGATATTGGCACCAATCATAGCAGATTGATCCCTGCTGTCGACAACAGTTCCGGAGACCCTGCGCTGTTGTGCCATCAGCTGAAAGCTCACGATCAGAGCCAAGCTTAACACAATGATGTTTTTCATACAATGTAAATTATCATTAATAAAAAATCACATTCCAGTATACAAATGTAAGAGCAACAAACAGAAAATTCACATATTATCTTATCCTATTTTAATACTTTTTTAACCTGCATCCACAATGTGGTCCTCTCTTAACTTCACTCAGAAACCTACCCCATAGCGAATTAAAGAACATGACAAAACAGTCCGTTATAAAATATATGATAATATTTCACAACAGAGGATAATAAAGCGTCGGTTTAACAGTAAACTCAGATGATCAACTTGGTTTTCCGGTAATTCTCACGGAACTCTTTCGGAGAGCACTCCTTCCTCTTTTTGAAGATACGATTGAAATTGGATAGGTTATTAAAACCGCATTCATAACATATCTCGGAGATAGAATTGGTGGTGTCCACCAAAAGCCTTGTAACGTGTCCCAAGCGGATATCGATTATATAGTCGGACACCGTTTTCCCGGATCTAAGTTTAAAGAAACGACTTAACGCCACCGGTGTCATTCCCACTACAGATGCCAGATCTTCTAACCGAATCTCCTCGTTGTAATGATGATTGATGTATTCGTAAATTTTACGTACCCTCCTGCTGTCCGTATTTTCTTCGATATGGGCAAAGGAGGAGCTGGCAAGCGTGTGGTAGTTGTCACAAAGGGAAAGCTCATAAAGAATGGTCAACAGTCTGATCACAGCATGGAAACCCGACTTCTCAGCGGAGAGCGTATCGAGCATGGGATAAACCTTCATAATGGCCTCCATGGGGAAATTGATCCCTTTTTGTGCGTTGTGAAGCATTTTTCGGATGCTACTGAACTGGTTCTTATGGATGAAATTTCCGAAAAAGAGATCTTTCGAGAACTGGATGGTTATCTCCCGGATGTTTTTAGCTGTACAATGATGCTGCTCCCAGACATGCTCCAGTTCTTCACTGGCGATCAATGTAAGGTCATATTTGCCAATGATCTCAACCGAGTCACCAACAATACGTCTTACACCTTCCGCATTTTCCACATAATTAATCTCGAATTCGCTGTGTGAATGCAAAGGATAGGTGAATTCCGATTTTCGACGGTCGGCAATGTAAAAACAGTCTTTATCCGACAGCGGAGTGATTTCATGTATGATATGACCAATGTGTTCGTTCATACAGGCAGATACAATCAGTGGTCCCACTTGGGCTTGAACCAAGGACTCCCTGATTATGAGTCAGGGGCTCTAACCAACTGAGCTATGGGACCTTTTCGACAGTTCTTGCGTCGAAAGCGGGTGCAATATTACTACTTT
>DHUL01000086.1:0-40586 GCA_002409145.1 Bacteroidales bacterium UBA5235
ATGAAGGATGCCGGCTCGCTCTACGGAGATATCATCTACAACAAAGCGCCCATAGTGATGCGGCAGCTCGAGCAGCTTGCCGGGGAGGAGAACCTTAAGAGGGGGTTGCAGATCTACCTGAAGGAGTATTCATGGGGCAACGCACGGTGGGATGACCTGGTTGCAATTCTTGAGAAGACCTCCGGCAGGCCGCTGAATGAATGGAGCAGGATGTGGGTCAGAGAGGCCGGCATGCCGGTAATAACCCCGGTCTTAACCGAGGAAAACGGTTACAGGGTCTCATTCAGGGAGGATGATCCGGCAGGTAAGCTCCGGCATTGGCCACAGACTCTGAAGACTATGGTGATCACTGCATCTGATACTGTCATTGCTGACCTTCAACCGGCGGATCGCGATTCCCGGGTCTCCACTCCTGGCAAGCCGCTGTGCATAATTCCGGATATCTCAGGAAGAGCTTACGGCACCTTCCTTTTCGACAGTATAAGTGCAAAGTACCTTCTGGCCCGCCTGCCCGGAATGCAGGATCCACTGTTAAAGGGGATCATCTGGATAAACATGTATGAGAACCTGGTAAACGGGACAAGCAGGCCGGCAGATTTTTATGAGACGGCATTCAGGGACATTCAGGTGATCTCTGACCTGCAACTGCGCAATTACCTTTCAGGCAGGTTCGCTTCAGTGTGGTGGAACTATCTGAACCCGGAGGAAAGGGCTTTGCGTGCACCGGCGGCTGAAGCAATGCTGAGGGGGAAAATAGCCTCAGCAGAAAGCCCGGCAGAAAAACGTGCATGGTTCAACACGCTGAGGAATGTGACCATTACCACGCAGGGGTTGGATTACCTTGAGTCAATATGGAAATCCGGGGAGCTGCCGGGCGGAATAAGCCGGGGCCTGCCGCTGTCAACCACAGTCAGACTGAGCGAGGATGAGCTCTGTACCCTTGCACTGACCCTTGCACTGAAGGGTCATCCGGATGCCGGCAGCATACTTGCCCGGCAACGCAAATGGATAGCTGGTAAAGAGAGGCTGGAACAGTTTGACTTTGTGACTCCGGCAGTATCTGCCGACACCGCGGTCCGCAATGCCTTCTTCTGGAGTCTGCGTGACCCCGCCAATCGCGAGCACGAACCCTGGGTGCTTGAAGCCCTGGGTTATCTTCATCACCCGCTGGTGGCTGAGAAGTCTGAGAAATATATCCTTCCCTCGCTGGAGATTCTGGAAGAAATCAAGGCTAACGGAGACATTTTCTTCCCTGGAAGCTGGATTTCAGCAACACTTGCAGGTCACTATTCGCCAGGGGCCAGAGCCACAGTTGAAAAGTTCCTGGATGATCACCCCGATTACCCGGCTGACCTTAAGCTGAAGATACTACAGGCAGCGGATCATCTATCAAGGCTGGAGGCAACGGGCACTATAGGGCCAGGTGTGAAATAATGACCCGGAAGGTCATTTTAGCGAGGCAGCCAGATTGCAGGGATGACGAAAGTGAAATATTTCTTAATTTTATAATCGAATTTCGAAAATAACAATGGGTTTCTGGCGCGTCCTCGTATGCATATTATTCCCTCCCCTGGCGGTTGTAGACAAAGGCTGCGGATCATTCCTCATCATTTTTCTGCTTACCCTGTGCGGATGGGTTCCCGGCGTGATAGGCGCACTCATTATCAACAATAAAAAATAGCCATACTTAATCAGATTGATTGACAAGACGGAGATTCTATCGTGTATCCAGCCACTTTTCTTCAATTATGCCTTCCAAATGCTTTATTTAGTCCAGGGGAACTGAATCTTTAATTTCAAAAAAAATTTGTCAGATTAATCAAAAATACTTTGATTTTTCGTGTCACAAATGAGGTACTTATGACACGTACGGTATATTGTTAAATGTTTAACAATAAAATAACCTCTCATGAACTCAATTACTAATGCTTATTTGCGAGTGAGTATAATTGCTTTGTTGAGCGTTATACCGGCTATTCTGCACAGCCAGATCAAGGTTTTTGATAACGGCAACGTTGGGGTAAAGTATACCACAAGTACCCCGGCTTCAAAGTTTGTTTACAACGGGCCCGGGGATTCTTCCTGTGATGTTTTTCTCTACTCCGGAAACAGATCAAGTTCAGGAAGCACTCAAAAGAGTGTTATAGCCACCGGTACAGGTAGCTCAAATCACATTTATGGAATTGTAGGTCAGGCAGAAACGGGATCCGGCAACTTCCTCTATGGTGTACGCGGAGGAGTCTGGAGCGCTTCCCCTATTTCATCTGGCCGTGCATACGGAGTATATGGCCTTGCCAGCAATGTAACAAGTGGATATAATTACGGTGTCTATGGGTATTTATATGGATCCAATAACGGAACTGCAGTCTTTGGCACAACTACCGGGGATGTAGCGATATCGGGCAAATATGCGGGATATTTCAACGGAGATGTATACATAACCGGATTAATGTCCACTAATACCCTTACTGTGCGCAGCTCCGACCAGAAGTTTAAAGAAAAAATAGTATTATTAAATGCATCTGAAGCCTATGACAGAATTAATCTCTTAAAGCCATCTACATATTACCTCCGGCAGCAAGAAATTGCGTCAGCAGACAGCTCCAGGGTCAGATATTTATATGACCCTGATAGTGAGGTATTCACAAAGAGGAAGTATGGTTTCATTGCCCAGGAATTGAAGGACGTATTTCCAGACCTGGTTTACACCTTACAAGACGGAAATCTTGGTATTGATTATATCGGACTTATTCCTGTCATGATTCAGGCAATCCAGGAACAGCGGAAAGAGCTGGAGGCCCTCAGGAAAAGAATTGAAATGCTTGAATCAAGGTAACCTTAAAAATTATGGTGATGAAACGACATATTGCCATATTCTTCCTGACAGTGTTTGCCTGCGTCAGAGGGATTTCTTCCGCACCGGATACATTAAGGAGCTATAGCTTCTTTTATGATCAGAGCGGCAACAGAATCTTACGTGAGTCTGAAATAGTGCAACTTAAATCTGGCGCAACACTGACTTCTGACCTGAAGGACTTTAAGGAGCAGGTCCTGAGCAAGGAGATATCTGGCCATACCATTAAAATTTTCCCAAATCCTACCAAAGGCATAGTAAGAATCAGCATGTCTGAAGTTGGAACTGAAGCAACCCGTGTGATTATTTTTAACACAGTAGGTCAGGTTATGGCTGAAATGCAGATTGAGGGAAGTGAAGGTGAGATTAACCTTTCCGGGTTTTCTCCCGGAGTTTATTTCATGAGAATCATTTTTGACGGTACTTCATCTGAATGGAAAATTCTTAAAGAATAAGTAATTGTGCTGTGATGTCGAAATAGGACCAAAACTGATAACCCATGAAACGAATATATCTTCTGTTCGCATGCAGTATTATCTTTCTGACGACCTTAGCTCAACCATATGACCTTGTGCTGAATACTCCGGAATCCGGAGTACAACTGCACCAGGCAATTAACAGCATAACCTTTGCCCCAAATTATTCTTATACTCCCGCAGGGGGAACGATGCTCGCTGAGATCGTCAGCCAGCTTATCTCCGGTAATATTACTTATTCTAATCCAATTGACCCCGGAGCGTATATGATTAATACAGGCCTGGCTGTGGGAAGTACTCCAGGGACACTTCTGGCCTCCGGCTCTGCAGGATACCAGATACCGATAGACGTACCAACCGGTACTAACGGCCTTCAGCCCGCTATTACGCTTAGTTATATAAGTAATTTTTCAGATGGTCTGGTGGGAACAGGTTGGTCAACAGGAGGTCTTTCCGCTATTGCACGAGTTAACAGGACACTTTATCATGATGGCATCTCAGATCCCGTAAGAGGAACAATATCTGACAGATATGCCCTGGACGGGAATAGAATGATAGTAACCGGCGGAACATACGGCGCCTCCGGTAGTGAATATCGGACAGAAATTGAGACCTTCTCGAAAATTATTGCCTACGGAACCACGGGAACCGGGCCGGAGTGGTTCCAGGTATACACTAAATCAGGCTTAATCCTCGAATTTGGAAATGATGAAGGATCACGGATTAGAAATAACGAAGGCTCCATTTTATCGTGGAGAATCAACAAAATCAGTGACAGATACAATAACTACATTGCCTTTAACTATATCGTATCAGATGATGAACGCCCTATAGGTTCAATACTATACACCGGGAACTCCTCTGCCTCTCAGGCTCCTTTTGCATCTATACAGTTCAATTATAAGTTCAGGAGTGATGTTAACTCTTATTACTACGGAGGTAAGGAATTTATACGCGATATATTGCTTGATAATATTGAGGTGAAGTACAACGGACGAAGTTTTAAGAAATACAATTTAACTTATACCCTGGATTCCCACTCACAGCTGATTAAAGTAACTGAGTACAGCAGCCAGGATGCAGCGTTGAATCCTGTTGTTTTTACCTGGTCATCACAGACTAATCAATTCAGTGAAACAACTCACTACGCAAATTCCGATAATGAAAGATACTATCATGGAGACTTTAACGGCGACGGACGGGTAGATTTTGTCACAGTGCCTGTAAAATCGTCTTATACTTCAAATGATAAATGGAAACTATATCTGGCCAATTCAAGTGGTAATATGGTCTATGCCACCCAGGGTGACCTGAACACTTATTTTGAGACATTCCTGACAGGAGACTTCAACGGTGACGGCCTCTCTGACCTCATGATGCAGGAAAAGCACCCGGAGACACTGTATCCAGATAAAAAATTCTATTATTTCTATGCATCATCCGGCTCTAGCTTCACACGCAGTACTTCCTATTATATTTGTTATAATAGCAGTAATCTTAACATTGTAGATTATAATGGAGACGGCAAGCTTGAATTTTTCTTCCATAATGAGAATAATAACTGGTACTTGTATACTTATACGGGATCATCAATTTACAGTGCCTCTATTCCATCATTTGGAAAATTCTATATAGAGGATACAGGAATGCATAACCGGATCCTTGATTTTAATGGTGATGGTTGCTCAGACCTGCTGGTTTTATCTGACAACGGATATAAGGTTTACGAGTTTAAAGGCACAAATCAGATTCTAATCGAAACCTTTGCCGGCATAAATATCATGAATGATGATTTTTTATTGTTTGGTGATTATAACGGAGACGGGAACATCGATATCATAAAAAAAGATTCACCCAGTCTGCCTGATTGGTCGATGTTGCATTTAACCAGTGAAGGATTCTATGAACAGGAACTTCAATGTTTTGATAGTTTCGATATTAACTACCAAAACAACAGGATATTTGCCCGGGACATGAATGCAGACGGACGGTCAGATGTAATCTTTATTGGAAAAGGACAAAATACATCGAACCCAAATACTAGAATTAACGTTTGCCTTAGTGATGGAAGTGATTTTAGTATCCAAGAGCATATTTCATCAGTCAACTTCCTTACAGGCTATTTTTCTACATACCCTCAATACATCACATGGGAAGAATATTATGGCACGGTGTTCTTTCATTTTGAGGACTATAAAGGTGATGGACGCAGTCAGTTTTTCTACAAATGTGTTAATACTTCCAAATCGTTTTCATTTGCCTCAGGTACTCCAAACCATTTGGTAAACAATGTAATTGACGGCTTTGGCTCAAAAACAAGTATTCAATATCTGCCAATGTCAGATGCTAATGTTTATACCAGAGGCACAGGTGCTGTATTCCCCGTGAGTGACTTCTCATCAGCTTCACAACTTGTCTCGCAGGTAATAAGTGACAACGGAATTGGCAGTACAAACACAACAACATATAGTTATGAAGGTGCAAAGATCCACCGGATGGGAAAAGGCTTTCTCGGATTTGCCAAGACTACAATAACCGATAACGCATCAGGAATAATCACGGAAACACAAACAGGTTATAATGGCACCTATTTTTATCCCCAGGTTAATACGATCATCAAAAAATTGTCCACTGGAACCGTGGAACAAACCAGTAATACCTGGACAGAAAAGGTATTGGATATTACTGCAAAACGTATTTACCCGTACACACAGTCAACAACACAATCAAACAGTCTCACAGGGCATTCAATAACTGTTACTGTGTCAGCTGTTGATGATTATGGAAACACGGGACAAATTGTGAAAGACTACGGCAATGGGGTAACTGAAACGACAATAAATAACTATTCCGGTTGGATAAACACATCCGATTGGCTTATCGGCAGAATTGGCTCTTCAACTGTCACATTTGCAAAAAGCGGAGAGTCCTCTGTAGTCAAGACAGTCAGATATACTTATGATGCTAATAGTTTAATCAAACCAGGCTATGTCTATTACTATGAGGGTAGTTCGCTTGAATATAATGACAACTATGACTATGACGGCCTTGGAAACGTAACAGATGTTTATACTACCGGCGCCAGCATAGGTTCCAGCCAGGCAGGTTATTCATATACACCAAACGGGGATAAGTTGCTGACAAAAACTGACAGGCTGGGACATGTCTATACTTATAGTTATGATAATTTCGGACGCCCTCAGTCTGAGGTGGATTATCTGAATAATACACTGTCATACCAGTATGACGCTTCTGACAGGATATCAATCACAACAAGCTCATCAGGCAGACAGGTAACAACCAACTATTATTGGGACGGGAATTACAAACCTTCATTTGCTATCTATGGTATTTCTCAAACCGCAAATGACGGATCAGTCTCCTCTGTCTGGTACGATAAGTCCGGAAGGCCTTTACGTGAATGCAAAAAAGGATTTAATGGGACAATGATTCTGATTGATAATGAATATAATACCAAGGGAGAACTTTACAGGATATCTGATCCGTACTTCGCTGGAGGTTCACCTGTCTGGACTGAGACCTATGCCTATGATAATTATGGCAGGGTAAACGGAATCACACGAAATGGCGGCAGAAATACTGTATACTCATATTCCGGAGCTACTATAACTGAAACAACAGCCGGAAAGGTCTATAGCAAAACCTATAATCCGGATGGCACTATGGCAGCGGCTGAGGATGATGGCGGCAGTTTAGCCTATACTTATTATCCCGATGGTAAAGTAAAAAACATTACAGCACCCGGAGCTATAGTAACTTTAATGCAGTACTCAGATGCTGCCCGTAATCAGACTCAACTTACTGACCCGAGCGCCGGCACAATAACCTACACCTATAATGCCAGAGGACAAATCCTTACTCAGACAAATGCCCGGGGACAGACAACCACTTTCAGTTATCATAATGATGGCCGGCTGAATACTATAATCAGTCCGGAAGGAACCACAACTTATTCCTATAATGGCAACAAACAGCTTACAGGGATATCCTCCCCGGGCAGTGTTGTCCGGTCATTTACTTATGACAACTATGGCCGAATAAATACTGCAGCCGAGATTATTTCCGGTTCAAACTTTTCAACTACCTTTACTTATGATTCTTACGGTAGGCTGAATACCCGGACTCACCCGTCAGGAATAGTGGAAACATTGAACTATAACAGCAACGGGTATCTTGCATCAATCTCTGCCGGAGGAGCAGTAAGATACTCTATATCCGCGATGAACGCGAGACAGCAGGTTACATCGTCTGTATATGGCTCTTCCCTTAATGCCACCTTTGGTTTTGATGCTTACGGATTCCCGAACTCCTCCTCGGCCGGCCAGCTCAAGGATTACCGGTATGTGTTTGACCAGGTAACAGGAACCCTGACATCAAGGCAAAACTACCGGCAAAGTCTGACCGAAAGCTTTGGGTATGATGATCTCTATCGGCTGACAACAGTCACTGGTCCGCAAAGTCTTTCCATGACATATTCAGATAACGGTAACCTGATTACCAAATCAGACATAGGCACTACAGAATTTGATTATGGTGAAGGCGCCAGTCCATATGCCCTTACAGGACTGCTCTCTTCTACCGGAGTAATTCCCCCGGCAGACCAGGTGCCATCCTACACTTCTTATGAGCAGATCAGCCAGATAACCCAGGGAGTATATTCAGCATCATGGTTATATAATTCAGATCATCAACGTGCTAAAATGACTGTCACCCAGGGAGGAAGCACAATACTTACACGATGGTATGCAGGCAGTGACTACATGAAAGAGACTGCAGGAGGGGTAACCAAAGAATATACCTATCTGGGCGGCAATGCTTACTCTGCGCCGGTAGTAGCAGTAACCCAGGGAGGAGCCACCTCATATTTCTACCTGCTGCGTGATCATCTTGGAAGCGTTACCCATGTCGTCAGATCAGACAATACTCTTGAGGTTGAATATAGTTATGATGCATGGGGAAGAAGGCGAAGTGCAAATGACTGGAGTTACACCCTTGATGCCATGGACAAGGCAGTATTTGACGGCAGAGGCTTTACCGGGCATGAGCACCTGCTGTGGTTTGACCTGATAAACATGAACGGCCGGCTTTATGATCCGTTGATCGCAAGGTTCCTGAGCCCGGACAACTTTGTCCAGGCCCCCGACCTGCCTCAGGCATTCAACAGGTATTCATATTGCCTCAATAACCCACTGTTATATACGGACCCGGATGGAGAATTCCCTTGGGTAATTGCAGCATTAGCCTTGTTTGGTTCATATCTTGGAGGGGTAGGATCCAATGAAGGAGAGCTGAATCCATTACAATGGGATTGGAAAGCACCTGAAACCTATCTTGGAATAGGATTTGGAGGCCTCTTTGGGGCCGTAGGTGGTTACGGATTATTGAATCCAGGAACAATAAATCTGGCACTTGGAATTGTCACACCAGTTGGTGGTATCTACATAGTAGGAAATCAAAGTGATTGGACATTTCAATGGACAACTATTGCAGGGGGAAGCGGAGAAATAGAAATGAATAGTGAAAAAGAAAATCTGCCTATTAGAATGCCTGACAAACCAAAATGGGATGGTCCATATTTTCAGGGAACTGAAGAGGAGGCAATTGAAATGCTAATATTCGATAGTAAATATCTGGGAATCGAAACTTCAATGTTTAATACGACCAATGGTTTCTATTTTGAAGCTTGGTCTGGTAACTCCCTTGTCTTTGATTACGATGAATTATCATTGTACGACAAGAATGGTCCCATTATCTACGATTATAACAGGTTTAATGGATACAAGAGTAACTCAATTAGTCGTTCATGGAGATATATCAATATTTATAATATTAATGGTAACACATTTATTATGCCTAGATTATATGATTACTCCCGAGTCATTTGGAGAGGGCATACACATCCGAGGAATGCTGAACCAGGTGCGGGTGATTTACTGGTAGCTCGTTTGTTTGGAACACCGATGTTTGCATTTGGTTGGAGTGGGGTTATTCATAAATACGGTGGTTATGATTACTGGCATTAGAACAACAGTTTTTCTCACACTATTTGTCATTTTTGAGTATAATACTAGTGCTCAAGATTTAGATTGTTACAGTAATTGCCAGCAATTGAATTATGATGAGATATTTTCAATTACTACTGACTACCTAGTCGAAGATCCCAGCGACAGCATTATTATTCTCATTGACTTCTATCGGCGTGACACATTAAATATTTATAGAGTAATGGGGACCAACGAAATTTTCACGATTTTTTATAAGAACCCTGATTGTTATACTATTTACAGAAATAGCATTATCTACGTATTCACTGAAAATTACAGTGAACCAAAAGAGAGTGTTTGGAAAGAACTAGTCTTTTCTCAAACCTGTAGGATTTTAAATTATCCACATATTACGGTGAATTGGATGAATGATAGTATCGAAGCAATAGATGGATCTTTCAGTGATTATGGTCAATATGATCCTATTGTTTTTGAATACAGTTTTAGCAATGGGAAGTTGATTTCGAAATCAGTTTGTGATAAAATGCTATATCCAGATACAGGATATCCGAAAGGTATTAAAACCTATCGTTACAATAAGAGATTAGTCCGATAAGAAAGTGGTATACCATTTCACATATAAAAATAAATGTTCTAATTCGCCAGATCAATGCTTTCATAAATTGGCTAATTGGATTTATCGCGAATTCTCTGTTTTACGATAATAACATAATGATTAAAACAAGAATATGATAATTGATTTCACCATTGAACCATTTTATCTGTCTGAACGTTTAACCTGAAAATCCTCAATGTCATGAAATGTAGTCCTGTAATTTTTATCCTCATATTGCTGGCACTGACCGCCTGCGAAGATAAACCTGTAATAACCGGTTCCGGCAGCCTCGTACTCACAGGAATTACATCTGCCAAGGGAAGTGAGATGGTAACAATCGACCTCGACTCGGGGTATGTGAGCACAGTACCAGTAAATTGCCATGTCCTGAGCTCAACGGTATTTGACCCGAATACTGGCGGTTACGGATATGTAAGCTGTGATACTGTATTTACACTGATCGACACCGAAGACGGAGGTATAATCAAGTCGTTCCGGCTGCCCGGACTGATCTCAAGCGCCGTAGTTGATCCCGGAAATAACCTCCTCATCGGCACATACGGCGAATATGAATACATTGATGACCCTGACAGTACCAACGGCGCCACTCTGCCGGTCTATCACACATACCTGCTTACTACAGACCTTGAGACAGGCGACATAGTACTGGATAAGGAAATTGACCTGGGCGAAGGTGTATTTGTCTGCACCCATTTCTTTGACCCTGACAATAAACTGTACATCGTGCAGAGAGCTGACAATAAACTCCTTCTTATCAACCCTGTCACAGGCACAACCACCAAAACCGTTGACATCGGAAGGCCCCTGATAAACGTGGTCTATGATACTGATGAGGGAAACCTGATAACCCTGGTACCCACCAGTGAGCCGGGCGTTTGTCTGATCGAAGTCTACAAACCAACTACCGGTGAACTGATCAGCTCAAAACAGGTGACAGGCTTCGACAGCTATCACTTCTGTATGTCCGGTTACGATCCACACACAAAATGCTACCTGGCCGTGACCGGCGATAACAGGGTACTGTTCATTGAACCGGCTACCGGGACAATAGCCAGGACCGTCAAGCTGGACTACCAGCTGAATGACATCAGATTCCTGAGAAAACAGGCAGAGTCGTTCTGAGAAACAGTCGTTTCAGATACTTCATCCATCTCACCATTTTTGATTAATTTTGCACGATTGTAAAAACGTGCACAAACTTTAAACGGTGCCATTTGTTGAGTGGATATACCGTTGAAGGAGAGAAATATGGAAAATGACCAGGATAAGCTGCTGGGAGAGGTAACTTCAGGTGAGTACAAGTACGGCTTTGTGACCGACATCGATACCGAGGTTATCCCCAAAGGCCTTAATGAAGATATAGTGAGACTCATCTCAGCCAAGAAGAAGGAGCCCGAGTGGATGCTCGAGTTCCGTCTCAAGGCTTTCCGCCACTGGCAGACAATGAAGATGCCGAATTGGGCTCACCTTAAAGTCCCGGAAATTAATTACCAGGATATTATCTATTACGCAGCACCAAAACAGAAGAAAGGTCCTGAAAGCCTGGGCGACGTGGACCAGGAACTGCTGAAGACATTTGACAAGCTCGGCATACCCCTCGAGGAGCAGAAAAGACTCACCGGGGTGGCCGTTGATGCCGTCATGGACTCGGTCTCGGTGAAGACCACCTTCCGTGAGACCCTCGCTGAGATGGGCATAATCTTCTGTTCATTCTCTGAAGCTGTCAAAGAGCACCCCACGCTGGTGCAAAAGTACCTTGCATCGGTCGTCCCCTACAGTGACAACTTCTTTGCAACACTGAACTCTGCCGTCTTCTCTGACGGCTCGTTCTGCTATATCCCCAAAGGAGTCAGGTGCCCCATGGAACTCTCGACATACTTCCGCATCAACGCCTCCAATACCGGTCAGTTCGAACGCACACTGCTCATCGCCGACGAAGATGCCTATGTCAGTTATCTCGAGGGTTGCACAGCGCCGATGCGCGACGAGAACCAGCTCCATGCAGCAGTGGTTGAGATAATTGCAGAACGAGGCGCCGAGGTCAAGTACAGCACCGTGCAGAACTGGTACCCGGGCGACAAGGATGGCAAGGGCGGAATCTTCAACTTCGTCACCAAGCGTGGCATGTGCAAGGGAGACGACTCCAAAATCTCCTGGACACAGGTCGAGACCGGCTCGGCAATAACATGGAAGTACCCCTCATGCATCCTCCGTGGTAACAATTCGGTCGGTGAATTTTACTCGGTGGCTGTTACAAACAACTACCAGCAGGCTGACACGGGAACGAAGATGATTCACATAGGCCGCAACACGAAGAGCACAATTGTCTCCAAGGGGATCTCGGCCGGCTTCGGCCAGAACAGCTACAGGGGCCTCGTGAAAGTACTCGGAAAAGCCGAGGGAGCGCGTAATTTCTCGCAGTGCGACTCGCTCCTTCTCGGCGACAAGTGCGGGGCACACACCTTCCCGTATATCGAGGTGGATAATCCCTCTGCCATAGTTGAACATGAAGCAACAACATCCCGCATCGGCGAGGACCAGATATTCTACTGCAACCAACGGGGCATATCCACCGAGGATGCAGTAGGGCTGATAGTAAACGGCTACGCCCGCGAGGTGATAAACAAGCTCCCCATGGAATTCGCGGTGGAAGCGCAGAAACTACTGCAGATCAGCCTTGAGGGAAGCGTGGGTTAGTTATGAATCAACAGCAAACAGTATATGCAAACCGAATTTTTAATACAGATAAAAGACTTAAAAGCCTCTATTGATAACAAAGAGATCCTCAAGGGCCTCAACCTGGAAGTTAAACCCGGCGAGATACATGCAATCATGGGTCCCAACGGCAGCGGCAAGAGCACCCTCGCCAATGTGCTTACCGGCAGGGAGCTGGCTACCGTCACCGCCGGTTCTGTCACCTTCGAGGGGAAGAACCTCCTTGAGATGTCACCCGAGGAGCGTGCCCGCGAGGGAATATTCCTCTCATTTCAATACCCCATCGAGATCCCGGGCGTCAGCATGGTCAACTTCATGAAGACAGCCATCAATGAACAGCGTAAGCACCGCGGCCTCGAACCGCTCTCAGCCTCTGACTTCTTGCGCCTGATGCGTGAAAAGAAGGAACTCGTGGAGATAGACTCGGCCCTTACAAACAGGAGCGTTAACGAGGGCTTCTCCGGAGGTGAAAAAAAGAAAAACGAGATTTTCCAGATGGCGATGCTCGAGCCGAGACTGGCGCTACTCGATGAGACCGATTCAGGACTGGATATCGACGCACTGCGTATCGTCGCCAATGGTGTGAACAAGATCCGCAGACCTGACACCTCAGTGATAGTAATCACACATTACCAGAGACTGCTCGACTATATCGTGCCTGATTATGTGCACGTGCTCTATGACGGCCGCATCGTGAAATCGGGCGGACCTGAACTGGCTCTCGAGCTTGAGGAGAGAGGATATGACTGGATTAAGAAGGAAGCAGACGTCAGTGAAGAGACATGGACTACAGACCGGAAGTAATTAGCAGGCTCACAGAACTCTGGGAAGGGAGGAATGCCGAACTGCTGAAGGGATCGCCTGAGATTTTCAACAGGTTCCGCCCTGAGGCTTTCAGCGAGTTCCTGCGCCTCGGCATCCCTGACAGAAAGAATGAAGCCTATAAATATACAAACCTCGAGAAATCATTCAGCTACAAATACGAGAAGTACTTCTCACCCAAGCCCGACGATTTCAGGGAGGCCGAGAGGTTTCACTGCGAGGTGGAGGACCTCGACGTATGGAATATGGTGTTGCTCAACGGCTTTTTCCCACGGGGCGAAGAAGGCCTGGCAATGCTTCCCGGCGGAATATGGGTCGGCAGCATGAAAGCTGCCGCCAGGCAATTCCCGAAGCTGGTGGAAAAGCATTATAACAAATACGTGCAGAACGAAAACGACGGGTTGGTGCCGCTGAACACTGCACTGGCCACTGACGGGCTTTTCCTCTATGCACCGAAGGGCACCGCCTACACCAAGCCAATCCAGATTGTCAACCTGCTGCACAGCACGCAGGACATCTTCGCGCAGGACCGCAACCTTATTGTGGTGGAAGAGGGCGCCCGGATGTCATTGCTTGTCTGCGATCATGCCATCTCGCCGCAACACTACCTGACAAACACCGTCACCGAGGTCTATGTGGGACGCAACTCGCGGTTCGAGATCATCAGGGTGCAGAACCAGCATAACGACTCCGGGAAGGTGACTCACACATTCATCCACCAGGAGCGCGACAGCTTTGCATCATCGAACAACGTCACCCTCCACGGCGGACTGGTACGCAACGCCACCTGGCACAGTCTCAACGGGGAAAATGCCGAGACGCACAGTTACGGCCTCTTCCTGGCTGACAAGCACCAGCATGTGGCCAATTTCGTGAAGGTTGACCATGTGGCTCCCAACTGCAACAGCACACAGCTCTTCAAGGGGGTGCTAGATGACAATGCCACGGGCGCCTTCAACGGCCGTATAATGGTGCACAAGGATGCGCAGAAGACCAACGCCTTCCAGAGCAGCAACAATATCATCCTCTCTGACACGGCACGAATGGATACCAAGCCTCAGCTCGAGATCTATGCTGACGACGTGAAATGCAGTCATGGAGCCACGGTCGGCCAGCTGGATGAGAATGCACTCTTTTATCTCCGTTCGCGCGGGATAGATGCCCGCGAGGCGAAGCTGATGCTGATGTTCGGCTTCGCACATGATGTCGTAAAGAACATACCCATCGAAGCGCTTCGCGAAAGGATAGACCACCTGGTCCTCCAGCGCCTCCGTGGCGAACTGTCGCGCTGCGCCTCATGCGCAATACAGTGTAACTGAACGAACTGATGAAGCTTGCGAAGAGCATAGAAGAGATAAGGTCTGATTTCCCGATCCTCTCAACGAAGGCATACGGGAAACCCCTGGTATATCTTGACAACGGCGCCACAACACAAAAACCGCTGCAGGTCATCAAACTGCTGGAGGAGCTTTACCGCACAACGAACGCCAATGTCCACCGCGGTGTGCATTATCTCTCAGACATGGTTTCAGAGCGTTATGAGGCGGCCCGCGAGACTGTCAGGGCCTTCATAAATGCCGGTGCAAGGGAGGAGATAATCTTCACGGCAGGAACTACCGCCTCAATCAACGCCGTTGCCTTCTCATTCGGAGAGAGATATGTCCGCGAAGGCGATGAGATTGTAATCAGCGGCATGGAACACCATGCGAACATTGTTCCCTGGCAGATGCTCTGCGAGCGCAAAAAGGCAAAACTTAAGGTTATACCATTCTCTGATGCAGGTGTCCTGGACCTTGAAGCTTACCGGAGTCTGCTCTCCGAACGGACACGGATAGTGGCTGTCACACATGTTTCCAATGTACTTGGGACCATCAATCCCGTAAAAGAAATTGTTGCTGAGGCCCATCGCCATGGCATCCCGGTACTGATCGACGGCGCACAGGGCATACAGCACGGAATGGTGGATGTCACTGATTTTGACTGCGACTTCTATGTTTTCTCCGGGCACAAGGTATATGGCCCCAACGGTATCGGTGTACTATACGGAAAGGCTGAAGTGCTTAATGAGCTGCCCCCATACCAGGGAGGCGGAGACATGGTGGCAAACGTAACTTTTGAAAAGACAACATATAACGTGCTTCCTTTCAAATTTGAGGCAGGAACTACCAACTTCACCGGGGCTATTGGACTCGCAGCTGCTCTTGACTATATCTCTCTGCTCGGCCGTGAAGCTGTCACCGAAAGGGAACAGGCCCTTTTAGCCCGGGCAACAACAGGATTATCAGCCATTGAGGGTCTGCGCATCTATGGCACCGCCCCGCAAAAGGTCTCTCTGATCTCATTCCTGCCGGGAGCGATACACCAGTATGATGCCGGCATGATTCTTGACAAGATGGGTATTGCGGTCAGGACAGGAACACACTGCGCGCAGCCGTTAATGGGACGGTACGGTATAACAGGCAATATCAGAGCCTCGATTGCCTTCTACAATACAGAGGATGAGGTGGATGCCCTGGTGAAAGGTGTAAGGAAAGTGACCGAAATGTTCGCTTGATATATTAAAATGACTATTAACGAAATACAGGATCAGATAATTGAGGAGTTCGCCCAGTTCGGCGACTGGATGGAAAGGTATGAGTATCTCATCGACCTGGGCAGGTCACTGGGCCCGTTCGATGAGAGGCACAAGACTCCGGAGTACCTGATTGAGGGCTGCCAGAGCAAGGTGTGGCTCTACCCCTCTTTTGAAGAAGGCATCATCACCTTCACCGCCGATAGCGATGCGCTGATCACCAGGGGCATAGTAGCTCTGCTGGTGCGGGTCTTTTCGGGACGCACCCCGGCAGAGATCGTCGACGCCAGGATCTATTTCATAGAGAAGATCGGACTACGGGAAAACCTCTCCCCCACGCGTTCAAACGGTCTGCTGGCCATGATGAAACAGATGCGTCTGTACGCCCTGGCATATAAGACAAAACAGGAGCACTCATGAACACACAGGAGATACAGGAGACCGAAGCACGCATAGTAGGTGTGCTCAAAGGCATCTTTGACCCCGAGATACCGGTGAACATATATGACCTCGGCCTCGTCTACGAGGTCAGGGTTGATGAGGAGCAGATTGCACATATCACGATGACGCTGACTGCACCAAACTGCCCTATGGCTGAGGATCTCGTTGAAGAGGTCAGTTACAAGGTTGCCGGTATCAAAGGGGTTAAGGACTGTGACCTCAAACTTACATTCAATCCGCCGTGGGACCGCAGCATGCTGAGCGATGAGGCGAAGCTTGAACTGGGATTGCTCTAGATCCGCTGCAGGACAGGACCATACTTACCGACAAGGCGAAGCCGGAGCCGGAACTTCTCCGGAAATTTGTACCTTTACCGGTACGTGTAACTGATGATCTGAAATCCGTACCATGACCGATGCACGTAAAATAGCGCTCACCTGGAAAATCCGCGAAAGTTTACGGATGGAAGGTTTTGATATTTACGGTATTGCTCAGGCAGCAGCTCATCATGAAGACAGCAGCCACATTTCGGAGTGGATTTCAGCCGGTAAGAACGGTACCATGGGGTTCATTGAGAGAAACCTCGACAAAAGGGGAGATATAACCACACTGGTCGAAGGAGCAAGATCAGTGATAATGGCAGGTATACGCTACTACAGCAATGACTCCCCTGCGGGTGAGGATAACTATTTCATCAGCCGATATGCACGGGTAAAGGACTATCACCAGGTAATCGAGGAAAAGCTGACCCGTATTCAGAAAATAATCAAAAAAGAGGTGCCTGATTCGGTAAGCCGGGTGTTCTGCGATGCCGGTCCTGTTACTGAAAAAGCATGGGCTATCCGGGCCGGACTGGGATGGCGCGGTAAACACAGCCTGGTAATTAATAAGGATATCGGCTCATTCTTCTTCCTGGGCGAAATTGTCACCACGGCAGAGTTTATTAATGACAATGCGACATCACGTGACCGGTGCGGTGAATGCACCCTCTGTATCGAAGCCTGCCCGACGGGGGCCATTTGCAGTGACAGAACAATTGATGCCCGCCGTTGCATCGCCTACCTTACCATAGAACATGACGGTAACCTGCCTGAAGAATTCAGGGGGAAGACTGAAAAAATAATATTTGGTTGTGACAGGTGCCAGGAGGTTTGTCCCTGGAACAGGAAGGCTATAGCTTATTCAGATAAGGAACTGATACCCGATTTTACGGTCACCTCCCTGACAAGAAAAGAGTGGCACAGTCTTACACCCGAAGAGTTTAAAAGAATATTCAGGTCATCACCTGTAAAACGAACAGGTTATGACAAAATCAGAAGAAACATCGATTTCGTTGATCACCGGTGACCCGGAGAATTGAGATCCGCTCCGGTGTGCCAGTCAACAGGAACTCAATCCGCGCCTGGCTGCCGGTAAGTGAGACCTCAATATGCTTCAGGATAGCCGCCTGGCAACGACTTAACCCGCGCCAGGCAGCCTCCCTGCAAATGTTATTCAACCATCAATCTTTCAATATCAAGCTTCTGCCGGTAACCCTTCCGGCTTTTACCCGAATGAAGGATTTTATACATAACCGGGACCACAATCAACGTCAGGAAAGTTGATAACAACATCCCCCCGATAATAACCCAGGCCAGGCCGTTCCTCAGTTCCGCCCCGGATCCCTTTGACAGGGCTACAGGAAGCATCCCGATAATGGTCGAAAGTGCTGTCATCAGGATCGGACGGGTACGGATCCGTACTGCCTGGATAAGAGCATCGTTTATTTCCTTCCCTTCCTTTATTGCTTCATTGGCAAAATCTACGAGGAGTATTGCATTCTTCCCGACGAGGCCGATAAGCATGACAAGTCCCAGCATGCCGTAAACACTCAGTGCAGTGTTCGTCATCGCCAGAGCCAGGATAGCCCCCAGAATGGCAAGTGGGATTGAAAAGAGAACTGCAAACGGATCTGTCCAGTTATTATACAGGACAACAAGGGAGAGGTATATCAGGATTATTGACAGGATCAGGGCACCGGTCATGACAGTCATTGAATCACCCATTGACTGCATGTCACCGGTCACAACAAGCTTGGTCCCCTTCGGTTTATTCATCTTTTCGATCCGGTCCCTGAATTCCTGTGAAACTTCACCAGAGGTTGCCCCAAGAACCTGTGTGCGGATAGTGACAGAACTGTTCCGGTTAAATCTCTCAAGCCTGCTCGGGCCTGTTCCGAGACTGATATCAGCAAACTGTGACAGACGGATTGCCTCACCCCTGCTGTTTATAAACGTAAGATTACTCACATCTTCCACCTGCTCCCTGTATGCCTTGTCAGCCCGTATATTGATATCATATTCATAATTGTTTTCGGTATACTTGAGTGAGTTGTTCCCCTGGTAGGTCATCTGCATTGTAAAACCGACATTGTCAAGTGTCAGGCCAAGCGCTGACATCTTATCACGGTCAACCGAGACATTTATTTCAGGCGTCCCTCTTTCTACTGACAGTTCCTGCTGCATGGTACCCGGAATTGACCTCATGACATCAAGTGCCTGATCGGCGAAGATCATCACAGAATCGGCATTATTCCCCGTGATCACATACTCAACTGCTGCCTTTGCTGCCTGCCCGGTCACGGCAACACTGAAGATCTTTACCTTCGCATCAACCAGGTAATCAGACAGAGGCTTCTTGATTTTTGCAATATAGAGCCTGGTGCTCTCATCGCGCTTTTTTGCCGGCACCAGCTTCACATTAAGCTCCGCCAGGTACGGTGTTCCCTGAGTACTCTGGGTGTTGTCGCTTGTAAGCCCCACCATCGTGACAACCTTGGCCACTTCGGGTCTGACCCGGAACCAGTCTTCGGCGTTCCGGACAAGAGTATTCGATTCTTCAAGGGAGATGTCCTTGGGCATCTCGAGCTGTACTATAAACTCACCCCTGTCAACGTCAGGAAGAAACTCAAATCCGATGAAGCCCAGCGGGAAGAGAGAAAATACCGCAACAGTAATTGCAAGAATGATCAGGGCAAGCCAGCGCTTATGAAAAAGCGCCCACTTCAATAATCCTGATACCCAGTGGCCAAACGCCTCAACCTGTCTTTCAAACCACATCAGGAACTTTTGAAACAGGTTCTTCCCCGTCAGCACCTGGATATTACCGAACCGGGAAGTAAGCAGAGGAACAAGGGTGAGAGCGGCAAGGAGACTGACGAGTATCGAGAAAATTATTACACCGCAAAACTGGCGGAGAATGTCTGAGACAAGCGTATTTGTCAGGGCAATCGGCAGGAATACTATAACAAGAACAATTGTAATTGAGATAACTGTAAATCCGATTTCCCTGATTGCATCCCAGGAAGCCCGCACCCGGTTTTTGCCCATCTCGATGTGCCGGTACACGTTTTCTATCACTACAATTGCATCGTCGACAAGCACCCCGATAACAAGCGAAAGGCCAAGCAATGACATCAGGTTAAGCGAGAAATTGAACAGGTTCATGCCGATGAATGTTGAAATAAGTGACACCGGCACAACAATCATTACCACAATGGCATTCCTGAAATTGTGAAGGAAGAGCAACATGACAAGTGATACAAGCAAGACTGCCAGGAGAAGGTCTGTCAGCACCGAGGTGATTGACTCACGCGTGAAGTCGGTAGAGTCCTGTGCAATCTCCATTTTAAGTCCGTTTTCAGAGTATTCATTTTCGAGTGATACAATTGTCTCCCGTATATTATCGCTTACCTCAACAGCATTAGCGTCAGATTGCTTGAAAATATTGATGAGTATTGCATCCTCGCCGTTTACCCGGGCGAGACTGGCGGGATCCTTGATTGCATCCGAGATTTCGGCTATATCCTGCAACCTGACCTGTGAACCTGTCGGAGTGGTCATCACAACAAGATTCCTGATTTCATCCACACTCGCGAATTTACCTGAAAGACGTACTGCGGTCTGAGTCTCCGGGTTACGGATGCTGCCTGTCGGGAAGTCAAGGTTTGAAGATCTTATTACTCCCTGTATCTGGGCAGGTGTTACACCAAGAGCACGCATCCGCGTAGCATCGAGATTCACCTGGATCTCTCTTTGCAATCCTCCTACCAGTGTCCCCTTCGAGACACCTTTTATTCCAGAGAGCTGAGGAAGAATCCGCTTGTCCATCAGATCAAAAAACTGCGTCGGCTCAAGATCTGAGGTTGCAGATAAAATGATTATCGCCTTGTCATCAACGGTCACCTTGGAGATAACAGGTGATAAAACCGAAACGGGAAGTTGCGATCTTTTTGCGTCAATATAGTTCTGCGCATCGGTTATAGATTTGTCTATATCAGTTCCATATTTGAAGGTAACAAAGAGCATCGACATGCTTTCATAGGAGTATGACTGTATCTTGTCAATACCTTCCATGCTCGAGAGAGCATCCTCAACCTTGCGGGTGAGTGAATTCTCCACCTCCGTGGGTGACGCACCCGGGTATATGATCTGGACATTTATAACCGGGGGAGTGAATTTCGGCATCAGCTCGGCGCTAAGATTCCTGTAACCGAGGTAACCGAGGATCGAAAGAACCGAAAACAGGACAATTACATATATCGGCCGCTTTATTGATATTTCTGATATTTTCATCTGTATTTCATTTAGTAAGGTCAGAACGCTACTCTCTTCCGAAACGTCGGGTTACCGGTCCGTTTTGTTCTTTACAATTACTCCGTCTGACACATTGATAAGTCCTGAAACTATTATGCTGTCCCCGGCATGGAGCCCGCTGAGTATCTCTACTTTGTTACCTGTCATGGAACCGGCAATCACATCCTTTTCAGCAGCCCTGCCATCTGCAACGGTGTAGACTTTCGCATTCTTTACACTCCCGGTAATGGCGCTCCTGGGGATCATTATTACTTTTTGATCAGCCTCGATATCAAAATTTGCAGTTATGTACATACCGGCCTTCAGGTCCTTCTTTTCATGTCCTGATACAGAGATCTCAACCGGATAATTAAGCGACCTGTCAGCCTTCGAACCGACGAACGTAATTACCCCGGTGTATTTTTCTCCGGGAAACGCATCGCATTCTATTCTTACACTCTGCCCCTTTTTCAGAAGGAGTACCTGCCGTTCTGTGACATTGCACCAGGCCTTAAGCTGGGAATCATCGATAATGTCGAAGAGCCGTGCCCCGGGATTGAGATAGGCTCCGACCTCCACATACCTCCTGATAATGGTCCCAGAAATTGGTGATTTGACAGTCGCATCGGAAAGGCGGCGCCTGCTGCTGATATACCTGCTCTCTGCAGCGATAAACTGGGTCCTGATGGTCTCAAGCTGCTGATCAGTCACTCCGCCTGCCTTATTCGCGTCGGTAAAACGTTCAAGATCTGTCCTGAGAGCGTTGTAAGCTGCCTCGCTGGCTGTAAAATCAGCTTTCAGCATCTCATCATCTGCCTGGACGAGCACCTGCCCCCTGCTGACATGTGTCCCTTCATCGGCAAACACCTCAAGTACCCGGCCTGACACATCAGAAACGAATGAGAGCTCACGAACCGGTTCAAGAGATCCATTGGATGAAAAGCTCATATTGGCCTGTTCTTCTCTGACAACATCCATCCCGACGGTTACGCCTGTAGCTGCCTCGGAGGCAATCTGCGTTTGCTCGATGCTGCGCTTCCTGTTGAACACCAGGATAATAACGATTACAGCTATCAGAACTATTACTGTGATGATTGATGATAATTTTTTCATGATTTTGAGGATTTTGCTTCCCCTGGCTGCCCTGGCAGGCCTCCCGGATCCGCATTGCCGGTATTATTTTATTTTTTTTCACTTATGACGAATTACCTTACAAGCTCCCTGATAGTGCCGCTGGCCTTATTAAGCTCAACATAGGCCTTCATGAAGTTGTTGAGTGCATCTGCATAACTCATCTGTGCCTGTATAAGCGATGAGTTCGAATTCAGCACGTCTGACATTGATGCGATACCCTGGGAATAGTTCTTTTCAGTGATGCGGTATACCTCTTCTGCAAGAGCCATGTTCGCTTTCTGAACCCGGATAGAATTGCGACTGTCCTCAAGTTTTAACATTGCATTCCGATGCGCCATACTTAGTGACTGTTCAAGGATGACTCCGTCTTCCATGGCTTTGCGGATTTCAAAGTCAGCCTGCTTTATCTTCGAGCTTCTCGAAAGCCCTCCGAATATAGGAATGCGCAGGTTCAAACCGGCCATAGATGACCCGTACCAGTAATTCGTTTCTCCCCTGAAGAACTCATCGGAGACACCGTTATAATTATAGTTGACCATCGCTGTCAGAACAGGAAAATTTTCATAAACGGCTGCTTTTCTCTGCAACTGCTGCAGATCCTGCTGGCGGGTCAGCATTTTGAATGAGGTATGAAGGCCAGGGTCGAATTCCCGGAAATCTCCGGTTTTGGCCTGACTTTCAAATGCTTCAAGATCGATCTTCACAAGGTCAAGCTGACCTGACATTTCCATCCCCATCTGTAACTTAAGGAGATTCTTCTGTACCTCGACAGCATTGATTACCGATGCCCTCTGGGTGGCCATATTGGTCCGGGTAACCTTCAGCCTGTCAAGATCAACCTTTCTGATCAGCCCGCTGGCATAACTCACCTCCATTGAAGTCATTACAGAATCAATGATTCCAATGCTCCTGTCAAACATTTCAGAAGCGTATTCAGTCGCCTGGATTGCATAAAACAGATTTGCAGTCTGGCTAATGACATCCTCCTCCCTGGCCTCTGCAGCCAGTGATGTCAGCTCTTCAGCTGTTTTTGCGATATCTACAGCATTGAACAGCGAGAGATTGAATATTTGCTGATTCAGTGCAGCCCCTATCCCGGCCGAAAAGTTGGTTCCCATTTCAATTGTCATGTATTTGGAGGCATTGGGATCCTGCATATTCGGAGGAAGGAATTCATTTATGAAGTTGGGCATAATGAACCTTGGCTTCTGAATGTTGTAACTCAGACTTCCGGAGCCTGATATCTGCGGCATCAGGGCACCAAGTATCTCATGCCTGGCCTGAATTGATTTTTCCCTGTCGAACTGCGCCTTCCGTATATTATGGTTGTTTTCCAGTGCAAACTTGAGGCAGCTCTGAAGATCATATACCTGCTGTGCGCTGATACCGGAGCAAATGCAGATTATTACAGTAAATAAAATTGTTCTGGTCCTATTCATTGTTTATCGGAATATTTTGTGATTGACTTTTCCGCATCAAGCAGTCTTTTCCCCTTCGGGGTAACAACCGCATGAAGGTGGTAGTTTATTATCGATGCAAAATAATCTCTGGCAGAATACTCACTGCGTGTCAGGACACTGCTGATAAAAAAGCTGACTACGGAGGTGATGAAAAACCGGCTGATCAGTTCAACATCAATATCCTGCCTGTAGAGCTTCTCCTCTTTACCCTTTTCCAGGTTTTTCTTCATTCCCTCAAGGAAAGACCCAAATCCTGCCTTATGCTGTATGCCTGAGATCTCAGGGAACATCATTCTCAGATCATTAAAAAATACAGGGCTTATTGAATGAAATACCTCCCCCATGCCATAGATGCCTGATTTGAATCCATCAATCGCATTGACGTCTTCTGAATACATTATTGCAATCTTCTTTTCCAGGTCATTGATAAAAGTCTGCATGCAGAATTTCAGGAGACCTTCCTTTGATTCAAAATGATTATAAAGGGTCTTTTTTGTGACACCTGCCTTATCTGCAATCTCATCGATCGAAAGATGAAGCCCAAACTGTCTGAAGACCCCCATGGCTTTTGCCGCATATTTCTCCTTCCTGACTGTCATTGAAACAATAAAAAATTCATCCTGTGTATCGACTGCAAATATATACTTTTTATATCAATTTAGTGTAATTTGTGTATAATTATTTTCAAGACCTCACTGTTCTGAGGCATTCAGGAAAGAGGGTGTGTGGTAATATGAGAGTACTGACTATCTGAAAAGCGGAGCAATCCGTTCCTGGTTGCCGTCGTTGGGAGCGGGAACAAGGCCAAGGATCCCGGTCATCATGTTGTATATATCGACATTATACAGTGTATCAACCATGAACTCCTTCTTAAAGGCAGGTCCTTCGGCATAGAAGATCGAGTGCATGTCACTGCATTTCCAGTCGTAGCCATGGTCACCCCTGGTATCGCCACGAGGCTCTGGTCTCAGCCCTGCCGTCCATCCCGGATCGGCGACAAGCACAATCTCCGGAATCCGGGGGTGAGTACCGTAATGCAGATGACCGGGCAGATTTTCCCTGGCATAGGCTTTCATCCCGCGCTGAACATTAAGCAACAGCAGCACACTGTCAAGCTTTCCTTCAGCCGGCTCAACCGCCCAGACAGGATTCCCCCCGTAGATCCTCTTCACCATCGCCTGAGGCAGAGTATCGAAGATGTAGTTATAGCGCAACTCGTCCACCTCTGTCATACCGTGATCAGAAAGTACTATGAGGTTGATGTTACCCGCATTTGGCAGTTCGGCAATCCCGTTACGGAGAACACCTATAAGACTGTCGAGGCCCCTGACCATCGCCCCTGTTTCAGGTGACAGAGGACCATAAACATGGCTCACGGCATCGGGCTCCTCGAAATAGAGGGTCACCAGGTGCGGCCTTTTATTTTTGGGCAGCGAGAGCCACTTCAGAACGGTGTCGATGCGGTCGCCAAAGGGTACCTCCTCATCATATGGCTTCCAGTAGTCGGGCTGTATGCACTGTACCGGAGCCTCGGAACCCACCCAGTAGAATGAGGCTGTCTTCATTCCCTGCTTCCGGGCAGTGACCCACACCGGCTCGCCCCCGTAAAAAGCTCCGTTGGAGACCATGGTCCGGTCACCAATCCTGTAAACCAGGCCAAGATCAGGTGCATAAAAGCTGTTGTTTACCAGTCCGTGATGATCAGGGTACAGTCCCGTGGCAATGGTATAGTGGTTCGGGAAGGTTTTTGTGGGGAATGATGGTATAAGTCGCCGGGCGGTGACCCCCTTCCGGGCGATGTCATCAAGCACCGGAGTGCCGTGGATCGAGTCATAATCCCACCTGAAGGCATCCAGGGAGACCAGTACAAGGTATGGTTTGTCTCTCTCTGTCCGGACGTTACTGCATGATGAGAGCAAAATTGCGGTAAAAACTGCCAGCGTAGTGTATCTGAAGATTTTCATCAGGTCTGAATCTGTTTTCGTCTCAGAAGAATAAACAACATACTCAAGGGCTAAGTTGCAGAGGCGTCTGTTCCCCCTGCCGCCACAGCCTGTGAAGTCAGGCAACTGATGTTTTTTTCCTAGATAGTTTATCCATTATGAGGGCTATTGCACCATCACCGGTTACATTGCATGCCGTTCCGAAGCTGTCAACTGCAATGTAAAGCGTGATCATCAATCCTATCATCTGCTCATTGAAGCCAAGGATACCCTGAAGAATTCCGACAGCCGCCATGATGGCACCACCGGGCACACCGGGGGCAGCAATCATAATTATCCCCAGCATGAAGATGAACCCGATGAAGCTGGCTGAATCGACCGGCATCCCGAAAAAGTACTGGATAGCCAGTGCGAATCCTGTAATCTTCATGGTACTACCGGCCAGGTGAATTGTGGCACACAGGGGTACAGTAAAGGAAGCAATGCTCGGATTGACCTTGTTGTTGATTGCACACTGAAGTGTGACAGGAATAGTGGCTGCCGACGAAGAGGTCCCCAGTGCAGTTACATAGGCCGGAAGCATGCCCTTCAGCGCTTTCAGGGGATTCCGCCCCGATATCGCTCCTGCAATCAGGAATTGTATCAGCAGCAATAAAATGTGGAGAACGAAGATTACAAGTATAACCTTCAGAAACAGAACTATTACCGAATAAACCTGACCCGAAATTGACATTGAAAGAAACATCCCGAAAATGTAGAGTGGCAGAAACGGGATAATGATGCTTTTAATAATCATTGTTATTATCTCCCTGAATTCCAGAAATGCTTTCTGCAGGGTATCGCCCTTCAGGAACGTAATGCCCAGGCCGACGCAAAATGAGAGGATCAGTGCAGGCATCACATCCATTACCGGCGGCATTTCAATGGTGAAGAATGGATCAATCTTAATTTCCTCTATTCCATTAAGCACCCCTGTATCAATACCCTCAGTCAGGATATGAGGGAACACCGCCTGGCATGATAAAAAGGTAAAAAATCCAGAGAAGAGGGTCGAAATATAAGCAATGAGGGCTGTGATAGCCAGCAATTTCCCGGCTCCGTGTCCCAGCTCACCAATTGCAGGGGTGATGAGACCTATTATAATAAGCGGGATGATGAAAGAGAGGAAATTTCCAAAAAGAGAGTTGAATGTTGCAAAAATCCGGGCAAACCAGACAGGGGCAAACTGCCCGATGATAATTCCAAGAATAATGGCGATTACCACCCTGCCCAGCAGGGGGATTTTAGAGAGTTTCATAACGAACAGATAAAATAATTTCGTTAAAGCTACTAATTTTGGGTTATCAACAATCCCGGCACCATGAAGAGTATTATCCTTTCCATTGTCCTCCTCGCAGCATTTCAGTATGCCGTGGCACAGAAGGAGTATGCATTACTGGTCATCGACGTGCAGGACTTTTATTTTCCTGGCGGAATGTCTGAACTGGTTGAGCCCGAAAAAGCAGCGGAAAAGGCTGCTTTGGCACTCAGGAAAGCACGCGAGACAGGCAATCCGGTGATTTTCATACAGCATAAATCGGCTTCAGGGATGGAAATTAATGAGCGGGTTGTTCCCTCTGCCGGGGAAAAGATCTTTGTAAAGGAGGAGGTGAACAGCTTCCTGGGGACTGGACTGAAGGAGTATATTGGCGGCCTCGCCATTGACACCCTCGTGATCTGCGGGATGCAGACACAGATGTGCGTGGAGGCTGCGGTCAGGGCAGCACATGACTACGGCTACCGCGTGATCATGCTTCATGATGCCTGCGCCACCCGTAATCTTAAGTTCGGTGAACGGGAGGTCGCAGCGGCTGATGTCCATGCTTCAACACTTGCAACCCTGAAAAGTTACGGAACCGTTCTTTCCGTAGCCGAATGGATCGAAAAGTAACATAACCATAATATGTTCAAAGGGGAATGGAAGAGGATTGACCCGGTTATCCTGGCGATCGCTCTCTTCAATATTGCCATCAGGCTGCTCGTATATGACAACCTGGAATATCACCGCGATGAACTTCTCTATCTCACACTGGGGCAGCACCCTGATTTCGGCTATGCCACCGTGCCTCCGCTTATCGGGTGGGTCAGCTGGCTGTTGCAACATATCTTCTCAGACAGCCTCTTTGCCATACGGCTTTTTGCCTCGGTTCTGGGCGGTCTTATGATCTTTCTTGCAGCCTCCATGGCCAGGGAAATGGGAGGCTCTCGCTACGCAGCCATCCTGGCCGCAACCGGACTCACCGTCTCCGGGTTTTTCATGAGGACCTTCTTCCTGTTCCAACCGGTACACATCGAGGTATTTCTCTGGACACTCTGCCTGCTGATGGTCATAAAATTCATCAATTCCGGCAGGAACAGATTTCTTATATATTTCGGGATAGCTGCCGGATTTGCACTCCTGAACAAATACCTGGCCGGGCTGCTTTTCCTCGGACTTTTGCTGATTATCCCATTTACCAGATACAGAAATATATTCCGGAACAGGTATTTCTGGTTTGGGATGATTGCAGGAGCATTTATCTTCCTTCCAAACCTGGTCTGGCAGGCAGTCCACGGCTTCCCGGTATTCAATCATATTTCGGAATTGTATGACACCCAGCTCGTGTACATGAACGCCGGGGTCTTCTTCACCGACCAACTCTTCATGCCTTTTGTCGGGTCAATATTCACAGTTGCCGGACTGGTATACCTGCTCGCATCCCGGGAGGTCAGAAGGTTCAGGTTCCTGGGATTCCTGACCCTCTTTGTAATTCTTGCACTTTTTGTGCTGAAAGGAAAAAGTTACTATACCCTGGGAATTATGCCCATGATGATCGCTGCAGGCGGCGCGGCTTATGACAGGTGGGTCAGAAACAGGATCCTCAGAATAGTCTTCCCCCTGGCAGTTATCCTGGTAGCCATCCCGGGAGTTCCTGCAGGTTTGCCGGTATGGGACAAGGATGGACTGGTAACTTATTACAGTGACCTTGAAGAAAAATACGGGGCAGATTTTGGAAGGCGGTTTGAAGATGGAACCATCCACTCACTGCCCCAGGATTATGCCGATATGACAGGATGGGAGGAATTTGCCAAATTGGCCGGCAACGCCTACAGTATGATAGAAGATAAAACGGCTGCTATAATATACGCGGAGAACTACGGCCAGGCAGGAGCAGTTACGATTATAGGCAAAAAATACGAACTGCCTGAGGCTGTCAGTTTCCATGAGAGCTTCCGGTACTGGTTCCCGCACGAATTCCCGGTTGAGATCAAATCGCTGGTTTACATCAACCATTCACTGGGGGAGGATGTGGAAGAGCTGTTTGCAAGCATCAGGCTGATCGGAAGAATAACCGATCCCGATGCGCGGGAATATGGTGCAGCCGTTTACCTGTGTGAAAAACCCGTAACCAGCTTCAATGATTTCTGGAGGGAGCGGACGGCCGGGATGAGGTGAAATTGCACCCCCTGATCCGTGACCGATTCTATTACAACCGGCCTTCAGGATCAGATCCGGGATTACCTTTCCATTGCCTTTGCCCGGAGTGCCTTCGGCATCTTTTCGATGGCATACCTGAGCGCCGTGCGGGGCATCACAGCCTTATGCTTCATGACATAATCGAATACCTCTTTCTGATAAGGCTTGCTCGCCTCCTTAAGCATCCAGCCATATCCCTTCTGTACCATGTCATCCCTGTCCGGAAGCAGGATCCCTGCAATCTCAAAAATGTCTTCAAGGAATTTCCCATTCCTGGCAGGGATTATCAGGGAAACGGCAGATGCCCGTTTTACCCAGCGGTTGTCTGACCTCGCCCACTTTTTTAGCTCCGCCATGTATTCCGGGTATTTCTGTATGAAATCGCCCACGGTGTGATTGCAAAGTGTGTCGCATGATGCCCAGTTGCTGACATAATTGTGAACCCACTTCTCAAGGATGGCAAAATCGGATGGGACAAACGCCGGAGCAACCTTCTCTGACCATACACAGGCCACGAACGACTCCTCCATCATGCCGGACTTCCATAGTGAATCGCACAACGCAAGAATGTCTTTCTTGCCGGCTCTCCTGATCAGCGCATAATTAGACTTCGCTATGTCTGTTACGGTTTTAGCCCTGATCCCGTACATGTTCACATCCTCTTTGAAAAAACGCTGTCCGGTTTCTCTAGTCTTTTCATCTGAAGCATCTTTCAGTTCCCGTCTGACTTGTTCGAGGATGTTCTCCATTCTTTAATTTTTTACCGTTAAAGCTGCAATCTCTTCGGCCCGTCTGACAACATCTCCGGCGGCCACATCGATCAACTCAATGCCTGACAGCCCAAACTTTTCAAATACCTCCCCTATCAGGTTTTTCCGTACAGCCATGATAATTATTGCCCTTGATTCACTCAGAAGTTCACTGATCCTGTCGTGCCAACCCTCTCCTCTCAGCTCAAGCGGGCCCGCCTCATCAATTATGATTACCTCACTGTTGCGGGTTGAAACCGGATCAAGGGCTTTAAGTCCGGCCCTGAATCCTGCCTCATCAACCGTGAACCTCTCGACCCCCATAGTGGCGTTACCTGTCTGCCTCAGAAAGGGTGTCCTGCTTCCCGTCTTAATATCAGTGATATCATAACCCGTCGCTCTGCCCTCCTTCATTATCCGCAATGCAAGAATGCCTCCCACCCTGATCCCCTTTTCCTTCAACAAGCCGGTCAATTTGGCAAGCCAGGCAGTCTTGCCTTCACCGATGGCGCCGGTTACAACAAAGATCTTTCTTTCATTCTCCTGTTCCTTTCTGACTTCATTCAACCTCCGTTCGACACGCGTGATCATACGGCTGAGAATTGAGACCGGTGTCTTTACAGCCGTCTTCAGGTCAGGCATGTCTGCGATCATGGTGGGCAGGCTGGCAGCTGACAATTCCAGGGCCAGGGGAAGCTGCCTGAAGCGGGTACGGCTGAAGAGGGCGCGGATTTTCGGATTGTAGAGCTCAGTGCCCAGCGCCGAAAAGCCCACAATTATTATCACAGCACGGAAGTTCATCTGGATACCAATAAGCACTGCCTCCCGCAGGCTGTCTTTTTCATGGCTGAATGCAGAGAAGACCAGGGCCGAAAGCATGGTGATAATCACGAATGTGATCCAGAAGCCGGGCTTCGACAGCTGTCGCATGGCCCTCCTGTACCTCATGGCCATGAGGACAACACCCGGAATCACAACTATGACCCACCATACCCATGAAAGGGTACTCACTACCACAAGCATCCCGGCTACCAACACCATGTCTGCTGCCAGCCATAGAAGCGAATAGTCAAACGAATTTTTTTTCTTCTTCTCCAGGGTGCGGATAACAGCCGGCTCGGGGAGTGATTCCTCAGGTGGAAGAGACGCTATCCGCCGGCCGGTGATGATTCCCGCGACAGCGGTGATTGCACCAAAAAGGGCATAGATTGAAAGCAACAGTACCAGCGGGGCCCAGAAGGCGTTGAAATTAAGACTCAGCTGTTTCTCTGCCCAGGCAGTCAGGCCGGAGTAAATCTCAACCAGGTTACCCCCGTAGAAAATGATCATGTTGAAGACCTTCTGGAACAGGTTCCATGACATGGCCAGCATTGAGCCGATAATAAAACCCAGGTAGGTCCGGCCCAGAAGCCTGACTGAAACCTCCAGGAGAACCGACTCCATGATGATGGCTATCATCGGGCCGAAGATGATTGCGCTGGGTGACATGGCCTTCATTAGCGCGCAGATCAGGCCCGCTCTCCAGTAAAGGCCGTGTTCGCGCCACCGGTAGCTGACCGCGATGAGAATGACAAGAGCTATGGCGGTAAGCATGTTACCGCTGAACGGCACCCGCAGGTTATGCAGGAAACTGCCGAGAACGATCTCGGCAGCTGCCCATATGGTGCCGATAATGGATGCCCTGATCCATTTCTCGCTTATGGCTGTTCTGTCCCTGCTCAAATGGCGGTGAATGGTTTCCCCTAATAAATCAGAAAGGATCGCATTCGCGATAGGCCTCGATGACCCGGCGCGCTCCCGCAACTCCCCTGACACTTCGACCGTGCTCCATGCATATCACCCCTCTATAGTCACGGGCGAGAAGATAACTGAAGATATTCTTAAAGTTTATCTCTCCTGTGGTTGGCTCATTACGCCCCGGGTTGTCTCCAACATGAAAGGCAGCTATCTCGTCCCAGCAGGATTCTATATTGGGAATCAGGTTACCCTCACTGATCTGCTGGTGATAGATATCCTCTACTATCTTGATCGCCGGGCTGTTTACCGACTTGCAAACCTGGTATGCCTGGGGCATCTTCGTGAGCCACAGTCCGGGGTGATCACGAAGTGTATTCAGCGGCTCCAGCACAAGTGTCATACCTTCAGGTCCGACAAGGTCAGCGCAGTATCTCAGGTTATCGATGACGTTTGCCAGCTGGATGTCAGGATGGATCCTGTAGTCATACCTGCCGGGAACAATCAGGGCCATCTTGAAACCTGAACGTCTTGCCACCTCTATGCCTTCCTCCATCTTGGTTGTAAGGAAGTCCCGTATCTCGCGGTGAGGCAGCACAAACGACGTGTTCCCGAAATCGGCATGCAGCACCCATGGGCCCATCATCAGGCCCATCTTCTGAATCTTTGTGGCTATCTGATCCTGCTCCTCCGCCGGGCGACCGGGAAAGCCGTTGTCAAAGAGGGCCCTGAATCCCTTGTCGGCAATGAACTGGATATTGTCGAGCGGGTCATCGCTGCCGCACAGCTCTCGGAACATGCCTATTGACGGCGCATATGCCAGCCTGAAGGGTTTGTCTGCATCAGGGATGGCCTCCGAACGGTTCTTCCCCGACAGAAGTACCGGGGCTGTCATGAGAGCCGCACCTGCAGCTGCCGTCCTCCTGAGGAAACTGCGTCTTGATCTTGATTCCATAATAAAACCAGGTATCTGTTTGCCGGCAGATCTGACTCCTCACTGCAGATCTGCCGGGGTTGTGATTATTTATTCACCAGGCACCGGCACAGTCTTCGGCACATCCACTGGTCCCATTTCAAATACCTTCGGTCCCAGCTTGAGCTCTGAGTTCATCATCTCATCCCATGTGACCTTTTTGCCTGTATATGCCGAAACCCTGCCCATGATGCCGGCCATGGTGGATACTGCTACAGATTCGGCCTCGTTCAGCAGTTTCCCGGTACGGATGGCTGTTACGAAGTCGATGTGTTCCTGGTCATAGGGGCTCCGGATGAGCTCACCTGTCATCTTACCCTGTTCGTCCAGCTTGTAACCGTCATATTTCCAAAGCTCGGTACCTGCAGGATCCCATACTGTATTCTGGCAGTTGGATGATCCTTTCGTTCCCTGTATCCACTCCGAGACATTACCATCGCAGCCGTTTATCTGGCGGCACATACTATGGACATGCATATCTCCCTCATATATAAAGTCTGTGCTGAAGAAGTCATACTGATCACCGGTGGGCCTGCGATGACGTGCTCCGAAAGATACAGCCGAAACAGGCCGCCTGCCCGTGAACCAATTGATTACATCATAATTGTGGATGTGTTGCTCTATGATGTGATCACCTGATAACCAGCACCAGTTGACCCAGTCTCGTAGCATATATTCCATCTCAGTCCATGAGGGGTTGGGATCACGATACCACAACTGCCCCTGGTTCCAATAGCAGTTTGCTGCAACGATATCGCCGATAATCCCCTCTTTTACCTTGCCCCATGTAGCCACATAATCGTGCTGGTGACGACGTTGTGTGCCAGTGACAACGCAGAGCTCCATACCTTTTGCCTTTTCTCCGGCAGCCATGATCCTCCTTACCCCTGTCGGGTCAACGGCAACCGGTTTTTCCATGAAAACATGTTTGCCTGCCGAAACAGCCGCTTCGAAATGCTCAGGACGGAAATAGGGAGGTGTGGCAAGAATGATGATATCAACACCGGAATCAATTACCTTCTGGTAAGCATCGAAACCTGTAAAACATTTTTCATCAGCAATCTCCACGCCGTCTTTTGCCAGGCGTTCGCGGCATGCGGTGATCTTATCGGCAAAGACATCACCCAGGGCAGATATGGTAAGGTTGGGACCTGCGTGAAGGAAATTAAGTGCTGCACCTGTACCCCTGCCGCCACAGCCTATCAGACCTGCCTTGAGCAGCGGACCGTCAGGTGCTGAATCAAGCATGACGGGCAGAACCACTTTTGTGCGCTTCTCAGTTGAACATGATGTGATGAATGCCGGCACAACAATTCCTGCGGCCCCTGCAGCTGCAGCCGTGCCAAGAAAGTTTCTTCTGGATATAGATGATTTTTTCATGGTATGAATTGGTTAGAAAGCCAAAGATAATGTTTTTGTCCAAAGGCCCCGGGATTTGCGATTTACGAATTGCGATTTTCGATTCTTAATTTTCGATGTGCGAGCTGCCGGTTGCGAATCACCAGTGCCTATTGCCTATTGCCTACTGCCTGAATTCCAATCCATTACAACACGAAATCCTACATGAAAACAATCCGAGTACCACCATATGCTCTTTGGCATCTGCGGGTCAGTCTTCAGCCACTCATCGGTGCGGGTGTGGTCACGGGCAGCACTGCGCACACCTGCAGCGCCGTCACGGAATGATCCGCCCCTTATGATGTGCTCACTGGTTCCTTCATAGACATCGGAGCAGAATTCAGCCACGTTGCCGCTCATATTCCTTATCCCCCACGGGTTGGGCCTCACCGCTGACGGCTCCTGCGTTTTTGACGGGCTGTTTCCGTGGAAAATCACGAAAGTGTTTATCACTGCTGTATCCGGTTTGCCTCCGAACAATCCCTTCTTTTCAAACTTCGCCGGGTCACCCGGGAAGAAGTATGGTGTTGTTGTACCGGCACGGCATGCATACTCCCACTCAGCCTCGGTCGGGAGCCTGTAGCTCCTTCCGGTTACACTGGAGAGCCACTTGCAATAGGTCTCCGCCGCATGCCAGCTCATCGAGATGGCCGGACGCTGTCCCATCCCCCAGTTCTGATCGGGCTTGCCGTAGGGAGGCGTTGCACCGCTGATGGCGTCAACACCTGCCGCCTTCGCCCTTGCCCCTTCTGTGTCAGTACTTCTCCCTTCCGAAGCCGTCTGCCTGTAAAACTCCATGTACTCATTCCACGTCACTTCGACCTCTGCAATGAAGAATGAATCAACTTCGGCCTTCCTCAGTTGTTCATCGCTGTCGCGAAGAGGTTCATTCTCAGGGCTCCCCATAATGAATTCACCACCAGGCAACGCAATCATCCGGAACGAAACGCCTGATCCGGGTATCTGCTCGGTAAAATCTTCAAATGCAGTCAGGGTCGCCGGTCGTTCATAAATGGTATCCGGTCCGCCTGCCGTTGCTGCAAACCCGGTATTGCTGCCATGAAGGTATCCTTCGATGTAATGCCCCGAATTAAGATGACAGCTGATGCATTGCAGATCGTCACCCTTTTCAGTCATCTGCTTATAGTAAAGATGCGCATCCGATCCCTCCCGTGTCAGCTTCGCGGGGAAGAGATTCTCATGACACTTGATGCAACTGGAATTATATACATGTTTTGAAGCCCGTTCCAGTGTTGATGCTGCATCCCAGTCGAACTCCGCAGTGTCCTTTGTCCAGTAACTCCAGAGATCACGCATACCTGTCTTCGCCTTTTCAACAATGTAACCCTCACCTTTCGGTGGAAGATGACACTCTGCACAGCTTACACGGTAACCCGACTGTGTTGCATAGTGAACACCCTGCTTCCAGCTTGTCGTTGCCTGCGGGTGGACATGGCACGTTGCACAGAAATCATTTGTTGAGGTGACTTCAACAGCCTTGCCGAAACCGGCAAGAATAACCATACCGGCCACAATGCCAATAAAAAACAGTAACAATCTCTTTCGCTTCACAGGCCAGAAATTAGGGCGGTCAAGATAATAAAAAAGAAAATTCCGTCAACGGCCCGGGGCACATGGAAAGACCTCAGACAAAAAGAAGTGGCCCGGCACGGCTGTCCGGGAAATCTCCCGGAGAGCAGCGGACCCGCAATCCCGGCAGCTTTATATATATTCTAAAATGCTATTTTTGGCAAAAAAGCTGCGAAATGAGACGCTCAATACTTACGATACTTCTTTCACTTCTTATCATTTCTGCCGGAGCACACCCATGGAAACCAAGACATTATGTCATTATTGACAGCGACGGCGGAATTGATGACCTGAAAGCCATCTGCCTGCTGATGGCATCACCGGATGTAAGGATACTGGCAATAACGGCATCAGACGGTTTTTACAAAGGACCGGTGGCATTCGAAAAGATAAGGAAGCTTGCCGACGAACTTCACCATGAGGGCCTCCCGGTGGCCAAACCTGGAGAGGCAGTCGCTCTTATTGAAAAGATGCTGGCATCGGAAACCACCCCGGTGAAGTTCCTTGCTCTTGGCAGCCTGACAACCGTGGCAGAGGCAATGGAGCAGATCCCCTCCTTCGCCGGAAGAGTGAAGCAGATATACTGGAGCAACAGCGGACTACAGGTGAAAGAGGGAAGCAATTACAAATCCGATCCCATGGCTGCAGATAAGGTTCTGTCCGGAAAGATCCCGGTAGCTGTGGCCGGAGGTGGAGGAGAAGAGTTTTTTAACGGTGAGCTTATGAACAACATAAGCCTGATCCATTCTCCGTATGCAGACAAAGTAAAGGAACTCATAATCTCTAAGCCTTCTCACAGCTTCGTCTATACTGCTTTCGATGAGATGGTGCCGCTGCTGTTGCACTTCCCGGAGCTTTACAGCCGGGAAGGTAAGGATGAGAAGATATCATACCACGCCCCGTCAGACATTATCCGGCTCCGGACAGCAGCGGTTAAAATGCTTCGCGGCGAGACCGTGGAAAAAATGCAGACCATAAAAAGGATGCCCGCTGACACTTCGTTTTACATGCCTGACATCCAGCCTTTCGTCATAGAAATAAGGAACAAATACGGTGAAGACGAATGGACCTCGGGAGTGATAGCCAATGAGCTCCATCGCCACCTTGGTGTATTTGCTATAATCGGAGTTAAAATGGGCATCAGGGCACGCGAATATTTTTGCACAGGTGTTGATGAGATGACCGTTACGACCTATGCAGGTTCAATCCCTCCGCTTAGTTGCATGAATGACGGGATCCAGGTCAGCACCGGAGCCACCCCCGGTCACGGGTTGCTGACTGTAAGCACCTCATCACCCTTTGTCCCTGCCGCAGAATTTACACACAAGGATAAAACTGTCAGGATAACCCTTAAAAAAGAGCTGGCTGACAGGGTCTCCTCTGAATTGAAAGAGATTAACTTTATATACGGGCTCGATAGTGATATCTACTGGGAACTTGTCAGGAAAAACTCGATCAAGTACTGGACGCAGTTCGACAGGCATGAAATATTTGATGTTGAGGTGCTTAAATAATAGTAAACAATGAAACCGTCAATTCTCTTCTCCGCCATTGCAGCGGCCCTGCTGCTGGCTTCGTGCAGCGCTGAAAAGGCAACTGCCCCCGCCCTGATTCCCCAACCGGTTGAGATTAAGGTTTCTGCCGGACAGTTCAGGCTTTCACCCGACGCTGCCATCGCCTGGTCCGGCAGTCCTGATGCTGCCCTGGTAGCCGCGCAGCTTGCACTGGCGCTGCAGCCTGCAACAGGGTACGAACTGGCTTTCGCCGAAGGCGATGACGGTGATATTTTATTGAGAATTGACGCCTCGCGGGAATGGATAACCGAAGAATACCAGCTGAAGGTGGAGAAAAAAAAGGTAACACTAACTGCCGGAACCGCTGAAGGGCTTTTCCGGGGGATTCAGACTCTCAGGCAGCTGTTCCCGCCGCAGATATTCAGCCCAACGCCAGCTGAAGGAGTGAAATGGACTGCCCCATGCGTCACCGTGACAGATTACCCACGCTTCGAATGGCGCGGAATGCACCTTGACGTTAGCAGGCATTTCTTTGATAAGGAGTTCGTAAAGAGGTACATAGACATCCTCGCACTACATAAAATGAATGTGTTTCACTGGCACCTGGTCGACGACCAGGGATGGAGGATTGAAATAAAAAAATACCCGAAGCTCACAGAGGTTGGTGCCTGGCGCGTTGACCGCGAAGACAGCCCATGGGACTCCAGGCAGCCTCAGCAGCCCGGGGAAAAGGCAACTTACGGTGGTTACTACACCCAGGAGGATATAAAGGAGATAGTGGCATATGCCGCTGAGAGGTTTATAACGGTGGTGCCGGAGATAGAGATGCCGGCACATGTCGGTTCAGCCCTGGCGGCAAACCCTGAATATTCATGCACCGGGGGGCCCTTCACGGTTGTTCCCGGAGGTGTATGGCCCATAACTGACATCTACTGCGCAGGCAAGGACGAGACGTTCGCTTTCCTTGAGGATGTCCTGACTGAAGTGATGGACCTCTTCCCTTCTGAATATATCCATATCGGCGGTGATGAAGCTGACAAAACGGAGTGGAAGCGCTGCCCCGACTGCCAGGCAAGGATCCGGAAGGAAGGACTGAAGGATGAAAATGAACTGCAGAGCTATTTCGTAAAACGAATCGAGGCATTTTTAAGCTACAAAGGCCGCAAACTGATCGGTTGGGATGAGATACTGCAGGGCGGCCTGGCTCCCGAAGCCACAGTAATGTCATGGCAGGGATTCGAGGGAGGAATAGCCGCGGCACGGTCAGGACATAAGGCAGTGATGGCCCCGGTGTCATACTGCTATCTAAGCGTCTACCAGGGAGACCCGGCCACCGAACCGGAATCGTTCCGCGGACGTTTAACATTGAAAAAAGTCTACTCATTTGAACCGGTGCCGGCCGAACTTACTCCGGAGGAAAGCAAGATGATCATCGGTGCCCAGGGATGCCTGTGGACTGAGTACATCACTGACGGCAAAACAGCAGAATACATGATTCTGCCAAGACTGTCAGCACTCTCTGAAGTTGTATGGTCGCCCACAGAAAGCAGAAGCTGGGAGGAGTTCAACAACCGCCTCCCGAAGATGATGGAGAGGTTTGATGCTGCAGGCATCAACTACTCGCGCGGCTCATACAGTGTTGATATGTCAGCATCATATGACGAGGCATCCGGAAACATCATCCTGGAGATGACATCAGAACAGCCTTCTCCTGAGATCAGGTATACAACCGACGGTTCCGGACCTGACGCTGCTTCTTCGGTATATACCAAGCCATTGATAATGAAGGAATCAGCCACAGTCAAAGCGGCCATTTTTGAGGATGGCAAAATGACGGGGGCCATCAGTCAGAAAAAGATCAGCATCAACAAGGCGACCGGCATGAAGGTGCAATACAATATCCCCTTCTCTGACAGATACAGAGGGCATGGCGACCGCACACTGGTTAACGGGATCAATGGCAGTGGCGACTTCAATGACGGCCACTGGCAAGGGTTTGAAGGGACTGACATGGATGTGGTTACAGATCTTGGAAAGGAGACTGAAATCACCTCAGTATCATCATCCTTTATGGCCGCTGTCGGCAGCTGGATTTTCCTTCCGCAGGAGGTTGATTATTTCTATTCTGCTGACGCCATAAATTTTATTCCCCTTGGCACTGCAGGTACAACAATTGATCCTGAGGAACAGGGCAACAGGATTGAGAATTACTTCGCCTCCTTCCCTGCTGTGAAGGCCAGGTACATCCGTGTTCTTGCACGCGGTCTGATCACCTGTCCGCCGTGGCACGCGGGAGCGGGAAGCAAGGCATGGCTCTTCTGCGACGAGATTATTGTGGAATAGGACCAGATTGCAATTCTGTTCTGTCTGCGCCTCGGATTACCTTAAGCCATTCAGAAATCGCAATTCGCACTTCGCAAATCATATTACTCCCTGAACTCCCCGAATAGTTTCGAACCGTTGTGCCGCTTGACCACCACTCCGTAAAGCAGTGCGGTCCAGAATGAGAACAGCGCGTAGACCAGGGCCGGTTTGACCATTTCATTGCTCTGTATCAGTGTACCGGCCACCAGCAACGCCAGGGTGGTGTTCTGCAGGGCCACCTCAACGCCTATTGTCCATGATGTCCTTAGTCCTGCTCTGCCGGACAGTCCCATTGCCATCCCGGCTATGAATCCTCCAAGATTTATAATGACAGCGTAGGGAATAATGCTCCAGAGGTCTGCAACTGTGATGCCTGAACCTCCCTTTGATTCATCGGCAAACGCTATGATTGCGTAGACGCCCGCAAAAAGGATTATCATAACGTTTCGGACTGGTTTCTGTATCTTCTCTGCCATCGATGCCCGGAAATACCTTAGCAGAACACCTGTAATAGCCGGGAGGAGAGTCACAAAAAATATTTGCAGAAAGGTCTCTGTAAGTGGTAATTCATATGCTGAATGCCTGCCGGTGAATACAGTCAGGGCCAGGTTGACAAGGAGAGGAATTGTTGCCAGTGTCAGAAGGCTGTTAACGGCGACCAGTGACACCGATAATGCCACATTGCCCCTGAACAGCACCGTCACGAAACCAGATGTTGTACCACCGGGACATGCGGCCAGGATAATAAACCCGACTTTCACAGCCGGGGGCAGGTCAGTAAAACCAACCACCAGGAAAGCAATCAGTGGCAATATGATCATCTGTGACACCAGTCCCAGCACAAAGGCCCTGGGTGATCGCCATATCTGCCGAAGGTCTTCAAAGTTGATAGACAGCCCTACCCCGAACATGATGGTGGCAAGTACGGCACTGACAAGAAAATCGATATAGGTCAGGTTCATCAATGTAAAGAAAAAGGATTTCAACCACACTGACAACAATTTGTTTCCAGTAACAAGTGTTGCTGCCAGTTGATTACCTGAATTTGCAATTCCCCAGACTCTCATCCGCCAGCTGGCGGATCAGACCTTCAGAC
>DHUL01000086.1:40761-48022 GCA_002409145.1 Bacteroidales bacterium UBA5235
AGACCTTCAGACTCCTGAAGGGTCAGCCACCAGCCCCATGAACACTATTGTGCCGGTGGCTGTTTCGCGGATGAAATAAAGGAATGGCCTGTTGATGTCTATCACTTCCGGCTCGGGAGGAAGTGATGTGCGGGTAAACCCTATCACGGTAGCTGCAGCAGCCTCCGTGCCTTCCTCCTTATTCTCGATAAAGGTCTGGTGAAGCACGAACGAGATGAATATCTCCTCGTCGCTTATCCGGCTGAAGTCAGCAACGCCGGGAGCAAACGCCGGACCCATCCCCAGGCTTATCAGGTCGTCATTAAGCTTGCGTTTGTATTCGTACCTGAATTTAGGCATATAGAGCTCGACCTCCGTCGGTCCGTATGACAGGCTTTCCATCCATTCCTCCCATTTCCCGGCATCAAGTCCGGTGACAATCTCCGCCGGTGCTATCCCCTCATCAGGAAGAGCCACCACCATCGAGTAGTTACCCTGCCCGTAAGGCAATTCAACCAGTGTCATCTTCTCCGGACGTGACATGGCAAATTTCTGCTTCTGGTACATCACCGGCACCTGTACCGGGTTGCCGGGAGTGAGGTAGAACGGACGCTCAGCAGTCTTCTTACTGTCAAACTGGTGTTTCCACTTCCCGTTGAAGTATACTGCATTGATAATCAACATCACCAGGTCGCGGTCAAGTGATGAAAGCATATTCTGTATCCTGTCGTGCGTCTTCTCCTCTATCCAGCCATTGATTAAATCCACTGAGCCCGGATCGGCTACGTCGAAATTCCGGGCTTCCGCAAGGTACCACTCCTTCAGGGCATTTATAAATTCCTTCTTCACCTGGAAATTATTTTCAGCCCAGACAGAATTGGCAATTTCCATTACCACTCTTTCGTCCACGGGGACCATCTCTGTCGCAAGCCTGCGATAAGTACCATTGATCTCCTCCAGGCTCTGGCCGTCATAGCGGAGTGTTGATCTGACCACGTTGAATGTTTCACCGGCAGCGCCGTTCAGGGTCATTGAAAGTGCACTGGTGATACTGAAAGGAGAGATCATGATGTTAGTACCTGTTCCCTCCCCTGCGACCACCGGTTTGAACAGGTCGAATGCAAACCTATTTGCGGACGCCACAACATCCCTCTGTTTCAGGGTCAGTTCTATCTCCACAGGGTCTGTCGGGAGAGTTTTTGCCGGTTGATCTTCACATGATGTCATCTGTCCCGTTGTGCCTGCAACCATTACAATTGCCAGGCTTAAGAATGTATTTTTCATTATTTTCCCGGTTAAAGTACAACATTTACGCACAAATATAATACCATACAAACAACAAGACTGCCCCGGCCTGAGCCGGGACAGTCTTTTCCCCCGTTTCCCCACTCGCAAAAAAATCCCTTTGGCATTCAGTCTGCCTGACTGTGGGAAAACCGTTCAGGCCGAAAGCAAATTATCCGGTTCACCTGGGATCAACTACCTGGCCCATGAAGACTAATGTGCCGGTGGTGCTCTCCCGGATGAAGTAGAGGAACGGCCTGTTTACATTCACCACATGGGTCTGAGGCACAGATGTGAACTCAAATTCCACTACGGTTGCTGCGGCAGCTTCTGTCCCCTCTTCGTCGGTTCTGATAAATGTCTGGTGAAGTACCCCTGAGATCATTATGCTCTGATCGGTAATATTGCTGAAGTCGGCCCACGTGCCGAATGCAACCTCCATTCCCAGTGCCTTCAGGTCATCATTCAGGCTACGCTTATATTCATATTCAAACCTCGGGAGAGAGAGCTGCACCTCAGAGGTGCCATACGAGAGTTGTTGCATCCATGTATTCCATCTCTTCGGGCTCAGAGTTGCTGCCACCTCCTGAAGGGTAACACCCTCATCCGGCAGCATGACTACCATGGTATAGTTGCCCTGGCCATATGGCAGGTCAATCATTGTTGCATTCTCACTCCGTATCACTGCAAAATTCTCCTTCTGGTACATCATCGGAACATTTACCGGAGCATCAGGAGTTATGTAGAACGGCTTGTCCGCTGTCTCCTTCTTATCAAACTGGTATCTCCATCTGCCGTTGAAATAGATGGCATTTATCAGCAGCATCGCAAGGTCAGGACTCAGGCCATCAAGCATATCCCTGATCTTGTCATGAGTCTTCTCTTCTATCCATCCGTTGACAAGGTCCACTGCTCCCGGATCCGAAACGTCGATGTTTCTTGCTTCGGCCAGGTACCAGGTCCTGAGTGCGTCAATATAAGGCTGCTTAACTACAAGGCGCTTCTCCAACCATACCGAGTTGGCAATCTCTATCGTCACCCTCGGGTCAACGGTGATCATCTCCTTCGTCAGCTTAAGGTAAGTCTCATTTACCTCCTGAAGGGTCTGGCTGTCATAGCGAAGGGTGTGGCTTATCGCATTATAGGTCCCGCTGGCGGCGCCGTTAAGCGCCATGGAGAGAGCACTCGTGATGCTGAATGGTGAGATCATCAGGTTTTTGCTGCCTTTGTCTTCACTGACTACCGGCCTGAAAAGATCAAAGGCAAAGGTGTTGGCAGAATCAACCACCTCCTTCTGCTTAAGAGTAAGATCAACCTGAACCGGATCACCCGGCTGAGGTTCATCCCTCAACCTGTCACACGATACAACCATTGCCGTAATGGCAATAAGTAAAAGCATACTGCCAGGGATCGCCTTTTTCATGACTGCAGAAGCTGGGTTACTTTTAAAAACCTCAAAAACTGTACCGTTTTAGGCTAAAATAGCCCCTTAAATGCACCCCGCAGATATCGACACGAGATCTCACGATTTTTTCATAAGTTAGCGCATACATTCGACATTTCTGAAATTGGAAAACGAGATACTAAGGATAGCAAGAAGAGTGCAGGCTATAGCACAATCAGGGATTCACTTTGCCGGGAGTGAATTTGACAGGGAGCGGTACGAGGAACTTCGCGGACTCAGTGTTGAACTTACCGGCACTATATGTGACACCAAACCTTCGAAAATACGTGATCTTTTTACTAACGAAACCGGATTTCAGACTCCGAAGGTAGATGTCAGATCAGTGGTGTTAAAAGAAGGTAAAATTCTGATGGTGAGAGAGAGAATTGACGGCAGGTATTCAATGCCAGGCGGTTTTGCTGACATAAATTACTCCCCGTCAGAGGTGGCAGTGAAGGAGGTACGTGAGGAGACCGGACTTAACGTCCGCTTCAACAGGGTGCTGGCAATAGCCGATACTGACAGGCACGGATTTCCTCCCCTGCCTTACCACTTTTATAAGATAGTAATCCTCTGCGACCTGGTTGACGGCGATCTGAGAGACAGCATCGAGACCTCGGAAGCCGGGTTTTTTGATTTTGACAATCTCCCGGAACTCTCCGTTGAACGCAACACACCCTCATTTCTGGAGATGATCCGCAATCAGCTGGAAAGTCCTGTAACATATGCAGACTGAGTTAAAAACTAAATCCGGGCAGAAATGACTGAACTTACCAATGATGAGCTTATTCGTTACCAGAGGCAATTGATGGTAGCCGGTATCGGCGAAGCCGGACAGGAGTCTCTCAGGAATGCATCTGTCCTGGTGATAGGTGCCGGCGGCCTTGGATCACCGGTGCTCCTGTATCTCGCTGCAGCCGGAGTGGGCAGGATCGGGGTAGTCGACTTTGATGAGGTCAGCACCGGAAACCTGCAGCGGCAGATATTATATGAGACCGGTGATATTACAAAACCCAAGGCGGAAACCGCCGCCGGGAAGCTCAGAAGGATCAATCCTCTGATCGAGGTGATTGCATACTCTGTGCGATTCAATGAAGATAATGCCGGCGATTTACTGGCAGGATATGACATCGCAGTCGATTGCTGTGACAACTACTCCACAAGGTACATCCTGTGTGACGCAACGCTGAAGGCTGGTATTCCGATGGTTTACGGTGCTGTAAGGGAGTTTATGGGACAGGCTTCGGTCCTCAACTACAGGGGTGGCCCCTCATACAGGGATCTGTACCCGGAAGAGATGCACCTTGAGACGGAAGACAGATCGGGCTCTCCGGGTGTAATGGGTCCCCTTCCCGGGATAATCGGGTCAGTGCAGGCATGTGAGACAATCAAGATAATCACCGGTACGGGTGAAATACTGTCTGGCCGCCTCCTCCAGGCAGACATGCTCAACCAGAGAATAGACATTATTTCCCTGTGAAATAGTTGACCTGAAGAGCTTTTTTTACGAAATTAGTTCTCTGGTGCAAACCGGGAAGTACCATCATGTCACCTGGAACTTGTTTCAAAACTATAGCAGAACTCATGGTTCTGCTGCTGCTGATTCCGGCTGGTCATACATTTTCCCAGGAGCAGTCTGACACGGCAGCAATAACAAAAACAGCCCGCGAAGCCTACACCTTAGCCCGGAGAAATCCTGAAATCGCAATCATAATGTCATACCAGGCCATGACTGCTTCGCGGAAGCTGAATTATACAAAAGGGATGGCTGATGCATCCCTTGCACTCGGGATGGCTTACCTCGCGAAATACAATCCGGGAGACAGTGCACTATATTATAACTCAAGGGCATTGGAGCTCTATGAAGCCTCCGGCAATATAAACGGCAAGGGACGAGCGTGCTATGGCCTGTCATATGTTTACAGTTTCAGGAGCGATCACACATCTTCTGAGCATTACATCAACCTGGCTCTTAAATACTTCGAAGAATCAAATGATCACAGGGGCATGGTAAACAGCCTGAATGTGCTGGCTTACCTGGCCAGGCAGAATCAGAACCTGGAAGCAGCAAAAGGTTATCTCGAGAAAGCAATAGCCATAGCAAGCCAGGTAAAAGATACACTGCCCCTTGCAGACGCCACAAACAACCTGGGTAATCTTTATAAGGAAATGGCCCTGTTCAGTCAGGCAATCGAAGCCTATTTTGTGGCTCTCAGACTTTGGGAAGAAAAGAGGGACACCTCCGGAATCTCTATAGCCTATGGAAGTATCGGGCTAGCCTATTATTATCAGAAAAATTATGATAAAGCGCTGGAATTCAGCAGAAAACACCTTATTCTTTCAGAAAAGCGGAAAGACTTATGGGAGGTGAGCAAGATATGCAATACTATAGCTCAGATATACAACTCACAGAAGATGTTTGACAGTGCACTGGTCTATCAACGTAAAAGCCTTGTCCTTAACAGGTTGATGAACATTCCGGTGGGAGAAGCCTCTGCCTGCCATAACATGGCATCTACAATGCTGCTTCTTTCACAGCCTGACTCCGCCCTCTGGTACATGAACAAGGCTGTGGCCATTACATCGGCATCAGAACTACCGTTACCGCCGGAGTTTTATAACACCCTGGGCAACATCTGGCAATCTCTGGGCAACCATGACAGGGCTTACTCAAACAGCCTCACCGCATACCGGCTGGGAAAAGAGAAGGATCTCCCTCTGGTTGTCTCCGATGCGACACTGCTGCTCAGCGATATCTGCAGCAAAAGAGGGATGGAAGATAAGGCCTACCGGTACCTTAAGGAGCACATGCAGCTGAGCGACTCGATCAGCAACGACGAGTTCCTGAAACAGGTGACGAGAATGGAGATCCAGTATGATTTCGACAAGAAGGAAAAGAACGCTGAATATGAACGTATGCAGGAAAGGCTGCTCAGTGAAACCAAAATAAGACAGCAGAGGATACTTCTTTCCGGCCTTGCCCTGTTGCTGGTCATAATCGCACTCCTTGCACTGCTCTACATCAGGCATGCCCGCCTGAAGGCCAGGTATACCCAGGTAGACCTGGAACAAAGGCTGCTTCGTGCCCAGATGAACCCCCACTTCATCTTCAATTCGCTCTGTGCAATCCAGGATCTTATCATGAAGGACAAACCGCAGAAAGCCAATGCCTTTCTTACGAAAATTGCACAGCTCATGCGAAGTATCCTGGAGAACACCCGGGAGGAGTATATCTCGCTCGAAAAGGAAATAGAAACTCTTAAGCTTTATATGGATGTTCAGCAGATGAGATTCGAAAACGGGTTCAGCTATAGCATTGATGTTGACGAAACCATTGACCCTGATAATGTTTCTGTGCCTCCCATGCTTGCGCAGCCATGCGTTGAGAATTCAATTGAACACGGACTGTTGCCAGGGAAGAAAGACGGACGGATAAGCGTGAGGTATTCTCTCAGGGATGGACTGATGATGCTGGAGGTGACTGACAATGGGGTTGGAAGGAATAAGGCTGCAGAGCTTACGCCTTTGATGAAAAAGGAATCGGTCTCAACCAGGCTGACGGAGAAGAGGTTGGAACACTTCAGGAAGATCCTGAAGGAGAAACAGATAAGTTACGAGATAATTGACCTGTACGAAGAGGGTAATGCGGCAGGCACCAGGGTGGTTATGATGCTGCCCTGGAAAAAGATTTACGCATAAAATATTGCGTGCTATGAAAGTGATGATTGTTGATGATGAAGCCCCGGTAAGAAATACCATTGCAGCCCTTCTGAAAAAGAGCTTTCCTGACATCACCATCAGCGCTTCCGCAGGGTCAGTGGCAGAAGGAGTTTCCGCTGTCACGCAACATCAGCCTGATATACTCTTACTGGATATCGAGCTGCCGGACGGCCTCGGGTTTGACCTGCTCAGACAAGTTGCCCCGGTGCGGTTTCGTACAATTTTCATCACCGGTCACCAGGAGTATGCACTCAATGCATTTAAGGTAAGCGCCCTCGATTATATACTGAAACCGGTTGATGAGGATGAACTCAGCGCAGCTATTTTAAAAGCATGCGAGATAATAAACCATGAGGAAGAACAGCTCAAGCTGCTCGCCCTAAGTGAAAACATGCAGGGGAAAAAAGTTCTTAAACGGATCATCCTCAGGACAGCTGAAGCCCTGCAACTGGTTGCCGTCAATGATATCATAAGGGCTGAGGCTGAAAGCAACTATACCCACTTCCACCTTACTGGCGGAAAACATATCATGGTTTCACGGACCATAAAGGAATACGAGGCAATGCTCAGCGGTACAAGCCTTATCCGGGTCCACCAGTCGCACATTGTGAATCTGAACTACATCGACAAGTTTTACAAACACGGCGGAGGTTATCTTCAGCTTAAAGACGGCACAAGCATCCCCGTCTCCCCGGTTCTGAAGCAAAAGGTATTGCAGGCACTGAACGAGCATTTATACGATTAATCCTGACCTTCAGACCTCAGATTGAGACCCGCAGGGTCGAAACCCCGCACACGTAGTGTCGGGGCCCTCAGACCCTCAGACTCTCAGAC
>DHUL01000086.1:48169-56008 GCA_002409145.1 Bacteroidales bacterium UBA5235
TCAGACCCTCAGACCCTATTCACGGATACTCATTCATCCGCCCCCTTTGCTCATTCGCTGTTGACTCAGGCCAGGTCGCTTGCCTAACTTTCCCTAAAAACCAAAAAGTCATGAAACAATCAGTGTTTTTTGCCCTTGCGACTGTTTTTCTTTTCCTGCTCCCACAGGAAGCCAGCCCGCAGAAGGTAAAAGTCAATGTAAAGGAGAAGGTCGTTGAGGAGACCGACAACCGTGCAAACCGGAAGACCGACGAGGTCATTGATGCCGGATTTGACAAGATAGAGGAGGGAATCGGAAACATATTCAAAAAGAAGGAGAAGAAGACAAAGGAGGACTCCTCTGAACAGGAAGCAGGAAGGGAAGAATCAGGAGATGCAGGGAATACTTCCGGGAAAACCCCTGCTGAAGCAAAGGAATCCGGTCAGCCACAGCTCACCCTTAAGTGGAACAGGTATGACTTTGTCCCGGGTGAGAAGATAATCTTCGAGGATAACCAGGAGGGAGAGGAAAACGGTGAATTCCCATCCAGGTGGGATCTTGCAGGAGGAGGCAATGTTGAAAACGCATCCTATGGTGATCAGAATGTGATCCATTTCAGGGAAGCCGGTTCATGCATCATTCCTTTTTTCAGGGAACCTGCTAAAGATAACTTGCCTGATCTCTTCACAGTTGAGTTCGACTGCTGGTTTGAACCCGATGAATACTGCCAGTACTATGTTGACTTCTGGGATCACAAGAACCAGAGTGAAAGCACGATAGATATTGATCCGCTGATTATCAACGCCAATCATGCCGGAATCAATGATGTGGGTGAAGGGTATTATCCCGGGTACGAGGAAAAAGGTGAGATCACCAGCGGATACTGGCGCCACGTGGCTATCAGCTTCAATACCCGTGCGCTGAAAGTGTACCTGGATGATGCGAGGGTTGTTAATATACCAAACCTGGGAGTCAATCCCGAAGGCCTCACAATATGCTGTGACCCGATGAACACCGTGGGATCACAGGGTAATAACCGGTTCATCAAAAACATCAGGATAGCCGAAGGAGCGGTCAGACTTTATGACAAGCTGATGCAGGACGGCAGGATAGTTGCCAGTGGCATCCGTTTCGATGTGAACAAGGCTACCATCAAGCCTGAGTCAATGGGTGTTATCAATGAGATTGCAAAACTGATGAAAGACCATCCGGAAATCAGTTTTTCGGTCGAAGGGCACACCGACAGTGACGGTGAGGAGACTTTCAACCAGGATCTCTCCGAGCGCAGGGCTAAGGCTGTGGTTGACCAGCTTGTACAAACGGGAATCACCGACTCACGTCTGACAAGCAAAGGCTGGGGTGAAAGCAAACCTTCCGGGTTGAACAACACACCCGAAGGGAAAGCGGCTAACCGCAGGGTTGAATTCGTAAAGATCTGACAGATGCGTGTTAACTGCAGGCATATTGCAGCAATGCTGCTGGTCCAGGCTTTTTGCCCGGCATTTGTATCGTTTGTCTTTGACTCAGGCGGGGGTTCCGTCCCGGGAAAGAACGAATGGCAGAAGTATGATATAAACCAGGACGGGCAGTTCGACAGAAGCGATATTGACGCATTTATCGACAGGGGTGGTCTGAACATTGACATCGACCTTAACATGGACGGCAGGAAGGATGTGGAGGATGCCCTGGCCCTGTTTCTTGAACTGTCTGTAATGGACCGGAACTGTGACAGGGTTGTAAATGATGAAGATTTTGAACCGGTTGATCCTGTCTCCATTCCCGAGGATCCCGGTATCAGTACTGTGCGAAGGATTGTCGCGGAGTGTGTGATGCGTGTCATTCCGAACCTCCCTCCCGATATGGAGCAGCAGGCTTTCAGATCAGTGCCTCCGGGGAAGATTCTTTCATTTGATGAGAGGGTCTTCGTGTACCAGATTGCAGGCACGTCAGGTCTGGCCCAGCAGAATCTTGACGCCGCTTCATGGGGGTATGGCAGGGCATTTCAGACAAATGAAAGATCTGCCGGGGCCATAGGCAGCCTGGCTTTCTGCCTGGCTGTTACAGACAGGGACGATGAAGCACTCCTGCTGCTTTCATACGCAAGGAGCCTGTTCCGGGAATCAGCTCCCACAGCCACCTCTCTCGGATGGGTGTTCGCCCGCCACGGCCAGAACGAGGAAGCCCTGGAATATTTCCGTGAAGCTGTTTTCTACACTCCCGGAATAGCACAGTATCATATGAATCTGGGCATCATACTCCTCCGGATGGGAATGAAGAGGGAAGCATTTGAAGAGTTCAGGGAGGCATCCGAACTTGATCCGGGCGACGCAAAAAAGCTGCTTTTCTGGTATACAACAAAACCACCTGACGAGCCTCCGAAGAAGAAGCCGCTTGATCCTGAAGAATTCAAACAACAGATCGAGATTGAAAGAAAGGAGCTCGAAGAACAGGGATTTACTGAAGATGAATTGACAACCCCGTGGGACCAGATGTCTCCCTGTGATAAGGCCCGGACAATACCTGAATTGCTTGAGAGAAGATATGGCGAGCAGATGGAGAACATTGCCCAAAGTTATTCTGATGACCTGGCAAAACGGGTAGAGGGTGTAATAATGGGATTCTGGCCAAAGTGGAAAAACATGCCTGAAGACTGGAACAGATATATTTCAGGCATACCTGTGGTGATGAGAACCTCAACACGCATGACATTTAATGCAATGATGGCGGCCGGACACAGAAGTGCATCACTGACACGTCAGATGGGTTCTGAACTGCTTGGATACAGCTCCTACTTTATGGAATGCGCCCTGCAGCAGGCAAGGATTGATGCAAATGCGGAGATAAATCGCTGGAGAGATATGCCAATTACAGCGGAGAGTATGGCAGAATTAAGGGCAGAAGCATACCAGGATGCCCTGGAAGAGGCCATCAATTACTGTTACAAAACCCAGGTTGACCAGGCATACCGCTGGCTGACCGCCGAAGCCATCCCATACGGTCTTCCAAATTCGAAGATAGAGGCCATTGGCCCACAGGACTTCCTGCTCCTCTTCATGGTGATCCCCCTGGAGTGCTTCAATATAAAAGATTATTGCCCTGACGGTGAGGGAGGAGACACCAGAAAGCCTGAATTCCCGGCTGAACATACCGTCAGCCTCGATCTGTTTATAGTCAACATTGAATGGAATACCGACACCAATGAATGGGAGTTCAATGCCGGCCAGGGAATAATCGTCGGTGTTACCTGGAAGCCGGAAACAGGTTTCGGATTCCAGTTAGGTGCCGGAGTTGACTTTATGGGTATGGAAGAGGCAATCTACGTCAGAATTGATGAGGGAAAACTAACCGTCGAAACTGAGGAGGGATTTGGTATAGGTACCGGATTCCTTAGTGCCGGGTTTGAGGTGACCACAATCCAGGCCACCGCTGAACTGTATTGACAATTCGCAGACCGATATGACTAAGTGATTACCAAATGATTAGCCTTAATTGACATACAATGAAAAATGTACTTTTTAACGGAATCATGCTCTCACTGATCCTCTTTGTCAGCTTCCAGGCGGGTGCTCAGCGCAGATGTGAGGAATGTGCAAGGCATGGAATGCTTGTCGAATTCCTGAATCCCCATAACCCTGACTATGAACAGAGGTTAAAGGAATGGAATGAATGCATGAGACAGCAACTGGGTGATCGTGAAATCAAGGAGGAAGATTCGCTAAACCCGGCACTGAATGATGCAATCGAAAAGTGCCAGGCACTTGATCCGCCTGATAAATGGTACTGCTATCCCTCAATGATGTCAGCATACATGGGAGAACGGTTTACCAATCCGTGTTTCCATTTTCTGTCCCTGATCTTTTATGCTCCCGGAACGGATAAGCCTCCCGAGTACATTTTCAAGGGCAGTTACGAGGCAAACATTGAAGGGGGAGAGTTAATTGAGTACTCAGACGGAAGCAAAAAACCTGTAACTGCAAAGATGGAGCTTCGCCTCTACTATAATGGCAATTCCCCTGAACTGATCCGGGAATGGTCATCTGAGAATTCAAACAATTATCCCCGTGCACTCTTCAACAAGCTTAAGACCCCGAAGTCGCTCAACCCGATCTTCGATGAATTTGAAAAGAGACCTGTCTCGATTGACGTTGAAGTCCCGACCCAGGAAGAACTATGTGAAAAAGGTACAGGTACAATTGTGCTTTCAGGATTCAAAGACGCCGGGGGCAATGCTTCAAGAGAGTTCAACAGGATTGTTGTCAGCATATACAGGGGGAAGATCCTCAATGGTGCAGATTGCGATTACGGACCTGATTACAAGGTGTTTAACGTGGGGGAAGGAAAAGTCAGGATTGAATATCAGCCTCCTGAAGACAAGGATGACGGTTATGAATGGCTGAGAGTCTATAATTCATGTGATATCCTGCCAAAGGAAAAATACCCGTTGGCCTCCACGGCTCCGGATGAACTTATTGTCGATCAGCATTTCCCCATAGTCTGCGGATTCTACAAGGGAACCATCACTGTTTCAAAGAAATGGGACTATACAGAAGATTATGGTAAAAGTTCGATAAGATATGCCGGTTCACAGACGGTGACTTACTCGGGTAGTTTCAGGCCGATCCCGCAGATGCAGGAAATGGAGGGCCAGCCAATAAGAATATTTGGAAAGGGCGATGTCAAAGGAACCTGGCAGCATGAAGAAAGAAAGTACTGCGAAGGCGACTGTGACTGTACCGGCCTTGTCTATGAGGAAACCGGGTCAGGCTCTGTGGATCCGCATAGTATGGATGGAATAATAATCACTACAAACGCCTGGCCCACAGATAATAAGATTGTAGCTGATCAACTCGGCCAGTTCGGGATGGTCAACTGGTATGATATATTCACACCCCCGGCAACCGGCGAAACCCGGACAAGGCAGAGAGGCAAAAATGCAGACGGCCAATGCGAATGGGACAACAGGAATACCGGGACCAATCTGACAGAGTCACAGGTCAGGTTTAAACTTGAAAACATTGAAAAACTGGCTGGCAGGGAATCATGGAATTCCTCCGACGAAACAACTTCTGTCAGTATAACAAACCTGACAGAGGCTGTATATGATCAGAAACCATTCGATCCGGAAAAAGGGGGAAGTGACTTCACCTATACCGTCACATGGGATCTGAAACTTTATTGAAAATATCAATTAACTAAATTTCAATGATATGAAAGGCGTCATTCTTTTTACAATCGGCATGGTCTGCATGACAGGAATCACGTACGGACAGAACGCGGCTAAGGGACCTTTCAGATTCAGGTCAGGGATCATTGAATACAGGTACTCAGGTGATAAAACCGGGACAGAAGTACACTACATAGATGACTATGGTTTGAAAACCGCAGTATATTCAGAAATTAAAAGTGACGGAGAGTTGGCAAAAGGCTTGATAATATCATCAGGTGAGTACCAGTATATGTGGGATCCGGCCAGGCCTGCACAGGGTATGAAAATGAAGAATCCGCTGATGACCGGGATTCAGCAATCGTCTGCCGGAGAGATTGAAGACCTGAACGTCAAAACCTATGAAACTATGGGAATGAGGAAAACGGGAACTGAGAAATTTCTTGGCAGGGAGTGTGTCCTGCTTAAAGGCACCATGGGCAAGGTTTTGATCTGGAACGGGGTGCTGATGCTCCTGGACCTGAAAATGGGTGATTTTGTCTCACGCCAGGAGGCGACATCAGTAAAGACAGATGTAGCGGTAGACCAGAAATATTTTACTATCCCGAAGAACATCACCTTTCAGGAGATGGCCGGTTTCTGAACAGCACATGTTCACTTCACTTATCTCAGCCTGTCTGTTTCCCTGAGCCACTCAAGAGTCAGCCTTGCCCCTTCGGCAAATGTAACAGGATGGTATCCCAGATCGGTTTCGGCCTTGCTGCAGTTCAGGCTCCAGTGATTCAGGTATTTCTTTATCCATGGAGGGGTGATCAGCGGGGGTATGCCAGTAAACGATGCCTGCAATTCCATAACCCCTGCTGCTGCCGACATCAGGCTGACAGGCATCCTTATAAGCCACATGCGCCTCCCGGTAAGAGTGGCAAGGGTATCAAAAAACTGATCAAAAGTCAGATTCTCACCGCCAAGCAGGTACCGTTCCCCGGGCCTGCCTTTTTCAGCGGCTAGTATATGACCCCTTACGACATCGTCCACAAGTACATAGTTACCAATGCATTTGCCGTCGCCGGGAATTATGCGCCATCTCCCCTTTGCATAGAGAGATATCATTTTCGTGACCGAGTTGCTTTCGTTGATCGGTCCGCGACCGTAAACCCTCGTGGGATTTACTGTTACACACTCCATCCCACCACGGTTGTATGACCTCACCAGCTCCTCCGCAGCTGCTTTGGTCTCCTCGTACTCATTGAACCAGGGAACTTTGCGAGGGAATGATTCATCTATGGGGTCGGTTCCGGGTGAAGGCCCTACCACTGCAGCAGAAGAGGTGAACACAAACCGCCTGACCCCTGCCGCCAGGGCAGCCCTGAGCACATTCTCCGTTCCGGTTACATTGACCCTGTACGGAAGGCTTCTGTCCTTTGACCATGGTTTGGCATAGGCTGCCAGGTGAAAGACCGTGTCGCATCCGGCCGAAGCTTCCTCAAGTACATGCATAGCATCTAAATCACCGACAACAGGACTCACACCCGGGAGAGAGGAAAGATCCCTGAACTTTTCATGCGACCGTACAAGACACTTCACATTATTCCCCCCGGCTGAGAGCTCCTCAACCAGTCTTCTGCCTATAAACCCATTCGATCCGGTTAGCAAACAGTTCATTCCAAACTCCTTTAGGATTTCAAATATACCTGAACGAAGCCACAAATCAGGCTGTCCGGACAATAATCACTGGTAACAACCTGATAAGCTATTGCAGTTTTACCTTTTTCGAGGCTGCCGACCTGTATTTATTGTCGCTTTCTGATACTGCAGAAAGGGTTATTTCTGCCTTCCTGCTGCTACCCTGAGTGGCTCTTATATAGACGGGAACCTTCACAGTTCTCCCATCACCCGGAGCAGCGATTTCATTGTAAAGTCTAACCTCCCATCCGTCACCCCTGACCCCGGCATGCAACCTGCACAGATCATCTCCTGAAACCTCAAACTCAACAATTCCATCACCGGCTATCTTCTGAACACTCTTCCCGGCAAAGACGGTGGCAGGTTCCCTTACAACATCAGAATCAAGCGACCGCACCCCGGCTGTGTATGACAGAATTCCCTGCTCATTTCTATGAATGTCAATGACATAGAAATGGAGCCGGTTGTGGGTGTCAACATATTCAAACTTGCTGCCTGAATTCAGCCCTGCATGGAAAAGTGCATCATTAAGCTGCCGGTAGTCGGCCAGCGTGCGCATTTCCTTTTCACCATCGGGCCTTACATAATCCACCATGCTGATATCCTCCGGGTGAGCATCAATAACCCAGTTGAAACAGTTGAATCCGTTAGGTCCGCCGTTGCCTCCCTCTCCGTCGGTGTTCATTGCAAGCAGCACCCCGTTGTCAGGACAGAAGGAGTCATATCCGATGCGCTGCACCACTTCGATGGAGTAATAGTTAAACCTCGGGTTTCCCGGAGAGAGCGGGTCTTTTGAAGGATCCGCATAGGGAGTGCGGTCACCAGGCTCTGCGCCGTCGAGCCGTACCATGATACCCGCATATTCACCGGGCAGGGGCTGAACGGCGCGTGCGGTTATCCGTGCAACCGCCGGGCCCGATGAAGCCAGTCCTTCCCGGCTCACAGTGAGGAGGTCATTCCCGGTGATGAATCCGTTCACAAGCCTGTTACGCAACATCAGGCCTGCCGGCATA
>DHUL01000008.1:0-6520 GCA_002409145.1 Bacteroidales bacterium UBA5235
TTGCCTTCAACACGTTTCCCGGTTTGTGGATCCAGCTCAATAAGACGAATGAACCCGAAGTAGGTTCCGTAGGAACACCACAGCCGGCCGTCATTCGGATCCAGGAGAAGTCCCGGATCAATTGCATCGTTGTCTTCTATACCGTCAGACTGGGCAACCAGGATGGCTTCCGTATATTTAAAATCGGGAGATTGCGGGTCGAGTGTCTTATTCCACATCGTAAGTATCCGTCCGTTATGTCCGCCTCCCAGGCCGCCGCCTGTGGCGCCATAGACTACAAGATAACGATCGCCGATCTTAATCGCATCCGGTGCGGCTCCCCCTCCGGGTCTTACTGCACCACTATTCCATGTCCAACCATCTTCCGAAATCAATCCGCCTCCGCCTGTGCCAAACGTGTAGTACTTCCCTTCGCATTCCATGATTGTCGACGGATCATGAATGAAAGGCTTACCGATCTGAGCTGCCAGTGTTACTGCAAAACATACTGATAACAGGGCTGTTGCGCCCATTCTAATAATTCCTATTTTCATAATTACTCCTCTTCTTGTACTTTTAAGATCCTGATAGTTTGACTGCCTTATTTACAGGTAATAGTGAGATTCTTTACCGGTTCTCCATTCTCATCGAGGAACCGGACACAGAAATCACTCATTCCCGGGCCGTTGATTACTGCTCCCCGGATTATATTCTTTCCCTTATTGAGTGTCAGTCGGTTGGATACACAGTCATCCATCACCATTCGCCTGTCTCCGGATAGCAGCACTGCTTCATTCCCGTTCAACCACCACATGGATCCGGAATTTGACCCTACAGCCATCCTGACGTTTTTAATTTCTTCCGGACTGTTAACCACGGTCACCGCCCAGAAAAGCACCCCGTATGTCGGTTTATTGAGCCCATAGGCGAACCGGAATAGTTTAACATTGTAATTTCTGCTGTCCAGTGCATGCCACGCAAGCTCATTGTCTCCGACTTTCACCTTTTCTCCATCCTTTGGAAGAATTGTAAACTGGTTCTGGAACCAGAGGGTATCAAAGGCTTTCCTCAGGTAGCTGTCAGTAAAGACAGTGTTGGTCCGGTTTGGCTTGTTTATCGGTTCGAGCAGCAGCCAGCGTCTGATGAAACCAAGATCATCCGGGGTCATCTTCGATTTAGTCGCCGGTGTGAAGTATTGCGCGATACTTCGTACAGTATCACGTTTTGTAGGATCCTCCCTCTGAGTATAGGGTCTGTCCGGCTGTGCCATAAGTGCCGGTCCGGCAATAAGCAGAAAGCCCGCCGCCAGCAAAAGTGTTTTGCAATTAAGATTCATAATTAGGTCTTTTCTATGTTTATATTGTCACATTTCAAGTGATAGTACTATTCAAAAAACGGTACGCCTGGGACGGCATATTTCTTCAATGCTTCCTGGTTGTTATCAACAACCGTTCGGGTTCATCCGGGACTTTCATGAAACTGTCTTTCACCCAATTACCCTCATCAAATATAACTAATTCCCTGAACAGAAGTAATTATCTCGGGAATCCGCCGCCTTTGAACTCCGGCTTATCAGTCATTGTCAGGGATGCCCTGTCACCGTCAACATCAAGAACCATGAATTGAGGATTTGCGGAGGTATAGGGTGTCCAGACTCCGTCTTCACTGCCGTTCGGATTTCCATATCCGGCGAAATTGGTCCAGAAATCGACAATCCTGTTGCTGAGTTCATCATCGCCGGCATTGAAGGGACGCCAGCTGTGCCTCAGAGAGTGGAATACATACCAGAGATCTGATGAATGGAAGGCTCCGCTTGTATCTCCAGGCAGAGGCCTGGCAAACAGGTATGCATAGGCAGGCTCACTGCTTTGTTCAGCTCTGAGTGCACAGAAATCCGCGACAGGTTTCGTCATATCTATCATGTCATTGGCTGTGAAACCGATCATATACGGTATATCGGCAATAGCACCGGCACGGGCAACAGAGCTGAAGGTACCAGTCATAAGATAATTATCCACGACAGGGCCCCACATTACCCTTTTTCCTGTTGCAGCAGTGTAATCAGCTGACATCTTCAGCAGGGTATCGAACGGAAGAGCACGCATCTCATCCAGCATAGTCTTGTTGAAGAAGTCCATCATAACCTTGTTGGCCAGCTGAGCAGTATCCAGCAGAATTCCCGGTCTAATGTCGCTAAGCCCGCCACCGCTCATAATTATTGCTTTGCTTATCAGGTCTTTCGACAGCGGTGAAGCGCAGAGGGACTGAACACTTCCTGCACCGGCGCTCTGGCCGAATATCATTACATTGTCAGGGTCTCCGCCAAACTGTGCTATATTGTTATGAATCCATTTCAACGCTGCCACCTGGTCCAACAGGCCATAGTTGCCTGAGACACCTTCGGGACTTTCCGCCGACAAAAGAGGATGTGAGAAGAAGCCCATTACTCCCAGGCGATAGGTAACCTGTACCAGGATCACGCCGCGTGATGCCCAGTCCTCACCGCCGTCCATTTCAGGCTCATAAGAAAAACCTTCGCGGTAACCACCGCCATGTATCCACATTGCCACAGGCAGTTTCTTTCCTGTTTTACCTGCAGCCGGAGTCCAGATATTAAGATACAGGCAGTCCTCCGTGAAAGGCACTGAGCCGCTGGCCTGCCACTCCCTGCCGTAAAAGCTTTGGGGATCCCATGTTACCTGCGAGGCAGCATCGCCATACTTATCTGCAATCCTCACACCTTCCCAGGGAATGACCGGCTGTGGTTCCTTCCAGCGAAGATCACCCACTGGCGGCGCAGCAAATGGAATGCCCTTATAAGCAATTATACCCTTTGTTGGTGTCTGCACTCCGGTCACCTGCCCGCCTTCAATTTTAAGAACCGGGTTTGAACCACTGCACGAGCCCAATACCAGCGCTGCAATGAACAATAGAAAAACAATCTGTCTTTTCATATGTCAATCAGAAATTTATGGGTTAATAATTTGTAGAAAATATCCAATTAAGTATCTGTTCATTACCTGGTTTATTATTGCCGATTGTTTTGAAACATTAAGGTTTAAAAGAAAAAGGATGTCATGGCAGGCACCCTCTTTCCAACTAAACCTCATCTACTGATCAAGAATCCGGATTTCTGTCTGACTCACCAGGTGAAACGGGAAAACCAGGTGACTGACATCCATTCCGGACGGGCTTGAATTTGAGATGATCTGAACCCATCCTCCAAACCAAAAGATTTTCGTTTCTCCAACCTTCAACATATCCTTTACAATTCCATGAACCACATATACCTGATCTACTGCATATTTCTCATCCGTGTGGTATATCCGTGGATCCAGGTGTGATCTTCACCAGTCAGTAAAAGTGTATTGGTCACACTTACAAAGCAAAATAAAAGCAGTTATAATTGCTTTTGTTTTTTTGTCATAGTAATTCAAAAATCAGTCAAAAGCTGAATAAGTGCCTTTTCATGGATTATCTTAGAGTTCTTTAATACTTGCAGGTCAGATGAGAAAACTGTCATTTATTCTTTTGTTGCAGATTTTTGTTTATCCCTCCGGTGCACAGGTGTCACAGGGACTTGAGGGATTGATTTTCAAGGGAGCACAGGTACAACTGGCTGGTTCAGGATATACCTTTACCGAGGGTCCGTCTGTATCTCGTGACGGTAGGGTATTCTTTACTGATCAGCCAGCCGACAGAATTTATGTCTGGGACCAGAAGTCAGGCATAACGTTGTTCAGGGAAGGCACCGAAAGATCGAACGGCACGTGGTTCGACCATGAGGGCAACCTTCTGGCATGCGCTGATCTGCACAACAGCATTGTTAAAATCACCCCATCAGGTGAGATCATAACCGTCTACGACAAAGGTTTCGGAGGGGTGCACCTGAACGGGCCGAATGACCTGTGGCAGGACAGCAAGGGCGGGATATACTTCACCGACCCGTATTACCGCCGTGATTACTGGGAGGCAGGGCATAAACAGGAACAGGACAAACAGGCAGTTTATTATCTGAATCCTTCCGGGGAGCTGGTACGGGTTATAGATGATCTCAGGGCGCCGAACGGAATAGTCGGCTCTCCTGACGGAAAGTACCTGTTCGTGGCAGATATCATGGGAAGGGCTACCTACAGGTATAAAATAAATTCAGACGGTTCACCCGGAAACAAAACCCTGTTTACACAGTCAGGTTCAGACGGCATGACCATAGACAAGCAGGGCAACATATACCTGACTGCAGGCAAGGTTCTGGTGTTCAACCCTGAAGGGCAGAAGCTCGGTGAGATCGGACTGCCTGAAGCTCCCACAAATGTGTGCTTCGGAGGGAAAAAGAAAAATATCTTGTTCATAACAGCAAGGACTACCGTTTACACCCTGAAGATGAAAGTAAAGGGAGTTGAATAGCCGGTTGCGATACTAAACAGGTCTTTTTCACTTCAGTGGAACCAGAAGCTGTGTCAGTGAATGAGCCGGGAAGGTGTACCTGATTTCATTCCCCTTGAATTTGATGTCAGCCGAGGTTACTGTTACAGGTTCTTCAGCCCTGGGATTGTCAGAGGCAGAGATTTTCCCGTTCACGACGCTGGCTGTTGCACTCCCGGTAAATTCCCCGGTCTGTAATACTATGTTACCGGTGATTTCATCTGTTTCATGCCTGTTAACCACATTCAGCACAAGGGTTTTGGCTTCATCGTTAAGGACGGCGGTAACATCGAGATAAGGGATGTCACTGAACACATTATTGCTGTATGTCTCACAGCTTGTGCTGACATCGAGAGAAGTTCCGTGGCAATTTTTGCTGTACAGGTAGAACGCATGGAAAGAAGCATTTTTGAAAGCCCCTTCGGGTGAATACCCCGCAAGGTTTGACAGCATTGTCATATTGGCCATCTTAACAATATCTGCATTCCGGATGAATGAGTTCAGGTGCTGTGCAACCATCAATGAAACCGTTATACTGTTCCCCCACCCTGCAGCCCACTCGTCGAATGAAATATAAACCGGCCGTTTTGAACCAGTTTTAGTCATCGACTTCAGGATAAGAGCCTTCACTGTCTCTATCTTCTTGTCAAGGTCGAGGCCGAGGCACATCATCCCTGAAAAGCTTCTGTCATCACCCAGGGCCTCAGTTGCATACCTGTGGACGGAGAGGTAATCAATCGTGCCTGTCATATGTGAGAGCACATAATCATTCCAGTCTATCCAGGCATTATCAGGCTTGTAGTTCGATGCCCCACTGGCAATAAGTTTGATGTCCTTGTCGACCCATTGCATAAGTTTTGCAGCCTCAAGGGCGAACTTAACATAGTCTTCAGCGCTCTTCTGTCCCATCTGCCACGGTCCGTCAATCTCATTCCCCAGGGCCCAGTATTTAACTTTGTAAGGTGCCTCATTGCCGTATTTTCTTCTCAGGTCAGAATAATAAGTTCCCTTTTCGGTGTTACAGTATTCAACCCAGTGCCTCGCCTGGTCGAGGGTACCCGTCCCGGCGTTTATGCATATGAAATTCTCTGCGCCGATGAGTTTGCAGAGCCTGGCATATTCATCAGTTCCCATATGATTTGTTTCAATCTGATTCCAGGCCAGTTCAAGCCTTGCGGGACGCTGATCCTTCGGGCCAATTCCGTCTTCCCAGTTGTATCCTGACACATAGTTTCCGCCGGGCCATCTTACGACCGGGATTTTCAGCTCGCTGACAAGCTGAATGAAATCCTTCCTGAAACCGTTTTCATCGGCAAAGGGAGAAGCAGGATCATAAATGCTTCCGTATACCACATTCATTATCGGCTCAACAAATGCCCCGTAGATGTTCGGATCAATGGTGCCCGCCTTACGGTCGAAATCGATTTTTATCACTGCGTTAGCCTGCGAAAACAGGTTCCCCGAAAGGGTGAGGATAATGCAAACTAAGAAAACAAGCAGCTTTTTCATGATATCAGTTAAGTTTTATTGGTTGAACAGATGTTATTGATTTAGGATAATTCAGTGGCAGTATATTTTGCAGTCAGTTCTCAGTCATAAACAGCCTTCAATGTAATCAGAATCCGGAAACTTCCTGTCCGGGGCATGGGAAAAAATCTCATAATCCTTTCACTTTTCTGCCTTTTGCGTTATAAATAAATCATTCCTGACATTTAACTGACAAATGCAGGTACTGCTGATTATATTTCAACCCCGGGTGTTAGATCTGCCGCCATTTTTCCATTATCTTTCCATACATATTAAAACAGAGCTACAATCACCTGAAGAAAAACTCTCCAAAAGATCCGTTTATGAAAAGGGCATATATCTACTTCCTGATTTTCCTTGCTTCCTGTTCCGGAGAAGCGACAGAAAATGAAATGACCTACTGCAATCCGCTTAACCTCAATTACCGGTTCCAGTACACTGACAGCACCTCGTACCGGGAAGCGGCCGATGCGTCGATGATAATGTACAAAGACAAATATATTCTTTTCGTTTCGCACAGCGGCGGATACTGGTATTCGGACGACCTGCTACGGTGGAACTATCTCCCGGTCATATCACTGCCGATCGA
>DHUL01000008.1:6755-13719 GCA_002409145.1 Bacteroidales bacterium UBA5235
TCTCAGGACAGGAAACCTATCTATTACAGCACCGATCCGTTTCAGGATAACTGGAAACCAATGAATGACACCCTGCCGTTTGCAGTATGGGACCCACATTTTTTCATGGATGATGACGGCCAGAGATATCTCTACTGGGGCTGTTCAAATTTCCTTCCGATTTACGGTGTAAGGCTGAATTCAGCAATGCAGGCTGTAACCGAGCCTCTGGTCCTTATCAGGCACAATGCCGACAGGTATGGCTGGGAGGTACCTGGTGAACACAACGAGCTGACCCGTAACGGATGGAATGAGGGAGCCTGGATGACAAAATACAACAACAGGTATTACCTCCAGTATGCCGCACCGGGAACAGAATTCAAAACCTACGCTGACGGTGTCTATACCTCCGCTTCACCACTGGGACCGTTTGAATATGAGACCTACAGCCCCTACTCGTACAAACCCGGAGGGTTTGCCGGCGGGGCCGGACACGGCTCAACATTCCAGGACAGGTACGGAAATTACTGGCACGTTGCTACCATGTCCATTTCAATACGCCATATGTTCGAACGGCGCCTCGGGTTGTTCCCGGCTGCATTCGACAAAGACGGGGTGTTGCGGACCTTTACCGCTTTTGGTGATTACCCGGCAACTGTGCCTGACAGAAAAGTCGATTATGAAAAAGAGGGCAATTTCAGGGGATGGATGCTTCTTTCCTTTAAAAAGAATGCAGATGCGTCATCGGCCATGGAAAACTATCCGCTTAACAACGCCTTCGATGAAGATATAAGAACATGGTGGTCAGCAAGTACCGGTGACAGCGGAGAATGGCTCAGCGTGGAGCTGGATGAGGGCTCGACAGTGAATGCTGTCCAGGTAAATTTCGCTGACAATGAATCGACACTCAAGCCCGGCAGCAAAGACATCTTCTACCGTTATCGCATTCTTGCTTCCAATGACGGGCAGTCATGGGATGTCATAGCTGACAAAAGCAATAATACTGCAGATGCATGCCATGATTACATCGAACTTGAAAAACCAGTCAGAACGAGATACATTAAAATAGAGAATGTCAGTGTACCGGACGGCAAATTTTCAATTTACGACCTGAGGGTTTTCGGCCTCAGGGAAGGCAGTCTGCCGCCGCAGGTGAATGAATTCACGGTTGAGCTCGATGAACAGGACACGAGAAAAGTGAAAGCAGAATGGCCAAAGGATGACCAGGCTACAGGATACGTGGTAAATTATGGCGTAAATCCTGAAAAACTGTACAGCTCCGTGATGGTTTATGATGCCGGTTCAGTGATGATCACCGGCCTGAATAAGGATGTGACATATTATTTCACCGTTGATGCCTTCAACGAATCAGGTATTGCAAGAGGCACCAGGGTGGTACAGGCAATAATAAAACCGGGTATTTAATCAGACTGATTATCCCGGTCCGAAGGATCGTGCCGGCCGAGCATCATATGTATTTCCACCGGCTTATTCTCCGGCAGGTGCAGGTTACAGTCAGCCTTGCCCTTGCGGAATTCCCTTATAATCCCTGCAGGAGCGTTGATCTTGTCAATTCCATGCCTGGCAATCAAAGTGATCTCCTGTTCCCTTGATGAAGATATGGTGAGATCAACTGTCCCGTCCTGCATGTTCCATGTCATCTGATCGATCCTGGCGAACGTACGTGCCAGCATCCCCTTTATGGATCCCTTTTCAAGTGAAGGCGGGAGTGCGGGTAACACCTCGATCACGCCGGGGCGCGAGTAGAGAAGCATCTCCATTAAAAGTGCAGGAATTGCTCCCTGCGCATCCGGAACCGGGATACCGTAAGGCTCACGTGAAGACCTTAAAGCGGTGCTGATGTAGCCCTGTTCAACCAGTTGTCTCAGCTGAGTATCGACAATGACGTGGTCCTTGAGCCGGGCGCCTGCCAGGGCCCGGTGACAGCGACCGTAGGCTGCCAGCGTTTCGCCTGCGACACCATTCGGCATTGTATCGAATGTGCGCCTCCTGTTGGCTATTTTTGCGGCTAATGCCAGCGCAGGCGTACGGTCGGGGTCAATCTCGTTACCTGGCCAGACGCCGTAGAGATGAGAAACATGCCGGTGGCTGTAGCGCTCTTCAGCGGCAGGCCATGCCCATTCCTTCAGCGTACCGTCTGACTCGAGCTGATAGGGTGGCAACTTCGCAAGCATGGCCTCCCATTTTGCAACGCTTTCAACGTCTGTTCCCAGGATACCGCAAGCCTCTATCAGGACAGTAAGAACTTCGCGGCACACCGCGATGTCCATGCTTGAATTAATCAGGACCGGCCCTGACTGATCCCTGCTGCGGGAAACGTTCTCAGGTGAGATGGAAGGAACAAATATAAAATTGCCGTCCTGGTCCGTAACAGTCAGGAAATCCTCATAAAACTCAGCGAGTTCTTTATATACCGGTATCACCCGGTTGCGAAGGAAATCCGTGTCTCCTGTAACCAGGTAATGGTCCCAGAAATGACGGACACTGCACCCACCGGCAGAAATCCAGTACGGCCAGACCCCGATCCGGGTGGCGGGGGTATAATAGAACTTGACGCCGAGGCCTTTATCCGGGAAAAGCGGATACGAGGCGCCTCTGCAGCCGAAGATGTTTCCTGCATTCTTCCGGCAATCAGGCGTGATCTCTTCCATCCACCTGAAGTAAGCCTCCATCCCCTCCCTCAGGTCGCCCTGCACTGCCCCCTCCATCTGCAGGTTAATCGTGGAGTTTATTCCTTGCGCTATTACCGGATAACGGCCGCTGTTCAGGATGAACCAGTAACGGCCCATTTCGAATATTTTCTCGAGTAACGCAGACGAATAACCGGGTCGTGAAAGCTGGCCTGCCAGGAGCTCCTCGGAGGAGATGCCGTATTGCGTGGCGCCTCCGAAATTTACTGATACCCTGTTGAGCATTTCCGACTGTATCCCGTGATGCCGGTCAAGCAGGGCCTGGTAGTCAGGTATCAGCGCCTCCGTCTCCCTGCGGAGATCGCCGGTTTTGCCTTCACTGAATACCGGAAAATATTCAATGCGGGTAAGCAGCATCACTGAAGAGGCGTTTTCAACCACCAGGGTATTGCCGTCTGTCCTGGCTGACCCACCGTTGCGGACCACGCGGGTCACCCCTGCATATCCGCTATTGTCGATAGCAGGATCAAGGCGGCATTTATAAATAAGTGCTTGCCCGTCGGATTCCTGGCGGACCTCGCAGACATCAACATCCTTTGGCGCCAGGGCTTTCTGATCGGCCTCCAGCTGGACCAATACCGCCATGTCAGGATCTGTAGTGCCAATTGCCCTTGTGGCTCCCCAGTCCATCCCGGAGCGCATGCTCCACCTTGCAGATCTCTCCAGGGAAATTACTGCATTCATGGTCTTGCCTTCCGGGGCAGTGAGCCATTGGACAATGACATTGTCAGGCCGCGAAGCAAAGGTTCTGCGGGTCCATTCTCCCTGTTCGTCGGTCCAGATGACCTTGATCTCGCCGTTTTCGAAATTGACTGTACGGAGATAGTTCCTTGCTTCACCTCTCCGGGGAAGGTTGATGTTCATCATGAACGCCGGGACGGTGAGATGCGGCCCGGTATCCTGCTTGACAGGGCTTTCATTCATATGCTGAATTGCCAGGGCGACGGCTTCGGTTGCTTTTCCCTCCAGCACCATTTGCCTGACCTGCGGAAATATGCCGGCTATGCCGGGTGCCTCCAGGGGTCTCTCCCATGGCATAAGGAGACTTTCATGATGGAAAAGTATTTTTTCCGAATAAGGATCGCCCAGCAGTTCGATATTCATCGTACCGTTGCCGGAAGTGAGCGCCTCGCTGACCAGCCTCCCCGGAGCGATGCTGCAGAAGCCTCTTTGCGGAACGATATTGCGTCTTATGCGTTCTTCCAGGGGCATCGGTCCTATTGGCAGTTCCATGCGTGCTGCCGGTCCGGGAAGGAAGGGTTCCTTCCGGACATTTTCAAGATATTCTGCAGGACGGTTATCTGATACCGGCGCTTCTGTTTTCTGTTGTTTATCTTCTTCTGCCGCGAGCAACGGCGATGCCTCCAGGGCTCCCGCAAGAACGGCGGCTGTTGCACTGGTTTTTACAAATTTTCTGCGTTCCATGATACGATTAGCATGAATTTAACTGGCTGACTACACCCGGTTAACCCAGTCCATTGTGTTCCGGCAGCCTGTTTTCATACGGATTTTTACAGGTTTTCCTTCTGGCAATTGCAGATGGCAGACAGCTTCACCCGGTCCAGGTTTCGCCGCCAGCACGCCTGGCGAGGCTGAGATTTCCTCAATACCCTGCCTGGCGATTAAGGTTACCTCCTGTTTTCTCATTGAGGTGACTGTCAATTCCACTGTACGGGTGTCCATGTTCCACTCCAGCCTGTCGAGCCTGGCAAATGTGCGCAGAAGCATCCCGTTTATGGAACCCCTTGTAAGCGAGGGAGGAAGGGCTGGCAGCACCTCGATGACTCCGGGGCGTGAGTATGCCAGCATTTCCATCATTACTGCCGGGATTCCGCCCTGTGCATCAGGTATTCGCATGTTCGCGTACGGGTCATGAGGACACAGCAGTGTGACACCCACATAACCCTGTTCAAGCAGTTGCCTCAGTTCGCTGTCTACAATATAGCTGTCTTTTAGCCTGGCTCCTATCAAAGCGCGCTGGCACAGGCTATGGGCAGCCAGTCTTTCCGGTACGCGCTTCCGGTTTGCCAGCACTGCGGCTTTGGCCAGTTGCGGGGTGCGGTCAGGGTCAATTTCGTCACCCGGCCATGCGCCATAGCATTGTGAGACATGCCGGTGGTTATAACGTTCACCAAGGCTATGCCATGCCCATTCCTTCAGGGTGCCATCCGGTTCGAGGAGGTAAGGGGGAAGCTTCGACACCATGGCCTTCCATTTAGGAACGTTATCGGCTTCGATACCCAGCAACTCGCATGCCTGAACCAGATTGACCAGGACTTCGCGGCATACCGCAATATCCATACTGGCATTTATAACTGCCATGCAACCCGGGTTAAGGTTTCCGGGATTGTTCTCAGGCGAGAAGGACGGGACGAAAATGTAATTTCCGTTTTTGTCAGTAACCGTGAGATAGTCCTCGTAGAACAGGGCAAGATCCTTATATGCAGGAACCATGCGGTTCCGCAGGAAATCAAGGTCACCGGTTACAAGCCAGTGATCCCAGAACGGACGCAAAACCCAGCCGCCGGCGCTGATCCAGTACGGATGCGGCCATATCTCCCCGGTAGATTCAGCGTAGTCGTACATCGTAAAAACGCCTGAATCCTTGGTCGGTGCGATGGCATAATGGGTTCCGCGCATGCCGTAAATGTTCCTTGCATTTGTACGGAAGTCCGGCACCAGGCTTTCCACCCATCTGAAATAGGCCTCTTCGCTTTCGCGATAATTGCCCAGTGTAATCGGTGCAACCTGCAGGTTGGTATTTACGTTGGTAAGCGCTGACACAGTCCGGTATTTGCCTGTCGTGATGATGAACCAGTAACGGCACATATCGAAAAAGGTCCTGAGAAAAGCGCCCGAATAACCAGTGGATGACCGCTGGTCTGACAGGAGCTCCTCAGATGAAAGGCCATATTTCGGGTCATCACCGAAATCAACTGTGACGCGGCTGAACATCTCCGAATGCACCTTTCCGGCACGTTCCAGCAATGCAGGGTAGTCAGGTTCAAGTTCATCCAGGGACTGACGCACGGCTTCTACCTGCCCGTCGCTGAAATCAGGAAAATACTCGATGCGCGTGAGGAGCATCACTGACTGTGCCTCTTCAATCACCAGGGTATCACCTTCCATTCGGGCTGATCCGCCGTCACGCACCACGCGCGTTATTACCGCATAACCCCTGTTGTCAACCGAAGGATCGATGAGTCCCCTGATAATCAGCCGCTGTTCATTGAAGTCGTTCTGAGGGCCGCCGGTGCCGGTCCTTCCGCCCTGTGCCCCTGTGCGGTTGAGTGCTGCGGCGGGATTTTGTCCTGCTGCAGGACCTCGCCCGCCTGACCCTGCCGACAATGTGATGCGGACAGTCAACGATTGTCCCCCCGGGGGTGTAAGCCACTGGACAACGACATCGTCAGGTCTTGATGAAAAGGTCCGGCGGATCCATTCACCACGATCATCTGTCCAGTGAACCTTAACCTCAGTGCTTTCGAAATCGACAGTACGGAGATAATCCTTCACCAGCGGTGTCCCCGGCGACTCGAGAAGCATGGAGAACCTCATGCCGCCAAATCCGCCTGACCGTGCAACGGGAGTTTTCTGCCATTCCCTGTAGCCGAACATTGCAGCCTCGCGATATTTTCCGTCCAGGACCATCTGTCTTACTTCAGGGAAAATATGAGCTATTACAGGAGCTTCGGATGATTTTCTGCGTGGCATGAAAAGGCTTTCATGGCTGAATGGAATCTGTTCGGTATAAGGATTGCCTGCCAGTTCAACGTTCACCGATCCGTTGCCGGAAATGAGTGCCTCTCCGCCTGGCGAGAGACTGCAGAATCCATGCTGCGGCACAATCTTCCTCCTGATACGCTCCTCCAGGGCCATGGGTATGATTTTGAGAGGAGGGGTCAGCCTGGATTCAGCACGCAACGGAACCTTGGGCAGGTATTTTTCCGATCTGACACGATGAATGTATTCAGGTGTAAAATGGTTCTCCCCTTTCATCCGGGTTGGCCTGAATTGCCGCGGTGCCTTGGCTGCGCGTCCGCAACCTGCTGCAAGCATCAGCGAAGATGCCTGTAAGCCTGCAAGACCGGATGCAACGATTCCTGTCCTTAAGAATACTCTGCGTCTCATGACTGAACTCAATTGGCCAGATCACCGTTTATTTTTATCGATTTACCGGCAGGTATGGTAAAGGATTTGGTTTTATCGCCATAGCGGACAATACAGGGCTCACCCAGGATTGATTTTATTTCGCAAGATGACAATACTCCTTC
>DHUL01000036.1:0-14344 GCA_002409145.1 Bacteroidales bacterium UBA5235
CTGAACCAACTGAGCTAATCGCCCGGAATGAGAGTGCAAATATAAATTCTATTTTTTATTCTGCAATGAAGCTTTCAAAATTATAAACACCCTTCCGGAACAAAATAGAATCATCTTCGTACAACCATGGGGCCACTGTGTGAGTCATGTTATTAATCCTGTTAATTATACGCTTTGCCATTATGGCTCCGTTTATTAGGAATATATTTATATTAGCTTACGGTACATTATGACATGAAATGAGTTGCAATCCGAGAGTAATTGCCTGGAAGTTGCAGCTTCAACTATATGATAAATAGTGTGATATGTTACCAGAATACTGATCCTGACCATCATGAAACATTTACGCCTGTCAATCCTGGTGCTTGCACTTCTTCTCGCTCTGCCTCCGCAATCAGCCGATGCGCAGGTTGGCCCGGGCGGAGTAGGCACACTGACCAATACACAACTCTGGCTAAGGTCAGACAGCCTGATTGCAATACAACCTCTCTATTTTGTCACCAGCTGGCTCGATCTATCGGGTCATATGCGCGATTTCGGGGCAGTTGTTATGGGTCAGACCGTTCCTACTCTTGCTCTCAATGCTTTAAACGGTTATCCGGCTGTTGCATTTTCCGATCAGGGAGGTGTGGGGGGGGACTTTCTGGGATATAACGGATCACTCGGTATAACAGGATCAGATGCAGCTACAGTAGTGATCGTTGCCCGCAATACCACTGCATCAGATGAACAGAACGGTGGTCTGTACATGGGCCAGAGGAATACCGGCGGAACTAATGCGGTAAGGAGCTATGGTCTTGAATATTCTGACGCTGTGAGGTTCAACGGGCAGAGCCAGGTCTTCAATGACGGGCATACAGCAGGCACCTGGAATATAATCTATTACACCAACCCTGCCGGGGCAACTGTCTCCGCCTACAGTGCATTTCTCAACGGTACTCCCCTTACGGGCAACTCCGTCTCGGCTATTGTGCCTTCCCTTGTATCCAATTTCGCCCTTCTTGGGGCGACGCAGATGAACGGAACCTTTAATCCATCCGGTTATTTCAACGGTGACATGACAGAGATAGCTGTCTTCACTGGCCAGCTTAATGATGCCGAAAGGGTTGTGCTTCAGAATAACCTGGGCGCGAAGTACCTGCTTTCTATAGCAGATGACCATTATGCCTGGGAGACAACCCATTCTCATGATGTGTCGGGTATTGCTGCATTTAACGGAACCACCTTCACCAATGCATGGTCAACGGGTATGCTGTCAGTTAGTGCTCCCACTGACCTCAGTGAAGGCGAATACCTCTTTTTCGGACATGACGAAGCCGGGGCCAAGACATGGACAACCAATGAGGTGCCAGCTCCGGGCACTTACCGGCTGCCACGGGAATGGCGGTTCGACGAGACTTCGGATGTCGGTACTGTGACAATCAGCATCCCGGCATCCTCGTTGCCGGCACTGCCGTCAGGTTATCCGTCAGTTGGCATACTTATCGATGACGACGGCGATTTCTCCACTGGAGCCACAATGCACCACCCGGTACTGTCGGGTGGAACCTATACAATTGACCTGGATATCACTGACGGTCAGTACCTGACAATCATTGCATTCCGTCCGGAGGTGAATTTTACAGTACCGGGAGGGTCAGGGCCGGAGAGTGTCAGCCCCGTCAGTGTTCAGGTTTCACTTAACTATCCTCACACATCAGATATCATAGTCAGTTACTCTGCAACTGGCGGAACGGCAACAGAAGGAACTGACTATACAATTGTTCCTGGTCCTGTGACAATTCCGGCTGGAACAATGACTGCTTTTATCACAATCAATGTCATCAACGATGCCCTGGTTGAGCCTTCAGAAACCATTATTACCGGCCTCCTCAGCCCTTCTCCGGGGGTATCAACAGGCACACAGGACAGCTATACGTACACTATCCTTAATGACGATACGGTCTATGCTTCCTTTTCCTCGGCCACGGCCTCCGGTCCTGAGGGCAATGCCCCCGGGACAGTCTCATCCCTTCAGATAGTAGTCAGTGGGGGAATTATCACCACTCCGGGAAGCGTTAATTTGATAGTCTCAAATGGTTCAACCTCATCGGCCGACTGGTCTCAGACAGTCAACATGGTCACCATACCTGCCGGAGACTATACAACCCCCGTTACAATTCCCATCCCAGGCTCTGTACTTACAATTCAGGGAGATCTTACTGTTGAGCCAGATGAGACTGTTAACCTGGGAATGAATACATTTGTTACTGTTGCCGCAGGCACTGTTGTCAATTCCGTATATACGATACTCAACGATGACAACTCAACAGTCAGTGTCAGCACTGCAACTGCGATGATACCGGAAGGCGGACCAGGAGCTGCAGGAACGGGCACCTTTGTATTTACTTTCAGCAATCCTGTTTCAAATGCCAGGACGGTTTCATACACTGTAAGCGGAACAGCAACGTCAGGCACTGACTATGTTGCTCTTCCCGGATCATTTGTTATGCCTGCTGGTGCATTGACATATAATCTTACGCTAACTTCTGTTGCTGACCAGCTCATCGAGGGTGACGAAACTGTGAGGGTCACCCTCACAGGAGTTTCAGACTCTCCGGCAGTATCCGTTGACGAGACACCGGCTGTAATAACAATTGACGATGATGACCTGCCGGTCATTCTTTTCTCCCCGGCAACAGTGACCATGGCTGAAGGATCAGCGGCTGCCATCGATGTATGGCTGCAAAATGCACCTGCCGGCCCTGTCACCATCAACGTCTCAACCCTCATGGCCGGGCTGCTGAATATCAGCCCTGTTACACTGACCTTCAATTCATCGAATTTTTCCACCCGCCAGGTGATAACCCTGCAGGCGGTTGAGAATGCGTTCCTGGGTGACCAGACTGACAATGTGATACTGTCAGTGAATGACGCTCTTTCATTTGATCCATTCGATCCATTGCCTGACATTAATATTCCGGTAAGCATTGTAAACAATGATGTGGCATCCATAGTGGTAAATCCAACGAGTGTTACTGTTGCTGAAAACGGCACTGCAACATTCACTGTGACACTGTCAGCTGCACCTCCGTCAGGCAGTGTGGTGGTAGATATTGTCAGCAACAATACCTCCGCAGCCACCATTAATATATCACAGCTCACCTTCACAACAGCTAATTATAATATTCCTCAGACCATCACTGTCACGGGTGTAAACAACAATACTGTGCCGGACGTATCAACCACCATCTTCCTTGCGGTCAATAATGCTCTGTCATATGACGGTTATGAGGGAGTGACCGCCACTGTCAATGTCAATGTCACGAATGATGACCTGGCAGGGTTTACCGTCACACCGCTCGCAATGACGATCAATGAAGGAGGTCCAGCTGGTCAGTTCTCAATCGTACTGACTGCCCAGCCTATTACAGATGTAGTCTTTGATCTTATCAACGCTGCCCCGGTTAACACCACCCATGTTTCGCAGGTGACCTTTACAGCGGCAAACTGGAATGTGCCGGTTGTGATTGACGTCACTGCCATCGAGGACCTCCTGGATACAGACCTCACGGATGTTATTGCCGTGACAGTCAACCAGGATGTTTCCGACAACAGCTTTGATGCACTGTCAGCACAGAATGTCACTGTCAGTATCGAAGACAATGATCCGCCTGTTATTACCGGATGTCCGGTCAATATTTCAGCAGATTCCGCCCCCGGGTCATGTTCAGCCACTGTCAGCTGGACGCCTCCCGTGTCAACAGCTCCGATGACATCAACGCATATTCCCGGTTCGGTCTTTCCTGTTGGGGTGACAACAGTGACCTATACATCAACAGATGCTGATGGTATGACGTCGACATGCAGTTTCACAGTTACTGTAAATGATACTGAGTTGCCTGTAGTCAATTGCAAAGACATTACTGTAAATCTCGATGCCTCCGGTCACGCTTCCATTGTGCCGTCAGATGTGCTTGCATCTGCTCCCATGGACAACTGCGCCTTAGCTGACGTGACGCTCAGCCGTTCGGCCTTCACCTGTGCCGATCTTGGTCCTGTAAGCGTTACAGTAACAGTCACTGACGCGAGTGGCAATACGGCATCGTGTGATGCAGTCGTTACTGTTGCAGATACGTTTGCCTCATCGGTTGGTGCCGGTCCTGATGCAGAGATATGCACCTCACATCCGACATTTACCATAACCGGGGCATCAGCCTCCAATATGACTCTTCTATGGAGCACATCGGGCAGTGGTACATTTAGTGATCCGACTATAGTTAACCCGGTTTATACCAGGGGTGCTAATGATCTCACGGAGGTGACTCTGACCCTTACCGGGACGAAGCAGAATGGCTGCCCGGAGACGCTGACTGATACCAGGACACTTACCTTCGCCGGGCTTCCCGCAGCTGATGCAGGAGCCGACAAGGACCTCTGCAGAGGAACAGCCACTGTTACCCTGTCAGATGCAACCGCAGCCAACGGAACAGTCTCCTGGACCACATCAGGCAACGGTACCTTCAGCGACCCTGCAGTTTCCGGTCCGGTTTACACCTTCGGCACCTCTGACTCTGGTCCCGTTACTCTTACCATGACAGTCACAAGTTTCGTTTGCGGGACTGTAAGTGATAACCTGGTCATAACCTTCACACCTGAGCCTGTGGCTGATGCCGGCCCGGACGGATCAGTATGCCCCACTGAGGCCGGATTCCAGGTGGCCGGTGCTTCTCATGCAGAAGGTACTGTGACATGGAGTACCAGCGGGAACGGTGCTTTCAGTGACGATACAGCAGACAACCCGTACTATACTTTCGGCACCGAAGACTATGCAACAGGATCCGCAACGCTCACAATGACAGTGACAGGGGGTAGTACCTGTGGCACGCAGACTTCTTCAGCCATCGTGACAATCAACGCCCCGCCCAAGCCTGAAGTTACAGGTCATCAGCAGATTACCTGTAATGGCCTGACTGATGGCGCAGTGCAGATGGCAGCATCCGGTGGCCTTGCACCTTATACTTACAATATCAATGGAGGACCCTTCCAGGCTTCCGGTGATTTTACTGACCTTGCTGCAGGCACATACGAGTTTGAAGTTATGGATGCCAATGGCTGCATTGCTGATACTACTATCGAAATTACAGAACCAATGCCATTCACAGCTGTGATTGACGGTACGGATAATGTGACCTGTCACGGCGGGGCAGACGGTGCCATTTATGCCACCCTGACAGGAGGGACGGAGTCTTATAACATAACCTGGACAGGGCCGGCCGGTTATACGGCATCAACGGCAACAATAACCGGCCTGGTGGCAGGTACATATACACTTACTGTGACTGACAGGAACATCTGTGCAACCTACAGCTACATAGAGGTAATAACTGAGCCGGATGCGATAGCTATCACTTCCGCGATCCTTTCGGATCACGGCGGTCATGGCGTCACCTGCCCCGGGTCTGCTGACGGTTCAATTACCGTTACAGTTCAGGGAGGCACACCTCCTCTTGCCCTGGAGTGGATTGGTCCGGCCGGGTTCACCTCTGATCAGCCTTCGATCACCATGCTGGGTGCAGGCCAGTATACTCTTAACGTTTCAGATGCGTCAGGGTGCACCCTCACAACAGAATATACTCTTACTGCACCTGAGGCAATCGAGATCTCAGCAGTCACGACTGATGCTTCCTGTCCCGATACGCCTGACGGCGACATTGACCTGACTGTCTCCGGCGGAGAGGGAACACTGATCTTTCTCTGGAATGACGGCGTCACTACTTCTGACCGGACAGATATTTTGCCGGGCGATTATTCCGTCGATGTGACTGATGCGGTCGGATGCACCTCAAGTTTTGAGGTTACCGTCGGAGTCAGAGGAATCGACTGCCTGAGGATATTTGAGATCATAACACCAAATGGTGATGGCAGGAACGATACCTGGCAAATGCAAAATGCATGGCTCTACCCCGAAGCCGAGGTCTTTGTATATAACCGATGGGGCAAACTGGTCTATCACTCAAAGAACGCCGCTGACGAATGGGACGGCACTTTCAACGGAGAGCTCCTGCCAAATGACTCGTACCACTATGTGATTCACCTGAACGACGGTTCCGAACCGCGGACAGGAATAATCTCGATCATAAGCAAGTAACCTGATAACCGGAAGGAGATATGAAAATATTTAGAATAATAGCAGTGGTTGGCCTTCTGGCGGTTATACCTGTCATCAGAGCACAACAGTTCCCGATGTACAGCCAGTATATGATGAATGGCTTCCTTCTGAACCCATCGTATGCCGGAAGTGACTATTACACTACATTCGGCCTGACAGTCCGCGAGCAATGGCTTAACCTTCCCGATGCGCCAGGTACCTACGCTGCTGCATTTCAGACCAGGTTGCTGAATGACAGTTATATCACGAAGTCGACTGCAGTAAGGAAGAAGATCAACAGGCCCACCAAGGGTGGAAGGGTAGGAGTCGGCGGTTATCTTTTCTCAGATCATAACGGTATTATGCACAGAACAGGAGTTCAGCTGGCATATGCCTATCATCTCCCTGTAGGGGATGAAGAGCAGCTTTCTCTCGGGCTGTCGCTCAGCGCATACCAGTATTTTGTAGATATCCGGGGTGCCCTGATGCCGGATGACGTGCAGGATGATCTGCTTAATAACTATGATCAGGTGGTTTATATCCCTGATGCCAATTTCGGGGTCAGCTATACCACAAGGAGATACTATGCAGGTCTTGCTATGACCAACCTTTTCAGAGGTACCCTGATGTTAGGCAACGGTGGCCAAAACAGCCGCTCTGAACTTGGCCACTTCTTCCTGACCGGAGGTATGAGGTTCTATCCCGGAACTGACTGGATCATTGAACCCTCAGTGATGCTCAAATCATCGGACATGGTGTTTAAATCATTCCAGGTCGACATGACGGGAAGAGTGTATTACAAGGAGGATTACTGGCTTGGGCTCTCGTACAGGACCGGCGATGCTGTGATAATGATGGCCGGGCTGAAGGTTGACAGGTTCTATATCGGCTATGCATTTGACTTTACCCTTTCTGAGATCCGCAGCTACACTTACGGAACACATGAGCTGACCCTGCTTGCACGCTTTGGTGACAACCCGAGGCGGTACAGGTGGATCAACAAATACTGATGAGGCATACCATACCATTGTTACTTATTGTTGTGTCCTGTCTGGGCTGTGACCCGCTTGCCAATCCTGTCAGCGGCCGGCTTGCCTTCTCGTCAGATACCATATCATTTGACACTGTTTTTTCCGGATATGGCTCTGCCACCCTTGAACTCCGGATTAAAAACCTTGAGGATGACCCTCTCCTTATAGACCGCATCTGGCTTGGCGGAGGTACTGCCTCACCATTCAGGGTCAACATTGACGGCCGGTCTGCTGCCGAAGTTCAGAATACAACAATTGCCAGAGGTGACAGCATTTTCATTTTTATCATTGTTACAGTCGATCCGACAGGCGGAGATCTCCCCCTGGCTGTCACCGATTCAGTGAATTTCCTGTCGGGAAGTCATTCAGGCAGGGTCATTCTTGAAGCCTGGGGACAGGATATACGTCTCGTCACGGATGATATACTCTCGCCGGCGATATGGACTGAAGGAAAGCCTTACGTTATCAGAGGCCATCTGTTTGTTGATACCCTTGCGACCCTGACACTTAATCCGGGAACAAGAGTATACATGCACCATGGAGCGGAGGTAACCATTGCCGGGTCACTCAAGGCAGAGGGAACAGCTGAAAAGAGAATAACAATTGCAACTGACCGGCTGGAAAAGGAATACAGGGATGTGCCCGGACGTTGGATAGGGCTGAAGTTCCAAAGCTGCAGTCGCGGCAATATACTGAACCATACTGATATACGCAATGCTCAAACAGCTGTGAAAATTGAAGGCCAGCCTGGTTCGGTCCCGGATCTCAGAATGAACAGCACTACGCTGATGCATAACTCCGTTTCCTCACTGGCAGCAAAGGATGCTGATATATTTGCTGTCAACTCCCTTTTTGCCCATTCAGGATTCAGCACCGTCTCGCTGGCTGAGGGCGGCGACTATGAGTTCATCCACTGCACCATCAGCAATATTTGGGAGTACAATTTCCGCTCGGAGCCGGCCCTTCTGATAAACCCCGGCAACAGATACATGCCCGAAGTGTCAGTGGTGAATTCGGTGATAAGCGGCAGCCTGTCTGATGAGCTGAAGATAAATGCTCCGGCCGCAGTGGCAGGGTCGGGATTCAGGGCTGACAGTTCACTGATAAAGGTTGATACCCTTTCTGCTGGCTGGTACTCAACACCTTTGTTCAGAACGGTGATTACCTCCCGGTCACCCCGTTTCATAGATGAGAATAAATGGGATTTCAGACCTGATACTCTCTCACCTCTCCTCGACTGTGCCGGGAAAACAGAGATGACGACATGGCCGGCCGATATCAGGAACAAACCGCGTCCCGCCTTCGATGGCCCGGATATCGGGGCGTTTGAGAGGCAGAGAGGGGAGAAGCGAAAAGAGGAAGCAGCCGGCATGACCGGAACACAGGTCAGCCATTGACAATTCTGACCATTTACTCTATATTTGTCCTGCTGCTATTTTAATTAGTGCTTTAATCAGTGTGAGATGAGGGTGACACTCTCTGTTATTGTATTTCTTGTAACGCTGCTGCCACAGACGTCCGGTCAGGATCGCACTGTGATGTTCTATAACGTTGAAAACCTGTTTGACACTGTAGATGACACCACTAAAAATGATGAGGGGTTTCTTCCTGGGGGATCAAGGAGGTGGACGGCATCGAGATACAACAGGAAGCTCAGTTCCATTGCGAGGGCGGTGGCTGCTTCCGGGGAGTGGGAGCTCCCTTCCCTGATAGGTCTCTGCGAGGTTGAAAACGAAGCAGTTTTGAGGGACCTGGCTTACGGCACTCTCCTCTCAGCCGGTAACTACGGCATTGTCCACAGGGAGTCGCCGGATACGCGGGGTATAGACCTGGCACTGCTTTACAGACGTGACAATTTCTCCCTGGAACAGGCTGATGCGTGGCTCCCGGCAGGTGCGGACAGCACCCCGATATTGACGCGAAATATTCTATATGTGAAACTCACAACGGGAACTGACACACTTCATATCGTTCTCTGTCACCTGCCATCGCGGAGAGGAGGGGTGCTGGCGGCAGGCGAGCTGCGGGAAAGGATGGTAACGCTGACCGGCGCCGGGATTGACTCCATCATGAGCACCTCAGGAGGGAGAGCAGCGGTAATAGTTATGGGCGACTTCAACACCGGACCCGGAGAGCCGTTGATGGCAGAATTTACAAGGAAGGCAGGTCTGGTCAACCTGTCAGCTGAGGCAGCCGGACAGGGCAGGGGTTCATACAGATACCAGGGAACATGGGAGATGATTGACCAGGTGCTTGTCTCAGCTTCGATGACAGACAGCACAACAGTCTTTTATGCAGTTCCCGGCAGTTTTCGTGTAGTGGATGCCCCCTTTCTTCTGACCGTTGACGAGACTTACCCGGGCAGGAAACCCTACCCGACCTATGGGGGTTACAGGTACTCAGGAGGGTATTCCGATCATCTGCCGGTTACTTTCAAAGTCACCTGGCAATGACAGGTTCCCTACAGTCCCGGGATTTCAGGTGTGATAATTCCGGCTGAGGTGCTGATCTGCGGGCCTCCCTCGACTGAGATCCTTCCACTCACCTCACCTTCAACAAGATCACCCAGGCTGGCTTTGACACTGCTTGTAAATGCTATGTCGTCAATTGTGTTGTTTTCGCCCACTACGACCTCTGCGCCTATGGTGGCTTCGCCAACCACATTGCCGTTTGCATATTCTCCTTTTACTCCTGCCCCCACCCATATTTTGGTCTGGTGAGCGTTGAAATCACGTGTCACTGAGCCCAGCAGGCCCTTTCCACCTGAGATAGTCACATGATCACATGTCAGCTCAGCTGAAAAGCCTCCGAATCCTCCCTTTATACCATCGCCCAGCGGGCAAGGCTTCTCCTTCTTTTTCGGCAGATCAGGCTCTTTAATTTCTTTTGGGGGCTGTTCCGGCTGTGGTTCGACGCATTCCATCGACTTATAGCCCTCAGACATTCCCGCTATCCCCAGGGCTGTTCCTGCCAGTGCTTTTTGATACGAAAGAACCCTGATTTCTCTCTGAAGGTTAAGCATCTCATTATAGCTCGGGGAGTAGATACGTTCCAGGATCGGGTCAGTAAAGGCATAGTAGTCATATACTGCCTGCCTGAATGCATTGTTTGCCATGGTGTAATATTTAACCTGGCAGCCGATTGTCATGTCAACACCCCTCCTGGTATTCTTGCAAATCCGGTAGTTGACCTGTTCCAGTTCCGCATCAATAGGATCAATTGCTGCTTTTGCCTCAGCTTCTGCCCTTTTTGCACATTCTTCGTTGGCTCCGCATGCCTCGATTTTTTTAAGGTATTCCTCAAGTATCTTGTTTTTTTCGTCTGTAAGCCTCAGATGTTTTTCCATGTCCTGGTTGATTGTACCCAGGTTGTCCTCAACTGATTCCATGGTCCTGTCACAGTCATTGAGGGCTGTTGTGACAGCCATCCCGAAGTTGCTGTTCGGTCCGAAGAGCAACCCTGTCACATCGTCAAGCATCATCAGCTCACTGGCGTAATCGCGCGAGAAAACGAGTGCGCCGTCAGGGTTTGAGTGTGCCTTTGCGGCCTGTGACCTGACAGTTGAGGAGACTGAAAGCAGATCATCGGTAAGGCGGCTGATCCTGCGGTCAAGGCCATTCATGAACTGTTCGATGGGCGTTTTCATCTGCATCATCCCTTCCGGATGTTCTGAAACCTGCAGATCAGGAAGCTGTATTCCGCCTGTGTTGCCGTTGTCGCGTGACGTTGTCTCTTGTTCGCCGGAAGTGTCTTTATTGCCGGCGTCAGATGCGGCTTTAGCCTGCCTGTATGCCGCAAACCCTGCAGCTGAGAAGTTGTCGGCCAGGGCTATGCGGAGGTGTTTCATGGCGGTGAAGTGATCACCGGCACACTCTGCGATGAGCCCGAGTCCAAGGTGAGGTGTTGTAAGGTCGGGATTGATACTTAGTGCCCTGTTGAACAATTGCTGAGCAGATCCGGGATCTCCCATCTCGTAGCAGGTCCATCCTTTGTTAATAATCACAACAGGGATGCCGGGCCTGAGTTTGTCTGCGTAATTCAGCACCTTCAATGATGCTGTGTATTCCTTCATATCCTTCAGCGCCACTCCAAGCGTGTTGGCAGTAAGGATGTCCTGCGGGGCTTTTTCTGCACTCCAGGCGGCTGAATAAATTGCAGCTGCACCCCATCCTGACATGTGGAAGATTGCTGCCATATCGGCACCATCAGTAGATTTGGCGCTCTCCTGAAGCATCTGCCTTGCCTGGGTGAGTTTTGACCCCAGCCTGTTTCCGTATTCAGTCATCAGCTCCCTTACCAGGGCCAGGTACTGATCTTCTGTGATCTCCTCCTCCCGGAGGATTTTGCCCTGTTGCCTGGGGCACTGACCGGTGAATGTGGCAGCAGAATTACCCTGCATACTGATAGCCCTGTCCGGGCTTTCAGTATCGTCTCCGATCTCTTCGAAATCTTCATCATCATCATACTTTTCCTCTTCTTCCCCGCCATTGTTCTGCCTCCCTGCGCGTGACATTTTTTCGGTCCATAGTTCAAGCTTCTTCTGCTCCGCCTGGGTGAGTTGCTGGCGCATCTCAAGTTTTTTAAAAATTTTCTGCATTTCCGGATCAATACTCTGTCCGTGGCACAAAACAGCAATTATCAATGCCGAAAGGAGCAGCAATGCTTTTTTCATAACAGCCTGTAAATCGCAAAGGTTAAACAAAAATCATTTTAAGGTAAATGGAGCCTGTAAAGTAGAAATTATTCTCCGGCTTTCAAGCCTAATTCCTCACCTTTTCTGATCATGAATTCGCGGGCGGCCTCATGGTCATTGGGGATAATGCCGTCAAGTATGGCCTCCTTGATAGCAGTTTTTATGACTCCAATCAGCGGGCCGGGGGGTAAATTGAAAGTTGCAATGATCTCCTCGCCATGAACCGGAGGCTGGAAGGTCCGTACAGCATCCTTCTCCTCTATCTCCTTCAATTTACGGCGCACAAGCGCGAAGTTCTCGCGATGCTTCAGCACTTTCATCCTGTTCCCGGAAGTGATGTCCGCCTCGCAGAGCACCATAAGGTCGTCGATATCCTCTCCCGCCTCGAAGAGGAGTCTGCGTACAGCCGAGTCAGTAACCTCCTCCTGGACGAGTGAGATAGGTCTCAGGTGCAGGCCTACGAGCTTCTGCACATATTTCATCCTTTCATTGAGAGGAAGTTTAAGACGTTTGAAGATCTCAGGAACCATTTTTGCCCCTATGTATTCATGTCCATGGAATGTCCATCCCGTGCCCGGCACGAACTTCTTGGTGGCAGGCTTTGCTACATCATGAAGCAGGGCAGTCCAGCGCAGCCACAGGTCGTCACTTTTCGCAGCCAGGTTGTCAAGCACTTTTAATGTATGGTGGAAGTTATCCTTGTGTCCTTTCCCTTCTTTGTCCTCAACACCCTTGAGCCTGGCTATCTCCGGCAGGATCAGTTCGAGCAGGCCGGTCTGTCCGAGCAGAAGAAAACCTGCTGAAGGCTTTGCGGTTGCCATGATCTTGTTCAGTTCAGTAGTGATCCTTTCGGCCGATACGATTTTTATTCTTTCCGCATTGCGCGAAATTGATGCCAGGGTCTCTGCATCAATCCTGAAACCCAGTTGGGCAGCGAACCTGACTGCTCTCATCATTCTGAGGGGATCGTCGCTGAAGGTGGTGTCAGGGTCAAGCGGAGTACGGATGATGCCGTTCCGGATATCTTCAATTCCCCCGAACGGATCGAGTACCTCACCCGGGTTGTCCCTGTTCAGGCTTATAGCCAGGGCATTGATTGTAAAATCACGCCTGTTCTGATCATCTTCAAGAGTCCCCGGAGTGACTGATGGTTTGCGGGAGTCAGACGAGTATGACTCTTTTCTTGCACCGACAAACTCAATATCAGAGTTACGATACCTGAACATTGCCGTGCCGAAAGTCTTGAATACTGTCACCTTAATGTCGCGGCTGATCTCACGGGCAACTGCACGGGCCATGGCAGGCCCGTCGCCAAGAACCACAATGTCAATGTCCCTTTCGGGATTAATCCTCCTCATTATGTGATCACGTACAAAACCGCCAATGACATACGCTTTCACGTTTTCTCTGTCAGCTATACGGGCGACGATCTCAAAAATAGAGTCATCAGGGAAAATCTTCATAATCAGTATGACATTTTAGCCGAAACCGATGACAAAATTACAATTTATACCCTAATTTGAAGAAAAATTGATCTACGGAACCTCCCGGCATGTCAATTGCAAGGAGTGAACATAACCCGTAAAAATCTGTTAAACAATTAAAACAATAAATATGGCAGAACATTTGACTAAAGATACTTTTCTGGAGAAAGTATTCAATTATGAACAGAACAAAGAGTGGAAATACAGTGGCGATAAACCCTGCATAATTGATTTTTATGCCGACTGGTGCGGGCCATGCAAGATGGTTGCACCCATTCTTGAGGAACTATCGAAGGAGTATGAAGGTAAACTCTATGTGTATAAAATTGATACAGAAGCAGAGCAGGAACTTGCATCGGTATTCGGAATCAGGAGCATTCCTTCGCTGCTGTTCGTACCGATGGAGGGTCAGCCACAGATGGCGATGGGTGCCCTGCCAAAAGAAGTTTTCGAAAAAGCCTTCACAGATATTTTTGGAATAGAAAAAAACTAGATTGTTAATAAATATTTTACTTTTTCCCGGGTTTAGGGAAACAATTTCGTAACTTGATCGTTCTATATACTGAAGGTAGTTTTCTAACAGAAGAGTTAGTTTTCTGGAATTTAGGTTAGGGTTTCGTGTTGAAGCTCCGCTGCGGCGGGGCTTCCTTGATTTTATGAGGTGGGGAAGGCGCAGTTGAGCGCTGCCCACCGGAGTTACCTGAGTTCTTCCATTATCCCGTCAATTTTTTCACCGGTTTCGCGCAGGCGACTCCGGCATATCTTTATGAGTTCAGCGGCTTTCCTGACATCCTCTGACAGTCTGTCAATGTCCGGTTCGCCCTCTTCGATACTCTTAAGTATCTGTTCAATGCCCTTCATGGCTTCATTGAACCCGATCTCTTTCTTTGCCATTGTTATTTTTGTTGTTTATCTGTTTAACAGTGCTCCTGACCGTTCCCTCTTTAAAATGGGTGGTGATGCTGTCGCCTTCTTCAAGTTCAGCGGCTGAACGGATTATCAGGCT
>DHUL01000036.1:14670-77689 GCA_002409145.1 Bacteroidales bacterium UBA5235
ACAAGCCTTGCAGTAGCCGCAGTACGGTTCTGAAATGACGATAGCTGTTCGCCGGCTGCCTCGAGGACCTCTGTTACTGCCGATGCCATATCGCCTGCCATACCAATTATCGTGTTTTCGCATTCAAGTGTTCTTTCGATCAGGAATCCTGCAACGGCAGTAGGAGTCTTCAGAGCTTTCCATGCCACCATGTCAGTGACAGACTGGTCCTTCTCGTGCCCGATGCCAGTCAGGACAGGCAGGGGAAACTGGGTTACATGAAATGCTATCGCATAATTGTCAAACCAGCTCAGGTCTGTTGTGGAGCCGCCACCCCTGATGATTGCCACTGCGTCATACCTCCATGTTTCCTCTGCAATTCTGTCAAGCGCTCCTATGACAGAGGCCTCTGTTTCTTCGCCCTGCATGACTGCCTCGAAGAGAGTGGCTTTGAAAACATATCCGTAAGGATTATGAAGTAGATGATCGGTGAAGTCCTGGTACCCGGCAGCCTTTGATGAGGATACAACTGCAATATTCCTTGGGTATAAGGCAAGGGGTAGTCCGGAGTTCATGGAGAGCACACCTTCGGCGGTCAGCCTGCGTATGACTGCTTCGCGGCGAAGCGCCATATCACCTGCAGTGTAGGCAGGATCAATGTCTGAGATGTTCAGGCTGAGTCCGTAGAGCTCATGGTATTCGACGGTGGCCCTGAAGAGGATGATTATTCCGGCGCGAAGGGGTATGCCGGTGCTGGCATTAAACAGGGTGTTCAGTGACCTGTATTTTGATGCCCAGATGGTTGCCCGGGCCCTTGAGGTGATCCTGCCGCCCGGAGTGTCACTTCCGGTGAGTTCAAGGTAACAGTGTCCTGCCGTATGAACCTTCATCTCGGCTATTTCGGCAACCACCCAGAATGCGTCCGGCAGGGCTTCATAGATCTTGTCCCGGACCAGCCCGAGAAGTTCGGTCAGTGATATTTTGGCATCGTGACTCATCTGTCTGTACGGATCATTTTAAAGACCTTCTTCTCCTTGTCTGTTACTATCCTGACAAGATAGAGACCCTGTGCCAGGCTGCCAAGCCCGTCAATCCTGAATGATCGTGCAACAAAGGTCGGGAAGTGTCTTTTCAGGACTGTGGTGCCATCTACCCCGGCTATAGTCACGGACAGTGAGCCCGGGGGCTCAAGGAACCAGAAAAGAATCTCATCAGTGAAAGGATTGGGTCCAATGCTCATTGTCACCTCAGGCCTTAATGTATGTTCATCCTCGAGAAGCCTGAGGGCTTTCAGAAAGTCAGGCAACCCGTAACCGTAAAGAGAGTCGGGTGAAGAGTACCTGTCACAGCTTTCATGGAGAGCATTGATAAGGTCAACCGGTGAGGCTTCAGGGACAGCCTGCATCAGGGAAGCAGCCAGGCCGCTGATGACGGGGCATGAAAAAGAGGTTCCGCTGCTGCTGTACCACACCCCGGGCTCGCACTGAACGGGTATTAAGACCCCCGGCGCTACCATGTCCGGTTTGACCCGGCCATCGGATGAATAACCGGCTGATGAGAAGTCGGAAATGGAGAGGTCATGGTTCAGTGCACCGATGCAAAGTACGCTGTCCCCGTCAGAGGGGGCAATTATACGGCGCCATTCCTTGATTCTCTCGTTGCCGGCGCTGTTAACAACGAGTATCCCCTTTGAGACAGCCATATCCGCTCCCATTGTAATAAAAGGTCTGTCGCCATCCATATCACTGAATGAGTAATTCATCGAAGGATCATCAAAAGCAAAGTATCCGAGGGATGAGGTTATGATGTCAGCACCGGCGCTGTCAGCATATTCCGCGGCGGCAATCCAATAGTCCTCTTCAACGGGAAACTCGGAAAAAAAGTCTTCAGTCCGGAGTAACAGATAGTCTGCTCCCGGGGCAGTGCCATTGATGATACCCGGCAACGACCCTGCAAGGATTGAAAGTACTAATGTGCCATGGTGGTAATAATCATAAACAAAGTTGCTGTCGTTAATGAAATCATAGGTGGCAATTATGCCGCCTCTCTTTCTGAGTGGTTCAAGAGCTTCTATTTTATCAGCATTTGGGAATCCGGCATCGAGAACAGCAATTGTTATGTTGCGGCCTGTAAATCCTGACTCATGAAGCACGTTTCCGTTGAGCGGGAGCCGGGGGTCAAAGGCTTCAGGATTCGCTTGCAGTTCGGTTATGCCGTATTTGCTTCTGCTTCCTTTAACGGGGGCAAGCGGGTATTTTACCAGTCGGATGCTGTCGATAAAGGAATATTCCCGGAGTATGTCAATGTCTTTAGCCCCGGCGGCGGAGAAGAGAGCCGTGTTAAGCCACTTTGATGTGCACCTTAACCTGAAGCCCGCCCCGGTAAGCGTCCGGATATACTGGCTGCTGACAGGGATGTCACTTTCCGTAATCAGGGGGATACCGAACTTCTCTCTTCTGGCAATTGCGGCAGGAGAAAGCAGGTCTTCAGGAGAATATTCACTGACACTGTTTGTCTTATCGCTGAACCAGACCCGGTAAAACCACAGTTCGTCATACCCCGGATATGCTTGTTGTGCCTTCGCCGGTACTATGCCTGCGAGTGCAAAAAACAGTGCTGCCAGGGCAGATGAGACTCTGTTCATTTTATTACTGATCCGGTAATGTCAGTCACCTCTATTCTCCCCTTGTTCGTTTCGAGATCATCGAGGAATTTAGTCTCCTGGTCCGCCAGTTCCGGGTCAGCGGGAACGCCTTCCCTGTAGGTGATAATCTGCTTAAGGGATCCATCTTCCTTGAAAACCATCCAGTCGCCTGTCCTGTGATCCTCCTTGTACCGGCCTTCGTACTGCAGGTTGCCGTTTGGGTGGTAGTAAGAGAAGGGGCCATCAAGCCTGCCTGCCATGTATTCAGCTCTGAGGCAGACAGATCCGTCAGGGTAGAATTGCAGCCACTCTCCGCTACGTTTGCCCATATCCCACGCCACCTTCTCAGCCAGGGTGCTGTCAGGATAAAATTTTTGTGACAGTCCGTGCCTTATATCGTTGCGATAATACTCCTCACAGATGAGGTAGTGCGATTGTGTGGCTGACCAGAACTTCCAAAGTCCTTCCTTATTTCGTGCGATGTATCTGCCCTCAGCAGCTTTAAGACCGTCAGAGTAGTAAAATACTGCCATTGCCTCGTCCCTGCCGGCCATGTATGTCAGTTCTGAAAGGAGCACACCCTCTTCGGTGTATCGCTTAAATAGTCCTGTCGGCCTGTCATCGCTGAATGTGCCCTCATACATGATCTTGCCATTGGGGTATTTTCTGACCCATGGTCCCTGTTTTTTCCCTGCTGCGTCTGTCATGTTCTGGGTCAGGGCGTTTCCTGAGAGAAGGAGGAGGGAAAGTATTATTAAGCTGGTTTTCATGATTTCTGACTATAGTGCAAAGATATAACCAAATAATTGGCACTGTTCGTATCCGTGATGTCAGAAAAGAAAGCCGCGGCAACTTTCGCTGCCACGGCTTTCACTGGTTATATATATGGTGTTTACTTGACTTCTTCGAAGTCGACGTCAGTTACCTGCTCGTCTCCGCCTTTTCCGCCGGTCTGACCGCCAGTGGGGCCTGATTGCGGGCCTGCATCAGGACCTGCCTGCTGGCCGGGACCGCCCTGGGCCTGTTTGTACATGTCCTCGGAGGCAGCCTGCCATGCGGCGTTGATCTCTGCAAGTGCACGGTCTATGGCCGTGGTGTCCCTGTTTTTATGGGCCTCGCGAAGCTGGCCGAGGGCATTATCAATTCGGCCCTTCTTGTCTGAAGGTATCTTGTCACCATACTCCTTGAGCTGCTTTTCAGTCTGGAAGATCATGCTGTCAGCTGCGTTGATCTTATCAGCCATCTCTCTTGCTGCCTTGTCAGCCGCTTCATTGGCCTTGGCTTCTTCACGCATGCGTCGTATCTCGTCTTCCTTAAGACCTGATGAAGCCTCTATCCGTATTCTCTGTTCCCTGCCGGTGCCTTTGTCCTTGGCGGAGACATGGAGTATGCCGTTAGCGTCTATGTCGAAGGTGACCTCTATCTGCGGGATGCCGCGAGGGGCTGGCGGGATGCCGTCAAGATGGAACCGGCCGATTGTTTTGTTGCCGGAGGCCATCGGGCGTTCACCCTGCAGCACATGTATCTCAACTGACGGCTGGCTGTCGCTGGCCGTAGTGAATGTTTCAGTCTTGCGGGTGGGGATGGTGGTGTTCGACTCGATCAGCCTGGTCATCACACCGCCCATGGTCTCAATGCCAAGCGAAAGCGGGGTGACGTCAAGAAGAAGCACATCCTTCACCTCGCCGGTGAGAACCCCCCCCTGGATGGCAGCGCCAACTGCAACCACCTCGTCAGGATTGACACCCTTCGAAGGAGTCCTGCCGAAGAACTTCTCAACAATCTGCTGGATGGCAGGTATACGGGTTGATCCGCCAACGAGAAGCACCTCGTCAATATCTGATGTCTTCATGCCGGCATCGTCCAGCGCCTTCTGGCAAGGCCCGATTACTGCATTGATAAGCTTGTCGGTCAGTTTTTCAAACTGAGCTCTTGTGAGTGTCTTGACAAGGTGTTTTGGAATACCGTTAACAGGCATTATATAAGGGAGGTTGATCTCCGTGGTGGTGGTGCTGGAAAGCTCTATCTTGGCCTTTTCGGATGCTTCCTTCAGTCTCTGCAGGGCCATGGGGTCCTTTCGGAGGTCTATTCCTTCCTCCCTCTGGAACTCATCAGCCAGCCAGTCAATGACAAGGTTGTCAAAGTCATCGCCGCCGAGGTGGGTGTCACCGTTTGTAGACTTGACCTCGAAGACTCCGTCACCGAGCTCAAGAATTGAGATATCGAATGTACCACCACCAAGGTCGAACACAGCGATCTTGAGATCATGCGCCTTCTTGTCAAGGCCGTAAGCCAGAGAAGCTGCAGTAGGCTCGTTGATGATACGCTTGACCTTTAATCCTGCTATCTCACCGGCTTCCTTTGTAGCCTGACGCTGTGAGTCGTTGAAGTATGCCGGAACGGTAATGACAGCCTCAGTGACTTCCTGCCCGAGGTAATCCTCAGCGGTCTTCTTCATCTTCTGAAGCACGATAGCCGAGATCTCCTGCGGAGAGTAGTTGCGGTCATCAATCTTAACCCTCGGGGTGTTATTGTCACCACGGATGACCTCGTAGGTCATCTTCTTCATCTCGTTGGTAACCTCGTCATAACTTCTTCCCATGAAACGTTTGATTGATGAAACGGTTTTGCGTGGATTGGTGATGGCCTGCCTTTTTGCAGGGTCACCCACCTTGCGTTCACCGTTCTCAAGAAAAGCAACTACCGAAGGGGTAGTGCGCTTGCCTTCACTGTTGGGTATTACCACAGGCTCGTTGCCTTCCATCACTGAAACACATGAGTTGGTGGTTCCCAGGTCAATACCGATAATTTTTCCCATTGTTATACTGATTTATATGCTAAGTTTCTTTCTGATACTCCTCAGATGTGACAATGTTTGTGCCATAGCTTTCAGGAAAGAGTTAATATGAAATTATGTCATGGCGATGTGAAGTTGCCGGCAGTCAAATATTTCGCGAAAATGACAAAACGGCAGAACCGGCCAAAAGAATTTGGTTTAATGGCAATCAATATTCTTATTTTGTAGCTTTGCAGGTAACAATAAAATGCGAAGAGATGTCAGAACCGAAGGCCGTTAAGTTAGTAACCACCCATGTACTTTACGAGATGAAGCTGAAGGGTGAAAAGATATCGATGCTTACTGCATATGATTATTCGATGGCGAGGATCCTTGATGAGGCAGGCATCGATGTGATTCTGGTGGGAGATTCAGCGTCAAATGTGATGGCAGGTTTTGACACCACGCTGCCAATTACCCTTGACAACATGATTTATCATGCCGCTTCGGTGGTCAGAGGGGTGAAGCGGGCCCTTGTTGTAGTAGACCTGCCATTCGGCACATACCAGGGCAATTCGCGCGAAGCGCTGGCTTCAGCCATAAGGATCATGAAAGAGACAGGGGCAAGTGCGGTCAAACTTGAGGGCGGACGTGAGATAGTTGAGTCAATTGAGCGCATCATGTCAGCGGGTATCCCTGTTATGGGTCACCTGGGCCTGACGCCGCAGTCGATTCACAAATTCGGAACCTACGTGGTCAGGGCCCGTGATGAGGAAGAGGCAAGGAAGCTTAAGGAGGATGCAAAAATTATTGAGAAGACCGGTTGCTTTGCCATCGTGCTTGAAAAGATCCCGGCCGCTCTGGCAGGAGAGGTGGCAGAGTCATTAAAGGTGCCGGTGATAGGTATAGGTGCCGGACCGCTGGTGGACGGGCAGGTACTGGTGCTACATGATATGCTGGGCATAAATATGGAGTTTTCGCCCAGGTTCCTGAGGAGATACCATAACCTCCATGACGAGATAAAGGGAGCGGTGCATCATTATATAGCTGACGTGAGGTCAGGTAATTTCCCCAATGAGAAGGAGCAGTATTAGGGGATATTCGATTTGCGATTTGCGATTTGCGATTTGCGAATTGTGGGTCCGGTGGAGGTAAAATCATGGTTAAACTGAAGTAAGAAGAAGAATGTGATGCAAAAGGATCTGCCGGAAATACTGCATGAAGACAATCACATAATCATAGTCAACAAGCGCTCATCGGACCTGGTGCAGGGCGACGGTACAGGGGATGAGTCACTTGACAATATAGTAAGGTCATATATCAAAGACAAATACGGCAAACCCGGGGATGTGTTCCTGGGTGTGGTACACCGCCTTGACAGACCGGTCAGCGGATGTGTTGTCTATGCACGTACTTCAAAAGCGCTCACCCGCCTCAGTGAGCTCTTCAGGACACGGGATGTAAAGAAGAGCTACTGGGCCATAGTCACTGACCGGCCGCCGGCTGAAGAAGGCTCCCTGCAGAACTTTTTGAAGAAGAATGAGAAGCAGAATAAGTCATATGTTTATGATAAGGAAGTTAAAGGCTCAAAAAGCGCAGAACTTTCATACAGGATACTGGCTCGTTCCGAGAGATACTACCTGCTTGAGATTGACCTTCTTACAGGCAGACATCACCAGATCAGGGCGCAGCTGGCTGCTGCAGGGTGCCCCATCAGGGGAGACCTGAAATACGGGGCAAAGCGTTCTAATGAGGGTGGCGGGATTTCTCTGCACTCCAGGAGGATCTCATTCATTCACCCGGTACGGAATGAGGAGATTAATGTTGTGGCACCGCTGCCTGATGACCGCATCTGGAAGCTCTTTAAAAACGTCTGATAATTGCGTGCAGGGCAGACCTGGCAACACTTTTCACAGTATCAAGCCTTATTGTATTTAAAAAAGAGGCGCCTCTGCTGCGCCTCTTCCCAACTTAACCTAAAACTAACCTAAATCAACCACCTGATGATTTTCCGGGCCCGGGCGGGACCGTAAGAAATGCTCATTTCTTCATCAGTATCTTTTTTACCTCGCTGAGTATCTTGTCAGCCTCCCCGGCTTTTTCTTTGGGAGCTCTTATGTTTACAACAACTCCGTCGACAGAAATGTTGTAAAAAACTCCTTCTTTTTCTTCCGGCATCAAGGTCATGGCCCTGCCCGGTCCTGCTCCCCAGTCCTCAATGCGTCCGGGAAGACCGGCTGATGTGGCATTCCATACCATTCTGCTCCCTTTCCCGGGTTTACGGATGATTCTTTTGCCTTCACCCGTTTCAATTATCAGGTTGCCATCTTCGAACCTGACTGTATCACCCTCAATGACTATTGAGTCTTTTACCGGCCCGTTTTCTTCAACTGTGACAATAACTACCTTCTTCTCAGTTTCCCTGACTTCCTGTGCTGAGAGGGTCAACGTTCCTGCGAGCAGGGTTGCCACTATTGCGGTAACTGTCGGTAATGCGTTTGTCATTTCCTGAACTTATTTTCTGACAGTACAAAAGTAACCCAAAAAATCCAGGGAGGGGTTAAAGTGAGGTTAAAACTGGTTAACAAAAAGTTAAAACGGATATCGACATTATTAATATGTATAATTTTACACCATGAACATGAAGAAATTCACGGGTCTGATAGTGTTGATGGTAGTATCCGTAGTGGCTATCGTATGGGTTCAGGTGACATGGATCAGCAATTCTGTCAGGGCTCAGAACGAGCAGTTTGATTTCTTTGTGATCAACAGTCTCCGCAATACCGCGCACTCCATGGAGACGAACCGGAGAATGAATTTCCTCAATGAGATGTTCATCAGGGGATATTCAGCGCTTCCTCAGGCAATTGAGCGATCTGCATCACAGAATCCCACTGTCAGGAGCTACTCCTTCCAGAGCCAGACCACCTCAGAAAGTGATTCAGTGGAAATAATCGTGTCTGAAAATGACAACCCGCCTGTCAGGATGAAGGTCACCCGCCAGGAGGCCAGGGAAAAAATGGGCAGCAGCTTTGTGGTAGGCTCTGATGAATACATGAGGTGGATGCAGCAGCAGGCAATTGAGTTCCAGTCGATGAGCAACCAGCTGGCATCTGAGATGTTTGTCTGGGAGAGGAACAGGGAGATAAACAAGGAGGAATTGCTGCAAACCCTGAAGGGTGAGCTGGCAGCATCAGGAATAGAGACGCCGTTTGAATTTGCAGTCATCCGGGGCGATTCCATAATAGACGGCGTCATTGAAAGAGCGAAGAGAAAAGATTTTCTGGATAGCCCGTACAAGGTAAGCCTGTTTACCCAGGACCTGTTCAGAAGGGGAGAGATACTTTCAGTCGTCTTCCCCAGGAAAACAAACTATGTGATTGGAACCATGGGCCTGATGCTGGGTGGGTTTGGCCTGTTTCTCCTGATAATACTCTCGACCTTTGCCCTCAGCCTCTGGTTCATCATAAGGCAGAAGAAGACTTCTGAGATGCAGGCTGACTTCATCAACAACATGACGCATGAGTTTAAAACGCCTATAGCCACGATCTCACTTGCCGCTGATACCATTGCAAACAGCCGGGTCATAACTGATGAAAACAGGGTACGTCATTTCATCAGCATGATCAAAAAGGAGAACTCCCGGATGAACAGGCAGGTGGAGACTATCCTGCAGATCGCCACCCTTGACAAGCATGAGATGGATTTTAAATTTGCTCCTATCGATTTACATGAAGTTATCAACCAGGCTATTGACACTATTGAGATACAGGTGACTGACAGGGGAGGTGTGGTCCGACGCTATCTCGATGCGGAAAACAGCATCATATCCGGAGACACCGAACACCTGCGCAACCTGGTGCATAACCTTCTTGACAACGCCAACAAATACTCGGAGGAGGCGCCTGACATTTCAGTGACCACACGCAGCAATGACAGCGGGATTTTCCTGATTGTGGCAGACAGGGGTATAGGAATGAGCAAGGTAGTCCAGAACAGGGTATTCGAACGATTTTACCGTGAAACTACCGGCAATATTCACAACGTTAAGGGTTTCGGGCTGGGACTTAACTACGTAAAAGCCGTTACCGATGCCCATGGAGGAACTGTTACCGTTGAGAGCGAGCAGGGGGAAGGAAGCGTTTTTACAGTATTTTTACCATTCAGGAATGAAACAAGAGCATGAGCAGGAAGAACGCAAAGATTTTTCTGGTAGAGGATGACGTGAGCTTCGGATCGGTACTGAAATCATATCTTGAGATAAATGATTTCGAGGTTGATCTCGTAGATGACGGTAAGATGGCTGTGGAAACATTCCGCAAAGGGGTCTATGACCTCTGCATACTCGATGTAATGCTGCCGCATGTCGACGGTTTCACAATTGCAACGGAGATCAGAGTCATGAATTCGGTCATCCCCATTATCTTCCTTACTGCTAAGAAGCTGAAAGAGGACCTGCTGAAGGGTTATGGAGTAGGGGCCGATGATTATATTACGAAGCCTTTTGACACTGATATCCTGCTATGCAAGATCAGGGCTATCATTGCCAGGAGGGACGTTCAGGACGGGACACGCGACATATATGAGATAGGGAAATATATTTTCAATTCGCGGTTACGCACCCTTGCGCTGGGCGACCAGGAGCGGCAGCTTTCACCCAAGGAGGGACAGTTGCTTGAGATGCTGGCCCTCTCACCCAACGCACTGGTCAGCAGGGAGGCAGCACTCAAGAAGATATGGGGTGCAGATGATTATTTTACTGCCCGAAGCATGGATGTTTACGTCACCAAGCTGAGGAAATACCTGAGTGATGATCCGCAGATCGTCCTGAAAAATATTCATGGCAGCGGATTTCAGCTTGTGGTGGGAGAGTGAAAGTCTGAGGGTCTGAAAGTCTTGCGGTCTTGCGGTCTTGCGGTCTGTGAAGGAAAATCGCAAATCTCAAATCTCAATTCTCAAATCGAAAGTTACCTGCCAAGGTTTCTCCCGGTGAAACTGAGGGGCATCAGGGCCTGGCAGTTTTCAAGGACATAAATGGCAGATTTACCTGCCAGTATGACCTTTATCGGACCACCGCTCCTCTGTTCTTCTTCGATCAGCATCTGCCTGCAGTTACCGCAGGGCGGCACCGGTTCCTCGGTCAGCGAGCCATCTGCCAGGGCGGCGATTGCTATCGCCAAAATTTTCTTATCACTGAAGTTGGCAACCGAATATGACAGCGCGGTTTTCTCGGCGCAGCTTCCTGAGGGGTAAGCAGCATTTTCCACATTGGCACCTTTTACAATCTCCCCGTTGTCAAGCAGTAAAGCTGCTCCCACCATGAACAGTGAATAGGGTGCATATGCTCCCGATGCTGCCCTTACGGCCTCTCCAACCAGTGCCTTTTCCATTGCCGGCAACTCATCCTCGCTGCTGTATTCAAGGAAAGAGATGATTGATTCTCTCTTTTTCATAGACAATAACAGTGATTTACAGTGCCATAAAAGTAATAATATTTTAACCGCCGGTAGCATGATTTGTCGGGGCTGCCGACATTTTCTTATTTTTGCCAAAAGGCTTCGGATGAAAAACCTGTTTTTATATTTAATCCTTCTGTCTGTTCTGCTGTTTACTTCCTGCAGCCCGGCGAGAAAGGCAGCCAGGAGTACCCCCTCCCCAGGTCCGGCCACGGATTATGCCAGGGAATATATCATCAAATACGGCAATTTGGCAGTAAGTGAGATGAAACGATCCGGTATTCCTGCAAGCATTACCCTGGCTCAGGGCATGCTGGAGTCGAACTACGGGCGCAGCCGGCTGGCCACACAGGCCAACAACCATTTTGGCATCAAGTGTCACAGTGACTGGTCAGGGGGAAGGATATACCATGATGACAACCGCAGGAACGAGTGTTTCAGGTCATACAATTCCCCCGAGGAGTCATACAGGGATCATTCCGACTTCCTGGTGAATGGTTCGCGCTACAGTGACCTTTTCAGTCTGAAGGCCACTGACTACAAAGGTTGGGCACACGGACTCAAAAAAGCTGGTTATGCCACCGACCCAAAATATCCTGACCTGCTTATACGCAAGATCGAAGAATACGGCCTGTGGGCTTATGATTCAGGAAGTGCCTCACCAATTGTTTCACAGCTGTCATCCGGCTCACCACTGGTGAGAAGTGATACGGCGCCGGCGCCCGCTGTGTCAACACCCGCAAAGACTACTGTAACACCTCAGCCGGCAGTAAAAGGGTCTGGTACACAGGTGCAGCAGGTGTCTGATAAACAGGCGAGTGTCAGGGATGAAGAAGAGCCTGTCAAGGTGATCAGCATCACTACGGGTGAGAAAACGCTAGAGAACAACGGTGTGGAATACATCATTATCGGGGAAGGTGATACCTATGAATCGCTTGCTGAGCGGCATCAGCTTCTTATGTGGGAGATATCCCGCTACAATGAACTTACGGCGGGTGCACCTCTGGTTCCAGGACAGGTTCTGTATCTGCAGCCTAAGCGTGCCAGGGCGGCGCAGGGACTGTCGGTTCATACAGCAGAGGCAGGTGAGACCATGTACAGCATCTCACAGAGATATGCCGTTAAGCTTTCATCGCTGTATAAGATGAACCTGATGGATGAGGGTACTGAATGCCGCCCGGGGCAGAAAATCAGGTTAAGGTAGCAGAGGTCAGTCCATTTCCCATTCTGACGGATCAAAACCTCGAAGGAACTCAGCTGCACTCATTTTCTTTCGTCCTTCGGGGAGAAGGGAAAGTATCTCGATGGTGCCCTGACCGCAGGCGACAAGGAACCTTGATTTCTCCTTCACGATTATCGTTCCGGGTATGGTGCCGGTGAAATCATTACTTATGGCGCTGCCCAGTATTTTCAGTCTGAAACCTTCGCTTTCCTTCCTTAGCATGGTTGTTGCACCCGGGTAGGGAGAAAGGCCTCTGATGAGGTTATGAATCTTCTCTGCCTTCTCTTCCCATCTGATTACCGTGTCAGCAGGAAATATCTTTGGCGCCGGTTTCAGTTGTATGTGACGGATCTTTTGCTGGGGCACCGGTAAAAGAGTGCCGGCACATAATCCCCTGGCAGTCTCAACCACAAGGGAAGCGCCTATCTCCATCAGACGGTCATGCAAGCTGCCTGCGGTGTCGTCTGGAGATATTTCTGTCTCCTGTGAGAGCAGGATCTTTCCTGTATCTATCTCTTTGTCAATGAGGAATGTGGTAACGCCTGTCCTGGTTTCGCCATTAATGATGGCATGGTTTACAGGTGCTGCACCCCTGTACTGCGGAAGCAGTGATGCATGCAGGTTAAACGTCCCGAGCGGTGGCATGCTCCAGACTGTCTCGGGAAGCATCCGGAAGGCCACCACCACAAACAGATCAGCATTTAGGTCCCTGAGAGCGGAGATGAATGCCGTGTCACGCAGTTTCTCAGGTTGCAGGAGTGCAAGCTGATTTTTCAGTGCGTACTCTTTAACAGGGCTGAAGGTAATCTTGCGGCCACGGCCGGCTTGCCTGTCAGGAACAGTTACCACCGCAACGATATTAAAATCCGTTTCATGCAGGGCTTTCAGGCTCGCAACGGCAAATTCCGGCGTCCCCATGAATACTATGCGCAGTGGTGACTCAGTCATTTTCGCCTTTTGTTGGCGTCTTGTAGCAGGTGATGCTGTGACCCATCTTGGTGGCCTTTGTCTCGAGGTAAAACGAGTTGTATTGGTTGGGAGGAATGATCAGGGGTATGGTCTCCACGATAGAGATACCGTATCCTTCGAGTCCTGCCCTCTTAACCGGGTTGTTCGAGATAAGCCTTACCTTTCCGAGCCCTATGCCCCTCATAATGTTGGCTCCGATACCGTAGTCGCGCTCATCTTCGCGGAAACCCAGTTCAATATTTGCCTCCACGGTGTCACGCCCCTGCTCCTGCAACTTGTAGGTCCGGATTTTGTTAATCAGGCCGATACCTCTTCCTTCCTGGCTGAGATAAATAATTGCCCCTTTTCCTTCGGCTTCGACCATCTGCATTGCCTTGTGAAGTTGTGGTCCGCAGTCACACCTCTTCGATGCAAATATGTCACCGGTGAAGCAAGAGGAATGTACGCGTACCAGGACAGGTTCATCCTTGGTCCACTGCCCCTTTACCAGGGCAGCATGCTCAAGGCCGTTACTGACCTGCCTGAAGGGAATGAAGTCGAAATCGCCATACTCGGTGGGCAGCTTGACCTGCTCTCCCATCTCCACTATTGATTCAATTCCAAGGCGGTAACGTATGAGGTCCCTGATTGATATTATCTTGATCCCTAATTTTTCGGAGAGCCTGATCAGGTCAGGCAGGCGAGCCATGGTTCCATCCTCGTTCATTATCTCCACCAGTGCACCCCCCGGATTCAGTCCTGCGAGTCTGGTCAGGTCAACGGCTGCCTCTGTATGCCCTGCCCTTCGGAGAACGCCTTTTGTGCGGGCTTTAAGGGGGAAGATGTGCCCTGGTCTTCCCAATTGGTAAGGCTTTGTTGAAGGATCTACCAGTGCCTTGATAGTAAGAGCCCTGTCTCTGGCCGATATTCCGGTAGTTGTCTCAGGACTCAGAAGATCAACTGACACTGTGAACGGAGTTTCGTGAAGAGAAGTGTTGTGACCCACCATCATGTTGAGTTCAAGTTCTTCACATCTCTCTTCAGGGAGGGGTACGCAGATCAGTCCGCGACCGTGCGTTGCCATGAAATTTACAATTTCCGGTGTGATCAGTTCAGCTGCACAGATGAAATCGCCTTCGTTCTCCCTGTCTTCATCATCCACGACAATAACCACCCGGCCTTCCCTGATCTCCCCGATGGCTTCATTGATTGTATTCAGCTTTGTCTTATCAGTCATTTTAAACACGTTTGGTGGGTTCCCATATCCCGTTTTCAATCCCTCTTATTGCCTTCACAAACCCTGCTGCCAGCGCTGCATTCATCAACAGGAACTGGGTCACATAACGCTGAAAAAGTAATTTTTTCCCCTTCCTGTCAAGCGCGAGGTCAAGCGCTGACAAAATTATGAAAATCAGCTGAACTGCTGTCAGACAAAAATAGAAATCAGACCGGCCTGAAAGAATGACCGTTGTCATGAAAAACAGCATCAGCAGGAGGGGGGTTAACCATCTCATTATCTTATGGGAAAGAAAAGCAAAAACAACACCGGGTCTTCTTGAGAAACTTAGTCCGAACCGGAACAGGTTCTGGAATGATCCGGCAGCAATCCTGGTCCGCCTTCGGAATTGCTCAATCATGTCAGGCTGGGTATCTTCATAGACTACTGCATCCGGATTGTTGAACGCCCTGTAGTTCTCTTTCAGAACTGACAAACCCACATAAAGGTCGTCAACCAGGATATTATCAGGAAGCCGTGGAAAGAGTTCCCTGCGCACTGCATAACAACCGCCGTATGGCCCGGGCATGGCTCCCCAGAGAACTCCTTCGGCTCTCTTAAGGATTGTTTCATAGCGGCTGTACATGATCTCCTGCCTCATTATTCCGGTATCAGCAGAGGACAGAGGACAGACAGTGGTATCACATAATCCGGTAGTAGGATCGGCGAATCCCTCTGCCAGCTTTCTGACAACTGAAGGGGTAAACATCACATTGGCATCAGTTATGATCAGGATTTCTCCTGTTGCCTTTGATGCAAGTTCATTGAGCATGGCTGCTTTTCCACTTCTTTCAGCGTTAATGATGAGTTGAATTTGCGGATTTGCGTTCGCATGAGCGCTGACAACAGCACCGGTTCCATCGGTAGAGCCGTCTGAACCAATGATGAAGTTCAGCTTATCACCCGGATAATCCGAGGCCAGCATGCTGCTTATCTTTCTCCCGGCTACTTCTTTCTCATTATGCAGAGACATCACCACGGTGACCGAGGGCAGTGATCCGGTTACTTCAGGATCGGACATATACCGCCTCTTTTTCAGGTTTGCTGCCAGGATGACTGCTGCCGGATAGACAAGATAGGTCCATGCCAGCAATGCAATTGTGATTGCCAGTATCGTTTCAGCTGCCATGTTTCAGTTTCTTGTAGAATTCAATCAACCGTGCCGTTATTGTGCTGTTATGATATCTCTCCTTCACAAGGCTGACAGCTGCCCTCCCCGTTAAAGTTCTTAGTTCAGGTTCTTCCAGCAGTCTGATAATGGCGGTGCTGAATGACGCCGGGTTTGAGGCCACCATTAGTTCCCGGCCGTTTTCGACCGGCAGTCCGGCTACTGCTACAGGGGTGGCAACCACCGGCCTGCCTGTACTCATAGCCTCAATGATCTTTATCCGGATGCCGCTTCCGGCGAAGAGCGGGGCTATCATTACATGGTTTGCAGCCATGAATTTCCGGGCGTCATCCGGTTCCCCTTCATTGAATATGTTTAATCCGGAGGGCAGGGTTGCACCCTGACGAAGGCCTCTTCCGGCAACATGGAGGGTTGCTGCCGGGATCTTTAATGTGACTTCGGGCCATACTTCGGAAATGAACCATTTTAACCCGTCTGTATTGGGTTGCCAGTTCATCGCCCCGATGAATCCGACCTTTGGGTTCTCCGGCGGAGGCTCCGGGAGCATCAGAGCCTCGTCTGCCCCGGTCTCTGACAGGAACACCAGCTTGTCTCCGGCTATTGATCTGAACCAGGAGGCGTCAGTCTCGCTGATTGGCACCACAGCGTCAAACTGCCTGGCCGCCTCAGTTTCCAGTTCCAGCAGCCTCCGTGAGAGGACAGACAGGTAATATTTACGGAACAGATTTGAGTCATTGACGGACATCATTGCCCTGATCCTGTGTTCAAGGTTATGAGCCCTGAGGACTACAGGAGCAGTGGTAATGCTTCTGATCTCATCAAGGTAGAGTGCAAATGGCAATCCCTCACAGTGTATAAGATCGAAGTGTTTTCCTGTGAGCAGTGTACGAAGCATTTCGGAGTATTCCGCAGACCTGAATCGTGTGAGGTCATACGGCTCACCGGAGAAGAGCAGGTTCAGGATCATGGGGAGGAGCCTGATCTTTGTATCTGCCCGAACAGTGAGGTAATCATTTACATATTCAGGCTTAACGCCGGAGACGGCCATTCCGGAGTCGAGGTGTTTTTCTGTTATCATCGAAAGCACCGTCACATCTGCTCCGGCAGCGGTCAAGCCGCTGATGCAGCGGGCTGATGCCACTGTTGCACCATCATGTACGGGCCACAGAGGCCTAGGCGTCAGTACCAGTACCTTCATCATCCTTGTCGGGCTTAATGCCGGTAAGGAAGGTTCCTATCTTCCTGAAGAAGAGGATATATGTCTCGGCATTCATTACGGCTGCGTCAGTGGTGGCCTTATAGGTCAGGAACGCACCTATCGGGAGGAGGATAATGGTGGAGGCAAGCATACCCAAGGGTATGCTTATTATCAATTCCTTGGCGAACTTCTCGCCGGAGAGGGTGATCACATAGTATATCACGAAGAAGAGCACAGAGATCACAGCCGGGGTTCCGAGTCCGCCCTTCCGGATAATTGCTCCAAGCGGTGCCCCGATAAAAAAGAAGACCAGACAGGCAAATGGAAGGGTAAATCTTTTATACTTCTCAGCTTCGTATTTCCGGAGGTTCTTTGCTTCCGCCACGAGAGCCTCGCTCTTTTCGATCATGAATGAGGTGCCATCGCGGGCGAAGCTCAAGGCCCTGCTGATAGTGGCGCTCCTGTCATTGTAGCTCAGGGTGTCGAAGGCAGCACGCGCATTGAACTTCTGTGTATTCCATATTGCAAGGGAGTCATCCTCCTGATTAATGCCCCTGTAGGTATACTGCGAGGTGGTCATGAGCCTGGTCTGGTTGAACTCTGAGAAATAAGCGTCAGTCCTTGACCGGAACCTGGTTGAAAGCGAGTCAATGAAGAACGTGAGGTCGGCTGTATTCAGCATCGCGTAGTTGGAGCGGTAGATATCCATGCCAGACCGGTTCAGACCGAAGCCTTCCAATTCCACCACCATGGTCTGTTCTGAGAACCTGTCACGTCTGAATGGATATTTCTTCTTCTCCTGGGGTACGTTTTTTTCCTCTATGTCCTTGTATGCATGTCCATTATAGAGTGTCAGGATGAGACCGCTCTCATCGGCTGTCACATTCATGTAACCGGAGTCTGCATATATGACCGCGGTGTTTCCTATTCCATCCCTGTGATCGTAGATATAGATCCCGTCGAGGCGGTTTGTCTCGGGGTCCTTGTCAGTTATCTTGATGCTGAAGCCGTCGATGCCATTGTAGAAGGTTCCTGCCTGGATATTGAGTTCGGGACGCATCCTGCGGATGTCAGTCAGCAGTGTCCTCGCTTTTCGTGTTGACATGGGGAGGATGTAGTCTGCGAAGAGAAATGATCCTATTGCGAGCAGGGAGGTGAAGACAAAGAGGGGCATCATTATCCTCTGCAAAGGAACGCCGGAAGATTTGAGAGCTGTCAGTTCAAGGAACTCGCCGAGGTTACCGAAGGTCATCAGGGAAGCAAGGAGAATTGCCAGTGGGAGTGACAGCGGAACGAAAGTAAGTGAGAACTGGAAGAGGAGTTCTCCGAGAACTTTGAGTTCCAGACCTTTTCCTGCCAGGTCATCGACATACATCCAGAGGAACTGGAGAATGAAAATAATGAGCACAATAAAGAACGTCAGGACCAGTGGCCCGATAAACGATCTTATCATGAACAGATCGATCTTCTTCATTGTTACAGATGTGGTGCAAACGTACGTTATTTTTGAGAAAGATGCAAAGCTCTCTCACTCGGTGACGCCGAGAACTTTTTTCAGGTATGATATCTGGGTATCCCAGAGGTCGCGGGCGTCTTCGATCTCATCCTCTTCTGCATGGTCGGTGATAATAAGTGCAGTATCATTGGTGAGTTCATGGATCATAATCTTGAATTCAAAGAAGTTTGATTCGGTGTCAGCGAAGTCCAGCCAGTCGAATCTGACGGCTTTGTTTTCCCTCGCGTATATGAGCCTGGCTCTTGCTTCTGTTTTATCCCAATGAAAGGTAAAGATATCACCGTCGACGGTGACATTGTCAGCGAACCATTCTGAAATACCTTCAGGAGTGCTTAGTCTGTCGTAAAGAACTCTTACGGGTGTATTTAGAGTGTATTCAATTTCAAATCTGGTTCTCATTTCCGGGAAGGACTATCATGCAATATAAAAATAATAGATGAAAAGAAAAAGTTTGTCCGGCAAAATGAAAAAATATTTATATTTGCAGCCTCGAAAAACACAGGTTTCAGAGGGATAAAGACGCTCCTTTTCCGCCGACCCGCGGACCGGGAAGGTCGGAGGTTCAGTGAAATAATTAGTTGGCGAGATAGCTCAGATGGTTAGAGCGCATGATTCATAATCATGAGGTCGAGAGTTCAATTCTCTCTCTCGCTACACAGAAAATCAACCACTTCCATTATAAAAGATGGAGGTGGTTTTTGTTTTTTGCCGGGTTTTAGCCAGTATATCATGGCCTGCAGATAGTAAAACTTACCTTGCCTCTTATTTCTTATCCGTTATCCGGTACTCTCATCCTACAAACTCTTTTTCCAGTTCTTCCAGTGTCTTCCCTTTGGTTTCAGGAACATATTTCAGCACGTATAACAGATTAGCAAGACAAATCAGGGCAAAAATCAGGAAAGTAATTCCACCACTCAATCTTTCAAGCATGACAGGAAAAGAGATGCTTACGATGGAGCAGGCAATCCAAAGCGCAACAATGGCTATCGACATTCCTTTGCTTCGCAGGCGATTTGGGAACAATTCGGTTGCCACAACCCAGAGAGCAGGACCCAGTGATGCGGCAAAAAAGGCAATGTATCCGAGGATAAATACCAGCACCAAAACTCCGGAAGTCTGACTGGAAAAGTACAGTATTGACAACCCTGTGAGCATTAACATCATACCGGTTGAACCGATAATAATTAAAAGTTTACGTCCAAAACGGTCGATTAAAACCATTGCGACCAATGTAAAGACCAGGTTGGTGCTCCCAATGAGAATGGTTTGCAACAAGGCCGAATCATTACTCTGCCCCACATCTGCAAATATTTTTGGTGCATAGTACATAATTGTATTGATTCCGGTAATTTGCTGAAAAACAGCTAATATAATCCCGATAAACAGGAGCGGTTTGACTTTGGGAGCCAGGAGCTCCCTAAAAGTTGATACCTCCTGGTTTTTTAATGTCTCTTCGATTTCCTTCAGTTCGAAAGAGGCAGATTCTTTTCCGGAGGTTTTGATTAACACTTTTAAAGCATCATCATTCCGTCCCCAGGCAACCAGCCAGCGCGGGCTTTCCGGTACCAGGAACATGCTGAAGAAAAGCAATATGGCAGGTGCAGCCATCACCAGTAACATCCATCGCCAATTGTTATCCCCGGTATTCACCAGCAAATAATTGCTGAAGAAAGCCACCTGGATACCAATTACAATTGCCAGTTGGTTAAGTGAAACCAGGGTACCGCGACTTTTGGCCGGGGCCAGTTCTGCAATGTACATTGGCGATAATATCGAAGCGACTCCGACTGCAATTCCACCCAAAACACGTGAAATTACGAAGAAGGATAGGGAATGTGCTGAAGCGCTTCCAACAGCCGAAATAATAAAGAATAATGCCGCTGCCATCAGTACTTTTTTACGTCCATAGTGGTCACCGGCTTTTCCGGCCAGAAAAACCCCCACTGTGCAACCAAAAAGTAAACTGCTTACTGTCCAGCCCAGTCCTGCTTCTGACAAGCCGAAATAAGGCTGAATAAAATTGATGGTTCCGGAAATAACAGCAGTGTCAAAACCGAATAAAAGCCCGCCCAGGGAGGCAACCACTGAAATAAGTAAAACGTAAAGCTTCATGGATTTTTGTTACCTTTTAATTACCTAAACAGGAATAGTTATAAAACGGGACAAAAAAGCTTTTCCCGGCCGGTAAAGTTATCATTCCTTTTGCATTTAGTTTGTTGTTGATTGCAGGACGGAGTCTTAACTATTACCACGCAACAGATCTTCAAGAGCTACTGATAATGACGTCTTTTGATCCCTGTATTTGATGATTACCGGACAGTAGAGATGAATCCCCTTCTCCTTGCCGAATCCGTTGTTAACCGGCCTGCTTCCGGCAACCACAACCGCTCCAGCCGGAACCCTCAAGGGAATGGATTCGCTCTTTCTGAGATACTCACCGGTAGTATTGTCAAAAATCGGTGTGGAACCATTCAGTATAACTCCTGTACCCAACACGGCTCTTTCTTCAATGATTGTCCCTTCATAAATGCCGCAGTTACCGCCTACAAAGACATTATCTTCGATAATTACCGGCATAGCATTAACCGGTTCAAGGACTCCTCCAATCTGTGATCCTGCCGAGATATGAACATTCTTGCCTATCTGTGCACAGGAACCTACCAATGCATTGGAGTCAATCATGCATCCGCTGTCAATATATGCACCTGTATTTATGTATGAAGGAGGCATTATGACTGCTCCGGCAGCTACATATGCACCGCTCCTGACGGAGGTGCCACCGGGAACGACCCTGACACCGTCAATTGTATTGAATGACCTTACCGGGAATGTGTCCTTGTCATGGAATGAGAAAGAGTCACCCCCGTATTCCTTCATGACGCCAAATTTGAAACCCCAGAGGATCACACTCTTCACCCATGAGTTAATTATCCACCCTGTCTCGCCTCTGACGGCTACTCTCAGATCCCCGCTTTCCAGCGCTTCCCTGACCTCATAGAAGAGGGAAAGTGACCTTTCCGGATCTCCGGAACCGGCAATCTTTTCAAATTCTCCTTTCAGTTCTGAGATGTTTTTCATAACCTGTTGATTTTTAATTTTTAAAGATCCGATAGTCCTTCCAAAATACTCTCCATTAACTTGTCTGTCTGAACGGTCGAGCCTGTCAATGGCAGTCTCAGCCTGTTCTTTATCAAGCCTTTGAGCGCAAGTGCCGATTTCACCGGGATTGGGTTGGTTTCAACAAAACAGGCTTTGAAAAGGGGCATGAGCCTGTGGTGCAAAACCGCAGCCTCTTTCGTGCGTCCTTCAGACAGAAGTGCGGTCATTTTCACTAAGGGTGAGGGGGCAATGTTTGAAGCAACGCTTATAGCACCTTTAGCCCCGGTACACATCAGGGGGAAGATCATATCATCATTCCCTGAAAACACTGAGAATCCTTCCGGGGCCAGACGGATAATCTCACTTACCTGTTCATAATTAACGCATGCCTCTTTGACGGCGATAATATTTTTAAGTTCAGCCAGCCTGAGTGTTGTTTCAGCTGACATGTTAATGCTGGTCCGGCCGGGAATATTATATAGAATAATTGGGGTGGAGGTCGATTCCGAGACAGCTTTAAAGTGCAGGAAGATTCCCTCCTGAGTGGGTTTGTTGTAATAGGGGACCACAACCAGGAAGGCATCAGGGTTAAACCTGGAAAGGATTGAGATGTTTTTAATTACAGCCTTTGTGGAGTTGGCACCAACTCCTGCAACTACCGGTACTTTGCTATCGTTCAGTTCCATGATGGTGGCGATAAGTCTCTCCCTCTCCTCTTCTTCCAGGCATGGAGTTTCCCCGGTAGTGCCCAGCGGCACGAGAAAATCTATCGAGGCATCAAGCTGCCTTCTGACCAATGTGCCCAGAGAATCCCAGTCAATCTCAAGGTTGTCATCAAATGGCGTGATCAATGCAGTGCCACATCCTCTAATCTCTCTCATTTAACATTGCTTTTTTAAATTTTTCCCTTAATAGTTCCGTGAAATCAAATACACCTTCAAGGTCCGAAGTCCAGAACGCTGACTGTATTGCCCCGGAGGCAAAACCTCTTCTTGAAAAAGCTTCGTGAGTCAGTACAATCCGGTCATCTTCGGATTCGAAACCCAGGTTATGTATACCTGGTATGTAGCCGCACCTGACCGATTGCAGGGAGCACTCTTTGCCGGTCTCCTTCTCGACGATGTTTCTGAGAGTGCCGGCTGTGCCTGATGGTGTGTCAACCTTGAACTTGTGGTGAAATTCGGTAATATATGAGTCATAACCACCCGATACAGCAAGCAGTACTGACGAAATCCGGGCAATCTCAAAAAAGATGTTGACCCCGACAGAAAAATTGGAGGCATGGATCATTGTGGTTCCCCTTTCCCGGAAGTATCCGGTGATTTCTTCTTTTACATCATCCCATCCTGTGGTTCCGATCACAGCAGCCCTGAAATTATCGGCAATAAAGCGATAATTATTCCGGAATGACATTGGAGTTGTGAAATCAATGCATACCGATTCAGATGCGATTATCTTGTCAAATCCGCAAATGTCCTCGGTTGTATAGAGAGTAACATCTGCTCTATCATGAAGGATGGAATAGATCTCCCTGCCCATCCTGCCATACCCTGAAATCACTATTTTCATCATTCGAAAAACTCTTTATGCAATGAGCTGACCACTGGTGTCAGGTCACTCCTGTTTACAACAAAGCTTATGTTTATGTCAGAAGCCCCCTGACTTATCATTGTAATATTGTAATCACTTACTGCACTGAAAATTCTTTTTGCGAGACCGGTAGTCTCTTTCAGGTTTTTCCCTACAATTGAGACCTGTGATTTGTTGCTGTTCACCGATACTATTGCAAACTGCGATAATTCTGCAACAATGCCATCCAGACTTCTTTCCGAATCAACTGTAAGAGAGACGTTTACCTCTGAGGTGCTGATAAGATCCACTGAGATTCCGTATTTCCCGAATACTTCGAAAAGCCGGGTAAGGAAACCAAAGGCATTCAGCATCTTCATTGAGTAGATGTTGATTACTGTAATATTTTCCTTGAAGGAGATAGCCTTTACCCCATTCTCATGAACCAGTTCGTCTTTCAGGATGAGAGTACCCTGCTTTTCAGGCTGCATTGAGTTCAGGACCCGTACCGGGATATTTTTTTCTATTGCAGGCTGTATGGTTGCCGGGTGAAGGACTTTCGCACCGAAGAATGAGAGTTCGGCAGCTTCGTTGAATGACATTACCGGGATACTCCTTGTTTTTTTAACTTTCTTCGGGTCAGTGGTATGGACACCATCAACATCTTTCCAGATCTGTATCTCGGAGGCATTTGCTGCCATGCCGATAAGGGCCGCAGTATAATCAGAACCTCCTCTGCCAAGAGTGGTGCCGACACCTTCTGCCGTGGCGGAAATAAACCCCTGCGTAATTACCACATCATTGGTCAGAAACTCCCTTTCAAGCAATTCCTGAACATTCCGGCAGATAAGATCGGTCTGTGGTTCTCCTTTCAGGTATTTCCCATCTGTGATAATAATGTTCCTGGCATCTGCAAATGCACAACTCAGGCCGGATTTCAGCATGGCCCTGAAAATGATGCCAGATGATAGTAATTCTCCGTAAGACAGGATTTTAGCAAATGACATATCCGACAGCTCTTCCAGAAGTGAGATAACCCTGACAATCTCATTAAGCTTTGCAAACAGTTGTTTCACGGTTTCTGTTGCCTCCTTCAGCAATAGTCCTTCTCCTGTCAGCAACTCCTCTGCCATTTTCAAGTGCCTCTGTTCAAGGCCGTTGGTCAGGTTTATAGCCTCCTCAACCTGTCCTTTGGCAGCATGCTGTGCAATCATTGTCAGCGTATCTGTCACCCCCGAAAGGGCTGAAACAACAACAACTATTTTCTGTGAAGAATTCTTGCATACAATCTTTATAAGCCTTTCAACTGCTTCCTTATCCCTGACGGACGTGCCGCCAAATTTCATTACTATCATTTCTTTCAGATTACCCTCTGATTGTTTTGTAAATTTGTTTTAAGTCAAATATTGCTTTTTCAATGTCCGAAACATTGATAAACTCATCGTTAGTATGTGCTACCCTGATGCTGCCCGGGCCATAGAGAAGACATTTTCCCAGGCTGGTGAGACAGGGCCCATCGCATCCGAAGGCCACTATGTCACTCTGAAAGCCTTCAATGTAATGATAATAAAAAGGTTCGTCCTCTCTGATTTTTGTGATGGTGGTTCTGTTATCAATGATGCCATTGAGGATGGATTCTATTAAATGAGATGAAGCCGGTGTAGTTCTGAAATAGATTTTAAAGTTCACCAGATCAGGCAGAACATTATAGGCATTTTCCGCTGAAAGCAGGCCTATGTTATAAGTGGTTGAACCCAGAATCTGATCTGGGGGAAAGTCCACGGCTGCCAGCCTGTTAAGGAATAACCTCATACTATCTATGGCATCGTCGCCGAATTGTGGGTAACCAGAGTGACAGCTGACACCCCTTATCTGCACGCCGTAAAGCTGTATTCCTTTTCCTGCTTTGATTAGCTTGTTCTCAGTCGGTTCACATATAATTACGTACTTACAGCCTTTTATCAGCTTATTTGCAGCCTTAGCCCCTTTTGACCCGATCTCCTCACCGGACACAAGTAGTAGTCCGAAGTTGCTTTCTCCTTCACTGTGGAGACCCCTGCACACATTCACCAGAGTTATTATCTGTCCCTTTGCATCGCAGGCGCCTCTGCCGTAGACACAGTTGTCTGCCAGAACCGGCGCTATGAAAGGAGGCACGGTGTCAAGATGTGTACAGAAGATAATCTCAGGTGTGCCCCATTTGAAGAACAGGTTAGTACTGCCGTCTCCAACTTCCTGTATTTCAAGGGTTGCCCCCGGAACATACATGTGTTCGGCAATGTAACATGAAAGCTCAGCCTCCATTCCGGAGGTTGAATCTATATTCATTATTTTTATCAGTTCTTCGGTTATCATTGTCGGTTACGGGTTTCATCTTTTTAAAAAAAAAGCACGAATTAAAGATTCGTGCCTTTATTATTACACAGAATCCCTAAAGTCTGTTTGGCTTTTCTACCGATTGCACGATGAACTTTGAAAATAGTTTCATTTTGATTGGTGGACTGTATTGTTTTAATAATCTGCAAATGTAAAAGAATTTTGTTTTTTCTGACATTTCCGTGGAAGAACTCAAGACTATTGAACACACTTCTCAGGTAACATCATGTAAAGCTGGCATTTAAGTTGAAATTTACGGATGAATAATGCTGAGTATTATAATATTACATTTTTTGCATGTGACATTTCCCTGGTGTCTTGTGGAAAAAAGAGAAATCGGCCCACCGTTCTGTGGTGGACCGATTCACATATGATTATGATATCCCTGGAAACCGAACAGGGATTATTCACATTTCAAGTTAGTTCTCTGTGCCTTTGCAGCCTCGGCAAACGGGCCGTAAAGTGCATTCTTGAATGACTCGCATGCAGCAGCGGTCTCATCCTTACCCGCCTGTGCAACGGCAAGCTGATAGTAGAACATTGCCTTTGCTTCAGCATCGCCTGTCTCAAGATCCAGCCCTTTCTGGGCATACTCAGCGCCCTCGGTGAAGCTGTTCTTCTTGTTATAGACATCGGCAAAGAAATAGAACATGGTCTTATCGTCACCGTATTTGGCTGCCCTGTTCAGTAGTGCCAGCGCTTCGTCGAGTTTATTGGCACTGTTGGCCTTTGACCCGGCAGCGCGGAAATATTCAAGAGCTGATCCTTTAGCCTGTGTGATTTTGTCAGCATCTTTTGCCGGATCAAGCTTGCTTAGGAAGAGGTCGATTGTCTGTTCAAACTGGTCAACCTGGTCCCTGTTCCGGTAGATGAGAGCCTTGTTATAAATTGAAGCTATGTGGTCAGGATTGAGTGTAAGCACACTGTCAAATGCCAGCATCGCATTGTCATAGTCGGTTGCAGAGAAGAATTCCGTCGCCATCTTGTAGTAACCGTTGACAAGGATCTTTTTTGAATTCTCCCCGTGGGTTTTGCTTCCGTACTTTTCAGCCATGGCGCCTGCAAGTTTCGCTGCAGCGATTACCTCGGCAGCAGGTTTCTTTTCATTATAGGCTGTGGCAGCCATCTTGTAGTATAGTCCGGGAAGTACCTGCACGGCCTTCTGTTTCAGATCATTGGCGGTTTCGCCCACTTTGTCTGACATTTCAATCACCTTTTCAAATGCAGTAATGGCTGCCGGAACATCAGTCTGGATCGCCTTGGCACCCTCGTTATAAACTGCAATAACCTCATTGCGGTCCTGGGCATTGAGGCCGGAGGTTAAGAATGCTGATAAAGCCAGCACGCAAGCTATCGTACATAAAAATCTCATTTTCATTTTCTGTCTGTTTTACGAATTATCAAAACTCAAGCCTTTTATTAGCCCGTAAATATAAAAAATATGATTAATTATTCTGAGCACAACTAAAATTCCTGATGAAAAATTGGGCCATAAAGGTTGAAATCTTACCGGTTTCTGTGGCAAACCGTCCGGACAGAGGCTTCAGTTTGCACAGACGGATAAAAATTCTTCCGGAATAAAGTGTATTTTTAAAACTCTCAATAATAACATTGACATGCCAAAAAACTTCGGGAAGGAGACTGATGAAGGAAATCTGGTCAGGGTTGGATGGGCGGCTCACAGAGGCGTTCCGGTATCAATGGCTGCGGATGCAGAACAGAAAATACGGCAACTGCTTCCACATGAAGATTTTATAATGACCGACACCCGGCCTGACATAATACTCTTCATGAGCGGTGGATCAGAGAGAAGAGCCATTGAAATGGCCGATCCGGGGAAGCCTGTGCTTCTCCTGAGCATCCGTGGCAACAATGCCTATGCCGCGGCCACCGAAGTAATGGCATGGATGGTGAACAACAAAAGGATTGCCATTCTGTCCGATGCATCAGATGCTGCAGAGTCATACCTCATAAACCGGTGGTGCAGGGTGGCTGGTGCGTGGGAGAGACTTTATGGTTCAAAGGCGGGTCTGATAGGTACTGTATCCGAGTGGCTGGTGGCTTCCGGTGTCTCCGCCCAAACCTTACATAGTAAATTCGGGATCAGCCTGACAGAAATTCCGTGGTCCGTATTGCCTGATTACACCTCATCACAGCCTGACAGGGCCCTGATGGAGAGGTTCGGAGACCGTAGCCCCGAGGGTCTTGACGAGGCAGCGAAGGTGCTTACACTCATACGGAAGGTAATAGATGAGAACCGCCTGGATGCCATTGGTGTAGAGTGCTTCAGCCTGGTTCAGGAGCGGAAGGTCACGGCATGCCTCGCCCTGGCACAGCTTAACACCGAAGGTGTCGTTGCAGCCTGCGAAGGTGACCTTGCCTCGATGGCCGGCATGATGGCAGGGAAAGCTTTGTCTGGACGTGTTCCGTGGATGGCCAACACCACCCGCCTGACCGGAAAAACAGTGATTCTCTCACATTGTACCGCTTCGTTTGATCTTGTCACCGGGGTGCAATTGCCAACTCACTACGAGACAGGTTATTCACTGGCTGTAGATGGCAGGATAACTGCAGATGAAGTCACCCTCTTCCGCTTTTCCGAGAAACTTGACAGGGTATTCGTGACCGGGGGAAAAATAGTCAGCCGTCCGAGGATGGCAGATGCCTGCCGTACACAGGTCGAGATTGAGGTTGGAGCAGAATCACTGCAGTTGCTCAGGGATAAGCCTCTGGGCAATCATTTACTGTTACTGCCAGGCAATCATTCAGAGCTCCTGCAACTGGCATGCAGGTACAAAGGGATTGATGTAATAGGCTAGCAGGTCTGACAGAACAAATGTTTTTGTGAGTTGTATATTAAAGCAGGAGGCGAAATATGATAGTCACATGTGTCCATGTTCATGTAGTGCCCGGAAGGGTGGCCGATTTCAAAGAAGCCCTTAGATTAAACTACCAGGGGACGGCAGGCGAGCCGGGAAACATCAGGTTCGATGTGCTGCAACAGGCTGATGATCCGTGCAGATTCATGATCTACGAGGTCTTTGAATCAGAGGAGGCTGTAAAGCAACATAAGGAGACCCCTCATTATCTCAGGTGGAGGGATATGGTGGCGCAGTGGATGGCCGAACCGCGAAGGGGTATAAGGTACAACGTACTTGAACCTTCAGAAAGGTCATTGTGGTGAAACCATTCAGACTTTCCAGGATACCGCGGATCCTGTTCAGAAACGGTGCTATCAATGATCTGCCGGCCATTGCTGAAAGTTATGGTAAAAACCTTGTTCTGGTCACCGGGACAAGGTCATTTGCAGCCTCGGACCGCGCTGACCACCTTCGCGGACAGCTCATCGCCAGGGGTGTTGAGATTTATCAGGTAACCGTTGCCGGGGAACCGTCACCTGTATTGGTTGACGAATCTGTGAGACAGCTGAAGGAAGCCGGGATCTCACTCGTTGTGAGCATCGGCGGTGGAAGCGTTATGGATACCGGTAAAGCCATATCAGCCATGCTGACAACTGACGGGTCAGTGACTGAATACCTTGAGGTTATCGGTACCAGGGAACACTCCGGCACAAAAGTGCCGTTCATTGCTGTACCCACAACCTCGGGCACAGGGAGCGAGGCCACCCGGAACGCCGTAATCTCGCAGGTGGGGAAGGATGGCTTTAAACGCTCGCTGCGTCATGACAACTTTGTACCTGACCTGGCAATAGTTGATCCCGGACTTACACTGAACTGTCCGCCGGAGATTACTGCTGCTGCCGGCATGGACTGCTTTACCCAACTCGCCGAGGCATACCTTTCCGATAAGTCCGGTGCTTTGACCGGTGCCCTGGCCGTTGATGGGCTCAGGGCCGTCAGCCGGTCACTTCTGAGAGCATTCACAGACGGTGATGATATTGAAGCAAGGTCTGACATGTCATATGCTGCCCTGATGTCAGGCATTTGCCTCGCCAACGCCGGTTTGGGAGCCGTTCACGGGCTGGCAGGCACCATCGGAGCATTGTTCGGGATACCCCACGGTGTGGCCTGCGGAACCCTGATGGCTCCGACCAATGAATTGAATGTAAGAGAATTGCGCAGGATGAATAACCAGGAAACCGTGCTGGCAAAGTACGCATCCCTGGGCAGGATTTTTGCAGACGCCTCAGAGAAGAATGACAGTTATTACATTGACTTCTTCATTGACTACCTCCGTGCAGTAACATACCGCCTTAATCTGCCTGATCTTGCGTTTTATGGCCTGCACCGGGAAGATCTGTCTGAAATTGCGTCTAATTCCGATTGTAAAAACAACCCGGTCAGTCTTTCAGAGGAGCAGATGCTGGAGATACTTCTGAAAAGAATCTGAGATCCGGTAGCCAAAACAAAGAATCAGTCATGGAGATTAAATTCATCCTTGATGTTCACCTCGGAAGGCTCGCAAAGTATCTGAGGTTGTGCGGGTTTGATACGCTGTTCAGCACATTTTACGACGATCGAGAGATTACTGATATCGCCCGCAGGGAAGGGAGGGTGATATTGACGCGTGACAGGCTTCTGATCAGGGGAGCCCGGGAGGTGAAAGGGTACCTGGTGAAGTCGCAGAACCACGATGAGCAGCTCCGGGAGGTGTTCGGAGCACTTGAGCTCAGGGACCATGTCAGGCTTTTTTCGAGGTGCATAACCTGTAATACACTGCTGGAAGATGTAAGGAAGGAGGAGATAGCTGACAGGCTTCTGGCTGACACAAGAAGGTATTTCTCCGTTTTCAGGAGGTGCCCCGGTTGTGGAAGGATCTACTGGGAGGGATCTCATTATGAAAACATGAAGAAGAGCCTTGCATCATTGCTTTGAACCACATACTGATCAGACCAGGATATTTAGATGTAATCAGTGAAATTTAATAATTTTGAAGCCTTGATTTCGTCCGGCTGATGTCCGGGCTGACGTTCATGACATTACCTTCTGAGAGAGTGACTGACGACGCAGGCCGGAGCAGGGTTGGAAAAATATTTATCTGAAAAGACATATGACAGAAGCGTACAGAAAAGAAGTTGCTGACCTTGTCAGGGAACTCGGCGCCAACGAATCATCCGGGCTGACCTCGGCTGAAGTAAAGCAGAGACAGGAACAGTACGGATTTAACCAGCTCGAGTCAAAATCGAAAAAGAGTTTTCTGCGAATGTTCATGGAGCAGTTCAGAAGCTTCATGATAATAATCCTGCTGATTGCGGCAGTCATCTCAGGTGTAGTCGGGGTAATGGAGGGAGAGGGGCTTCTCGATACATATATCATTCTTGGAATTCTGATCGTCAATGCACTCATCGGGGCTGTCCAGGAGAAGAAGGCGGAAACCTCCCTGGAGGCTTTGAAGGAGCTTGCATCGCCATTGTCGAAGGTGCTTCGCGATGGCGCCATCTCCGAAGTGAACACCAGGGATCTGGTCCCGGGAGACATTGTCATCCTGGAGACCGGCGCAGTGATCCCGGCTGACATCAGGCTTACTGAGGCCATAAACCTCAAGATTCAGGAATCCTCGCTCACGGGCGAGAGTGTCCCTGTTGACAAGTTAACCAGTGCATTGACGGGAGATGATATTCCGCTTGGTGACAGGAAGAATATGGCTTTCTCGAGCGGTATGGTCACTTATGGCAGGGGCAGGGGAGTTGTAGCAGCCACGGGCATGCATACAGAGGTTGGCAAGATAGCTGACATGCTTCAACATGCCGGTGAGACTGAAACCCCGATGAGCAAAAGACTTAACCAACTGGGGCGGCTCCTTGGCATAGTAGCCCTGGCAATCTGCACTGTCATTTTTATTGTAGGGGTGCTCTACGGCAATTCGGTGATCAGCATGTTCATGACTGCAGTGAGCCTTGCAGTTGCGGCCATCCCCGAAGGGCTGCCTGCAGTATCTACGATTGTTCTTGCGATGGGTGTTCAGCGTATGGTAAAACGTAATGCCATAATAAGAACGCTTCCTTCAGTCGAAACGCTTGGCAGCGCCACTGTAATCTGCTCCGACAAAACCGGAACGCTGACACAGAACAGGATGACAGTTGTGGAAGCATATGTCAATCACAAGCATGATGTGATTAACAGGAGTGCTCCCGGAAGTGTCCTGAATGATGAGGAGAACAGACTGCTTTCCATCTCAGTTCTCTGTGCTGATGCTACGATGAAAGTCAATCAGGACGGAAAGTTCACCTTCACCGGAGACCCGACCGAGACAGCCCTGCTTGATTTCGGGGTGCTCTACAATGTTTATAAGGATGAGCTTGAGAAATCATTTCCAAGGGTAGCTGAAATACCATTCGACTCCGGGCGGAAAAGAATGACCACCGTCAACAGGATGGGAGAGAAGGAAACGAGAGTGAATGTCAAGGGAGGCCTTGACGAGGTGCTGAGCGTTTGTGACAAGATCGTCATAATGGGAGAGGTCAGGTCCATGGATAAAGATGACATCGTGAAGATCCGCGAAGCCAATGAAAGTATGGCCAATTCAGCACTCAGGGTGCTTGCAATGGCTTATAAGGATTATCATGAGGCCCCGCAACAGGTGACAATAGGGCAGATTGAGAACGGGCTGACCTTTATTGGATTGCTGGGTATGATTGACCCTGCGAGGCCGGAGGTGGCCGATGCCGTCGCCAGATGCAATGCTGCCGGTATCCGTCCTGTGATGATCACCGGTGACCATAAGAGCACTGCACTTGCTATTGCCCGTGAGATAGGTATTTACCGTGAGGGTGATGTGGCAATCACCGGCACCGAACTGGAGAAACTCAGTGATGAGGAGCTGGAAAAATCTGTGCACAGTTTCTCAGTCTATGCAAGGGTAGCACCGGAACATAAGGTACGGATAGTCAAGGCATGGCAGAGCCACTCAGAGGTGGTGGCGATGACCGGTGACGGTGTGAATGATGCCCCTGCACTAAAGCAGGCAGACATTGGGGCTGCTATGGGTATTGTTGGAACTGATGTGGCCAAGGGTGCCGCAGACATGATTCTCACCGATGATAACTTTGCCACCATTGTCTCAGCCGTGGAGGAAGGAAGGAGGATTTACGACAATATACTCAAGGTAATACAATACCTTTTATCTACAAATGTGGGCGAAATATTCCTGATCCTGGTGACTTCAGTCTTTAATATGGGAATGCCTCTGCTGCCGATACATATCTTGTGGATCAACCTTGTCACCGACAGTCTGCCTGCACTTGCCATAAGTGTCGATCCGCCTGAGAAGGGGATCATGAACCGCAAACCGCGCAACACGATGAAGGGATTCATGACCAAAGGGATGGTATGGCGTGTGATCTATCAGGGACTGATGATCGGCTGCATTCCACTTGTATCATATGTGATTGGATTGCATGATGGTGGTGAGGTGCTGGGCCGCACCATGGCATTCGCCACGCTGATGTTCGCTCAGCTGGTCCATGTACGTAACCTCCACTCCAATGAAAAGTCATCGCTCCTGTACAATCCATTAAGGAACAAGGCATTGATCGGGGCAATTTTTGCCTCTGCCATGATCGGGCTGATCGTTCTGCTCGTGCCGCCGGTGCGTGAAGCCTTCAGTCTGGCGGTAATGGACAGTGAACACTGGATTATTGTGATCCTTATGGCGTTGGCTCCAATACCCGTTGTTGAGCTGTTCAAGCTGTTCAAAATCAACGGAGTGAAGAGCGACAATGATTAGGACCGCAGATTCTGACTGAAGGTGACATGAAAAGCGAAGGCAGGGAGGATAATGCATCCGGAAAGGGATTGTACAGGACAAAGATATTCGGGTTCGAACGAAATATTCTTTTTACCGGCCTGACCAGTTTTCTTACGGACACATCGGTCAAGATGATTTATTCGGTCATGCCGATGTTTTTAATGTCCATAGGAGCCTCAAAGGCGAGCCTGGGGCTCATAGAAGGCGTTGCCGAGAGCACGGCTTCTCTCATTAAGGCTTTTTCAGGTTTCTGGAGTGACAGGATAGGCAGGAACAAGCCCTTCATGCTGGCTGGTTATGCCATCTCTGCAGTCATACTTCCACTATATGCCTTCGTCATCTCACCGATACAGGTCCTGGTTCTCAGGTTTGCCGAGAGACTCGGCAAGGGTATCCGCACTGCTCCCCGGGACAGCCTCATTGCTGCTTCGGTCGCAAATAATGGGACCGGCAGAGCGTTTGGCCTGCAGAAGGCGATGGACAACAGTGGTGCTATAGCAGGACCTCTTATAGCCTTTGCCATCCTCAGCCTATTTCCGGACAACTACCGGCTCATATTCCTGCTTGCCGGGATACCTGCCATCGCAGGGATTTTCGTCATAATATTCGGGATAAAGGAGGTGAGAAAGAAGAATACAGAGCTGCTTCAAGAGTTCCGCTTCAGGGATTTTCCGAAACGGTATTGGTTCTTTCTTGCCATCATCTTTATTTTTACCCTTGGCAACTCAACCGATGCATTGCTTCTTGTCAAAGCCAACGAGGCGGGGATAAAGGTCGCTTTCATTCCACTGGTCTATCTTATAACCAATGTTGTATCAGTTGTTGCTGCAATACCTGCCGGAGCACTCTCTGACAGGATAGGGAAGGAGAAGCTGCTGATAGCGGGATTCCTTATCTATGCGGTTGTATATCTTTTTTTCGGCATGAATGTAGATGAGGGTACTCTCTTTGCTCTCTTTGCCCTTTACGGGTTGTACTCCGCAGCCACTGACGGCATCCAGAAGGCGTTTGTTGCTGATGTTGCTGACGCCAGCAGGAGAGGGACGGCACTCGGCATTTACAATGCAATGCTCGGGATAACCCTTCTTCCTGCCAGCCTTATTGCTGGTGTTCTCTATGACAGGGTCAATTCATCCGTCCCGTTCATTTTCGGCGCAGCCATGGCGCTGCTGGCCGCCCTTTTAATGGTAGTATACATGGTTACAGGCAAGAGGCAGTAGGCAATAGTGGATTTGCGAGTTACAATTTGCGAATTGCGAGTTCTGATTTCCTATTCGCAAATCGCAAATCGCAAATCGCAAATCTTCAGACCTTATTTGGCGATTGGTCCGGCCGGAACCTCTTCAACCTTCCGTTCGCGTCTGCCGGTGTAACCAAAGAACCATATCAGTGAGAGTGAGATGATAGCCATACCGGTGACAGTCACCCAGTCGGCATTCTCACCCGGCACAATTATCCAGCTCAGGATGGCACCGAAGACGGGTATTATGAACTTCCAGAGATTCAATTCGCTTACCTTCACCTCGGGGCGTTTCAAAAGCACGTACCATTTGGAGAAGGTGAAGGCTGACATGAAGGCAAGCCATGCCAGGACCAGCCAGTAGCTAAGCGGGAAGCCGGGTTTTAATGGAACATCTTCAAATCCGAATGACAGGAAGAACATGATCAGGCCACCGGTGAACAAAGAGAATGAACTCAATACCAGCGGATTCATGTTTTTCCCTTTCTTTGAAACGAGGACGTTGCTTGTGGCGGTGGAGATATTGGCGATGAATATCATGATAATTCCTGCTATCTCGCCCGGCAGGCCAAAATGAAATCCCTGCCGTCCGACACTCACAAGTACAATACCCATAAGACCGAATAGGATGGTTATGACCTTGGCACGTGTAAACCGCTCCTCCCTGATCATTATCCGTGATACTATAGCTGTCACGAAAGGCTGTGACCCTACAATAACCGCACCCAGGGCGCCAGGCACTCGGTTCATGCCTAAATAGAACAGCATGTAGTTGATGAGTGTCTGGAGGATGGTTACCCAGATGGCAAGGCTGCGGTTCTCTTTGATCATCCTGATGTATTCCCGGGGCCTTACCGTAAACGGCAGGATCATGAGCCCCGAAATGATAAACCTGGTTCCCGCGAAGTGAAGGGGTGTTGAATATTGTAGTCCTACCTTTATGAAGGGATAAGCGGTTGACCACATCAGGCATGTTATGATTGCCCAGATGATGGTGTTGGTATGGCGTACAGACATCAGGTTCAGATAAGACTGCAAATATCGTTTTTTTTAGTTTTCCTTCTTGTTCCGGTCCGGTGGTTTTATTCCAAGCAGGTTTTCCACGAAGAAATCCATCCTTCGGCGTTCGCCATAGGTTCCGCCGCTGCTGTGTTGCATGCCTGGCACCAGCAGGTAGTCAAAGTCTTTCCCTGCCTTGATGAGAGCGTTGACAAGCTGCGTGGTTGAGGCAGGGTCAACATTGTTGTCCATCTCACCATTGATCAGCAGAAGCTTCCCTTTCAGCAGGTGCGCGTTCTCAACATTTGATGACTCGATATAGCTCTGGTCAACTGGCCATCCCATCCACTGTTCATTCCACCATATTTTGTCCATTCTGTTGTCATGACAGCCGCATGATGATACAGCAACATCATAGAATTCGGGGTGGAACAGCAGTGCTCCGGTTGAATTCTGTCCGCCTGCCGAGGTGCCGTAGATACCCACCCGGTCAATGTCAATGTACGGGTATTTTTCTGCTGCGGCCTTCATCCAGAGGATCCTGTCAGGGAAACCGGCATCCTTAATATTCTTCCATGCCACATCGTGAAACTTCTTCGACCTGTTGGAGGTGCCCATACCGTCAATCTGCACGACTATGAAACCAAGTTCAGCCAGTGAGTTCATGTTGCTGAACGTGGGCCGGAACGATTTTGGAACGAAGCTGCTGTGCGGGCCGGCGTAAATGTTCTCAATAACAGGGTATGTACGTGAGGGATCAAAGTTGAGGGGCCGGATGATTATTCCCCAGATGTCAGTGACACCGTCACGCCCTTTGGCAGTGAATACCTCCGGGTACTGCCATCCTGTGGCCAGCAGGTCTTTGACATCCGCCTCAGCCAGTTTCATCACCTCGCTGCCGTCTGCCATACTGCGCACTACTGAGACCGGGGGCATGTCAACCCTTGACCATGTGTCAACGAAATACTTACCGTTGTCTGAAAAGACAGCCTCATGGTTCCCGTCAGCAGGAGTAAGATGGGTGAGCCCCGAACCGTCAAATCCGATCCGGTAATAATGAATCAGATATGGATCACCCTTCTCACGGCCGGAAGCCATGAAGATGATGCTGCGCTCCTTCTCATCAATGCTGACGACGCCTCGAACGAGCCATTCTCCCTTTGTGATCTGGTTCTTCACCTTTCCGTTGTCACCGTCATAGAGCCAGAGATGATTCCATCCGTCGCGCTCAGAAGCCCAGATAATTTCACCGGTGCCCTTCACATCGTACCTGTAGCGTTTTCCGCTGTAATCGATGAAGGTGGGTGACTGTTCGTCAATGATCACGCTCATCTTTCCGGTAGCGGCATCGATCCTCATTACCCTGTAAACCTGGTGTCCGCGTTTGTTATATTCAAAAGTAAGGGAGTTGCCGGAAGAGTCCCAGCGGAATTCACCGAGGCTGTACTGGTTGAGGATCATTGACTCGTCAACAGTGATGTGCTTCTTACCGGCAACGTCAAAGATCTGCGGAAAGAACTGGGGAACGGCATCACCCGGTTTCGGATACTCGTAGGAGTAATATTTCGGCTGCAGCTGATCTTCTGGTGATGACTCCACATATGATATCATGTGTTTCTCGGCAGGGACAACAAGGTATGCCATGATTTTTTTCGAATCAGGCGACCAGTATGCCGATGCAGAGTAGTATTTACCTATCCCGCCGTCATGGCTGAGCTGGTACTCCTTCTTCTCCTTCAGCATCCTTACCCAGAGGTTATAGTCACGTATGAATGCCGTCATCGTTTTGTCAGGCGAGGTGTCAGGTCTTCCGGTGAGTTCATCGCGGAAGCCCCACGGCCACCTGTCGTCTCCACCCCATGTAAATGGTCTTCTGGCTTCACGTTCCCTGGTTACGGTGTATTTTTTCAGGTCACATTTGTATATTACCCCGGAATACTCGAAGGTCATAGACTTCAGGTCATCCGCCATGGCCAGGTTCCTTATCGGGAGATCGGCAGCCATGACTGTGTCAGGGGTGACCTTCCCGAGAGCGTCAGCCAGCTTTGTGGCATCAAATGCCTTTTTTCTTGTCTTTTTCACAGCATCAACAAGGATAAAATCCTTCCCTGCCGGGGACCTGTCCTCAATGACCAGCATGTCGGTTGTGCCTACCCATGCAGGCCGGATGTCACTGTGCCATACCTTTCCGGAAAGCTGTTTGCCAATATTGTCAGCCCTCTCATAATCCTTTTCCGTCCCCTGTGCCCTACCCGGAAAAATAACGGTAACGGCTAATATAAAAGACAAGAAACCGCAGATCAAAGTTCTGTTCATCGCCCGACTTTTTTAATTTTATGCATAGGTAGAACAAATTGCGTGTATGCTAAACACTTTTTGAATGTTTTATGACTTAATTTACCATGCTTTCGCATTTTTTAAGTGTTACATGATAATGAAGGGAATCAGGTAATGGTTATAGAGGAATTTATAGCTCAGCAGCTGCAGGACGCTGGAGTAAGGAGGTTCTTCGGAATTCCCGGGGGACCATCTATACCATACATTGAGGCATTCAGAAAAACCGGGATAGAGTTCATACTGGCAACCCATGAGGCTTCTGCTGCAATAATGGCCGATGTGACTGCCAGGATCACAGGCGTTACGGGCATATGTCATGCTACTTTCGGCCCGGGAGCGGTAAATCTTGCTTCAGGTGTTGGCGGAGCGTTGCTCGACCGCTCCCCGTTGATTGCTCTGACAACCGAGATGCCAGGGGCATGGCTGGGTCGTACGGCACAGATGAATATCGACCATCAGGCTCTGTTTCGCCCATTGACGAAGGAGACCTTCAGGCTCACTGCAGATAATGCGGGAGAGGTCATCAGCCGGAGCCTGGACCTGGCAAATGAGGAGTATCCAGGACCGGTGCACATAGGATTGCCCTCCGACCTGGCAGGAAGTAGTGTCAGTCCGGTTGTGGGTGATTCAAGGTTTGCCGGATCTTCCGGGCATTCTGCATCCGGAGGAAGAAGTGAGACCAGGGCGGAAGTGCTGATAGCTGCATCCCGAAGGCCCCTGATAGCCGTCGGCCTGACTGCCATGCGAACCGGAACAGGCCATGCCCTGATCAGATTCCTTGCTGACCACAGAGTGCCGGTGGTGGTAACCCCGATGGCCAAAGGAGTCATAGGACATGATCATCCATCCTATGCCGGAGTCTTGTTCCATGCTCTGAGTGACCGCCTGGGGAGGCTGGTAAAGGCAGCCGACCTGGTTATCGGCTTGGGTTATGATCCGGTGGAATACAGTTATGAGTCATGGCTTCCGGAGGTGCCGCTGATCCATTTTGATACCCGGCCCTCAGACCTCCGGGTCAATGGAGCAATTGAGTGTGTGTCAGCTCCGGAGGAGTGGTTCAGGGTAATGTCATCCCTGGCAAGCTCGGATGAGATGACGGCCCTGGCTGCTGAAGCAAGGGATGAGATACGGAAAAGCATAATTAAGGCCGGACCGGGATTGAATCCTGTTTCTGCCCTTTCGTTGCTCCGTGAGGTCCTGCCCCCGGATGCCACCGTGACGGCTGATGTGGGATCTCATCTTCACCTGATTGGCCAGATATGGGATCTTCAGCAGGGCAATCTGATAATGACTAACGGGTGGTCATCGATGGGGTTCGGGCTGCCTGCTGCTGTCGCAGCTGCCCTGACCGGCTGCAGTGGACCGGTAGTGTGCGTGACCGGTGACGGAGGATTGATGATGCATGCCTGTGAGATCATAACGGCACGACGGCTAGGGCTAAAAATAATTGTCGTTGTCTTCAGTGACGGCGAGTTGAACCTCATAAAGGTCAAGCAGTTATGGAAGAGGATAAAGCCTTATGGTATACAAGTATACAACGGGCCTCTCTTCGGAGCTGATAAATTCCTGGGAGTCGATGTACGGCGCGCCACGGATCTCTCCGGGATGCGTTCAGCGCTTGAAGGAGCGCTTCGCTCCGGAGGTAGTTCAATAATTGAAGCGGCTGTGGATCCGTCAGTATATGATGATCTTATAGTAAAAAGCTGAAAGGCCGGCTATTCCTCTTCTTTTTTAGCCGCGGGCTTCCTGGTTTTGGTTGCAGCCTTCACAGGCTTTTCAGCAACAGTTCCTGCTTCCTGTTCACTCTTTTTCTCTGCAGGTTTGGCGACTGTCTTTGAAGCTGTCCTGGACCTTACTGTCCTGGCAGGCTTTGCTGCCGGTACTTCCGTTGCCGTTGCCGTTGCTGTTTTTAATGCTGTCTTCGCTGTCTCATTCGGGGATGGTGCAACAAAGCTCTTCCTTGTTTTCTTACGACGGCGGACGCCAAAAGATCCTGCAATAATCTTTCCTCTCTTTGATTTCTTGTCACCTTTACCCATGTTCTATGAAATTTTAAATTGTGAACACAAAAATTACATAAACAACAAAAATAGTAAAATTTAGTCCCCGGGGTATCAAATTCTGTTAATAAAAAGGATATACGCAGAGGGACGGTAACCGGCCGTTTTATTAAATTTGCCAATATGGCAACCAGGAAGCTATGGATTTACTCTCCGGATGTCTCTCCCCGGCTTGAGTATACAGCTGGCGTGATCTTCAGCACTGTTCTGGGCATAAATTTTGAAATAACTACTGACAGGAGGAAGATCGGCACAAGTCCTGCTGTTATCTACACAAATGAGAAGGTAAAGGATCAGTTTGTTATCCGTCCGTCGGGACTCCTTAATACGACTGGTGTTGAGCAGATCAGGCCTGAGGTGTCGTTTTTGGAAGAGATGCCGGTATTGTTTACAACTGAAGGGGGCAGCATACCGTTTGATCTCTTCTCCGCCGTATTTTACATGCTTTCAAGGTATGAGGAATACCTGCCTTTTTCACCCGATGCCCACGGACGTTTTCAGGGTGCTGCATCATTGGCCCTCATGGGTGGTTTCCTGAGGATACCGGTTGTGGAGATATGGTCGAGATACCTGGCAACTGAACTTGTAAGGCGGTATCCGGTACTTACTATCAGGCATAATGAGTATGGTGCCCTGGTTACGGTGGATGTGGACCAGCCTTTTGCGTACCGAAGCCGGGGATTTCTCAGGAGCATGGGTGGACTGGTCAAGGGCCTCGCCGGTGTGGGAGCACGGCCGGGTGACCGTATCAGGACAATGGCAGGAGAGATTCCTGATCCGTATGACAGCTTCGGATACATTGAAGAGAAGCTGAAGGAAAGCAGGTCCGAGGCTCTCTTTTTCTTCCCGACAGGTGATCAGGGAGAGTATGATCATAATCCTCCCTTCCGTGATCACGATTACGGGGAAATTATCCGCAGGTATGACAGGATGTATGGGAGCGGTCTTCATTCATCGTACCGGTCAGCGGGAAGGATTAAGACCCTGAAGGCGGAGACGGAACGGTACAGCACCATAACAGGGCATCCTGCCGGGAAGGTGCGTCAGCACTGGCTGCTGCTGAATATGCCGGACAGCTACCGGGACTTTACGCAGGCGGGTCTTATGTATGATTATACAATGGGATTCCATGATGAACCGGGATTCAGGGCAGGCATCGCCCGGCCCTTCCCTTTCTTTGATCTTGCCGCGGAGAAGGCAACAGGTCTTACGGTGGTACCATTTCAGGTGATGGATGCAACCCTCAGGCAGTATATGCATCTTCAGCCTGAAGCTGCTCTTGAGGTCATCAGAGCCCTTATCACCGCAACCAGGAACGCTGGCGGCCTGTTTGTCTCCATATGGCACAACACCTCCCTGAATGAAGGCAACGGATGGGAGGGCTGGAGGCACGTATTTGAGGAAATGATCTTCATGCAAAAGGTATGATCAGCTACCTGAAAAACAATGAGATAGACCGTGAGCGGTGGGATGCGTGCATGAATGAGATCCTTGCCGTGAAGCCTTATGCCATGTCATGGTATCTCGATATCATGTCACCGGGGTGGGAGGCTCTTGTAGATGATGATTACTATGCGGTCTTTCCTCTTCCCTGCCGCAGAAAACTGGGGATCAGCTATGTCGCCACCCCGTTATTCCTGCAGCAGCTGGGGCTTTTTACTGCCGACGGTGACCGGAAACGGATGGCTGAAGAGTTCATCTCATTCATGCCTGGATTCTGCAGGCTGGTAGATCTGTGCATAGGGCAGCCGGCCTCCGTACCGGGCTATAGTCTGACACCGAAATATAACTATGAGCTGAAGCTCGATGATCCCTATGAAAAACTCTGGATCAGCTACATGACTGACTGCCGGAGGAACATAAACATAGCACGCCGCTATCCCCAGGAAATAGTTGAGGATCCCACTCCCGATGAGCTTATTTCACTCTTCCGCAACCATACCGGCAGACGGGCCGGTGTGACAAGGAAATCTTCATACCGGAGGCTCCGGACCCTTATGCAGCATTGCATCTCCTCGGGACACGGCAGAATTCTGGGTGTAAGATCGCCCAAAGGAAAACTGCTCTGGGGGATGTTTGTAATTGAAACGCACGGCCGGACGACGATGCTTTTTACGGCAGGAAGCAGAAAGAGCCGCGAACTGAGAACATCCTACCTTGTCATTGATCACCTGATCAGAAATTATGCCGGTACGGGACAGGTACTTGATTTTGCAGGATCGTCAATTCCATCCATTGCTATTTTCATGAGATCATTCGGAGGGGAGAGAACAACCTACTGGAGGCTGTACCGAAACAGCCTCCCATGGCCCGTTAAGCTTCTCAAATGATCAGAAGAGGAGTTCTATTACCTGGTCATTTTGTTCTGCCTCTGACAGCCTGCCGTTTTCACAGCGGAGAGTCCTTGCAGGAAATTTTTTGACGAGTGAATGCTTGTGAGTTGACATAATGACCGCCCGGCCTGTATTACTGATGTTTCTCAGCAGAATGTGTATCTCCTCGGATGTCTCCGGATCCAGGTTGCCTGTCGGTTCATCAGCCAGAATTATCTCCGGGTCATTCAGGAGGGCGCGTGCAATAACCACTCTCTGTTGTTCTCCACCCGAAAGCTGGTGAGGCATTTTAAAGCCTTTGTTCTGCAGCCCGACCTTTTCAAGTACCTCCCTTATCCGGTCTTCAACCGCAACCTTGTTATTCCAGCCTGTGGCTCTGAGGACAAACTCCAGGTTGTCATGCACTGACCTGTCGGTCAGGAGCTGGAAATCCTGGAACACTATCCCGAGTTTTCTTCTCAGCAGAGGTATCTCCCTCTTTTTTATTGTGTGAAGACTGAATCCTGCCACCCATCCTTCGCCATCGGCAAGCGGGAGCTGGGCATTAAGGGTGCGTATCAGCGAAGTCTTGCCGCTTCCCACCCTTCCCACCAGGTAGACAAACTCCCCTTTATCGACTTTCAGGTTCACATCGCTGAGGACAAGATGATCCTGTTGCATGATCGAACAGCTTTTCAGTTCAATGATTGTGTCGAGAGGGGTGATTTCTTCCATCCGGAACGGTTTTTGTGCAAAATAAAAAAGAATTAACAATCAGCAGTCTGTGTGTTGATAAAATGAAGGTTCAGGGAGCTTCCGCGAGGCATTATAATTGTATTTTTACGCCTAATGAAATTGCGCCGGAAAATCTGCGCAAAAGATTGTAATTGAATTAATTACCTGCAGTAGTAGTTTGCAGGCGGATGTTTTTTGAGACAGCTGAGTAAAGGATAAAGTTATGAACAGGAAGATACTGACGGTGATCATGGTCTCACTCCTTGCTGCAGGAACAGCGGTGAAGGGGCAGGTTTCATTCTCGGGGGAAGAGGTGACCTCCCTGCTGAATAACGGGTATGAGATGTTTGCAAAGGCCAAGTATGCAACGGCAATCGGGTTGTTTGACAAATGGCTTGAGAACGGTAAGAACGGAACCAGTCTTCAGAGAGCTGATGCGGAGTATCATGCTGCTCTGGCTTCGATGAAGCTGATGGCTCCTGATGCCGAGTACCGGATGCAGCGGTTCATAACCGCCAATCCGGAGAGCCCGATGCTGAACCAGGCTCGGTTCGAATCAGGCCGTTATTGTTACCAGCAACGGAACTACACCTGTGCCATTGAGTGGTTTGAACAGACAGACCGCATTCTCCTGAGTGACAAAGAGCTTGCTGAGTATCTTTTCAAACTCGGCTACTCGCAGTACCGCAAGGGTGACACGAAGAGGGCACAGATGCTCTTTGCAGAACTGATGGATTCAGAAACCGATTATACGGCACCGGCCATCTATTACCATGCTGCAATTGCCTATGAGAATGGATTCTACCGGACGGCCCTGGAAGGTTTTGAAAGGCTGAAGGGTGATGAAACCTTCGGAAGCATTGTCCCATTCTATATCACACAGATCTATTATCTCGACAAGAATTACGACGGCATCCTGGAGATGGCTCCTGCACTTATTGACCAGGCGGGGAAGAAAAGGGAAACCGAGCTGTACCGTTTCATCGGTGACGCATATTTTCAAAAGGGCAATTACAGTGAAGCGATCCCTTATCTTGAGAAATTTATCAGGGAAACAAGACTCAGTGACCGTAACGACAAGTACGAACTGGCCTACAGCTACTATCAGACAGGGGCCACGGATCAGGCAACAAAGCTTTTCAACGAGGTGGTGGGCCGCAGTGACATCCTGACGCAGAACGCTTATTATATGCTTGGCTCGTGTTACCTTCAGGCAGGTGACAAGAAGAAGGCACAGATGGCTTTCTCGGCAGCAGCAAAGATGAGCTTTGATCCGGAGGTACAGGAGGAGGCACTATTCAACTTTGCCAAACTGGCATATGAAAACTCCTACTCACCCTTTGGAGAGGGCATAGATGCACTTCATAACTACATCCGCACATATCCCAATTCAGAACATGTGTCAGAGGCATATGACTACCTGATATCTGCCTATATGAGGCTGAAGAATTACCAGGCAGCCCTGAATTCGCTGGAAAAGATAAGCAGCAAGGATGACCGCCTGAAGGAGGCTTACCAGAAAGTGGCCTATTTCCGTGGTATTGAGCAGTTCCGCAACAAGCAGTATGCCGATGCAGTATCAATGTTCGACAGGTCGCTTACATACAAGGAAAAGAATCCTGACCTGAATGCACGTGCACTTTACTGGAGGGGAGAATCTAACTACCGTCTGGGTAACAATAATGCGGCTGCCAGTGACTGGGAGAACTTCAGGAAGCTGCCTGCAGCAGCCTGCCTGGAAGAGTATGAGCTTACAGACTACAATCTTGGATATGTCTGGTACAATGCAGGAGATTACGCGAAAGCCCTTCCGTACTTCATGGCATATGTCAGCAAGGCCGGCCAGAGTAAGAGGCCAGATATGATTGTTGATGCGCGCAACCGCATTGCTGACTGCTACTACATCAGGGCTGATTACCCTTCGGCAATATCGTACTATGACAAGGTGATTGACTACGGCAAGGTGGATGCAGACTATGCTCTGTTCCAGAAGGGATTTGCCCAGGGGCTGAACAATAATAACGCGGCCAAGATCACCACCCTTACCGGCCTGATTACAAAGTACCCGAAATCAACATACGTGCCGAACGCACTGTTTGAAAGGGGAAGGGCGTATGTTGCCACGGAACAGCCTTCGAGGGGTGAAGCCGACTTTACTAATATCATTGCCTGGTATACCGGCAGCCAGTTCGTTCCCCCTGCCATGGTTCAGCTCGGACTCATCTACTACAATGCCGGGGAGAATGAAAAAGCTATTGCCCAGTTCAGGAAGGTAATCGAAAATTACAGGAACACTCCTGAGGCCCGCAATGCTGTCAACGGCCTCAGGAACGCATATACTGACATGGACGATGTTGAGTCATTCTTCGCTTACATGAAAAATGTAGAGGGACTGGGAGATATAGAGGCATCCACACGTGATTCCATGCTATACATCTCGGGAGAGAACCAGTACGTGAAGGGCAACTGTGAGAGATCATCGGAGATATTCCGGAATTATCTAAGGGAGTTCCCTTCCGGCAGTTTCGCTACCAATGCCAGGTTCTACATGGCCGACTGCCTTAACAGGTCGGGCAAGGTTGACGAGGCACTTGATCTTTATCTGAGGGTGGTCAGTGTGGGGAACAACCAGTTCATGGAGCAGTCATTACTTGGCGCAGCATCCATCACCTTCGGTAAGAAGGATTATAATGATGCATGGTCACTTTACGAACGGCTGGGCAGGGAAGCTTCCAGCCCCGAGAACAGGCTTTATTCCTATCTTGGTATGATGCGTGCAGCGTCGGCTCTTGAGGATGATGACAGGGTCATTGCGTCGGCAGAGCTGGTGCTCGGTTCAGAGAAGCTGACGGAGGATCTGGCCAGGGAGGCCACCTTCCTGACGGCCAAGGCCAATCAGAGGCTGGGTAACAATACTGATGCGCTTGATGATTATCGCCGTGTGGCACAGGAGGTTGCCACTGCTTACGGGGCGGAGTCGAAGTTTCGGGTGGCTGAACTGCTGTGGATTGCCGGTGACATCGACGGTTCCGAGAAGGAAGCCAACCAGTTTGTCGACATGAGCTCGCCACATGCGTACTGGACCGGTAAAACCTTCCTGCTGCTGTCAGATATTGCCATAAAGAAGGGAGATACCTTCCAGGCGAAGGCAACACTGCAGAGCCTGATTGACTATTACACTGTCAGGGATGACGGCATCATCGAAGAGGCAAGGGCAAAACTAGCAGCCCTGACAGCCACACAGCCCTCCGGAACCCCAACAACTAACTGAATCAGATGGTACTGAACAACGAGATGACGAAGAAGATGAAAGGAAAATACTATATCATGACAGCTGCCCTGCTGATCTCGGTGACAGCCACCGCGCAGACAGAGGATGAGTCAATAAAGAGAACGGTCACTCTTTACAATCCGTATAAGCCCACACTTCACGAGGCTGCCAAGAGAGCCCTTCTCCCTTCAGATGACGATACTACCACGGTAAACATCCGGTTTAACTACGACTTTACTCCCGGTTCATTCGTTCCGGAATACGAAATCAGCCCTATAAAGTCGGCAGTTCTCTCACCCGAACCTCTTCCTGAGCTTAAAAAGGGTTACGTGAGCCTCGGGCTTGGTACTTATCTGTCACCTTTTCTTGAGGTGAGTGTCTCTAATGGCAGGTCAAACAAGGGCACAATAGGACTCTTCACCCGGACCTATGGATCGGCAGGGAAGATAGAGCTTGCGAATGACAGGAAAGTCTATGCCGGTTTCCTTGATAACCAGGCTTTACTGTACGGTAAGAAGTATTTCAGGAGAAGCAGGCTGGACACTGATATTGACTTCAGGCAGATGACACGACATGCCTACGGGTACAATCCGGATGTTACAGGTTACGATCCTGACAGGAAGGATATCAGGTCACTTTACTACGATGTTACCGGCAAAATCAGGTATTTTACCATGGAGCCTGACTCAAGTGATCTGAACTGGGACGCTGCCCTGAAGTACAACCTTTTTACCAGGCAGGGTGACGGTTTACAGCATAACCCGGGACTTTCGGTCAGTGCAGGAACAACAATGGCCGGGTTTTATGCCGGAGTTGACGCGGGTTATGATATGTATCTCTTTTCAAGAGCCCTGGACACCAGGTCAAGGAGCCTCATTACTCTTGCCCCTTACATCACCAAAGGCAATGATGACTGGAGGTTCCGTTTCGGCCTGAAGATGGCTGCCGATGTGAAGGAGAATCATGATCCTCTGGTTGGAGGAGCGCGCAAGCTTTACATGTTTGTCTATCCTGATGCCATGTTCACATTCAGGATCATTCCCAAATTCCTCAGATTCACGGCAGCCATAGACGGTTTCATGGAAAACAACCAGGCCCGGAACACTGCTTATATCAACCCATGGTTGCTTCCGGGTGACACCCTGTACAACCTGCGCAGCACAGACAATGAACTGAGGATCTCTGCAGGTCTTTCAGGCACAATGAACGTCAATGCATCATTTGCTCTTGGTGCAGGTTATACCCTCTTTAAGGATATGCTTCTGTTCATGAATGACACCCTTGGATATGGCAACTATTTTGTGCCTGTATATTCAGACGGCAGCCTGTTTAAAGTACACGGTGAGGTGTCAGTACCCATTGACCGCCAGCTGACCCTTTCACTTCTTGGAAACTACTACCGGTACAATCTGTCGGGACAGGATTATGCATGGCACAAGCCTGTGTGGGACGGATCATTAAAGGCGGCCTATAATCTCAGGAACAAGATCGTCGCTTCAGCTGACTTTACCCTCACCGGTGTCCGGTATGCGAGGGTAATGGCACCTCAGGAGACGGTAAAGCTGCCTTTCCATCCGAACCTGAATATGGGCATAGAATACAGGTACACACCTGAAATCTCATTCTGGGTCAAATGCAATAATATCTCCTACAACCGATATTTTGAATGGAACTATTACCCGTCAAGGAACATGATGCTTATTGGTGGAATTTCATACAGCCTGTAAAGTGCCTGAAGCCGGAATTTTTGTTCATATTATTTCATGAATTATTGCCTTTTTTCGAAGGATAACCGGCATATTTTGCTAACTTTGTGTGATTTTATAAAAAACATATTATCAAACTGTTAATCAGCAAAAGAATCATTTTAAAACTACTTATATGACTAATGAGGAACTGAGGAAGAGGAGCAGGGAGCAGGATGAGTATTCAGCCGACAGTATCCAGGTTCTTGAAGGCCTGGAAGCCGTAAGGAAACGGCCAGCCATGTACATCGGCGATGTTGGTACAAGGGGGTTGCATCATCTTGTATATGAGGTTGTTGATAATTCCATTGATGAAGCACTCGCAGGATACTGCACCCGTATCGATGTAACAATCAATGCAGACAATTCAATTACTGTTGTGGATAACGGCCGCGGGATCCCCGTGGAGATACATGAGAAGGAGAAGCGGTCAGCTCTGGAAGTGGTCATGACCGTCCTCCATGCCGGGGGTAAGTTTGACAAGGATTCCTACAAGGTATCAGGCGGTCTCCATGGTGTCGGGGTCTCCTGTGTCAATGCACTCTCATCAAGGATGACTGTCGAGGTTATGAGACAGGGCAAGAGATGGTCACAGACGTATGAGAGGGGAAAGCCCCTAGCACCGGTAGCCGCTATTGGTGAATCTGAAGAGTCAGGCACCATAACCACCTTCATGCCTGACAACACCATCTTCCAGACCATTGACTTCAACTTTGATGTGCTGGCGGCCCGTCTTCGGGAATTGGCTTTCCTGAATAAAAAGATTCTCCTTACCCTGACCGACAAGCGTGAGAACACTGAGAACGGCGGCAGTGGAGAACAGCATTCCGATACCGAGAATTTTTACTCCGAGAGAGGGCTGATTGAGTTTGTTGAATACCTCGATGTAAACAGGGAGAGACTTACGGAAAAGGTGATCTTTATCAACTATGACAAGGGTGAGGTGCCCGTTGAGCTGGCATTGCAGTACAATACATCCTTTTCTGAAAACGTGCACTCCTATGTAAACAACATAAACACTATTGAGGGAGGAACTCATCTTGCAGGCTTCCGGAGGGGACTGACCAGGACTCTCAAGAAATATGCCGAGGATTCAGGGCTGACCAGCAAGCTGAAGTTCGACATCAATGGTGATGATTTCCGTGAGGGACTGACCTCTGTCATTTCAGTGAAGGTGGCTGAGCCCCAGTTTGAGGGTCAGACGAAGACCAAACTGGGTAACTCCGAGGTGATGGGTGCCGTGGATGTGGCAGTGAGCACTGCCCTTACCAACTACCTTGAGGAGAATCCCAAGGATGCAAGGTCAATAGTGCAAAAAGTGATTCTTGCTGCCACGGCGCGCCATGCGGCCCGTAAGGCACGTGAACTGGTACAGAGAAAAAATGTACTCTCAGGCTCCGGTCTGCCTGGCAAGCTGGCAGACTGTGCGGACCGTGATCCTTCAGTATCTGAGATATTTCTTGTGGAGGGCGACTCTGCAGGCGGAACAGCCAAACAGGGCCGTGATCGCCGTTTTCAGGCCATCCTTCCTCTCCGGGGCAAGATCCTTAATGTTGAAAAGGCAATGCAGCACAAGATCTTTGACAGTGAGGAGATCAAGAACATTTTCACAGCCCTGGGAGTAAACATCGGTACTGAGGATGACAGCAAAGCGCTGAACACTTCGGGCCTCAGGTACGCCAAAATAATCATCATGACTGATGCTGATGTCGACGGCTCACATATCACCACACTGATAATGACCTTTTTCTTCAGACATATGAAGGAACTGATTGAGAACGGGCATATATACATAGCCACTCCGCCACTTTATCTTGTCAAGAGGGGAAAGAGCGAGAAGTATTGCTGGTCAGAGGAGGAGCGCGATGCCGCAGTCAAAGAACTGGGACAGGGTAAGGAGTCGGCAGTATCAGTGCAGAGGTACAAAGGTCTCGGTGAGATGAATGCTGAGCAGCTATGGGATACAACAATGAATCCGGATACCAGGACCCTCAGGCAGGTTACCATTGACAGTGCTGCGGAGGCAGATCATATCTTCTCAATGCTTATGGGTGACGATGTGCCGCCAAGAAGAGAGTTCATAGAGAGGCATGCTAAGTATGCCAATATTGATACGTAGGCAGGCAATAGGCAGCAGGCAGTAGGCAGTAGTGTGGAGGGTTAGCCCGTAGGGCTTAAAGAATTGTAGACCATAGACGTGATTATTAATGTTCCTCGTAGGGGATAAAGCATTGTAAGTCAATAATATGACAATTGCATTGTCCCCTGAGGTATTACATAATTGCATATGTCACAGAAAGGCCAGCCATCCTTCAGGAAGAGTCTGAACCTGGTAGACTCATCAGCATTGATCATCGGCTCGATGATAGGTTCCGGTATCTTTATTGTCAGCGCAGACATGTCACGCACCCTCGGTTCGCCGGGATGGCTGCTGGTAGCCTGGCTGATAACAGGTTTCATGACAATTATGGGAGCACTGAACTTTGGTGAGCTTGCTGCCATGATGCCAAAAGCGGGGGGAACATACATCTACCTGCGTGAGGCTTATAATCCGCTTACCGGATTTCTCTACGGATGGACTCTCTTCATGGTCATCCAGACAGGGACAATAGCTGCAGTGGCGATGGCCTTCGGCAAGTTTTTCGGGGTGATAGTTCCATGGATAAATGAAGGCAATATCCTTCTGAACCTCGGTCCTGTGAAGTTTTCCTCGGTACATGTTGTGGCCATTGGGTCACTGGCGTTGCTGACCTGGATCAACTCGAGGGGTATCAGGACTGGAAAGACCGTACAGAATACCTTCACCTTCAGCAAGGTGATCATCCTGATACTTCTGCTGCTGGCCGGTTTTATCTTTGCCGGCTCTGATGGTTTCAGAGCCAACTCGGAATACTTCTGGGAGGCTGCAACACTTGACAGGGCTACAGGCATTGTCACACCCGTCACCGGAGGTATGATAGTGGTTGCAATTGCCATGGCGATGGTAGGCTCACTTTTCACCTGTGATGCATGGACCAATGTTACATTCGCATCGGCAGAGGTGGTCGATCCCAGTCGTACGCTTCCCCGAAGCCTCTTCCTGGGCACCCTGATTGCCTTTACTCTCTTCTTCCTGTCGAACATTGTTTACATCAAGGTACTTCCCCTGCGAGGCATGCCTGACGGTACGGGAGTACTTGAACGTGGAATGGCATTCGCTACTAATGACAGGCTGGGAACAGCAGCAATTTCTTCAATATTTGGTGATTATGCAGCCATTATAATGGCTGTGCTCATCGTCATCTCGACTTTCGGATGCAATAACGGACTGATACTGTCAGGGGCCAGGGTATACTACGCCATGGCCGGAGACGGCCTCTTCTTTCACAATGCCGGAAAGCTCAACGTCAGGGCCGTACCCGGAAACGGACTGTGGATTCAGTTTGCCTGGGCATCACTGTTATGCCTCTCCGGCTCATACTCACAGCTCCTTGATTATGTTGTATTTGCCGTTTTGTTATTTTATGTGCTTACTATCCTTGCGATTTTTGTATTGCGCTTCAGGAAGCCGGATGCTGAAAGGCCGTACAGGGCCTTCGGCTATCCCTTCATACCGGCACTATATATCCTGATGGCTGTAACAATTATGATAATCCTTCTTATATACAAACCAGCTTTTACCTGGCCCGGTCTGATCATAGTCATTGTGGGCATACCGGTATACTATATCTGGCGACGGCTTAACAAATAAACCATAATAAGACAGAAATGCTAAACACGAATAAAACGGGAGGAGAATCCCATAATCAGAAAACAATAAACCCGGTGACAGACTGGATCATCCGTCTGCTTAAAGGAACGCTTGTAGGTATAGGTGCGATCCTGCCCGGATTGTCAGGAGGAGTGCTTGCGGTAATTTTCGGCATTTATCAGCCGCTGCTGAAATTCCTTGCGGATATAAGAAAGGGCTTTGTTAAAAACATGTTGTTTTTCCTTCCAGTCCTGATAGGTGTGGCTATCGGAATATTCCTTTTTGCCGTGGTGGTTGAGAAGGCATTTGGAAAGTATGCTGCCATTTTTGTCTGCCTCTTCATCGGTTTCGTTATCGGAACATTTCCGTCTCTTTATAAAACGGCCGGCAAGCAGGGGAGGAGCACGGGAGATATGGTAATTCTGATCATTTCCACTCTGGCTATTTTCACCCTGATGATAGTCGGTGAAAGGCAACTGGTTAATGTTACTCCGACCATACCTGCCTGGTTTGGGTCAGGAGCGCTGATCGGCCTGGGATTGATTGTCCCCGGAATGAGCCCCTCAAATTTCCTGATCTATTTCGGCCTGTATGATAAAATGGCTGCAGGAATAAACAACCTCGACATGACTGTTGTCATCCCTCTCACTGCAGGGGTGATTGTCTGTATTCTTCTTTTTGCAAGGCTGGCGGCTTTCCTTTTCAGAAAGTATTATTCAGGAATGTATCATTTTATCCTCGGGATGGTCCTTGGATCTTCACTTGCCATTTTCCCTGTTATAGTCTTTCCGGCTTTCAAGGCTGAGGAACTGTCTGCTTCAGGACTAAGCTTCGGTGGTGCTGTTGTTTTTTGCCTTGTGATGCTGGCGGCCGGCTCACTGGCCTCATGGCTGTTCAGCAAGGTGGAAGAAAAATATCCCAGGGAGGATCTTTTTTAGATCCGGGAGGTTACCCGCATTGCCAAAGGCTTCCACCTAAAGGAGAGATAACTTAGACCTACTCTGTCAGTTCTCCTGCCAGAAGACGCAATCCTATCTCGGAAATCTTCGCCTGGTAAAGTGCTGTCAGTCTCCTGTTTATTGCATTCAGATAGTTCCTTTGGTATTCCCTGAATTCCAGTCCTGACAGCGATCCGAGACGGTACCGCTCCATGGCAATCTCAAGTGAGGCACGCGCCACTTCGGCGCTCTGGGTCTCAAAGTTGGTGACAATGATATTGTTACGATAGGTATTAAAGAGCAGGTCAAGTTCTCCCAGTATCTCGTTCTCAATATCAAGATATGCCAGTCTGCTGCTTTCGGCTTCAATTTTCGCATTGGCCATCCGCCGGTTGGTTTCAAAGCCTGAAAATATGTTCCAGGAGAGGTTGAATCCCCAGTTGAGCCCGTTGGTCTGGTTATATGAAGAAGCCTGCCATGGGTATTGGTTACGGGTGAAGTTATATCCCGTGCTGAAATTGATTGCAGGATAGCGGTCAGCCCTTACTGATTCAATATCGTACTGTGACAGTCGCTCGCCCTGGCGTGCAAGAATCAGCTGGTTGTTGAACTGCAGGGTTCTTTCGCGGAGCGAATCCACATCAAGTTCAGGGGCCATGACAATGGTGTCATTCACGTTGAAGTTGATCTCATGGCCGGCATTGAGAAGGTTGGTCATGCGGATGTAAGCGCTTATGACCGTCTCCTGCTGCGAGAGAACAGCTGAGCTGTCAGCGTTCAGGTCAATCCTTGCCTGCTGCAGGTCGAGCCCTGAAATAACCCCCAGGAGATATTTCTCCTCGGCGTTCTCGTATCTTGCCCTGGAGAGGGCGAGTGAAGTGAGCGCCGACTCCATCCTTTTCTGCTGAACTATAATATTGTAGTATTCAGAGCAAACCCTCATGATGAGATTCTCTACGCTGACCTTCACCCTCTGACTACTCATGGCCAGCAGTTCCTTCTGCCTGCTGTAATCAGTGAACATCCCGAATCCGTCAAAAAGCTTCCAGTTCAGAGACAGACCTGCGGTGTACAGGTTGGTTCTCCCTTTTTCTGCACCGGTTGATGACGACTCTGAATTGTTTGTGGTCTGTGACTGCCTGCCTGTGCCTGTCACGGTTGGAAGGAACGGGCTGAGAGACACGTTGTTGCCCGCAACTGTCTCGTCATTCCTGCTGATCTTGAGGGAATAGTTGTTTTCAAGGGCCTGCCTGATAGCCTCATCGAGGCTCATCGTCTTCTGCGCCCCGGCTGCCAGGGGCAGAATAAACAGAAGTATTATTGTTTTAAGCCTGAGGTTGCTCATTGATGTTTTTTTCTGCTGTTTTCCTTTCTGCCAGGTAGCTGTAAACTGATGGCACGACGAAGAGAGTGAGGAATGTGGCGAAGAACAAGCCACCGACGACTGCTACACCCATTGTGATCCGGCTTTCTGATCCTGCACCTGTTGCAAGTGCCAACGGAAGGATGCCGAGAATTGTGGTGAGACTGGTCATGAGAATAGGGCGGAAACGTGCCACTGCTGCCTCACGGACTGCATCCATTATGCTCAGCCCTGCCTGCTGCCTCTGGTTTGCGAATTCAACGATCAGGATGCCGTTCTTGGCTACCATGCCGATCAGCATGATAAGTCCGATCTCACTGAATATATTAAGTGTCTGGCTGGTGACTACCATTGTAAAGAGGGCACCGATCAGCGCAAGGGGCACAGTAACCAGGATTATTAACGGGTCACGGAAGCTCTCGAACTGGGCTGAAAGAACAAGGTAAATAAGCACAAGGGCCAGGACGAAAGCAAAAAGAAGGCTGGACGTGCTCTCAACAAAATCCTTCGAGTCACCTGAAAGGGTAGTGCTGAAGTTGTCATCCAGCACCTTATCGGCGATCCGGTCCATCTCCTCGATCCCTTCACCGAGGGTGTGCCTGCCCTCAAGGCCGGCTGACACCGTGGCAGACACGAACCTGTTGTATCTGTATAACTGAGGCGGGAGGCTGTTTTCCCTTGTCTCTACTATATTGTCAAGCTGTATCAGCTGTCCCTTGTCGTTTCTGACGTATGTGCTCGTAAGATCAAACGGGTCATTGCGTTTTGACTTGTCAAACTGGCTGAAGATCTGGTACTGTTTTCCGTCAAGGATGTAGTAGCCTATCCGTTGCTCGCTCATCGTAAGCTGGAGGGTCTGTGCAATGCTTTGTACATTGACTCCCATCATTGATGCTTTTTCCCTGTTGATGCTGACGGTAAGCTCCGGTTTGGTGAACTTAAGATTCACGTCAGAGGCTGAGAAGTAAGGACTCTCTGAGGTCAGGGCAAGGAAATCGGGGATCACCCTTTTCAGGTCATTGAGGTTCTTGGCCTGGATGACATACTGTACCGGCAGCCCTCCGCGGCGTGCACCGAAGCTTTGTTGCTGCGAGACGATTGTCTGAGCACCCGTGTACTGTCTCAGGACCGGGGAGAGCGCTGCAGCTATCTCCTGCTGTGAGCGTTTCCGGTCTCTCTGGTCAACGAGCCTCACTCTCATGTTGGCGGAATTGACGCTTCCCATACCCACCATCATCATGATGTTGTCACATTCAGGCACCTGTTCCTTTACAACGGGCGCAATCTGATCCATATAGGCAGTCATGTACTCGTAAGTGGCTCCTTCGGGAGCCCTGGCGTTGATGTTGATATAACCGCGATCCTCCAGCGGCGCCATCTCCGAAGGCAGGAGTGTCCACATCCATGCAATGAGTACCATGGATACCACAATGATAATCAATGCCCAGTATCTTTTCTTCAGGAAAGATGTGATTGCCTTCCTGTAAATGTTGATCATACCGGAGAAGAAGGGCTCGGTGACCAGGTAGAGACGGCCCTCCATGGCATTATGCTTCAACACCCTGGATGATATCATCGGGGTCAGTGAAAGCGCCAGGAAGGCCGATATGACCACAGCGCCCACGATGACCAGGCTAAACTCCCTGAAAAGCCTGCCGGTGACCCCCTGGAGAAAGACAATGGGGAAAAAGACAGATACCAGGGCAATAGTTGTTGCAATTATTGCAAAGTAAATCTCCCTTGAACCTGTCAATGCCGCTTCCATTGGCGACATCCCGTGTTCAACCTTGGTATATATATTTTCCACAACCACAATGGCATCATCAACCACAAGACCAATGGAAAGCACTATGGCGAACAACGTGAGGATGTTTATTGTAAACCCGGCAATATACATCACGAAGAAAGCCCCGATCAGTGCAACAGGAATTGCAATTACAGGTATAAGCGTGGTTCTCCAGTTGCGAAGGAACGCGAAGATGACAAGAACCACCAGCAAAAAGGCAATGAAGATTGTGTTTTTCACCTCCTTGATGGACTCCCTTATGTAAAGGGTATTGTCGAACAGCACCTCCATGGTAATGTCTTCAGGAAGGTCCTTCTTGAGCTGCTTGAGGAGTATCTGCGCGTTGTCAACAATATCTATATAGTTGGCGCCGGGCTGAGGTACCAGTACCACATTCACCGAGGGCTTGCCGTTGCTCAGAAGGTGTGAGCGGATGTTTTCAGCATCAATCTCAGCAACGCCTATATCACTGAATTTGACCACCCTGTCGCCGTTTTTGGTAATTATCAGGTCATTGAACTCGTCTACGGTGCGAAGCCTTCCCAGTGTTCTGATTGTAAGCTCTGTATTGTCACCCTCAATCCTTCCGGAAGGCAGTTCTACGTTCTCCCTTGAGACGGCATTCCGCACATCGAGCGGTGTGAGGCCGTAAGCTGCCAGTCTGGCGGGATCCATCTTCATCCTGATGGCCAGTTTTTTGGAGCCCCACACACTGACCGCACTTACGCCTGAAATGGTCTGCAGCCTCTCCTTGAAGTTAATCTCGGCAATCTGGCTGACGTCGATTATTGACCTGGTGTCACTGCGGAGGGTAACGGCGAAGATAGGCTGTGCATCGGCGTCAGCCTTCTGAACCACCGGCGGGTCAACATCCTGTGGCAGTCGCCGCATGGCACCGGAAACCTTGTCGCGGACATCATTTACCGCCGTTTCCATGTCTACCTCCAGTTTGAACTCAACGGTAATCCTTGATGAACCGTCGCTGCTGGAGCTGGATATGGAGCGAATTCCCTGGACACTGTTGATGGCTGATTCAAGCGGCTCGGTAATCTGGGTCTCCATGACGTCGGAGTTGGCTCCCGGAAAGGAGGTGGAGACAGTCACTATCGCCGGGTCAACACTGGGATAGTCCCTGACCCCAAGGAAGGTGTAACCGATTCCCCCCATGATCAGGATCACAAGTGACATCACAGTGGCCAGTACCGGTCTTTTTATACTTAAGGATGACAGACTCATTCGGGTCAGATGTTTTTAAAATGGTACATTGTCGCCGGCTTATTCTGTGATATTTACTCTTACGGCCATGTCAGGCCTGAGCTGCATCAGGCCTGTTGTAAGTACCGTATCACCTGCAGAGAGTCCGGAAAGAACCTCAATCATAGAAGCGGTTCTAGCCCCGGTAACCACCGGGATCAGGTCAGCCCTGCCGTTGCGCACCACCCAGAGCTTCTTTTCATTCATTTCGGGAACTATTGATTCAGTAGGCACCTGGAGGGCGTTTGTCTTCTCGTCGGTTATCAGGGTAAGAGAAGCAAACATCCCGGGTACAAGTTTTCCGGCCCGGTTGTCAAAACGCGCCCTCAGACCAATGGTACGGGTTGTCTCATCAATGCGGTAGTCAACGGCATAAACATCTGCAAAAAATTCATCAGGATACCCGTAGGTTGTAAATGAAATACGTTTTCCCATCAGATCTTCCGAGACATATTTCTCCGAGATGGCAAATTCAAGCTTGAGGAAGGACTGGTCAACCAGGTGGGCTATCTTAACCTGCGGCGTAACATAAGTTCCATCACTGACATACCGGAATCCAATCACCCCATCAAATGGTGCGCGAACTTCGGTCTCGGCTATCCTTACCTTCAGCAGGTTGATGTCTGCAAGTATCACGTTGTAATCTGTCTGAAGCTGGTCAAATGCTTCGCGGCTTACCGCGTCCTTGGAAAGAAGCACCCTCTGGCGCTCCAGCTTTTCCGAGAGCATCTTTTCCTGTATCTCAGAACGGCGCAGTTGTGCCTGCAGGTCTTCATCATAGATTTTCACAAGGAGGTCTCCCTTCCGTACCTTGCTTCCTTCCCGGAAATACACAGCAGTCACTTTACCTGACACCTTACTTACTATGTCCACCTCCTCATTAGCCAGAAGTGATCCGGCTGACCTGATCCCGTTGGTAAGATATGAGGGCCTGGCTATTGTGCCTGTGACGGGAAGTTGTCCCTGGCCACCGGGACGCTGGCCTTGCTGTCCGCCCTGTCCCTGTTGTCCACCCGGGCGCTGTCCCTGCTGATTGCCGGCACCCTGCCCCTGGGTCTGCGCCTGCACAACTGCAACACCATCGTTCTTTTTCAGATCGTTACCCCACAGACCAAGCCGAGGGCCAGCAAACCATATCAACAGTACCAGTGGTATGCCGGTCCACAGAACTATTTTAGTCCCTTTTTTCATCTATATAATTGTCTATTCAATTTCCTGACCCGCAAAATAAGGCGGATTATTTAAACCATTATGTTAAAGTATATTAAAACAGACAGCGTATGATAAAATCAGGATGCTTTTTCCTGAAGGACACATCTCAGTATTTAATCATTATCTCCCTGACCACCCTCTCCATGTTGTCAGTTATCTTCCTTGATGGAACTGTAAACCCGTTGGCAAAGGTGGTAAAGGCGATCTTTCTTCCGCTGTTGGTTGTGAAGTAACCGGCAAACGACTTTGCACTTGTGATTGTGCCGGTTTTAGCCACAACTCTTCCTTTAAACATCTCATCACGGAAATAGTTTTTCATAGTGCCTGAGACTGCACCCATGGGCAGGGATGATACAAAGGCATCCGAAACGGCGCTGTTGTTCATGTGGACAAGCAGCCTGACCGTCATCAGTGCACTTATGTTATTATTGGATGATAGGCCTGAGCCGTCGAGGATCACCGCTTCATATGGTTCACATCCTATTGAATCGAGGAATTGCCTGATGACCAATGATCCGGCGCTGTAAGTGCCTTCGCCGAGTATTTCATGACCCAGATGCTTACGGAGGGCTTCTGCGTACATGTTGACACTCTCATGGTTGGTGACCTTTACTATCTCGGCGAGGGTGGGTGAAAATGTCACTGCTACATTGATGCATTTTTGGCCTTCAACAGAGACACGTTCTGTCCCTGGTTCGTAATCCACTTCTATCCCGGCTTCCCGCATCGCTGCATCAAGTTTTCTGAGGAGGGCGAAAGGCGGATCAGGGATTGAAGCCCTGAGTATAAAACTACTGTCAGCGGGTACACTTCCTGTTACCCAGGCCAGGGAGGAGTAGGGGGCGTTGTATACATAGCCCCTGTCAGTGCGGCCTGAGGAGAGAAGGTAGTTTGTGAGGCTTACATCCTTCCCGTAATCCTGCACTGAATCAATGAGAGCCGGCTCGCCCTCAGCCCTGCCCGTTATGTATATATTGTACTCGTTGTTATTTATGTTGATATCATAGACCCCGGCGCCATAATACTGCCCCAGGTCGCCCCACGCCCATCCTGATGGTACCGGATTGAAGTCATAAATGGATTCTGCAGCTGCCACACTGCCCCTGACCCTTTTCACTCCGGCATCCTTCAGTGCACTGACCCACACGGCAGTGAGATTGCCATAATGTTCTGCAAAATACTCTGATCCGAGAGCAGGATCACCTCCTCCGATGATCACTACATCACCTTCGAGGACCCCTTTTTTGGTGTTCAGGTCCCCGATAAGACACAGGGTTGTTGAATAACGGTAGCATGGTCCGAGAAGAGAGAGTGCCACTGAGGTGGGGTAGAGCTTCATGACTGAGGCGGAAGCAAGATTGCGGTCAGCGTCATAGCTGTATATTATCTCACCTGTTATGGCATCGGCGAAGCAGAAAGACCAGGAGGTCCCCGTCAGGGTTGTGTCAGCAATGACAGAGTCCATTACCTGTTCCTGTGCACTGAGGTCCGCTGCTGCTGTCAGAGTAAGGATGAGGAGGGTCAATAATCCGGTTCTCATTTCGGTTTGTTTTGTTCAAGAGTTGAAAGCAGGCCGCAGGCTGCATTGATGTCCTGACCGCGGCTTGCACGAATGGTAGTAATGATGCCCTTTGCATTAAGGCTGTCACGAAAGGCTTCCATCTCGCGTTGGTCAGGGCTGCTGAATTCCGAGCCGGGAATGGAATGGAAGCGAATCAGGTTAATCCGGCAGCGAATCCCGTTGAGTATCCTGGCCAGCTCCTTTACATGTGCCGGAGTGTCATTCAATCCCTTGAAGACAATGTATTCAAACGAGACTCTTCTCTGTCTTCCGAAGTCGAAACCCCTTATTGTGTCAAGAACCTCCTTTACCGGGTGGGCCTTCTGGGCCGGCATCAATGACTGCCGCTCACTGTCAAAGGGTGAGTGGAGGCTGACAGCCAGGTGGCATCTGCTCTTACTGAGGAACTCTTCTATCTTTCCAGTGATCCCTACTGTGCTGACTGTGATCCTTGTCGGGCTCCAACCGTAACCCCAGTCGGAGGTCAGTATCTCAAGGCTCCGGAGCACTTCCTCCAGGTTGTCAAGAGGTTCTCCCATGCCCATGAATACAATATTGGTAAGTGAGTCATGTTCAGGCAAACTCCGGAACTGGTTAAGTATCTCGTTTGCTGTCAGGTTGCCCTGGAACCCCTGCCGTGCCGTCATGCAGAAACGACATCCCATACGGCAGCCCGATTGCACAGAGAGGCAGATGGTTGCCCGGTCGCGGTCAGGGATATAGGCCGTTTCGATGAACCGGCTTTCGCTTACACGGAAGAGATATTTCTTTGTACCGTCACCGGCAGCGGACTCTGCTACCGGTGGATTAAGACCAGTTTCGTAATCTTTGTCAAGGTTACTGCGTGCTGCCAGGGAGAGGTCAGTCATCCCGCTGATAGCAGGCGCTCCCCTGCGATAGAGCCATCCCGCTATCTGCTTCGCCGCATACGGCGGCAGTGATGCGTCTCTGGCAACCCCGGACAACTCAATGAGGGTCAGGCCGAAAAGCTTCTTTTTTTCCATCAGAAACGGTAACCTGCACGGTCAAGGTCATGGATGCTCCTGAAAGGTTTCGGAGGTTTCAGCTCAGCGTTCAGGAAGTTATATATGTCAAGCCTGATTTTCCTCGCCTCACGGTAGTCCATCCTGTCAAATGAGTGCCCCCCGGGCATGTTTTCAAATATCCTGTAACTGAAGTTCTGCTTACCTGCAGCCTTGAGTGATTTTATCAGGTGTTCCACTTCAAGTACGTTTACATCCTCATCGTTTGTGTTTGTGTGGATAAGAAGCGGGGTATTGCGGTAACGATCCACCTGCCAGGCAGGGGAACGCTTGCGGTATTCTGCCACATTCTCATCGGCTGTCTTGCCTATGTGGTAAGACGCGGAGTAGAGGTCGCGATAACTGTCATCCTTGTACCCCATCCGGGCAACGACGTCACTGACAGGCACCCCGGCGAAGCAGGCCTTGTATGCCTCCGGGTGGTCAAAGATACAGAAGAGCCCTATCAGGCCACCGTGGCTCCAACCAATTATCCCTACTCTGTCGCTGTCAATAAATTCATAATTCTCGATCATATACCTGCGGCTGGCATCAACATCCTCCACCTCCAGGCCGCCATAATCTATCCTGCGATACATCCCGGCGCCGTAACCTGTGGAGCCCCGGTATTCTGCAGCGACAACAATATACCCCTGCGTCACCATCTCGCGGATCATATGTGTATGATAGGTGGTGAAGTTCGCGTGCACTCCCCCGTGTGGAAGGACGAGAAGTGGGTATTTGGAGGAGGGATTCACGTCTCGCGGGATGAAGACATAGCTCCAGAACTTGAGCGGATTGCCTGCTCCCTGTCCGGTCGGGTTGCTTTCCTTTGCCGGTGGCGGTCCGGTGATATATATCTTGTCAATGAATGCGACGTCACCCACACGGTCGAACCATAACAAGTCGTCGATATTCTTTTCAATAACATCAAGCCGGTGATCCAATGCATCAAAATTGCTGTTCACCTCATTGATGGCATTTAACAGTTCGGTGTTTCCCGGTTGCGCCCGGAGGCTGCCATTCAGGCAAATAAGCGCAACGGGAAGAAGGATGGTTTTCATCATAAGCCTTCTCATATCATCTGGTTTATTGGATTTCCTTTTCTCCACTGAAGACGAAGGTTGCAGGACCGGTCAGGAAAATGTCGGTGGCCCTTTCTCCGTTCAGGTTGAATCTTACTGACAGTATTCCGCCCCTGGCCTGTACCTCTGTCGCTGGAGTGACAATTTTTCCGGTGTAAACTGCCGCAATGGCAGATGCTGTTATCCCTGTTCCACAGGCCAGCGTCTCTTCTTCCACTCCCCGTTCATAGGTGCGGACACGAAGCCTTCCGTCCCTGACGCATACGAGGTTGACATTCACCCCTTCAGGGGCATAGGCAGGAGACCTGCGGAGGGCTCTGCCGAAGGAGACCATGTCAGTTGCGGAGTTATCATCGGTGAATACCACCAGGTGTGGTACTCCGGTGTTTACCAAAATTCCGTCGGGAGTTTGCCTGATTCCTATGACGTCACGGATGGAGATCTCTATCAATCCGTCGCCTGCAGGCCTTGCTGTATGGGGTCCGTCACCTGCCATGAAAGTGATGTTCCTGAAGCCTGTGATATGCCTCATAGCATAGTGAGAGGAGCACCTGGCACCGTTTCCGCACATTGCTCCGGGTGAGCCGTCAGAGTTAAAATAGAACATCCTGAAATCATACCCCTCGTATTCTTCTATCAGCATCAGGCCGTCTCCCCCGATTCCAAAATGCCGGTCGCATAACTTCCTGATAAGCAATTCGTCATGATGAGCAATAATGGAAGGACTGTTTTTTAAAATTATGAAGTCATTGCCTGCTCCCTCATATTTGTTAAAGACTATTTTCATACCGTTAAATTGAAGTTAATTATCTTAAACAGAACCCGTCAGTCCGTTAAAAAAACGAAAATTTGTAAAACAATTTGTGCATGTCAGGGTTGTAAAGATATTAATCTTTTGGGCAGGCACACTATTTGATTAAATGAGTCAGGATCAAAGTAAGGTATAACAAAAAAATATAAAAGCAATGAAAGGAAAAGGGTTGATAACTACGCTGCTGGTAGCTCTTTTTGGAGCGCTGGCAGGACTTTTCATCTACACCAGGTTTCTTGACAGGGACAAACTGGTGATCGGTACTGAAAAGGAGAAGCAGATGATTGAGGAGAATGCCAGGTACACTTCGATGCTGCCACAATCAGGGGTGAATGATTTCACGTTTGCAGCAGAGCAGACTGTGCATGCAGTGGTTCATGTCAAGACCAGGGCAACAGTCAGTTCCTCATATTCAAATCCTCTGTACGAGTTCTTCTATGGTCCGGGTTCAAGCCAGCCGAGGGTGGTGAGAGGATTCGGTTCAGGTGTCATTGTAACCCAGGACGGATACATTGTTACCAATAATCATGTCATCGAAGAGGCTGACGAGGTGGATGTGACGCTGAATGACAAGCGCACTTTCCCGGCCGAGGTTGTAGGCCGTGACCCGAGTACGGATATTGCGGTTCTGAAGATAAAGGCCAATAGTCTTCCATATATAAG
>DHUL01000036.1:77852-78168 GCA_002409145.1 Bacteroidales bacterium UBA5235
TCCATATATAAGGTTTGGCAATTCAGATGCCATACGTCTTGGGGAGTGGGTGCTGGCAGTCGGAAACCCCTTCAACCTGACATCGACGGTTACCGCCGGAATAGTCAGCGCAAAGGGGAGGAGCCTGGGGTTGCTCGACAACCAGTACAGGATTGAGTCGTTTATCCAGACTGACGCAGCCCTTAACCAGGGTAACAGCGGAGGTGCACTGGTAAACGTCCAGGGCGAGCTCATAGGCATTACCACTGCAATTATTTCGCCCAGCGGTGCCTATGCCGGCAACTCTTTCGCTGTTCCGACGTCTATTGTAAAGAAG
>DHUL01000036.1:78329-78999 GCA_002409145.1 Bacteroidales bacterium UBA5235
GTTCCGACGTCTATTGTAAAGAAGGTATACGATGATATCAGGGAGTTCGGTGAGGTTCAGCGCGGGCTGATGGGTGTGAATATAACCGATGTCACTGCAGAACTGGCTGACGAGGAGAACCTGAAGGAGATAAAGGGGGTCTATCTGACCGGAGTAACGGATGACGGTGCTGCCAAGGCAGCCGGGCTGGCTGAAAAGGATGTGATCATCGCAATCAACGGTGAGACGGTCGAAACCACTGCAGATCTTCAGGAGAAAGTGAGCCGTTACAGACCTGGTGACAGGCTTGAAGTGACATACCTCAGAAAGGGGAAACAGGATAAAAAGAGTGTTGTTCTCCGCAATATTGAGGGCGGAACCGGCGTTGTAGCTCCCGGGGCACAGTCCTCAACAGTGCTCGGCGCTACATTCACGCCGGTCACTGCAGGCGAGAGAAGTCAATATAAAATATCAGGTGGTGTAAAGATCACCTCAATTTCGGAGGGCCGGTTTCGCGATCTGGGTCTTTCGAAGGGAACGGTCATAGTTGACGTGAACGGGGTAAAAGTGAACAGCGGTACGGATGTCCGCAAGGCAACGGATGACGGAAAGAGTCTGACATCAGTTGAAGGCTTTACACCTGACGGAACATACTTCAGGTACCAGACCAGGAGGTAGGAATGAGGAAGAA
>DHUL01000036.1:79197-80232 GCA_002409145.1 Bacteroidales bacterium UBA5235
CTGGAATGGCAAACCGATTGAGGAGTGGTTGAATATATATTTGTATAGTAACTTAATTAGCAGTAACTTTGCGAAAATTTTTTCGAAGGGGTAAAGAGAATGAGACAACTTAAAATTACCAAATCCATAACCAACCGTGAAAGTGCATCGTTGGACAAATATCTGCAGGAGATTGGTAAAGAAGAGTTGATATCGGTTGAGGAAGAGGTAGAGTTAGCACAAAGGATCAAGAAGGGTGACAGGGCAGCGTTGGAGAAGCTTACCAAAGCCAATCTCCGCTTTGTTGTCTCGGTGGCCAAACAGTATCAGAACCAGGGGCTTAGCCTTCCGGACCTCATTAATGAGGGTAACCTCGGCCTTATCAAGGCTGCAGAAAAATTCGATGAAACCAGGGGTTTCAAATTCATATCATATGCGGTATGGTGGATCAGGCAATCCATACTGCAGGCTCTTGCAGAGCAATCAAGGATAGTGCGTCTTCCTCTCAATCAGGTTGGTTCACTGAACAAGATCAATAAGGCATTTGCCAGGTTTGAGCAGGAAAATGAACGCATTCCGTCCCCTGAAGAGTTGGCCGAGGTGCTTGACCTGCCGAAGGAGAAAGTCACAGACACTCTTAAGGTCTCAGGTCGTCATGTTTCAGTTGATGCACCCTTTGTGGAAGGTGAGGATAACAGTCTACTGGATGTGCTTACCAATGTTGATTCGCCCATAGCAGACAAGATGCTTATTGACGAGTCTCTCTCAAAGGAGATTGACCGTGCACTTGCAACGCTCACCGAGCGTGAGAGGGATATAATACGTTATTTCTTCGGCATTGCGTGCCAGGAGATGACTCTTGAAGAGATTGGGGAGAAGTTCGGTCTTACCCGTGAACGGGTGAGACAGATCAAGGAGAAGGCAATTCGCAGGCTGCGTCACACATCACGCAGTAAACTCCTTAAGGGGTACCTGGGTTAGTATTCTCAGGCATAGGTAAACAGGAAAAGGAGGTGCAACAAGCATCTCTTTTTTCTTGTGCGCCCGGCATGGGTG
>DHUL01000082.1:0-6490 GCA_002409145.1 Bacteroidales bacterium UBA5235
AGTAAAACAGCAAAGATCATAGCTTATTTCTAAACATGAGAAGAGCTCTTTAAAAAGTGGTCAGTTTGCTCCGGCGCAAGGTGGTCAATTTGGCCCGGCGCGGGGTGGTCAGTTTAGGCCGGCGTCAGGTGGTCAATTTGACAGTTTTTTGCAGCCTAAAGCAGATGAGCATGACAAGACAGTCACCTTAAACGGCCTTTTTGTCGATTATAATTTTGCCACTACAATGGGTATAAAAATCTTGAAGGGAGATGACTTTATTGAGGGTAAAATCAATGGCGGAATTTTAGTCAATGAAATGGCAGTAAAAGCATTAGGTTTAAAGGATGCAATTGGTGAAACGACTGAATTTGGCCCTGTCGTCGGTGTTATTCCTGACATCAATATGTATTCTCTGCATGAAGCAGTTGGGCCGATGATTATCGGACTGAATCCTTCAATGTGCAGTGATGTCGCTGAATAAGGAGTTTGTTATCTGTGTTATAATCGCATTCGTAGTTGCTCTTCCAGTCTCATTGTATTCGATGAACAAGTGGCATGAGAGCTTCGCATACAAGACTGAAATAAGCTGGTGGATCTTTATCGTTTCGGGCATTATTGCACTTCTGGTTGCTCTTCTTACTGTCTCCTTTCAGGCCTACAGGGCAGCAACTCGAAATCCTGTGGAGGCTCTTAAATATGAATGACTTAAATGCCTGGGTTTCTGGTCAGAGAACCTCTCTTGCCAGGAACAGGAGAGGCTGCCCTGGTTTGCGGAGGCAGCCTCTGCCGTTAAAAATTCTTGTTATAGTGTGACGGACCCCTAGAAAGGCAGTTGGAAAATGAGCGGTGCTACAGGTGTTATCTCGCCGGTCTGGTAGGGGAAGTTCAGATAATACTTGCCGGTGTACTCAGCAAGTGTTCCAACAAAAAGATAAGCCTTCTTGTAGAGCAGATCAGGACGGTCCACGTTATCGACCGTGACTTCCCACTGGCCATCACCATCAGTGTCAGCCACCGTGAGGTTACCAACCGGTTTGGTGAGGTCACCTGTTGAGGGGGTGGTGCCGGCTGAAAGGTACACTTTGCCAACCACACCAGGCTTGAACTCATAGTAAGCCACGAACCCGATGTTACCAGGTCCCCCGGTTGTGCAGACCCAGTCAGAATTGTTCAGATAGCTTTTGAATGCTATTACAAGTTCCGGCTGTTCTTCGCACTCGATGTAGCAGAACGTCACATTGGAAATCCCAGCCGGTTTGCCGCTGGCATTTGCAGGAGCAGTCAGGTTTACATCGCTAAGGGTGCCCTCCTCATAGAAGTATACATTTGCAGCAGGACCGCCCTTGACTATCACTGCGCCGACCTTGTAGTATTTATCGCCGATCTTAATGCACTCATCAGCATTAAAGGAGAGAGTCTTACCGTCAGAAGTAACATCCAGACCATCAGGAAAAGCGCCGGAAAACATTCCATAGTCAACCCGGTCACCACACCAATCAAAGTAGGCAGGATCATCCTTAAAGAAAGTCCCGACTTCTGCACAGGTCCTGTTCCCTCCGTTGTTGGCTCCCGGAATGATATACGGAGCAACGCCAGCCGGTGTGGCCGGTCCACTGGGATCTTCAGACAGTGATGATTTTACTGTCACGTCAAATTCGGTCGCATCACTCTTGTCACAGGAAACGTAAGCGATTCCCATGATAAGGATAAGTGCCAAAAGGTAAATCTTCTTCATACGTATCAGTTTTAATTAATAAACAACATCACCATAACACAATATTAGGTATATGGTTGTGAAGAAATGATGAAGAAGCAGGATTTTTTGACGAACGGCATGACCAATAGCCTTTGGCTGGCTTTCCCGGACTTTTCCGGACATTTTACAGGCAACGCCTGGTCTCCTGACTGTTAACCATGGGTTTATTAAAACTTAATCAGGCCTTATTGGTTCTGACAAGGTCTGCAGGTAACTTTAATGAAGTTTTATATAATTATTTTTCAATTCGGAAATATTAGGCGTTCAGTGATGCTCAAATGTAAAGTGAAATCAACTACTAAAAGTGACCGACATGAAACAGTCATGGCTAATTTAACCCTGTGTCTGCATGATTAATGATGAATTAATTGTCCATTAAGAAACCGTCAACTTCAGGGTCAGGAGCAGCATCTCTGTCCTTAAGGGAAGGCCTGGCAAGTCAGCAACCGGCACAAATCCCGGTACGGAAATTCTTTTTTAAGTTACAGAAAAAAAATATCTTTAGTTGGCCTTAAAGATTTAATCAATGAAAAGAATAGTTACAGTATCGGCCATATTGATGATGGCCGTACTGCTTGCCGGACAGGAAAAGGAAAAGACAGGACTTCCGTGCCAACTGGAGGAGCTGACATCGCCTCAGTTTGTGAAGGCTGTGGAACAGTCAGGCGGTGTAGCAGTAATCCCGCTGGGAATCATAGAGAAGCATGCAACCCATCTTCCGCTTGGAACCGACTTGTTTGAAGCCCGCGCATCCGTCATAAGAGCGGCAGAGAAGGAGTACGCTGTTGTATTCCCTCCATATTACGCTGGCCAGATATTCGAGGCGAGACACCAGCCTGGTACCATTGCATACAGCAATGAACTCATGTGGAAGATGCTTGAGGAAACCTGTGCCGAATTATCGAGAAACGGCCTTAAGAAGATCATCCTCTTCAACGGTCACGGAGGAAGTACATACTTTCTTGATTATTTCTGCCAATCGCAACTGGCGTCAGGGAAGGATTATATAGTAGTGCTCTTCCAGGGCGGGTCCGATGAGAAAATGGACCGGGAGATAAATGCACTGAAAATAGCTTCCCTTGATGGTCATGCAGGTGAAGAGGAGACTTCAATGATGTACTTCATCCGTCCTGACCTTGTTGACCAGGAGGCAATGGGAGCGGAGTCAGGTGCAAACAAGGGAAGGCTTAACGCCATGCCTCATGCTTTTACCGGGATCCACTGGTATGCAAAATATCCTAACCAGTTTGCCGGAGATAAACTGCAGGCCAACCATGAGCTGGGTGAACTGCTGGTAGCAAAGAATGCAGACCAACTCGCGGAACTGATCAGGTACCTTAAAACCAACAATACCGTTGAGCAGTTGCAGGAGGAATTCTTTAAGAGGAGTGCTGATCCGATTAACTATAAATGAGATGAAAAGGAGGAAATTTATAATTTCGGCAGCCTGTGCTGCTCCCGGGCTCACGCTCTTTCCGCCGGACCTTTCGGGGATGCGAACAGAACGCCAACCCGGAAAGCTGGAGAAAAGACCCCTGGGTAAAACCGGAGAAATGCTTTCTGTAATAGGCTTTGGAGGGATAGTTGTAATGAATTCCACACCCGCCGAGGCAGCCGCAGATGCAGAGAGAGCAATTAATGCCGGGGTGAACTATTTTGATGTGGCGCCGTCATACGGGAATGCGGAGATCAGGCTGGGTCCGGCACTTGAACCATGGAGAAAAGGTGTCTTCCTGGCTTGCAAGACCGGGATGCGGACAAGGGATGAAGCACGGAAGGAACTGGAGCAGTCACTTATCCATCTGCGAACGGACCATTTCGACCTGTATCAGCATCACGCAGTCACCACCATGGAAGACGTTGAGAAGATATTTGCCCCGGGAGGCGCCCATGAGACTTTTCTGAAGGCAAGGGAGGAGGGAATGGTCCGGTTCCTCGGTTTCTCAGCTCACTCAGTTGAAGCGGCTGTGGCCATGATGGAGAGGTATGACTTTGACACAATACTTTTCCCGTTCAACCATACCGCCTGGTATGCCGGCAACTTCGGTCCCCAGGTAATGGCAAGGGCACAGGAAAAAGGGATGGGTATCCTCGCACTGAAGGCGATGGCCAGGGGACCGTGGAAGGAGGGAGCAGACCGTTCAGCGCATCCCAAATGCTGGTACGAACCGGTCAGCGAGCCTGATGACATCCTTATGGGCCTGAGGTTTACCCTCTCACATCCGGTTACGGCCGCGATACCACCAGGTGATGAGAACCTGTTCAGAAAGGCGTTGTCGCTGTCGGAGAGAATAAAACCGCTTAACAGTGAGGAGCTGGAATCAATCCGGGAAATGGCGCTCAGGGGAACTCCGCTTTTCAGTGCCTGATTTCAGTTAACACTTTCCGGGAAAATGCATAATTGAGGAAGACAGCCCTTCAATGTTTCCTCCCTGCTGCAACAGAAAAAACTTCTGTCAGGTATCTGAAAAGGATTCATTCTTTCTATTTCTTCTGGAACTCCAGCTCACCTTTCATGGCGCGGTTGAAGAACTTTCCGCCTTCGGTAAGCTCATAGTCCCATGATCTCAGCATCTGTGGCCACCATTCAGGGTCATAGATCCAGCATATCCAGCTAATGCCCCGCGCTTCGAGGAATTTGATTATGCGATTGCCATAGTCCTGGTAATCAGGTGATGACATAGCAGTATGCATCCCAAACTCGGAAGCAACCACCGGATACTGACTGGCAGCAAATGCGAAGTTCTCTTCCCACCTTGGTTCCCATGGCTGGCCGCGTTTAAACGCATAGGGATGCGTCACATAGGCAATCCCCTCCGCATTTACAGGGTCATCACGCAGGGGTGAAAGGTCATAGGCCCAATCAAGCCCGGCAACCAGGGGTATGGTTTCGGAGTCATAGGCTCGTATCAAACTGATCATCTGCTCATTGATCTTCTTCCACTCCGACCAGGGCATGGAACCGAGTTCGCCGCGGTAGATTGTAGGCTCATTGAAGAGCTCATAGAAGGCAACAGTATTATGTCCTGAAAAATTCCGTGCGATGATTCTCCAGAACTCGTAAGTCTCGGTCTTCGTTGTGTTGTACATCGGATCCTGAAAGAGTTCCATCCAAAGGTTCCCTATTGAATGCCAGTCTATTATCACATACATCCCAAGGTCGGTGCACCAGTCTACAGCCTCACGTAACAGTTCAACGTACTTTTCAGGTGTCCGTTCCCGCCATGCAACCGGGTGTACGGGAATGCGCACTATCATGGCGCCGGTCTTCTTCACCTGCTCGAAGTGTGCCTTATTCCAGTGACCCTGCCGCTCAATCTTGTCAGGATCGGAGATTGAAACACCGCGGAAAAGCACATTTTGTCCGTCTGTTGTTACAAATTTGTTGCCCTGGACCTTTATCAGGGGCAGTACTCTGGCCTTAGGATCAGTGGCAGGCCTGGGTGTCGGATCACCAAAATACCAGGGTTTTGCATCCTGGCCGCTGAGGGTAATAATACCGGTAAAAGCAATCAGGAAAATTACTGTGAGAAGTGATTTTGTCTTCATATAATGCGTATGGGTTGGAATGCCTGGTGAGCAGTTTTTTGACAGTTTGAAGATCATGAAATTAGTAAATCCCGCTATAATCTCAAAGCGGCATAAGAGAACAATCATCCCTGCCTGTTGTTATCCGGATAACAACAATTAATAAAATGAACAACATTAAGATTGCATTCTTTGACGCCAAGCCTTACGATATTGAAATATTCAATGAACTGAACCTTGAGTACGGATTCACGATAAAATATTTCAAGTTTCACCTGACACCTGACAATGTGGTGCTGGCACAGGGATATGATGCGGTTATAATCTTCGTGAACGATACCGTTGATGCTTCCATGATCATGAAGCTGAAGGAGTACGGGGTGAAGCTGATAGCACTTCGATCAGCCGGGTTCAACAACGTTGACCTGAAGGCAGCCCTCAACAACATCAGGGTAGTGCGGGTACCTGCATACTCTCCCCATGCGATCGCCGAGCACACAGTGGCTCTTATGCTGACACTTAACCGCAAGGTTCACAGGGCTTACTTCCGCACACGCGATACAAACTTCGCTCTGCATGGACTGATGGGATTCGACATGTACGGTAAAACGGCAGGGGTGATCGGAACCGGAAGAATCGGGAAGGTGCTTGTGAATATTCTGCGCGGCTTCAGCATGGAAGTGCTTCTGAATGACAATTACCCGGACGAAAAGTTCGCTGCTGAGACAGGCAGCAGGTACGCCCCTCTGTCAGAGCTTTACCAGAAGTCTGATATTATCTCTCTTAATTGTCCGCTGACGCGGGAAACAGAATACATGATCAACTCGTCATCCATTGCCATGATGAAAAGAGGGGTGATGCTCATCAATACCGGCCGTGGAAAGTTGATACGTACCCCGGATCTCATCGAAGGACTCAAGACCGGACAGATAGGCTCAGCAGGCCTCGATGTCTATGAGGAGGAGAGCCAGTTCTTCTTCGAGGATCTTTCTGACAGGGTTCTCGGTGATGATGTCCTCGCCAGGCTGCTTACCTTCAACAATGTGATAATAACATCGCACCAGGGATTCTTCACCCGTGAGGCCATCCATAACATCGCAGAGATGACTCTCAAAAACATTGATGATTATTTTGCCGGTCGGAAACTTGAGAACGAGGTCTGCTTTAACTGCAGCAATTGAAGTCTGATCCGCCAACTGGCGGATGAGAGTCTGAGGGTCTGAG
>DHUL01000082.1:6726-13035 GCA_002409145.1 Bacteroidales bacterium UBA5235
TAATAAAAAGGGAGGCCCGTATAAACGAGTCTCCCTTTTTAAAGGTTATCTGATCAAAATTTATTTTGTGGCTCCTTCGTAGAGCTCGGCAACTTTCTTCCAGTTCACTACGTTCCAAAAGTTTGCGATATACTCAGGCCTGCGGTTCTGATACTTCAGGTAGTAGGCATGTTCCCACACGTCCAGGGCCAGTATCGGCTTGCCGCGCTTTGCTGTCACATCCATAAGAGGATTATCCTGGTTTGGTGTCTGTGACACGAAGAGCTTCCCGTTGGCGTCCACTGACAGCCATGCCCATCCGCTTCCGAACTGGGTCTTTGCTGCAGTCTCGAATTCTGCCTTAAATTTGTCAAATGAGCCAAACGTTTCATTTATTGCGTTCAGCAGGTCTCCCTCAGGCTGACCGCCTGCATTGGGTCCCATCACCTGCCAGAAGAGCATGTGATTGTAGTAACCGCCACCATTATTGCGGATAGCAGGTGAGTAAATGCTTATTCTTGAGAAAATATCCTCAAGCGTCAGATTGTTAATTTTAGCCTCACCGGCTGCCTTTACAAAGTTGTCAAAATAAGCCCTGTGGTGCTTCGTGTAGTGAATCTCCATCGTCTGGGCGTCAATATAGGGCTCAAGTGCATCATAAGCATAAGGAAGCTCCGGAAAATTATAGTTCTGTGCCATAGTTTTGTAGTTAACTGTTAAAAATCCTAGTACAATTGCGAAAATCAGAATAGTCTTGGTTTTCATCTTCTTGTTTTTTATTCCTTAAACAGTTGACAGCTCAGATTGTTCAATCTAAGTTGTTCAACTATTGAATTGATTTAGTATTTTCGTCATTATAATAAAGACTAATAAAACAGAAGACAATGAAATGGCAGGGGCGCCGTGGCAGCGATAATGTTGAGGACCGCAGGGGGATGAGCAGAGGAACAAAGGTTGTCGGAGGAGGGATAGGTACACTTGTAATTGTATTGCTCGTTTACCTTCTCGGGGGTGATCCCTCAGGTATCCTGCAACAATCAGGCTCATCCGAAACAGCCGGACCGGTTGAGGCCACTGAGGAAGAGAACGCAATGGCTCAGTTTGTCTCGGTTGTACTGGCTGATACGGAAGAGGTGTGGGGCAAGTTATTCGCTCAGTCAGGAGCCACTTACCGGCAGCCCACCCTGGTGCTCTTCAGGGATCAGGTTCAGTCAGCCTGCGGCTATGCCACCGCTGCCAGCGGACCGTTCTATTGCCCGGGTGATGAAAAGGTGTACATTGACCTCAGTTTCTTTGATGATCTGCGAACTAAATATGGTGTCTATGGCGACTTCGCAATTGCATATGTTGTGGCACATGAGATAGGTCATCATGTCCAGAACCAAATGGGCATCCTTGATAAAGTGCAGGCAGAGCGACAGCGGCTCAGCGAGGTGAGAGGCAACCAGCTTACCGTAAGGCTTGAGCTCCAGGCTGATTTCCTGGCAGGGGTATGGGCCCACTATGCAAACCAGATGTTCAACTCAATTGAGGAGGGAGACATAGAGGAGGCTCTCAACGCTGCAGCTTCAATTGGCGACGACGTACTTCAGCAAAAATACCAGGGCAGGGTTGTCCCTGATTCCTTCACCCACGGCACGGCAGCACAGCGCTCGAGCTGGCTCCGCAAGGGATGGGAAACAGGTGACCTGAATCAGGGAGACACTTTCTCAGGAGCCATTTAACTTCAACAACAGTTCAGGATTGTTGCAGAGGCACGAGGCTGATGACGGTGATATTCCGCCCCGTCAGGGGAAAGCGGTTATACCCTTCGGGATGATTGAACTCTCCGTCTGGCCGGAGTTCTGAAAGTCAGATCAATCGTTTTTCATGCTTATAGGCTGGCCGGTGGCTTCGAGCACGTTCCACCACAGTTCACCTTCTATGTCTATTTTTTTGCGTTTGGCCACCACGGGTGGGATCGGCATCAGGGTGAACTGATTGTTCCAGTAACCAACCACGAAGTCGGTCCGTCCCGCCAAGGCTCCGTGTACGGCGTTCTGTGCCAGGAGGTTGCAGAACTTACTGTCATTGGCATTGGCAGGGGAACTGCGGATTATGTAACTCGGGTCAATATATTTAAGGGCATGCCGGAATCCGAGAGCTTTGAACTCTGATTTGATCTTGTCTCTCAGGAAGATGCCGATGTCCTGGTGAATGATGTTCCCGGAGGCGTCCTTCTGTTGTCCCTGTGCCGGGAAGAGGTCCTGACCTGCCCCTTCGGCCACGACAATCACAGCATGGTGTCTTTCTTCCAGCCTCTTTTTAAGGATGTTGAGAAATCCTTTTTCGCCGTACAGGTCGAAAGTGATTTCAGGTATCAGGACGAAGTTCACCTCCTGAACTGCCAGCGCAGCGTTGGCGGCGATAAAGCCCGAGTCCCGGCCCATCAGTTTTATCAGGGCGATGCCATTGTATGCGTCATGGGCTTCGTTGTGTGCGTTATGAATTATATCATGGGCGATGGAGAAGGCGGTCTCAAACCCGAACGACTTCTGTATCAGATCAATGTCATTGTCTATTGTTTTCGGGATCCCTGCCACGGCGATCTTCAGGTTCCTGCGTGATATCTCCTCATAGATTGCGTGTGCTCCTCTCAGGGTGCCGTCGCCGCCGATGCAGAACAGCACGTTCAGGTTGAGGATCTCGATGGTGTCAACCATTTTGCCAACGTCCTGGTTACCGCGTGAGGTGCCAAGGAATGTACCGCCGGAGAGGTGTATCTCGCTGACCATTGGAGCTGTCATCTCTATCACCTCGTGGTTATATTCCGAGATGAGTCCTTCGTAGCCGTACCTTATGCCGAGGATGCGTTTGATGCCGTATCGGTAGTATAGCTGGTTGACGAGGCTGCGGATGACGTTGTTGAGTCCCGGGCAAAGGCCGCCGCATGTTACTATGCCGACTTTTGTCTTAGCCGGTTCGAAGTAGATCATCTCTTTGGGGCCGGCTTTTTCGAATGATACCGGCGTCTCACCTGTGTCACGGCAAAGCTCATAATATTCCGATGAGACATCATAGATTACCCGTTCGTCGTCACCGATGAATTTATAAACCTGGCTTTCTGCACGCTGGCCTGTCTTCAGCGGGGAAACCACATTCCCCTTTCCAAAAGTTGTGACGATGAAGTCTTCGTATTTCATGATCATCCGGTAATATCTGATTTAGTGACACGCAGTTAGTTATGTTCTGCCGGCGCCATCAAATATAGTAAAAATTACTGGCCTGTAAGGAAATTTAAGGATTCAACCGCCGGGGTTGGTCTGGTGAATAAAAATAAGTCCTGAAGGTGTGTTGTTTTGCATAGATTACATAACTTCGGTGAGGGATCGGTCTGTTTGTCTCTTTGATTTATGCAGTGATGGGAGAGAGGAGTCGGGGGTATAGCACCGGGACTGACGGGTCTGTGCATTAAGTAAACCGGAGGTTGTATGGCTCTTATTGAGGGGGAAAAATCGTTGATGCATCGTCCCCGGTACATTAAACCTTCACAGATATTTTCAATAACTTCTTTTGTTTCAGTTATATTTATATTGTCAAGCCCCGCTAAAATTAAGAATTAACATATGGAAAGAGACAAGATTATTATTAAGAATGCACATACAAATAATCTCAAAAACATTGATATTGAGATACCAAAACATAAATTGGTAGTATTTACGGGTGTTTCAGGTTCTGGTAAATCATCTTTACTGTTTGATACTATCTACACGGAAGCACAACGGCAATTAATAGAAACCTTTTCCACTTTTGCCCGCACAAGGATGCCCAAATTGTCACGTCCCGATGTTGATGATATTCTCAACCTGTCAACTGCCATAGTTATTGACCAAAAGAGAATGGGGAAAAACATGCGGAGTACTGTGGGTACAGCAACCGAAATAAACACTTATCTCCGTTTGCTTTTTTCCCGGATAGGCAAACCATTTATTGGCCCTTCGTTCTATTTTTCTTTTAATCATCCGGAGGGTATGTGTCCGCATTGTCACGGATTAGGCAAACAGATTAAAATTGACCTTGATTCATTTCTTGACAGAGAAAAATCAATCAGGGAAGGTGCAATAACTCATCCGCATTATAAAGTCGGAGGTTTCCTCTGGAAAGAGTTGATAAGCCTGGATGTGGTAGAGGTTGACAAACCCTTGAATGATTTTTCAGAGGAAGAGTTGCAACTTTTATTGTACTCGGAACCATTTGCGGTAAAAGGAGCTTCAGATAAACTAACCTATAACCGGAAATTTGAAGGACTGGCCCGTAAACTTGAAAAAGCTGTGACCACAAGAGCTGATGATGAGACAGCCGAAGAAGACAAAAACGCATATACGCAATATTTTAATTATGAGTTATGTGAGCAATGTGGTGGTACCAGGTTGAATGAGCGGGCAAGAAGTATTAAAATACACGGATTGACTATCGCCGATGTTTGCAGGTTAGAACTTGAAGATGTATTTGCATTCTTAAAAGTTATTGATGATGAAATATCCAGGCCCATTTTGCGAAAAGCACAATTCTTACTTCAACAACTTATAGAAATTGGTGTTGGCTATCTGACACTTGAAAGAGCTGTAAGCACACTTTCCGGGGGTGAATCACAACGGGTTAAAATGTCAAAACAATTGGACTGCAATCTGGTTGACATGCTTTATGTTCTTGATGAACCTTCGATAGGATTACATCCCAGAGACACGGAAAACCTGCTGAATATTTTATTCCGGCTGAAAGAGAAGGGGAATTCTGTATTTGTGGTAGAGCACGACCCTGATATTATCAGGTCAGCTGAATGGATTGTCGATCTGGGACCGATGGCAGGCAGATATGGTGGAAATGTAGTGTTTAACGGAGAGCCGGAAGAATTGGCAAACACTGAAAGTATAACTGGCAAATATCTCCTGAAAAAGGATAAACCAAAATTCAGCCGGAAAAGGGCATCTTCATTTTTCGAAATCAATAATGCCTCAGTGAACAATCTAAAGAATATATCTGTAAAAATACCTAAAGGAGTTTTAACGTGCGTTACCGGGGTTGCGGGAAGTGGAAAAAGCAGCCTTATCCATGAATGCTTTACAAAACAACAACAACATGATATAGTTGTCATTGACCAATCACCAATAGGAAAATCTTCAAGAGCCAATACTGCAACTTTTATAGGAGTTTTTGATTTAATACGAAAGGAATTTGCATCCGCAACCAATTCTGAGGCATCATTATTCAGCTTTAACTCAAAGGGAGCCTGTCTTAAATGCAACGGACAGGGTGTTCTGACTTTTGAACTTCATTTTTTGGATTCGGTCAAAACCATCTGCGACGAGTGTGAAGGGAAACGGTATCACTCGGATGTCCTTGAACTTAAATATCATGGGAATAATATTGCAGATATTCTGGATATGTCAGTTGATCAGGCTCATGAATTTTTCAAATCATCAAAAATAAGAAGCTATCTGCATCTTTTGCAGGAAGTCGGACTGGGGTACTTAAAATTAGGGCAATCTCTGAGTACACTGTCAGGCGGAGAATGTCAGCGCCTGAAGATAGCGACCGAGCTAACAAAAGAAGGCAATATTTACATTATGGATGAACCTACAACAGGACTTCATATGTCTGATATTGATAATTTTTATAAAATAGTAAAGGCGTTGGTGGATAATGATAACACTGTAATAATTATTGAACACAACCTCGATATAATCAAATATGCAGATTGGATTATTGACCTGGGACCTGAGGGAGGCAAGAAAGGAGGAGAACTGATATTTCAGGGTCTGCCGGAAGATATTGTGAATTGCGAGCATTCCATCACTGGAAAATATCTGAAAAATGTGATTTAAACAAGCCTGCCAGGTCACTGAACCTGGAGGCCTGTTTTCAGGTTATATTATCCTGATACAACAAATAGATGCCTTTTCCCCGGAATGTAATATCATACATAGCAATGAGCCTGGATGGTTATATCGCCGGACCAGACGATGATATTTCCTTTTTGTCGATGGTTGAGAAGGAGGGCGAGGATTATGGATATGCAGACTTTATGAAGACTGTGGATACCATCTTCCTTGGCCGGAAAACATACGATAAAATTAAGGAAACAGGGTTCGAATATCCCCGGGAGAAAGAGGTATACATTATCAGCCATAGCACCAGCTTCGGGGATAATGCTCTGAAATACTATTCCGGGCCACTTAAGATTCTTATTTCAAATTTAAGGAACAGACAAGGGGGGAATATATTTTGTGACGGTGGATCGGATGTGTTGAATCAACTACTTCAGGATAACCTGGTTGATGAGTTCTTTAT
>DHUL01000009.1:0-145 GCA_002409145.1 Bacteroidales bacterium UBA5235
GGAAACGTTTCTTGTCACATTTGAAAACACCGCCAGCAGCTAACAAGGCGGTATATGCAATTGCCACTCCGTACCGCGAGAACTTTCTGGCTAAAGAATAACGCTTAGTGGTCGGCAGTACGGCCCGCCCCGGCTCCCGCCGGGG
>DHUL01000009.1:341-1389 GCA_002409145.1 Bacteroidales bacterium UBA5235
TTTTGCCAACGCGAGAATAAACAACACAACATCATAATCCTGCATCGCACCACGAGTGCAAAAACACCCTGGCCTCACTGAGTCAGGTGCGGGGCGTTGCGCGCCACCGCGATGCTGTGGCAGCATGTATATACCGCTGAGCATTAGCATTCATGCAGAATTGGGTATCCGGGCAATTGACTGGTAACATGATAAATACAAGATTTTACCCATTAACTAAAAGCTAACCTTAAGAATTAACAGATATACATAATATTTAGTAATCATAGGGTAATCATGGTATTTACAGGTCATCTGTTAGAGCGAACAAAATTTTGAAGGTAACCTAAACCGATTTGGTCATGTTAAAAGAAAAGAGACTATTTCAAAAACCTAGCTTAAGAAGATTGGTTATTTCCATAAAGTTCCTTGCATTCATTCTGGTAATGAATCCGAATGTGATTCTTGCACAGGAAATGCATGCCTCAAATACACGTCCGGAATTTGCTGGCGGTAAAAATGCACTAAAAGAGTTCATAAACAAAAATCTCATATATCCTGATGAAGCCAGAAATGCCGGATTATCAGGCTCTGTAGAGGTAAAGTTCATGATAAACGCAGAAGGAAAGGTGGAAAACATCAAAGTTATGAAAGGGATTAGCAAAGAGTGTGATGCTGAGGCTATACGAATAACCAGTCTGCTTAGCGATTGGACTCCCGGTATGAGGCAAGGGAAGCCGGTAAATACTTTTGTTTATCTGACAATTGAGTTTAAAGGGGAAAAGAAAATACACCCAACTTTAATTATAGGCAAAACTATTGAAAAAACCACAGGCCTGCCTCTGAGTGATATTCTCATCATTGTTAAAGGAACAAACATCGGTTCCGTTACCGGGCCAGACGGATCATACCAATTGGAAGTTCCACCTGAGGCCAGTTATCTTGAATGCATCGGGGTAGGTTATTCTCCTAAAGAAGTGAAGATTGATTTTCATTCAACAATAAATATTGAGTTGGATCCCGAGTACGTAATTATAGACTTCCAATCTCCGGAAAATTAAAAAGAAAA
>DHUL01000009.1:1621-5724 GCA_002409145.1 Bacteroidales bacterium UBA5235
AAATCCTGACACTGATAGCAGGGTTAATAAGCTTGTCACACTTTTTACTATTGCTCCTGTATCCGGGACAGATTCGAAATGGTTCCTGCAGCCTGACACGAGCCAATTCACCGTTCAGAAGTGTACAGTGACACAGGTAATGTCCGACAAACTTTGTACCTGAACAGCAAAAACAATTGTTACTGCTATCATGCGGCAAAATGCAAATGCATTCAAGCATTAGCAGTAACTTAGCCCATACCCTTCATAAATTAATGTCATGAAATCACGACTCTTTTTATTGATTTTACTAACCTGTGAATCAGCGTTTTCACAGATTACAGATCCTGACATGGCTCTCATCCCGGCCGGAGTATTCATAATGGGAAAAAACTCTGCCGGAACAACGGATTGGCAACCTGAACATAAAGTCACTGTCGACGCATTTTACATAGATAAATGTGAGGTGACCAATCAACAATACCATGAATTCTGTAAAGCGACAGGGAATCCTTTGCCTGAATTCTGGGGCTCATCCCAATTTAAATGTAGCCTTGATTATCCTGATCACCCTGTTGTGGGAGTAAGCTTCTCAGATGCAATAAAATATGCACATTGGGCCGGGAAAAGACTTCCGACTGAAGCAGAATGGGAATATGCAGCCAGAGGCGGACTGCCAGACTCCAATTATCCATGGGGAAACCAGATTGACTCCACATTGGTGAACTATGGTAAGAAATATAAATCAACCCTTAAGGTAGGGTCCTTTAAACCAAATGGATATGGTTTATTTGATATGGGCGGCAATGTTTGGGAGTGGACTATGGATAATTATGGGTCAGACTATTATAAAAATTCCCCGGGTCTGAATCCGGGTGGACCTGACTCAGGCAGATTCAAGGTTATACGCGGTGGAAGCTGGCATTCCGGAGCAATGTGTATTCAGACTTACTATCGCAACGGATTATCAGCCTCCTGGGTTGACTTTGCGGTTGGTTTCAGATGCGTAAAAAGTGCAAAATAAAAATGAATGCCCGGTTAAAGATATAATAAAAGCTTCCGCGCACACGGACGGCAGATGTCATAGAAAAAACTGCCAAAGGGTAACAGCCCGAAATTTATCTCCTGACGGTGGAATGTAAAAATTCCAGCTTCCAGACATTATCGATTTTTTTGAAAGTAGCGCTTTCCAGCCATTGGGGGGTAAGTGTCAACGTATCGTTGATTATAAAATCTCCTTGATTATAGTACCTCATATTCCCTGGATTTGTGTCTCTTTCTCCATGGCTCTTACGTTTTAAGAAATAACTTCAGGAAACAGCAGGTCATGAATTTCCGGAAATTGGAAGGCCTGGCTATTGACCTTACATGGGTTTCTTAATTACCAGCAACGATGAATGGCTCAGTTGTTACCATCCCTTCGCAGGCCAGTTGCAGGAAATAAATTCCCGGTGCAAGCTGCTCAACAGGGAGTGTTGTGCTCTCTCCATCCACTGACTTTGTCATCACCAGGCAACCTGAAGTATCATAGACATAAACAGTGGTTTCGTTGCACGCGGATCCGGAAATGCTGATGTTCAGTAAATGATTGGCAGGATTTGGATACAGCGATAATGATATCTTCTCTTCTGCAATCTCCTCTACCGGATTAAGTGTACCCCAGATCTTTTCCGCATATTGCGGATCATCGACAAAGGGATTACGGTTACCCTGGAGTTTGTAAACCTCGTTGTTGCGCTTTTGCTCCTTAGGGCTTACTGCATCAGCCCGGTGCCAGGTGAGCAACATTGCCAATGCCCAGGATTTAGGCTGGGCACCGGTGGTCATTTCACTTCCCGGCCATTGGCTGTCTTCGCCGTAGTAGCGTGTTGCCATGTATAAAAAAGTACGGGCCAGATCGCCCTTGTACTCGTCTATCGGTTCAAAAACATTACCGTTATATCCCTGAACCGAGCTGGGGCCGACCAGGCTTCCGTTCGTTGATGTCCATGACGGGTTGGCCGTTTCGCCGTATGGCAGGTTTCCTCTCTTGTTGTTGACCCAGCCGTCAGTGGGATAGATGTGAACCAGGTCAGTATACATCGGAGGGGCATCATTGAACCAGCTTTTGGGGAACGCATGCTCACGGTTGTAGCAGTCGCCTTCCTTCTGGTAATTGCCGCACTGCTTCGTAAAAATGGTAAAAGTATAAGCCGGTGTTCCACCGGGGATGTCAGAATAGATGTCCCACACAGTCACCCCGTCAGCCCGGACATCAGCAGCAGAGAAGGCTTGCCACAGTGCGCTGTAATCAAGCTGGGTATGTCCGTCGATAATATCATGAAGTGCCTGCTGCAGAGCTTTTCCCGTCAGGCCGGAAGCACTGTTGTAGTAGCCCTCAGGCGGTTGCCCTGCGAGTGAACCGGCAAGACAGATGAGGAATAAAACCGTGAGGACCTTTTTAATCATTTTTCAGCCACAAGGACATTATCAACCTCCCAGGTGGTTGTCCGTCCTGTACCGCCGTCATAAACCCAGGCTATCCATACCGGTCCGCCCTTGTAGGGGGAAAGGTCAATCTTCCCGGAGTTTACAAACTCGCTGAAACCTTTTGGAGTTGAAGGAGGCATTGTAAAGCTCTTCTCAGTCCATGTGGCGTTCCACGGGGTTGCAGAGCCATCATAGTTGGTCGATAAAAACAACTTCAGGGTGGCACCATTGTCCCAACCGTTGGCGCTCTCGAACTCCAGGTAAGGCGCCGTTGCCGTTGTCAGGTCAATTACGGGCGCTATCATCCAGGTTGTCACGGATGACTGTCCGGATTCAAAGGCTGTGGCCTGAACCCATTTTCGCGAGCTGACTTCGTTGCCGTACCATGTTTTGGTGCCTGCCTGCGGGTATGTCTGCCAGCCTGCCAGGGTGCTTACATCTGAATATTTTACGAGTGTTGAGAAATCCTGTGTAACGTATATCGTTCCGGCTCCTCCACAGCGCTCCCCGGTCATCCCGTGTTCGGTCTCGTCCCTGAGAAGCAACTGGCTCCCGTTGAATTCAGAGACAACGCCCTTAAGATAGCCATTGCCGGCAGGAAGGGCTTCCGAAGAGAAGCTGGCATCAGAACGTGTATATACCTCCAGCTCAGCGCTGCAGTCAGTCAGGATATTTCCACCGGAGTATGTCCCCGGTTCTGCAAACTGCACACCCTCAATTCTTACATACCTGGCCTGGTAATCTCCGGCAAGTATCCCGGCAATAGTCACTGTCTCAGGTTCAAGTGCCTGAGGAGTGAGACTCACAACCGTTACCTGGTCGGCTATGCTGATGTCACCGAATTGAAGCAGGCCATTGTATACAGTGAAGCCGGCACCCCTGCACAGGATTTTCACCTCGGAGTCGCGCGAGAAAGTGTTGTTCCCGTCGACCGTAAGACAGATTCCCGCGGTGGAATCCTGAATATATGCAACAAACGAGGGGATGTTTCCAAGTTCCGGAGTAAGGGTTATAATGCCCTGGATATATACGTTGGTATCGATGGTGGTGATGCCCTTTTCATGCATTTCCCGCAGCTGGCCTATGGTAATATAGTCAACCTGAGGCTCTGGCGGCGGAACAGGCTCCCTGCTGCATGATGCTGCAAGTAAAACGATTAATGTAAGACCAAAGCTGGTTATTTCTATGAAGCTGATTTTCATGATTTCTTATTTTGCTGCCGAGACAGTAATGTTGTCAATTCGGTATGATGTGCTCTCGGTATTGCTGCCTGTGTACCGGAATGCTATGACAGCCGATTTGCCGGCCTCCACGGGCAGGTTTACATTCCCTGAGTTGATGAATGTATGGTCCGGATCACCCTGGTTAGCCAGTACAGCTGTGAGCTGGGTCCATGTGGCGGCAGCAATATTGTTACCGTCATAGTTCGTAGAGATGAGTACTTCCACCGGCATGTTTGTTCCGGTATGTGCCCAGTAGGCCTTTGCTGTCTGGAAGGTCAGTATCTTCTGCGAGGAGATAGTTACCGGTCTCGTGATAAGCCATGTGACCATTGAGGTCAGGTTAGAGTTATATCCTGTAGCCTGGGCGTAGCTGTTGCCGCTGAATATCTTGGCCAGCCAGATACGGCCGCCTGCCGTGGCCAGGTTCTGCCA
>DHUL01000009.1:5982-6799 GCA_002409145.1 Bacteroidales bacterium UBA5235
GGGGTACCCAAAGGCTGTTCTACCACTCCGCACCGGGTGCCTTCCATATCAACCTCTTTAAAATCGCGCACCAGGAACTGATAGGTTCCGTTGAAGATAGTAACTATCCCTGTGATGGAACCATTCCCTGCCGGAAGCAGTTTTCCGGCAGCGGAGGAGTATCCGCTGGTACGGACAATGATAGTCTTGTCATTGCAATCCTCCAGTGTCCTGTTCTCCGTCACCTTTTCCTCAGCGTTGGCCCATGTCTGTCCAATCATGGCATCGGTGAACTGCACCTCATTGAACCTTACGAGCCGTCCGAGGTATGCAGCACTCCTGGCCTGGGTAATTGTAACCTCCGCCGGGTATGTCTGGTTTCCGATTGAGAGCTTCAGGCACTGTTTGTCCATATTCATGCCTCCCACCCGTACAGTGCCGTCATCCTGGTAATAAGGCAGACCGCCGAGTTGCCAGAAGTTGCCATAATCGCCAATCCACAATCCTTTAAGGTTGACAATCACGGAATCGCCGATGTAAAGCCCGCTGTTGCCTTCGAACAGAAGCCTGAGTCCGCCGGTGGCATCTTCGATGAAGGCCTCCTTGTAAAAGTTGCCGTCGCTTTTGTCACTGGCGGTAATAACACCGCGCAGGGCCCAGTCATTAACGATCTCTACGGGGTGGCGTTTGGTATAGTCTGTGATAGCCAGCTGGTCCGCGTAGAGCGCTCTGACCTGCTGAACGGATACTACCTCGCCCGGCTCAAAAGTCTTCTCCGGGGGAGGAGTTTCGTTGTTGTCTGTGCATCCGGCTGCCAGGAGCAATCCCGTTATAATTA
>DHUL01000047.1:0-655 GCA_002409145.1 Bacteroidales bacterium UBA5235
CCATTCTCCGGAACCGGTCACCGGGCCGGTAAGTGTGATAACATTGTCAACGTAGGGAAATGTCCTGCTGTGACCGTCAACAGTAACCGGAATACCGGTCATTGTGATGTCTGTACCATAGACCCACTGTATCCACCTGGTGCTGACGTTGGGATTATCCCTTTCCTGCGGAGGCACACAGTTAAACTGCGTAAGGTCCTGGAAACGGACGTTGGCGCTGTTGCCGAAACAGATCGGGTAGACCAGCGGATTGATATGCATATGGCCTCCATTGTGATCATCATCATCCCATACTGTCACTATCTGTTCCTGGGATGATGAGGTGCACAGTACCCCGTCAACCACCAGTGTGGCCTGCGGGTGGTAGTTGCAGATACTTCCTGCTGAGGTATAGGTGTTTATTGAAGTTGCTTCAAACACACCCGGGGAAGTTTCAGTGGCAGACAGGGTTTCAATATTGCCATTGTTCCAGTCAAACCTAATTGCCACCGGTGCCCCTCCGTCATCAACACCCGTATAGCTTACGGTCCAGGTGGCGGTCACCGGTGAACAAAGTTTATCCGGGGTTATGTTGTTGGCCTTTGATAGAATTGAGCAGCTCTGCCCCCAGGCATTCAACGACAACAATACGGAAATACTATATAGGATCCATTTC
>DHUL01000047.1:816-4079 GCA_002409145.1 Bacteroidales bacterium UBA5235
TATATAGGATCCATTTCTTCATGAACCATCTGACTACATACCCTCGCCGGTGTGTAATGCAAAATGTTAAACGGCCATAAAGGCTTCAGGGTTACAATTTTCCGGGCCATTTTCGCGGCAAAGCATGCTGTATCTGTTATTAAATCACTGATTTTTAGCGCCTTCAGCTTATGTCGGCCGCCTGCCGGTCTCCTTTATAAATTCTTTTCACTATCAGCCTGATTATTGATAAAGTCTTTATGAAACAGTCGCCAAATTAGCCGCACAGTAAGAAATCATTATACCCTTTCACAACTTAAATTTGCATTGAAAACAAGAACCGCATGAATGGCATTCTGACGGGCCGGCTCTCAGGCACAGTGAAACACATTTTTCACTATCTGCTTGTGATACTGATAATTGGTCTCACAACACTTGTATGCCTGCCACTATCCTCTCCGCAGAGCTATCACATTGTATCATTTATACTCCTTTTTGTGGTAGCCATTCTGGCTGTTTTCCTCGGGATAGGGCCCGTCCTGCTCGCTTCAACCATGAGCGCCGTTTCATGGAATTACTTCTTCATCCCTCCATTTCATACTTTTCACATTGCCAACACTGAAGACAGGTTGATGTTTGTCTCGTTCTTCATCATCGCTCTGCTCAACGGGATACTCACCAACAGGATCAGGAGACAGGAGAGGGCTGTCCGCGACAGGGAGAATCAGACAAATGCCCTGTTCCGCCTGACGGCCGGACTGTCAGGAGTGCGCGGTACCGATGAAGTCATCAGGGTGGCTGAGGAACATTTCAGGACAAATTCAGGGGCCGGAGCCCGGTTCATCATTCAGGACGGGAACAATACCCTGGTCTGCCAGCCTGCCGCTGAGTCCGGCGAGGATGATGACCAGCCTGATCATGACCTGGTCAAATGGGTGTTTGCCAACCAGAGGAAAGCGGGAAGGTTTACAGGAAACAGGCCGCATGAACCGTTTACATACTTTCCCCTGACCGGGGCAATGATAAATCCCGGTGTTGCCGTATGCAGGATCGCTGAAGAACGGTACAGGAACAAGGACGCCTTCTGGGATACCTGCTGCTCACACATTGCAGGCGCCATCGAACGTGAGTTCCTGGGTGAGATGGCTACAAGGGCAAGGGTTCTGGATGAATCAGACAGGTTCTATGGCACTCTGTTTAACCTGGTTTCACATGAGTTCAGAATACCAATTGCGGCTATTATGGGGGCCTCTGATACCCTGATGTCCTCAGAGGCTTCGGAAGAAAACAGGAAGGAACTGTATGGCGAAATCCTCAAGGCATCAGCCCGGCTGAATCATATGACCGAAAACCTGCTTAACATGTCACGTATTGAGAGCGGAAGGATTTCCCTCCGGCTTGACTGGCACGATGTGACAGACCTGTTTCAAAGGGTCACCCTGAGCCTGAAACAGGAGCTTGCGCAGTTTCACGTGATCATGTCAATACCGGAAGATATGCCACTGGTCAGGATTGACTTCAGTCTCGTGGAGCTCATTCTTAATAACCTATTGCTCAACGCGACACAGCACTCCCCCCCGGGCTCGGCCATAAAAACGGAGGCTTCATACGAGAATAAGGGACTAGTTATCAGGGTATCGGACAGCGGACCGGGCTTCCCTCCTGCTTCACTCCCGCGGCTCTTCGACAAATTCTTCCGCGTTGAAGGATCGCCGGCAGGCGGTCTTGGCCTGGGGCTGTCAATTGTAAGGGGACTTGTGGATGCACACAGGGGTACTGTTTCCGTTTCGAACATCAGGGAAGGAGGAGCCATCTTCACTGTGACAATTCCGTCCGAAATCCCGGACATAAACCAGCTTAATCTTGCAGAATGAATGATAACAGGACCATACTGATCATTGATGATGAGGTACAGATCAGAAGACTGCTTGAGATCTCACTCTCAACATACGGGTTCAACACCGTCTTTGCAACTACCGGTAAGGAAGGCCTGGTGGCAGCAGCAACCCACAGTCCTGCGCTGGTTATCCTTGACCTGGGATTGCCTGACATGGACGGGATGAAACTCCTGGAGACATTAAGGGAATGGTATACAAAGCCCGTCATCATACTGTCAGTGAGAAACTCTGAGGATGATATCATCAAGGCGCTTGACCGGGGGGCTAATGATTACCTTACGAAGCCTTTCCGGGGCGGGGAGCTTGTAGCCAGGATAAGAGCTGCAATCAGGCTGAGCGAAGAAAAAAAGGATACGCCGCTGATGGAATTCGGATCGCTGACAATTGACATGCTCAACCACGTGGTTCGCAAAAGCGGGGAAATCATAAAGCTTACTTCCACGGAATATTCCCTGCTTACACTCCTGGCCAAAAACACCGGAAGGGTACTTACCCACCGGTTTATCCTGAAGGAGATCTGGGGTTACGGGTACCTGGAACAGACACAGTATCTGAGAGTCTTCATTGCCCAGCTCCGGAAGAAAATAGAAGAAAACCCTTCAAACCCCGTCCTTCTGATAACCGAATCAGGCATTGGTTACAGGTTTGGGAGCTGAATCGCCGGCCGGTAGCCTGTGATCATAAAACAGCCAGGTATGGCATCCCGGAAAGTACTTCTCTTTATAAAATCTTTACAGGCCCTGACTCATTCTTGATTTTATTCTTATGATTATGGACTCAACTTTGGGCCGCGTTTGTAATGTAATCTATGGATGCTTATAAATCCGGTTCATATTGCCAGGGTGCTGGGCACTATCCTGCTTATCGAAGCAGCCGCCGTCATTTTCTGCCTTCCTGTTTCTTTGATTTACAGCGAGCCTGTATGGCCGTTTGTTATTTCAGCCGGCATATGCATTATCCTGGGAGGAGCGCTTTGGTTTCTGGGCAGGCGACCGGATCAAGGCCAGATCAACAACAGGGAAACCTACCTGATAGTCACATCCGCCTGGCTTGTGATCTCTATCGCAGGCGCACTCCCCTACCTCATCGGAAAAACAATTCCCTCCTTCGTCGATGCACTTTTTGAGTCTGCCTCCGGGCTGACCACAACAGGTGCTTCGATACTGACAGATGTCGAGGCACTTCCCCACTCGATACTTTTCTGGAGAAGCATGACCCACTGGATCGGCGGGATCGGGATTATAGTGCTGGTGATCCTCGTTCTTCCATCTCTGAAAATGACCGGCTATCAGCTCTTCAGCCTCGAATCATCATTGAAGGAAAAGATACATCCGAAGGCCAAGGGGGTGGTTTACAGGATCCTGTACATTTATCTCGGGATCACTG
>DHUL01000047.1:4214-13866 GCA_002409145.1 Bacteroidales bacterium UBA5235
ACATTTATCTCGGGATCACTGCTCTGGAAACGATCTTCCTGCTGCTCGGGGGGATGGACCTGTTCAACAGCCTCTGCAATTCTTTCAGCACCGTTGCAACCGGAGGTTTTTCTACCCGTAATACCAGCGTGGCAGAGTATTCACCATATATTCAGTATGTTATCGCAATATTCATGTTGCTTTCCGCAGTAAGTTATGTTGTCTTCTACCATCTGCTCAAGGGCAACTTAAAGAGGGTTAGGTCAAATGATGAACTGTGGGCTTACCTCTTCACCGTAACGGCTGGCGTAACCGTATTGACAATCATACTCTATACCGGCACAGACAGAAACTTTGCCCTTTCATTCAGACATTCATTTTTCCAGGTGATCTCACAGATCTCATGCTCGGGGTTTGCAACCGCTGACTACATGACATTCCCTCCGCTTGGCTGGTTCCTCCTCTTCCTGCTTATGTTTTCAGGAGGTTCTACCGGCTCAACAACAGGCGGGATCAAGATTGCCAGGCACCTTATATTCTTTAAAAACCTGGGAAACTCATTCATCAGGCTTCATCACCCCAGCGCTGTCGTCCCTGTCAAACTGAACGGACAGGGCGTGCCCGAAGGGGTGGTGAACCAAACAATGGTATTCATCTCACTTTACTTTGTAATATATATTGCCGGTGTATTGCTTTTGCAGTTATCCGGCGTATCCATCCTGGAATCAGCCGGGGCTGTTGCGACCTCAATGGCGAATATCGGCCCGGGGCTGGGCCATTCGGGAAACATGGGCAACTTCGCCCACTTCAATCCTTTTGCCAAGACGATTATGACTCTGCTGATGATTGCCGGACGCCTTGAACTCTTCACATTTCTGACTGTTTTCACCAGGCCATTCAGAAAAAATTGACAAATCCTAATCAGAATATTTTTGTATTTTGATCCGTCATATCGCACCTAAACGCCTGACGGATGAAAATTACAGTGAATGATACCCTGCTTGACCTTCATAACGGAGCCAGGGTAAGAGATGCAATTGCGGGTTTTTACAAACATGAAGGACGGAAGGTGCCTGAAAGGCTTCCTGTTGCAGAGGACCGGTACGGCAATATTGTCGCGCCTGACGGGGCACTTACAGACGGTAATGCCCTGTTCATTCTGTCAGGACGCAAAAAGAGAACCAGGCTGATCAGGCTGCTCGTTGTCATCCTGGCCGCCGGGCTCCTCTTCGCGTGCAGCAGCACAAGGCACGCCGCCACCTCCCCTGACATGAAAAAACAGGGCAGCACCACCGTTGCAGCACCGGCCGGTACTGTTGCTCCGGATGACCGCCAGGCGGTAATCTTCTCCGTCAATGACATGCATGCTGCAATCGACAATTTCCCGAAGCTGGCGTGGATCGTTGACAGCCTCAGGAGTGTTTATCCAAATCTGCTTCTCATCGCCGCAGGCGATAACCAGACCGGCAACCCCATCAACGACCAGTTCCCGGAGAAAGGCCTTCCGATGATTGACCTGATGAATGCCGTCGGTTTCAACCTCAGTGCAGTGGGAAACCACGAGTTTGATACCGGCCCCGAAGGATTCAGCAACCTGATCCTTAAGGCTAATTTCGGTTTTATCTGCGCCAATGTATCCGGCGGAGGCCGGCATTCCCTGAAAATCAGCCCTTACAAAATCTTCACCCTTCCCAATGGGCTGAAGGTGGCATTCCTCGGGCTCCTGCAACTCGGGCAGAACGGGATTCCGGACAGCCATCCCGACAATGTCAGGGATTTTGTGTTCCGCTCACCCTGCGAGACTGCCCTCGAATACCTCTGGCTTAAAGACAGCAGCGATGTTTTCATCGCCCTTACCCATATCGGGTTTGAGGAGGATGTGAAACTGGCTGAAACAATGCCGGCAGGGATTGATCTTATCATTGGAGGACACTCACATACCAGGGTTGACAGGGAACAGATCCATAACGGTATCCTGATTACACAGGCTGAGAACAAGCTGAAATACGGCACCCTGATCAGACTGACCGTTAACACAGACGGCCGGATCACCAGGAGCATGCAATTGATTGACATCAGGAACTCGAAAAAGGAAAAGCCTGAGATCCGTTCCATGGTTGACAGGTACAATGATAACCCGGTTCTCAACCAGGTGATAGCAACAGCCACTGACGACTTCTCGTCATATGAGGAGCTGGGCTACCTGATGGCTGATGCCCAGCGTGCAGCCGCCGGGGCTGACATCGCACTGATGAACCCGGGGGGCGTGCGTATTGACCAGCTTCCCAAAGGCCCGGTTACAATCAAAAATGTATACCAGCTTGATCCTTTCGGCAATGAACTGGTGGTTACAAAGCTCACCGGCAGTGAGATCTTTTCCCTTCTGCGTGCCGCATGGCCTGTAGACGAAAAATCACCCGTCTACACCTCGGGTATCACCACCGGGACAAGGGTCAATGACCAGGGTGACCCGGAAGAGATAAAAATACTCACCAATGACGGCAAACCACTGGATATGAACCAGGTATACACCGTGGCCATGAACAGCTACATGACCCAGGTATACAGGTACGAGCACGCTGATCCGGGCCAGTCGCTCTTCTTTACCACCGCCGAGGCGCTGATCAGATACCTGAAACAGGAAGGCAACCTCAGAAGCTACCGGGGCGAGAAAAGGGTCAGGGTTATCAGGTGATCAACTTTATGTTCTATGGCACATCGGCCGCTTCTTCCTTGATTTTATCAGTAATAAGGCCCACTTTAGCCAATTGTACATAAAGTAATTTCAATAATGGTTAATTCAAAAAATCAAAAACAACCTGTAAAACGAAGTGCACATATGCTCATCTGCATTGTAATCATGACAGTTATGGTTCAGTGCAGCAAGAGCCCTGCAGAAGGAAGATGGACAACCTTCTCCGCAGAAGATGGCCTGGCAAATAATTGGATAACGGCAATAACCGTTGATTCCAGGGGCAACAAGTGGTTTGGCTGCATGATAAGAAGCATATCATGCTACAACAACAGGTCCTGGACCACCTATTCCGTTCCTGAGGAATTTGTCTGCGGATACATCTTCGATATTGCGGTTGACAAGGACAATAACAAGTGGATCGGTACCCTTGGGTCAGGAGCAATCAGATTCGACGGGGTCAACTGGACCAGCTATAATGAATCCAACGGCTTCCCGGGTAATGACGCACTGGCTGTGGCAACTGACTCTGACGGCAATGTGTGGTTTGGTACCCGCGGCGGCGTGGTTAGATATGACGGAGAACAATGGGTCACATTCACTGATGGTGACGGCCTCGTAAGTGATACAATTACGGCCATGGCAGAGGATCGCGACGGGAATATGTGGTTTGGTTCGGTCTCGGGAGATATATCCAGATTTGACGGCACTTCCTGGGAGAATTTTCACAGGCCCGCAGACCCCATGAAACACATCATCAATGACATCGCTGCAGATCAGGATGGCAATATATGGGTTGCCACCGTTTTCGGTGTGCTTCGTTACAGTGGCACCGGCTGGAGAGTCTTCAGCAAACATGACGGACTTTGCAGCTACGGCGCCATTGCAGCAGAAGTGGATAAGAACGGCAGGAGGTGGTTCGCAACTGATGACGGTGTCTCTTCATTTGACGGCATTAACTGGACCTGCTACACCGGGGATAACGGCCTGGCCAGTAACGGAGTCACCTCAATAGCTGTGGAACCGGACGGCACACTGTGGTTCGGCACAGGTGAGGCAGGTGTGTCTAGGCTCTCCTTCGAATAATCAGTATCTTTGGCCTGAATGCAGGACAAGGATTATATTGTTTTCGATTTTGACGGCACAATCGCTGATACCCTCGAATTGGGATTGAATGTGTATAACCGGATTGCTCCGGAGTATAACTGTCAGCCTGTCGGCGAAGGGGAGAGGGAACTGTTCCGGACGAAAAAGCCCCAGGAACTGCTTGAAGCCTACGGGATCTCGAAGCTGAAGCTGCTGACACTGACCCTGAGGATCAGGAAGGAGCTGAACAGGCACGTGCCGGAGATGAAGCTTTTCGATAATATGGAAAAGGCTCTTCATGAGATCCGTGACGCCGGGTTTGGGATGGGTATACTCACCTCCAACTCTGTAGAGAATGTCAGGAGATTTCTGGAAATCAACAATCTGACGGCCCTGTTTGATTTCATTTACAGCGGCAGAAGTTTCCTCGGGAAGGACAGGGTCATAAGGAAAATGATCATCAGGGAGCAACTCCCGGCGGGAAGAATAGTTTATGCAGGCGATGAAACCCGTGACATCGAGGCATGCCGGGCAGCCGGCATTCCTGTCATTGCCGTTTCGTGGGGACTGAACCGGAGGGAACTCCTTGCCTCCCTTTTCCCGGATCAGATTGCTGACAGGCCGGAAGAACTGCCTGACCGTCTGAGACAGATCCTCAGGTTTAAAACAGAAAACAGAAGTTGACTGTTATCCTTTCAGCCTGGTAAGTGAAATTCAGACGTTTACCTGGTAACCGGTACTGCAGCCATCACCTGCTGCAAGCAATGATTCAATCGAATTATGATACTGCAACTCTCTGGATGCCACAGCTTTAAAAACCTTACATAAAGCGGTATATTCCCCTGCATTCATGCCGAAGGTGGTCTGACAGCTCCGGCGGAGAGTGGTTAAACCCACCGGCGCATGCACCTTAGGTCAGGTCACTTCTTTTTTGACACGAGATCATATGAGTTGTCAACCCATGAAAACACTTCCCTGTCAGGAACTGATCCATCAATGCGTACAGTGTTCCAGTGTTTTTTGTTCATATGATAGCCCGGCATAACGGATGAATATCTTTCCCTTAGCTCAATCGCCAGTCCCGGGTCACACTTGAGATTTACACTGAGGTCTCCTTCGAGATTTGCCAGGGCAAAAATCCTTCCCTGTGTTTTGAAAACCAGCGTATCATCGCCAAAAGGGAAGCTTTCGGTGACATCCTTTTTTGAAATACAGTATTCTCTCAGGCTTTCAATATTCATAATCAGTAATTTAAGAATTCTGCTATATGCCTGAATGATGGCATAGTTAATTGGCTTCACCGACTTTGCTTAACCTGAACAGTTTTATTGTAAACAGTATCATCCATGCCATAACCATAAGTCCGGCGGGCATGGCAAATGCAATAGCCATGGCTTCAACCTTCGGGATAAATGTCACCAGGACAAGGTAAATGATCATCAGTGAGTTTCCAATTATTCCGAAATAAGAGGACAGACGGCTGAAGATTTTTCCGCTCAGCATAACGAATGACATAAGCATGTTCGCAAATGTCGGCAATGCAAATCCGATGAAGACACCCAGGCTTCCATGTGAACCCTTTGTCAGCATCGCTTCTCCTGCCGCTGCCAGTAACAGTCTCTGTTCATCTGAACCTGCCGCAAAGTATTTCCGGCTTAAATCCAGCATTGTCAACGCCGTGTTGCCGGTTACAAAAATCGTTGTCCCTACCAGGAACAGCACCATGGAAAGCAGGGCAAAGGAGCTGTTTGTATTCCGGTGAGCTCCGTACAGAGCGATTATGACAGGAATTAAAATAATCTGATTTATGATATTGAGCAGGTCAAGGTTATATAATCCCAGGAGCCGGTTTTCATTGAACTGATTGAACCGCTCAACGGATGTCTGAGGCAATTCAGCCACATTGCCGCCAGTTACGGAGCCGACTATCATGTCGGTAACAATCCCGCATAATACAATAATTGAGGCTATTGCGCCTGTTTTGAAGATTAATCTCCACTGCCTGTCAGAGGTATCCATTTGTCCGATCTGCAAATTATATGGTTTTGGTGATCCTTTCAGGGTTTATACCAGCTTAGCAGCTGTTTCCCCAATAATCGGATTTCCTTAAATCAAGACGCTAAGGTAAAGCAGTAATTTCTTTGCTGCAATATGTTCTAATAGTTCGAGACTTCCGGATTGCTGCAGATAATCACTGATACTTCCGGGGAAATTAAAGTATTCACTGTCTTTGAAAAACATAAACATCTTTTAGTTGTTATGTTTAGGACATGGGCAAAAACCAAATGTATGTGAAGATATAACCGGGTCTTCCGGCATTGAAGCCCATCAATCTTTTGAGCCGGTGGACATGAAACGGCCTGGCAATTATTAAAGCACACTCAAGACCGCTGGTGGCAAGAATATCGTGGTTCTGAACTAAATACAAAATAATAGGAACATGAAATCGGCAATTCTCTTTTCACTTCTCACAGTAACGTGCTTTTTATACTCTAATGCACAGAGTGTTTCACCGGCAACGGACGGACTGTTCAGGCTGTACAGCGATTCCGCATCCCTAACCCGGGACGCAGCCCCCATGGTGGCTGATTTTAATAACCGGGTTAACCGGATACGGCCTGAGCCGGACTTTAATGTCGGATTTATTGTGTATACCACTCCCGCTATGGTTTATTATGCCCCAAAGAGTAAGAATGTGGTTACATCACTTTACCATGAACTGACGGATGATCACAAGGCTTTTTTTAATACATACTCGGACAATGAAGAAGATGCCAGACTGTTCTTTGCCGTTTTTTTTAACGGATTCTACATCGCTCATGAGTTGGGGCACGGGCTGGTGGCTGCCTATTCGTTATCAGACCCTGAAGCCATGTACCGCGAAGAATACGATGTCAACATGATTGCCATGAATTATTGGAACAGTGTGGGGAAAGCGGACGAGCTTGAAAAGTGCTACAAATTTGCCAAAGCATTTCTGGCCAAAGTGCCCGACCCTGTCCCTCAGTGAACTGAGGACTGTATTGCATGGTTTAACGAGCACTACTGGGAGTTAGGACCCCAACCCGAAAAATATGGCTACTTCCAGTTCAGCCAGTTCGTCGACATTTACGAAAACCAAAAAAGGGTTCATATTGACGAATACCTGGAAACTTACATAAGCCAATTGGAAGAACGTGCGAAACAAAAAATAAATACAAACGAGGAATAATCAACTAACCTGACCGATATTAAACTGACTGGTTTCTTTCAAAGACCCGGATGAATTATTCTTTCTGACAACCTGGTAAAATTTTCTCTGAGTTAGTTTCCTTCTGTGCGACAATCATATTGGTGCTCAAGGATGATTTTGATATATTTGATTTCGACTTTTCGCTTATGTAACTTGAATTAAGATAATTGGCTTTCTGAATTGACAAAATGAAAATTTATCGTCCTTTTCTCAGCCTCACCCTGGTTGGCCTTGCGGTAATTGGTTGCACGAACAAAGTTCCTGATTTTGAAAGGGCTGCATTCACCATAAATAACCAAAGGATAGAAGTCCTGACAACATTTGATCTGATTGACAACTACTTGTCACACTCCGGTAAGTTTAACGGGAATATTGTCAAATCTTCAGATAAATACATTTATAAACCAATCCGGGATGAAATTCTTGATGATGCCGAAGCAGCCTTCCTCTTCAATACCATTAAAGTACCTTATGAAACAAATGATTATTTAAGAAACGAAATACAATTACTTAAATCGTCTGATTTATTAACGATAATACAGGAATCCTTCACCAAAATTACAAAAGAACTTCCCGGACCAGACACTAAAATTATTATCCTGCCTGCAAGCTCACTGAACCGGCCAGCGCTTGAAAAGATTAAGCTGCCAATAAGCGGAATCACTCTTGGAAGTGGCAAAATCATTCTTTCAATTGATCCCACCTATCAAAACTGGACAGATTTCTTACCCTATTGTATAGCACATGAGTATCATCATAGCACCTGGTGTTCAAGAAATTGGATATCAGCAGACTTCAGCCTTATCGAGTACCTCGTATTTGAAGGTCGGGCAGATCTGTTTGCATCAGAACAATATAAAACTGTTTCAAATCCCCTCACAAATTTTTTAACCAGAGAGCAGGAAACCGAAGTCTGGGAACTTATTAAAAATGAAATCTTCGGGAAGGGACATGACAGAATTAACGGAGTAATGTTTGGAACGGATAAAATACCATTTGGGAGCGGTTATAATATCGGATTTAATATTGTCAGGCTTTTTAAGGAAAGAAATCCTGCCACAAATACCCTGGATCTCATGGATATGAATCCAAATGAGATTTTTGAACGCAGTGGATATGAAGACTATAAGGCACAAAAATAACCGGCAGCCATTCAGAGCAATGTCTTAATCCAGGCTAATATCCGGACCTGGCTTCAAACCATCGCCAACCTCCCCCTCTCAGGTCAGGGGAAAGTATAAAAACTGATCCCGGAGACCAGATCTTCAGGTTGGATGGAGTCTGGTGAGGGTCGTACGAAGATCGAAGGTCTGAGCTAACCAGAATAGGAAAACTTACATTTCGGTTTAAAAAATGGATACTGTCTGCAGCGATTTGGCGTCCATTCTCGTATTAATGATATATCTCATCAAGGACAATTGGGATAAAATTGACACTTGATCAAGAGACCGACCAACAATGAAACCCATAAAGTATCTACTCGCTACCATAATTCTTTTTCTAATTGCATGTGAAAAAATTGACTATGAACAAATTAGCCCTGATAGCTTCAATGACAGCATTTCTGCTGTGTGGCTGCAAAGAAGTGCCAGATAATTCTGAAGATGATCTGACAATTGAACTGGAGGGATGGGAGATTTTAAAATCAACTTATGATTTTGACATCAATCCCAGGGATATGTATTTCGTTGACGAGAGCATTGGCTTCGTTGTCGGATACAACGGCGATATTTATAAAACAACCGATTCGGGCACTACATGGCGAAAACTGAATTCGGGCACTACATTACGTCTGCATTCGGTCTACTTTATTGATGAAAATGTGGGCTTTGTGTCAAGTCATGCAATGAGTGATTGCCTGGATGCAGATTGCGACCAAGGAAGTGTTCTGCTAAAAACGATAAATGGCGGAGACACCTGGACGAAGACATACTTTCCTGATTACATCCGAATATTGTCATTGAAGTTTTTCGATCCCCTGAATGGAATTGCAATCATTCATAAGACAGACATTCCTAACTCAAGGGATGAATATGTGGCCATAACTACTGACGGAGGCTCTAATTGGAATCTCCTTGACCTGGACATAAAGCGTTACAGTAGTAGCCTTTATTTTGTTGATAATATTGCTTTTGTGGCAAGTGAAAATAATCAGATTTTTAAAAGTTCTGATCATGGTCAGACCTGGCAAACTATCTCAACACCAATTGAATCAAATTATGATATCAGAAACATCTATTTCTACAACGAGAATATCGGTTATATTGATGGCGTATCACATATTTATAAAACAATTGATAGCGGAGTAAATTGGGAGGAAACCGATTTCCCGTTCAATTACTTTGGTACATTCCATTTTTCATCTGAAAATGAGGGTTTTAATATTCAACCCATTGCGGAATATGAGGATCTCGATTTCCCTACCTATAGAGGGAGCATATCATATGAAACCTTGGATGGTGGCACTACCTGGACTAAATCTGAAATAATAAAAACATTGTACCTCAGGATGACATTCTTCCCACAAAAAGACTTGGGATATGGGTTCAATTTTTCAGAGTTCAGTATTATTAAGAAGAAAGAATAACCACATTACTGGAACAACTACAGCCATTTTATTTTAAGACCGTCATTAACTTATGACCCGAAAACGGTGAATTTCC
>DHUL01000051.1:0-8791 GCA_002409145.1 Bacteroidales bacterium UBA5235
TCAAATGTGACAAGAAACGTTTCCTGTGTCATGACGGGTAGAGAACTATTCTTGTAGTCTTTGATATTTCTTGTGATTATACAGTCTACCTTTTTTTGTTCTTGTGCTGCAAAATATTGAATGGAATCCTCAAAGTCTTTGAAATCAGAGGTAAGGGCCGACTTAATAATATTACTATCAACTTTCAGAATATCTACCAGTTCAGATAATTCTTGAAGGCTGTTGATTACTTTTTTGTGGGTTCCAAACTTTCTGAGAATGTAATATAGATTACTGAATGAAAGAGATGAGACACAACCCTTGATTTTCTTTTGATCAATCAATGAAAATATTTTGGCCGATTCAAGTGAAAAGGGGTTTCTGTCAGTAAGGAAGTCAACAATGACATCCGTGTCAATAAATACATTTTCCATTCTATAGGTATTTATTGGTCAACTGATCAGATAATTCTTTCTTATAGTCAAAGTTCTGAGGTACTTTAAAAGAGCCGAGTAATGATCTTACTTTTGGAGTCAACTCATTATCAGTGATAGCTTTTCTATGTGTTAAAGCTTTGAAATAGGTTTCAACCAGGTCAGAAAGGCTCCGCCCTTTATCTTTTGCGTACGATTTAGCCTTCTGGACTAACTCGCTGTCTACATTGAGTGTAAGTTTTGTGTCCATCTCTACGTAATTTAATCACTGCAAATATACGTAATTATTTTAATATACGTAACATATTATGAATAATATTACGTGACATCCGTTTGCAGCTAACACACTTTTATGTTTATTAAAAGTTGACAATATTTCGTGGAGTAATTTCTTAATGTATCCGAAATCTGTCGGAGGGCTATGACTGAATTATCTGCTTTTGTTACGGGTCACTTAATGCTCCGCCCCGTCAGTCCCAGTGCTAAACAACTCGACCACCTCTTCACCCAAACTCCTACTAACTAATGAGACAAACAGATAGATTCTCCCACTAAGGTAGATAATCATACCGATACAGTCGCACTACAGGATAGAATATTTACATGCCGGTCACATAAAAAAGTGCACTTACACTACCTTTCGTTTCGCCTGAGGTGAATAACAGCCCCTGTCCCATGCCCGGCAGTGATCTCATCAGACAATCCGGAGTCATGCTTTCCTGTTACATTGCATGAATCAGTTAAAAAGAGACCACTGCAAACAACCCCAAAATCAAATCCGCACTTTTGTTTAAACCTGATTTTACAGATTTCATAACTTAGTGGTCTTCTTGGGGAAATCACATGTAAAACACCAATAACATGAACGGACAAACACAAAACCAGGAATGTTGCCCTGAATTCCACCCGGAAAAATGGGACAGGAAAACGCACGTATGGGAGAGCAGAAAATTCGTCAAAGATTCACTGCCCACACTGTTCCACATTCCATTCCCGCCAACAATCGGCAGGAAGATCACAAGAATGTGGAAGTCAATTGAATCATCAGGATCAGCAGAACCGGAAAAAACAGACACCCTTGTGTTGTTTCATGACCCGTCTGCCTTCAGGTCGGATATCCTCATTTCGGTTGAGAAGGAAGTTCCCGGAGAAAAGAATACCGCACTCTCCGGTACCTTTGTAAGCAGGACGTTCGATGGCGGCTATAACGCCGTTCCGAAGTTCGTCAAGGAAATGGATCAATACCTGTCTGAAAACGGGAAAAAGGCAAAGGACTACTATGTCCATTACGCCTATTGCCCGAAATGCGCAAAAAAATTCGGACACAATTACATGATCCTTTTCGCCGAGGTACAGAATAACTAGCATCCTGACCCGGACTTCACCCCTGCCCTGCCCCCGCTGATTCTTTCCTGCAAGCGATAGCTGCTATGCAACTTTATCGCCGGCACATTGTTTTAGTCTTACACATAATTAAGCGATGACCGAAAAATCATTTGCCATAGAAGGGATGAACTGTGCTTCATGTGCAGCACACGTCGAGAAAGCCGCGGCAAAGGTGGAGGGCATAACATTTGCCAGCGTCAACCTGGCAACGGAACGGCTTACAATCTCCTATGATGCAAGAAAAACATCAATGAACCAGGTGATTGACGCCGTGAGCAAAGCCGGTTACAAAGCAATCGATGATGAGAAGGAACGCCTTTCAGCCCGGCCCGAGACTGAACGACTCAGGAAAAGACTGATCTGGTCACTGGCATTCACCGTTCCGCTGCTGATTATTACAATGTCATCCATGGCCGGAGCCAGGTTGCCGGGCTTCATCTCACCCGGAACCAGCCCTCTCAACTTCGCACTGTTGCAGTTGCTGCTTACCCTGCCCGTGGTTATCACCGGGCGAAGCTTTTACATCACAGGTACAAAAACACTTCTCAGGGGCAATCCGGGCATGGACACGCTGGTGGCAATGGGCACTGCTGCCGCATTTCTATATGGTATCTATGCTGCAATACGTATCGCAGGGGGTGATGCTCATTTTGCACACAGCCTCTACTTCGAATCTGCCGCAACAATCATTACTCTTATAACCCTTGGCCGTTTCCTCGAGGCACGTTCAAAGGCGAAGGCAGGCAGCGCTATCCGTAAGTTGCTTTCACTTGCCCCTCCGTTGGCCACCGTAATACGCGACGGGAAGGAAAAAACTGTCCCTGCTTCGAAGGTAAATGTGGATGAACCCGTTGTTGTCAGGCCCGGAGAGAGGTTCCCCACTGACGGCATTGTGACCAGCGGAACATCCTCTGCCGATGAATCGATGCTGACCGGAGAGAGCATCCCGGTAGAAAAGACCGAAGGATCGGAAGTCACCGGGGGGAGCATCAACCTCAACGGCTCAGTGGTATACCGTGCCACACGGGTAGGCAGCGAGACCACCCTCGCCCGGATAGTCAAACTGATGGAGGAGGCTCAGGGTTCAAAGGCGCCAATAGCAAGACTTGCAGACAAAATCTCCGGCATTTTTGTGCCGGTTGTAATGAGCCTTGCGTTTCTTGCCGGAGTGGCCTGGCTCATTGGCACAGGTGATTTCCAGCTTGCATTCACGGTCCTCATATCAGTACTGATAATTGCATGCCCCTGTGCCCTTGGCCTTGCAACGCCTGTCGCCGTGATGGTCGGCACAGGCCGCGGTGCACAGCAGGGTATACTCATCAAGGGCGGAGAGGCGCTCGAGACTGCCCGCAAGGCAAAAGTCGTCGTGCTTGACAAAACAGGCACCGTCACCACGGGCGTACCGGCAGTGACAAATGTCATTACCGTGAACGGAACGGACGAGAAGACACTTATCTCCCTGGCCGCCGGAGCGGAGAGCCGTTCTGAACACCCTGTGGCCAGGGCGGTAACCAGGCATGCCGAAGAAAAAGGTTACTCTTATTCCGGACCCGGCAGGTTCAGTGCCCTGCCCGGATACGGTGTGGAAGCGGCGGTGGATGGCATACATGTCCTTGCCGGCAGCAGAAGACTGATGGCTGAGAGAAAGGTTGACACCGGTGAGGCCGACAAAACAGCGGATGACCTGGCTGCCCGCGGCAATACAATAATGTATGTATCTGCGGACGGCAAATGCCTTGGAGTCATAGCCGTGGCCGACACGATCAGGACCGGATCAGCCCCTGCAATTGATGAGATGAAGGCCATGGGCCTCGAAGTGATGATGATAACCGGCGACAGCATCCAGACCGCAAAACATATTGCAGCCAGGGCAGGCATTGAGAGCATTGTTGCCGGAGTGCTGCCTGGTGATAAGGCTGCAGAGATAAGGAAGATCAGGAACAGCGGAAAGAGCGTCATCATGGTTGGTGACGGTATTAACGATGCTCCGGCGCTTGCAACCGCAGACGTCGGCATAGCTATCGGTTCCGGTACCGATGTGGCGATAGAGGCAGCCGACGTAGTGCTTATCAAGAACGATCTTGGAGATGTGGTCCGCACCCTGAAGCTCAGCCACTATACAATCCGGAACATTAAGCAGAATCTCTTCTGGGCATTCTTTTACAATATCCTGGGTATACCTGTGGCCATGGGCCTGTTGCATCTCTTCGGCGGACCACTTCTCAACCCGATGATTGCCGCTGCAGCCATGAGTTTCAGCTCAGTCTCTGTTGTATGGAATGCATTGAGACTCAGAAACATCAAATTATAAATCTATAATTCTGCCATTTTTTTCGCGCTGCGATTAAACCCCGGAAGGTAATTTACATCTGAGTAATTGTAAACTGTGAACAATCATAGCAAACAATAACTAAAACAATTACTCATGAAAACAAGACTATTCATTACAATGGCGGCTTTCGTAGCAATGACGGCTATTGCGGCGGCACAGACAACGGATACCACCACCGGCCAGACCGGTAAGGGCCGTGCAGCAGGTAATACATTTGTTGATGCCGACAATGATGGCGTATGCGACAATTATGAGAACGGTACCAGGCCCGGTCGCAGGGCATATCCTGCCGGAGAAAACCAGGCTGCCGCCAACCGTGGTCCCGGCAGGGGACAAGGCCTCGGACAGGGTAAAAGAAACGGACAGGGTCGTAGTATGGGAATGGCCTCAGGCAGAGGGTATCATCAAGGCCAGGGTCCGGCATTCGTTGACGCCAATAAAGACGGTGTATGCGATAACCTCCAAACCACAGCCGTGAAGAAATAAACATCCCTCCTCCCCTCACAGTATAGCTAAAAGAGATCCGGACGGGTCTCTTTTTTTTACAATGCTGGATGGTCTACGACCTACCTCTTTATGTTATCTACTGTACTACAATGCTTTATGCGCTACGCGCAAGAATTGGCCGTAGGTCATTAAGCAATGTAATCCCCATTGCCCTCTCGGATATGAGTGCTAACTTTAACCACAAACCTGGAAACAACCACCTTGTACCTCACAATCATCATCCCGATGTACAACGAATCCGGCGTCATCACCAGAACGCTGGAACGGCTTCACGCCATTGAGATGCCCGGTTTTGTGACACAGGTCGAGGTAATAGTCGTCGACGACTGCTCTACCGATACCCCGGTTGACCTGGCCGAAAAGATCAGCCGGCTATTCCCGGGCACAAAGGTGATCAAACTACCGGTCAACGCCGGCAAGGGAGCCGCAGTGGCAGCCGGGGTGAAGGAAGCGAAAGGTGATACCATCATCGTCCAGGACGCCGACCTTGAGCTTGATCCCTCAGACATCCCGGCACTCCTGCAGAGAATGTACAGTAATAATCTGGACCTTGTCAGCGGTACAAGGTTCAGTTCAGGCATAAAATACCCGGGTCATGCAATTGCAGCAGTCACTCTTAACAGGCTACTCTCAGCCATCGCAGCAAAAGCAACAGGAAGGAGAATCACAGACCTGACCTGCGGATATAAACTGATCAGGAAAGAACTGTTTGACAGACTGAATCTCGTCGAGCCACGCTTTGGCTTCGAGACCGAGCTGATGTTCAAGGCATTACGATTAAGAACAACCGGTTTCGCCGAGGAACCGGTCAGTTACTCACCCCGCAAAAAGAGTGAAGGCAAAAAAGTCGGCATCCATGACGGCCTTGGAATATCAGCCAAAGTGTTGAAATTCAGCCTGACAGGCAGGAACTGGATCTCCGCCGTCACCCTGATCCTCCTCATTGCCTTCATGACCTTCACCATGCTTTCAGAGAAGCACTGGAGGGAGGAACAACGGATAATAGAGCATGACGCAATTTCTTACTATGCATACCTCCCGGCAACATTCATCTACCACGATCTCTCGCTAAGCTTCGTCGATAACTACCGGGGACCTCACAAATTCATCGCCTGGCCTGAGCGGAGTCCCACTGGCAGATATGTCATTAAGACCAGTATGGGTTTGTCCATGCTCTGGACACCATTCTTCCTTGCCGGACATGTAACGGCACTGATCTCGGGTTCCGATGCCGGAGGATATTCACCCCCCTATAAGTTCTTCCTGCTGGTTGCAGCCCTTTTGTTTCTGACGATGGGCCTGATCTATCTCAGACGCATACTCCTGGAGCATGCACCCGACGTCATCACAGCCCTTGTTATTGCGGCCTTTGTAGTCGGTACAAATCTCTACTGGTACACTCTCTACCAGGGGACAATGTCACATGTCTATTCATTCGCACTGATAAGTGCATTCATCTGGTATTCAATGAAGTGGCACGATACCAGTCGCGTCGTCAGCGGTGAGAACAGGATGTGGCCGGCTGCCAGGCTCGGGCTGCTCCTGGGCTTAATCACACTTATAAGACCAACCAACATTATTATCTTAATCTTCTTCCTGCTATACGGTGTAACCTCTGCACGACAACTGAGGACAAGAGCCGCAGACCTGATTTCTGACTACAGGCACCTGGCAGTGATTGCACTCATGGCTCTGGTCGTATGGATTCCTCAGATGCTCTACTGGAAGGAGATGACCGGACAGTGGCTATACTTCTCATACGGCAGCGATGAACGCTTCTTCTTCGCCGACCCGGCAATAATAAAGGGACTCTTCAGCTGGCGAAAGGGGCTCTTTGTCTATACCCCCCTGATGATCTTCGCCTTTGCGGGAATCATCGCCCTCTGGAAGCACCGCTCACCATACGCCCTGCCGGTGACAATCTTCGTTCCGCTGAATATTTACATCATCTTTTCCTGGTGGTGCTGGTGGTATGGAGGAGGATTCGGACAACGGGCATTCATTGACAGCTATGCACTGATGGCAGTGGCCACCGCCTCACTCCTTTCAGCCGGTACAGGTCCGGGAAGAAAATGGATCAGACACTCAGTCCTGACAGCATTCCTCCTCCTTAGTTCCCTTGGCGTCTTTTATAATTTACAATATTACCATGGCGCAATCCACTGGGACTCAATGACAAAAGAGGCATACCTCGACTCCTTCGGGCGGTTCAAACCATCTGCAGAATTCCACGAACTGCTTGAGGCACCAGACTATGACAGAGCAAGAGAGGGCCTTGACAGGTAATACCTCTCATTGCCCTCCGAACCAATTGACACAAAATCTTTTACGATTTTTGACCGGCACTCATTCTCACCGGAGCCTGTCTGGCTGCCTGCACACGACGGCTCCGGGGTATTACTTAGCCTTGTTAATGCTTGCGATGACAGCTTCCTTCGACTTCACCCCGATTATTCTCTCCACCTCCTTGCCGTCCCTGAACAGGATCATCGTCGGGATGTTCCGGATTCCATACTGTGCCGCAACCTGCGGCTGCTCATCCACGTTGAGCTTGTAGATTGTTGCGGTGCCTTCAGTCGCCACGGCTACCTCGTTAAGTATCGGCGCCATCATTTTACACGGCATGCACCAGTCGGCCCAGAAATCAACCAGCACAACTCCTTTCTTCGTCTTGTGTGCAAAGTTCTGTGCCGTGAGATGCTCTATCAGTTCGCTGTCAGCTACTGCCGGGGCATTCTTCATCTTGTTGTACGAGCGAATGAGAAGTATTGCAACCACCGCAATAACAACCAAAGCTATAATCAGTCCTTTCATTTTCATATCTCCTTATTTTCTTTTTTGTGAATGCAGGTAATCGGCAGCAGCAAGTGCTGCTATGGTTCCGTCGGCAACGGCAGTTGTAACCTGCCTGTAACGTTTGGCGTTGGCATCACCTGCTGAAAAAACGCCTTCGATATTTGTTGACATATCGGCTCCGACAATGATTTCACCTCTATCGTTCATGTTCATATGCCCCCTGAGCCACTCGGTGTTGGGCACATAACCAATAAAGATGAAGACACCGTCAGTTTTGAAATCCGTCTCCCCGCCGGTGACCAGGTTCTTTATTTTCACACCCTCCAGCTTTTCCTCTCCGTAAAATGAAGCGATTGTTGATGACATCACGAAGCTTATCTTCGGATTTGCTTTTGCCTCATCCACTGCATACTGAAATGCCTGGAAGTGATCAAACTGGTGAACAACGGTCACCCTGGTAGCGTATTTTGTAAGTGAAACTGCCTCCTCGAGGGCTGAGTTGCCTCCTCCTACCACAACTATCTCCTTGCCTGTGAAGAAATCTCCGTCACAGGTGGCGCAGTAGGAGATGCCCTTCCCCCTGAATGTGTCTTCTCCGGGTACCCCCAGCGTGCGCGACCGGCCGCCGGTTGCCATTATGATTGCCTCGGCTGTATATGCCTGGCCGTCACCTGTGGTTACACTCTTGATCTTATCTTCAAGGCGGAAAGATCTGATCTCCGTATTGCCCTTCACTGCCGCGCCAAAAGCAGTTGCCTGCTTCTTCATCACCGAGCCGAGCATATATCCGTTGATCTTCTCTATCCCTGGGTAGTTGGCAATCTCGTGGGTCAGGGTCATCTGTCCGCCAGGGGTGCCCTCTGTGAGAACCAGGGTCTTCAGCCTTGCCCGCGAGAGGTAGATCGCTGCCGACAGTCCGGCCGGTCCTCCGCCGAGAATAATAACATTGTAGTGATTGCTGTTCTCCATTATCTATGCGTTGGGCTTGCCAAACTCATTATCGAGGATTGTCTTCACCTGTTGCATTGTCTGGATGCTTGAGGTTGCCTTCACCATCTTGCCGTTCTTGTAATAGACGGTGTAGGGCAGGCCCATGAATCCACTGGTGAGCGGCGCGTTACGGATCACCTGTGCCTCGGGATTGTCAAACTCCATATCGAAGAATTTCACATGGCCGTAAACAGGCTCTAGTTCCTCCATGATACCGTACACCGGTATGCACATCGGGCCCATCCTGCCGCAGCAGACCATTACATTCTCATTCTCATTGATAACTTTTTCGAGCTGCTGTGCAGACTCAACATGATTTAAATTTGTGTAAAGCATATTTTCTTTTTTATTGATTGATTAATTCTGA
>DHUL01000051.1:9010-35498 GCA_002409145.1 Bacteroidales bacterium UBA5235
TCAGACTTTCAGACTTTCAGACCATTTTCACCTCGTGCGTCATCTCTATCCCCGCTTTGCGGTAGACCGCTGACACCCCGCAGTAACGCTCCATCGAGAGGCTGATTGCCTTCTCTATCTTTTCCATCTCCAGATCCTTGCCACTGAACTCATAAATGATATGCATCTTAAGATATGCGTTTGGATGTTCATCTTCGGTATCTCCTTCCACAACAACGTTGAAGTATTCAACCTCCTGCCTCATTTTTTTGAGGATCGATATAACGTCCATTCCCGTGCAACCAGCCAGAGCTGCCAGCATGAGAGGTTTCGGGCGGGGTCCGCTGTTATCTCCGTTCTCGCCGGCCTGATCTATGAAAAAGTGGTGGCCGTTAACCACAGTATCAAACTTCATTTTGCCTTTCCAGGCAGATTCTATTCTGTGTTTCATTGATTCGTTTTGTTTGGGGCAAAAGTACATCCCCGGAGGGCTGCCCGGACCACTGCAGCTGCCGGACAGATCATGACAAGAATTGAAATGCGACAACCGGGAAATTGTCGTATATCAGCCTCGTCGAGTCATCTGTCTGATTATCTTTAATTTGAGACATCATCGACTTAGTTAGCGATAATTCTTAAATTTGCACGACATTCAATTGTAATGAAAACCATCACCAATACCGACAAGGAGTTTGTCTGTGATATAACCCTGCCCTGTTTCTCGGCACTTACACCTGAGGAGACTGAACTGGTTCGCGAGAGCCGCGTACAGGTTGCTTTTCGCCGTGGCGAGAACCTGGCCAAACAAGGGGCTTTCGCCTCATATGTTATTTTCACCGTCAGCGGTTTCTCGAGGCAATATATTGAGAGCAGCAACGGACGCGACTATAACCTTCGCATCATCCGTCCTGGCGAGATGGTAGGTCTCTCGGCAGTCTTTAACCGCAATACATTTGGCTATTCGGTCGTAGCGATTACTGAGACTACGGGCTTCCTTATCGAGAAAGAGGCCATTGCAGCGCTGGTGAAGCAGAACGGGGCTTTTGCCTTCAGCATCATCAGGCGGTACTGTGAGCACAACTCGCTGCTCTATACATCATTGGACAATGTGTTGCATCAGCAGACCAACGGGCGTATGGCGACTGTTTTACTCAGCCTTGCTCCGGAAAACTTCAATGGGGAGGATCTCTTCAGGCATCTCTCCAGGCGTGAGCTTGCTGATTTTGCAGGCATATCAACAGAGGGGGCCGTTAAGGTTCTTAAAAGTTTTGAGAAGGACGGGTTGATCAAGCTATCGGAAAAAAGCATCACTATTCTCAATCTCGCTCGCCTGGAGGAGATCAGCAGGAAGGGATAAAAACTGCACCCTGGCCGGCCAGAATTACATCCTAAAGTCTGACCATCGCCGGTTGCAGATTGAATCCCTCCAGCTGCAGCAACAGCGGAGTGCTCCGTTCATCCTCACTGACACCGGTTACATCAACCTGTATGGTTCGCTTTTCACCAGGTAACAACACTATATAGTTATCATCGATGAAAACCGGCGTCAGCATCTCGCCGTCAAGGGCCCGTATCACCTTCATCCTTACGAAAAAGGCCGCCACGCTTCCACTGTTGGCAAGATCAACGGTGTATTTGCCATTGCTTCCCTTCATCATCTGACCAACGATCTTTGCCCCGGGTAACGAGGTCAGGTACTTCCTGTCACCATCCTGCGGGAACCAATAGGTGTTGTCATCCAGCTGGAGACCGGTGGAAACATATGTGATGCGAAGCTTCAGAAACTGAACCTTTGCCGGATTGTTCCGAAGTCCGGCATCCCAGATTTTCACGATGCTGTTCCCGTCAACAGTCCTCTCCTCTGCCTTCTTCCATATCTCCCTGCCGTACTCATCGGTCAGCTTCGCCTCAAGCCTCAGTCCCTTGCGCTCCTTTGGAGTTGAATTGACAACATATATCGCCGAATCAACAGGATTAAACATCATGTGCACCGGAGCTGTACCGTGCCTGAAACCGTAGAATCCTGCATTCTGATCAAGATACCAGTCATAAAACTGCCCCTTGAGAGCCGGCCACGGATTCTGGCTCTTCCAGACCAGGAAACCTGTGTACCAGTCCCACATGTGCGAGGTGTACCCTTCAACAAGTGCCCGGTACTGCTCATAATTCAGCAACTGTGCCTTTCTGACGAAATCCGCCAGGTCAGCGGGTTGGCCAAGCCGGTCAATCATCGCACCGTAACCCATATACTTATGATACCTCCATACCTCGTTCACCTCATCACCAACGGGCAACACAAGATCCTTTTCATCCATCATCTTCCTGAGGCTTTCGATGTTGGGCAACCCCACTGATCCTATTTCCGGGTTGAACGGATGCCATTTCTGAGTGAAAAACCAAAGTGGTTCCCTGATGTTATAAGGTCCGTCAGCCGTACCGCCCAATGTATTGCGGAGCAGATCCTCCGATGTAGACTCATCAAGCCATATCCGCATACCGTCAATCTCCTCCAGGCGCTTAGGCACAAGTGTGTCAAGCCCCTCCGGCAGGGTGAACTCGTTCCCCCCGCATATCAGGTAAAGTGAAGGGTGGTTACGAAGCATTAAGATCTGATCTTCGACTGATCTCAGAAACAACGAGTCGTTATCAGGGTACTGCCGCCTGACCTCCTGGCTGTCTGCCTTCCTGACTGTATCACACCATCTTCCGTTGCAGTCGCCTGTGATCCACAGGTCCTGCCAGACCAGTATCCCGTTCCGGTCACAGGCATCATAGAACTCCGGTCTCTCGGTGATTGATCCGCCCCAGACACGTATCATATTCATATTCATCTCAGCATGCATCTTCACCTCGGTGTTATACCGTTCAGGGCTGAGCCGAAGCATTCCGTCGGAGGCTATCCAGTTGGCACCCCGGACAAAGAGTTTCTGTCCGTTAATTGTAAAGATCCGTGCCCCGGTTGAATCATCAAAGTAGCTACCCGCTTCACGGAATCCGAACATCAGTTCCTCCCTGTCAAGCGTATTGCCTTTTTTGTCACTGAAGGTAATCACAGCAGGATAAAGTGACGGCTGACCCAGTCCGTTGGGCCACCATATTCTCGGATCAGTCTGTTTCTTTTCAGGGAAGGTGTAGGTCACAGTGCTGTTAGGCTCCAGCTTCATCTTCTTTTTGTCAGTCGATCCCAGGTAAGAAACGGCTATCTCCCCCTCCACAAGCCTGTCGGTGGGGTTGACAATGTCGGCGGAGAAGGTCACGAAGGCCGGATCCTGCAACTCTCCGGGAAGGCGTGCGCCTGGGACCCTCGTCCTGGCAAAACCGTTTCTCAAATCAACATCACCGGTGATTTCAATAGTTACGGCATCCCATATCCCCGTGTTCCTGTCCCTGACAGGCTGTATCCAGTCCCACCCGGCCGTGAACTGCATGGTAACATCACGGCCAATGGTGCCGTCGCCCCCCTGTCCGCCATTGGGCTTTCCCGGGTTCAGCGGAGGTTCAACCCTGACAGCAAGACGGTTATGACCATCATTGTTCAGCAGGGCAGTAACATTGTACTCCCTCCGGAGAAACATCCCGTCAGTGACGCTGTCACTGAGCAGACTGCCGTTGAACCATACCTCTGCCCTGTAGTTTATCCCCCTGAATTTGAGCCAGACCTGGCGGGTGGAGTCAAGGCCAGGGATTGAGAATCTTGTAAAGAACCAGTATGTGTAATAATCGCGGCCGGCATCCCATATGTCAGGTATCTCCTCATTATTCATGCCGTACCATGGTTCAGGCACCAGGCGGTTATTGACCATAGTGGTCAGGATAGTGCCGGGAACTGTGGCATTTATCCACCCTTCCGGGGAAGGGTCCTCTGTGGTCAGCACTCTGCCATCAACAGTAACTTCTGATGCCCGTATTGCCCTCCACCCGGTTGTTAAGGGTGTTTCCTGCGATGAGACCAGGTAAGTCAAACTCAATAAAAGACTGATTATAATAACCTTTTTCATCTGTTGTTCCCTCATTAAACAAGTACGGAAAGATATTAAAATAATCCTTTCACCCGGCCAGAGGCAAAGCACAAATGCCGTAATCATCTGATTATCTGCGCTTAAAACCGTAAAAGTCACGAAAATACTGATCTGAACAGGACAAAAGAATTATTTAATGCCAGCTATTTGAATTTACCCGTGGAATTTCAAAATTGCACGTTTATTTAATTCACAGATGCAACCCAACATCGTAGCAGCCCGTGAGAGACTGTTTGCACTGATACTTACCCAGCACCGCAGGTGGGGTACAATCCTCATGCCATACATCCTGGAGAAGATGCATGGGCAGGAATATTACACCGCCGGTGAGGCTCTTTCACCTTTCCCCAATAACCTTACCCTTTCAGGACTGGATAACGAGGAGAAGGAGGCGGTACGACTGGTTAATGAATACTCTGACCGTAACCTCTTTAAGCTTTTTTCAAAACACCGTAATGTCAGGGAGTTCCTGGAAAATGTGACTGAGAGGGAGTTCAGCGAGCTGATCAAGCCTTATATGGAGTCAAGGATAGCCCAGTGTCTTCAGATAACCCTGAGGGAGGAGATACCGCTCTTCCTCCAGAAACCGGGAATAAACACCCTGCATCAGGAAGACAGGCTGAAAATCAATCCGGTAGCCGCAGATCCCGTATTCAGGTTTAACCGCTCTCCCGGAGAAACCAGCTACACCCTTACTGTGGAGTCAGCAGGAAAACAGGTTAATCTGCATGGGCAACAGGTAGAAATTCTGTCAAACAAACCATGTATCATCAGGACCAGTCACTCCATTCATTTCATTGCTGACATTGAAGGGACAAAGATCAGACCATTCCTGACCAGGGACAGGATCATCATACCTGAAAATACTGTGGAGAAGTACTTCTCCACGTTCGTGCTTCATGTGATCAACAGTCACCGGGTGGCAGGCACCGGGTTCTCTGTTGAGCACTCAGAGCCTGACAAGAATGCATTTCTTATCATTGAGCGTACCCTCAGCGGAGTGCCGGCTGCCATACTTAAATTCCGCTATGATAACAGGGATATTTATTATCCTGACGATATTACTCATTTCACAACCTTCCTGAACAAAGAGGGTCATTTCAGCTTCCTGCGGAAGGAACGTGACCCTGAATGGGAAATGAGTTGTCTGGACGCACTTGACGAAGCGGGACTGACCAGTGATGACGGCATAAACTTCATCACCCCGGGAGCCAGGGAATTTGAAGGGGAGGCTCTGTATGACCTTATTGAAACGGTTTCCTACAACAGGAACAAACTGGAGGATGCCGGTCTGATAATCCGCACAGGAAGTCTTGACCGGCCCTACTCGCTGCACAGGGTAGAGATAAGAATCAGCCACCAGGTCATAAATGACTGGTTCGACCTGAAAGCAATAGTGACTATTGGTCCCTTCACCATCTCCTTCACAAGATTCAGGAGAAATATCCTTGAAGGAAATCGTGAATATATCCTCCCTGACGGTACCGTAGCCCTCCTCCCGGAGGAATGGTTTGCCAGGTACCGCGGGCTGTTTGAGATGGGCAAGGACAGCGATGATGATCTGCTCCTTCACAAGCAGCATTTCAGCATCTTCACCGAGGCAGTCTCAGCGGAGGAGTGTGACACCTGCACCGGACTGGAGAAGCTTGTCATGCCTGAGAAGCTGGAGATATTGCCAGTGCCGGAAGGACTGAACGCTGAGATGAGGCCTTACCAGCTGGAGGGAATGAGCTGGCTTCATTTCCTTCAGTCAAACAATCTCGGCGGATGCCTTGCTGACGACATGGGGCTCGGCAAGACGTTACAGACCCTGGCACTGCTCATGTTCAACAGGGAGAGGATGAAAGCCCGCAGTATGAGCCGGAACTGCCCGGAGCCTGACGCTGATGGTAATGACCAGGAACAGCTTACCCTCTTCGGCAGGGAGAGCTCCCCGGCTACCTCACTGATCATTGTACCGGCATCACTTTGCCACAACTGGCATAATGAGATAAGGCGTTTCTGCCCTTCAATGAAGACTCTTATCCACTACGGTGCAACCAGGCACAGGTCAGCTTCCCACTTCACCGGCTATGATATAGTACTGTCAAGTTACCATACGGTGCGACAGGACATTGAGCTCTTCACCCGGGTATGCTTCTTTTACGTGGTCCTTGATGAGAGCCAGCACATAAAGAACCCCTCCTCCCACCTGTACAGGTCGGTTATGAGGCTGAGGGCCGAACACAGGCTGGTACTTACAGGCACACCGGTAGAGAACTCCCTGACCGATCTGTGGACCCAGCTGAACTTCGTTAATCCTGGGCTGCTGGGATCACTGGCATTTTTCAGGAGGGAATTCGCGAGACCCATTGAAAAGAACTACGAGGAGGAGAAGGAGAACAGGCTCAGGAAGATAATCCAGCCGTTCATCATGAGACGCACCAAGGAAATGGTGGTCAGCGAGCTGCCTCCCGTAACGGAGCAGGTCATCCAGTGTGACATGTCAGACGAACAGGCTGCTGTTTACGAAAAGGAAAAATCTGCCGTACGAAATACCATCCTGGAAAACATTGAGTCTGTGGGCATTGAAAAATCGGCCATTATCGTTCTCCAGGGACTGATGAGGCTGCGGCAGCTGGCAAACCACCCCGTGATGACCGATGAGAATTACAGGGGAGGTTCAGGCAAGTTTGATGCTGTGACCCATAATATCGGGAACGTGGTGGCGGAGGGACACAGGATACTTATATTTTCATCATTTGTAAAGCACCTGGAGCTTTTCCCCGGTTGGCTGGAAAAGAACGGCATAGGATACACCATGCTGACCGGGTCTACCAGGGAGAGGGGGAAGGTTATAGGCAATTTCAGGACCAATGAGAATATCAAGGTTTTCCTGATTTCTCTCAAGGCCGGAGGCGTCGGGCTTAACCTTACAGAGGCTGATTACGTATTCATCCTTGACCCGTGGTGGAACCCTGCATCCGAGATTCAGGCACTGAGCAGGGCCCACAGGATAGGCCAGGAAAAAAGGGTCTTTGTTTACAGATATATCTCCGGCAACACCATCGAGGAGAAAATTCAGCGTCTTCAGGAGAAAAAATCACGGCTGGCCGGAACATTCATCGATACCAATAATCCTATGGGTGACCTCGGTGTGAACGAGATGCTTGAGATACTTAACTGATTTTTTAATAGATTTACCTTTGATTTAATAAATCTTCTAACAAAGCTGCAATGAACACTTATCAGAACCATCCTCTTGCCGGGGCTGTTGACCTTGACAGTGCATTTAACAAACTGTGGTACTTCTACAAAAAATACTTCGTAGGGCTGTATATTATCTCAGTAGCCGGCTCACTGCTGACATCGGTGTTCATCTCAGGCCTTGATCTGTCATCGCTTCAGACAACCACTGATCCCGTCGAAATGCTCGAAACGATGAAGGATTTTGCAGGACCTTATTCCCTGGCTCTTCTGGTGACACTGGTGCTGAGCGTTTTGCTGCATACATGGGTCATGGAGAGACCCGCGGGAGATCCGGGCTTCATCTCTGCCCTGTTGAAAAAATCACTCTTTGCCCTGGTACCATACCTGGTTGCGATGATCATCTTCGGAGTACTGACAGTGATGCTGGTCTCAATCGGGATTGTTCTCCTGGTTCTTCCGGGGTTCTTTGCCATATTTTACATGGCTACGACAGGTCTCTTCCTGATGCCGGTAATACTGGCTGAAACCCGCAATCCCCTTGAAGCTCTTACACGCTCCTTCAGGCTGACGCACAAGAACCTGTGGGCCAACATGGGATGGGCTATTGTTGTAATCCTGATTCTGGTTGTAGCGTCCCTGGTACTTGGAGCAATTGTGATGCTTCCTTTTACCGGATCATTCATAAGGTCAATGACCAATCCGGAGGAAGCTACGGCAATGCTTGAGATGACACGCAACCCGGTTTACATCGGCCTCAGTGCGCTGACCGGCGGACTGGTGACACCGGTGATGCCGATACTGGCGTTCCTGCTATATTTCAGGAACAGGGGTGAGGAGGTGGTTGTAGAGGTTACCACCGACAATGATGCCTCTGTGAAGGTTGAGGACCTGTACCCGCAAATGCCCGACAGGGAGTAACAGTGGCTGGCACAGACAGGTCAGCTTTACCTGTTGAATCTTTTCAGCATCTTGCCTGAGATCTTCTCTTCAGGATATTGCTTTGCAAAGGTCATCCAGTAATCTTTCACACTCTGTTTCATCTCCTTACGGAGGATAAAGATCCCGATGAGGTTAGGTACAGCCATAAGTACTATTGCCACGTATGAAAGGGACCATACAATGGTTGTATCTGTGAATGATGCAATAAAGAATGCCACCACGAAGATGATGCGGTACCAGATGACATACCTCGGTCCCGCCAGGAAGGTAACAGCCCTGTCGCCATAGTAAGACCACGATATGGCAGTGGAGAATGCAAACAGGAGCAATCCGAAGGCGACGATATACTTTCCCCAGCCCTTCATCACACTCCGGCTGAATGCAAATGTGGTCATCGGGGCGCTGTGGATGAGTGATTCACCAACAATATCAAATGCAGGAGGATTAACCATCTTACCTTCCCTGACTTCTATCGCTCCTGTGAAAGGTGCATTCCCTGCATTGTATGTAACATTTTCTGCAAGCGATCTTGCGTGGATCAGAGAGACGCCCTGAGTCTTTGAGATACCGTTCACTACCTCGAGCTGTCCGCTGAAAAGCGGCAGTGGGGCCGTCCCGCGGACATGATCACCAAGCTTAACCACATCCTCACTCCTGCTGTCGTCATAGGACCCGGCAAGATATTGCATGTCTGTCGCCTGGAAATGGTTTTCTGTTTTGGTGTTCCATGCGCCTGAAGAAAGGACCACGAGTCCGGTCAGGGTGCAGATACATATTGTGTCTATAAACGGTTCGAGAAGTGCGACCATACCTTCTGACACAGGTTCCGGAGCTCTTGCCGCCGAGTGAGCTATAGGTGCCGACCCCTGCCCAGACTCGTTGGAGAAAAGTCCCCTGTTGACACCCCTGTTCATGGCGAAGGCGAACGAGGCGCCCAGAAAGCCACCGGCAGCTGCAGAACCGGTGAAGGCATCGCTGAAGATGGCCCCCAGCGAGGGCAGGATATTCTGATAATTCGAAAAGATCACTATAAGTGCCCCGATCAGGTAAAGTATTGCCATAAACGGCACCAGTACCGATGTCACCCTCGCTATGCGCTTTATCCCGCCAATGATAATAAGCGCAAGCAGAACAGAGAGAATGGCGCCGGTGATGATATGCTTTACCCCGAATGTGGCGAAGACAGCATTGGTGATGCTGTTTATCTGTGGCAGACTGCCTGTACCGAAGGAACAGAGAACTGTTGCACCTGCGAAGAAGGAGCCGAGTATGAGGCCGGTCTTCAGAACCTTCCCGTTTCTCAATGTTATGTTGAGCCGCTTCTTCATATAATACATCGGCCCTCCGGAGATGCTCCCGTCAGGAAGTACGTCCCTGTATTTGTGAGATATGGAGACCTCAACCATCTTGGTACACATCCCGATGGCAGCCGTCAGAAGCATCCAGAAGAGCGCTGCCGGTCCACCAAGATGGATGGCGAGCGCCACACCGGCAATGTTGCCGGTACCAACAGTCCCGGAGAGCGCTGTAGCCAGGGACTGGAAATGACTGGTATCTCCTATATCATGTGAGTGATCGTATTTCCCTTTCGTTATCCTGATGGCATGCCTGAAGTATCGTATCTGAGGAAATCCCAGGTAAAATGTAAAAAAGAGTCCGGTACCGATAAGCAGTACCATGAACCATACATGCCCGCCCAGGTACCCGTCGAGCATTGTCAGGAAATCGTTTAACTTGTGCATTATGAGTCTTTGTTTGAAAAGCCGGGACTGCTCATCAGTTTATGTCCTGTCTCAGTATCATCTGCCATGGTTGACTAAAAATGGCAAGAAACTCCTCACGTGCCAACTTTTGTGTTGAAAAACATAAAAAAAGGTGGAGACGCTCTTCAAAACGTCTCCGCCCATAAAGTGTTCAGTATGTCTGATTAGTAAGCTTCCCTGGCTACGTAATGTGTATGCAGGAGCTCATGCGACTTATGCCCGTTGGGTTTCTCGAGAAACTCCTCATAAATTGCGACCACTTCCGGATTCTCGTGAGATTTCCTCAGGTCCATATGCATGTCTTCCGAATAGATTGCATCCATTCGCTTCTGACGAACAACCGCGTTGGTGGGGATTGGCTGTCCGCCGCCGCCTATGCATCCGCCCGGACAGGCCATAATCTCAATGAAGTGATAGCTGGCCTTGCCGGAACTCACTGCCTTCGCTACCTTGTTGGCATTCACAAGGCCGTGTGCTATGGCAACCTTCAGCTCAGCTCCCTCCAGGAACCTCCACTCTTCGGTTGTGCCCTCAATCTTAACCGTGGCTTCCTTCACTCCTTCCATTCCACGCACAGGTGTGATATTCAGGTTTTTGAACGGAACCGGCTTGCCGGTAACCAGTTCATAGGCTGTACGGAGTGCTGCCTCCATCACACCGCCTGTAGCTCCGAATATGACCGCGGCACCTGTTGATGTGCCCATAATTGAATCATAATGAGAAGGCTCAAGCGTGCGGAAATCTATCCCTGCCTGTTTGATCATCACTGCCAGCTCACGTGTCGTTAGAACAAAGTCAATGTCCTTGTATCCGCTTGATCTCATCTCAGGCCTGTCGGCTTCGTACTTCTTGGCAGTGCAGGGCATGATCGAAACAGAGATCACTTTTGCAGGATCAAGGTTGCGTTTCTTGGCATAGAATGTCTTGGCCAGGGCGCCGAACATCTGCTGGGGTGATTTGCAGGTCGAAAGATTGGGAAGCATGTCCGGGTATTTGTGCTCGATGAACTTGATCCATCCCGGGGAGCATGATGTGAACATCGGCAGTGCCGTGCTGTTGTCTTTATCAACCAGTACTTTTTTCAGCCTGGAGAGCAGTTCGGTTCCCTCTTCAATAATTGTAAGGTCAGCTGTAAAGTCGGTATCGAGTACCGAGTCAAATCCCAGCTGACGCAGGGCAGTGACCATCTTGCCGGTCACCCTTTCACCCGGGTCATAGCCAAGGTCTTCGCCAAGGGCCACCCTTACAGCCGGAGCGGTCTGAACCACAACATGCCTGTCCTTGTCATAGATGGCATCCCATACCTGGTCAATATATGTCTTTTCCGTCAGGGCGCCCGTCGGGCAGCGGTTTACGCACTGGCCGCAGTTGGTGCAGACCACATGGCTCATCGGTCTGTCATGGAATGAAGATATCTTCATGTGGGCGCCTTTGTTTGCCACGGCTATTGCAGACACATGCTGCAGCTGTGCGCAGGTACGAACACAGCGCTGGCACCTGATGCACTTGCTGTCATCCTTGGTGAAGGAGGGTGATGACCTGTCAATATTATAGGCGTGACCCTCAACCAGGTCAAGGAAAAGATGCTCGCCAAACGAGTATTCATTTGCCAGGGTCTGAAGCTCGCACTTCTGGTTCTTGTAGCACTTTGTGCAATCTGCCCTGTGCTCCGAGAGAAGCAGTTCAACTATGTGCTTCCTGGCATTCCTTACCTTCAGCGAGTTGGTATGTATATCCATCCCTTCGGAGACAGGCATCGCACAAGCGGCTATCAGTGTGCGGGCTCCCTTCTGTTCCACAACGCATACACGGCAGTTCCCCGCCACACAGAGATCGGGGTGATTACAAAGGGTGGGGATGATTACCCCAAGTTTTTTGGCGGCTTCAAGTACTGTCGTCCCCTCCGCTACCTTAACTTCCTGATCATTTATCTTTAGAGTTACCATTTTCTTCTATGCTAGTGTTAATAAATTATCTCTTCCCTGAAATTCTCAACAATCGACTTGAAGGCATTGCCAACCGACTGTCCCAGGCCGCACTTCGAAGCCACCTTCATGGTATCGGCAAGTTTGACGAGCTCATTCAGATATGTTGATTTTGCCTCGCCCTTCTTTACCTTTTCAACTCCCTTGAGTAGCTGCTGGCATCCAACGCGGCACGGTGTGCACTGCCCGCATGACTCCTCCGTAAAGAAGTCGAGGTAGTTATGCAGCACGTTATACATCGAACGCGAACTGTTGAAGAGTTTCATGGAACCACCGGTAGGCACTCCCTCGAACCCTATGATCGTTTCTGCAAATTTCTTTCGCGGAACGCAAAAGCCTGAAGCGCCTCCTACCTGTACCGCCTTTGTGTCACCGTCACCGAACTCATTGACGAATTCCTGTACGGTCATTCCAAGTTCCAGCTCAAAAATGCCCGGGATGGGAGTGTCACCGGAGATGGAGAACACCTTTGATCCGCGTGAATCCTTGGTCCCGAGCTTGACATATTCACCTGCACCCTTGTCAATGATCATCACCGCAGTGACAAGCGTCTCGACGTTATTGATCGAGGTCGGCTTGGAGAACAGACCGCTGACGGTCGGATAGGGGGGTTTGTTTCGCGGTTCACCGCGGAAACCTTCGATCGACTCGAAAAGGGCACTCTCCTCGCCGCAGATGTATGCGCCGCTACCCATCCGGTACTCAATATTGAAATCATACCCGATCTCTGAGATCATCTTGTGGAACTTATGAAGCTCGAGGAAGAGCTGTGGCAACAGGAACCTGTATTCACCGCGAAGATAGATGAAGCCCTTCTTTGCTCCCATTGCCCTGCCGGCGATAGCCATACCACCGTATACCTTATATACAACACGGTCAAGGATCTCGCGGTCCTTGAAGGTGCCAGGCTCGCCTTCATCAGCATTGCATACTATATATTTTTCAGGTTCCTTTTCGGCGGCAGTGTATTTCCATTTCAAACCGGTGGGAAACCCGGCTCCGCCACGCCCCTTCAGGCCTGATTCAAGAATCTCATTTATAATCTCTTCGCTGGTCATCTCGAAGGCTTTGGTCATGACCTTCCTGATATCGATGCTTTCGAAAATCAGGTCAACTTTTGTAAGTCCTTTGTTTTCCATCTCAGTGCCTCCCTATTATTTGCGCATATAACCTTTAATCACATCAATAACAGTCTCCGGTGTGAGATCTGTGTAAGGCATGTCATTGACAAGCATTGCCGGCGCTTTGTGGCACCACCCGATGCAATTGGTCTCAAGCAGGGTAAACATCCTGTCAGGTGTGGTACCCCCAACCTTGATCTTCAGTATGTCTTCAATGGTGCCAACAATATCGTTCTTGCCCTTCATTGAACACGTGATGGTCTTGCAGACCCTGATCACGTTCTTTCCCCTCTCCTCGGTGTCAAGAAAGGTGTAAAATGATGCAGTGCCGTAAACCTCCGCAGCTGATATATCCAACTCCGTAGCAACAGCCACCATGGCATCATCGGTTAGGTAATTGTACTTTTTCACAATGTCCTGAAGGATGGGCATAAGGCTCTCCCTCTTGCGGCCATGCTTGTCCGCCAGTTCCTTCACCATGTTATCGGTCTGATACATTTCAATTAATTTTTTAGGTATTAAGAGTTATTTTATGAACTATTGACTTAGCTTTTCGACTGTGAAATTAATAACAATACCTATCCAAAAACCTTACTTATGTCATGTTTTTGAATATTTCAGGTTTGAACAAATGATGCTGAAAGCGTCCGAATACTGCAGGATCAGTCGGCTCTGCACTCATCAAGCTGCAGCCTGAGCCAGCGCAGCCAGTTGTCAACCCCCTCACCTGTCGTAGCAACGGTTCTGAATATTTCTATTCGTGGATTGATAGCGGCCAGGTCTGCCTCAAAGGCATTCAGCCTGAAGTTGGTATAGGGCAACAGGTCAGTTTTATTCAGGATCACAGCCCTGGCCTGGCTGAAGAGCATGGGATATTTGGCAGGCTTGTCATCGCCTTCAGCCGTGCTGATGACCGCCAGCTTGAATGTCTCCCCGAGGTCAAACTGGGAAGGGCAGATGAGGTTGCCCACATTCTCCACAAAGAGCAGATCGACAAAATCAAGATCAAAATGGACCAGGGCTTTTGAAATGCTGTGGGAATCGAGATGACATCCCCCCTCGGTGTTTATTGCCACAATGGGGATGTGGTATTTCTTCAGGCGCTGTGCATCGAGATCGGTAGTAACATCACCCTCAATGACCCCTATCCTGATACCGTGACGCATAGCCTCACATGCTCTCTCCAGCAACGTTGTCTTTCCGGCACCTGGTGAACTGATGATATTTACCATCATTATGTTCCTCTCCCTCAGAAGCGCCCGTACCTCTTCAGCCTTATTCTGGTTCCTGTCAAGGATGTTCTTCATAATCCTGATTTCCATGATCATTCTCCTTCAATACTTTTAATAAATAATTCCTTACCGTGTACAATATCAATTTCAGATGATCCGCAGACTGAGCATCCTTTCAGGTCTTCCGAAGGGATGTATTGTGAGCCGCATCCAGGACAGCGCATCTCAGCGGCAATGATTTCAATATCTACCTCCGCACCAGCAGCAACAGTACCAGCGGCCGCTTCACGGAATGCCGTCTCAAACAGGTCAGGCACGATCTGGATAAACTGCCCGAAGCTGACATTCACCCTGTGGACAGCCCCCAGACCGGCTTCCGCCGCATAACCTTCGATCATATCAACAAGGTCCGTTGCTATTCTCAACTCGTGCATCCTGTTCCTTTCAGCATATTCTCGGCAACAACTGTCCTGACGGCACATCAATGAACCTTTTTCCTCCTGAGGTTCCGTTCAGGATGACACGGCCCTCTCTTCCGGAGGTGATCCGGCCTATGATGGCTGCTTCACTGCCCAGGGGATCTTTACGCATCCTTTCAACTATTGCCCCTGCCTCCCCGGGCGCGGCCACCACCAGCATCCGCCCTTCACTGGCCAGGGTAAGGGGGTCAAAGCCGAGTATCTCACACAGGCCTCTGACAGGTTCCTGTACCGGAACGGATACTTCATCAATAATAATTCCGCATCCCCTCATCGCTGCCAGCTCATTGAGCACAGCTGCCAGTCCTCCACGGGTAAGGTCTCTCATGAAATGAACCGCTTCCGGTTTCTCAGCAACCCTTCTCACAAGGCGGTTCAGCGAGGCACAGTCTGAGAGGAGCGGTATGTCAAACGAGAGGCCTCGCCGTGCGGCAAGGATTGTCACCGCATGGTCACCAGGCGATCCGTTGATTATCAGCACATCTCCCTCTTTTACCGATGAAGCGCTGCTGACATGTACCAGGTCACTGCTGAGGAGACCAACCCCGGCCGTATTAATAAAGATACCGTCACACTGGCCCTTCTCCACCACCTTCGTATCGCCTGTCACAATCCGCACCCCCGCGGCCTCTGCCTCGTCAGCCATTGATGTCACTATCTCATCAAGTTGTTCCATGCCGAATCCCTCCTCAATTATGAAGGCAGCTGACAGGTACTTCGGTTCCGCCCCTGACACCGCAAGGTCATTCACCGTCCCGCAAACTGCAAGCTTTCCGATGTCGCCTCCCGGGAAGAAAATCGGATCAATCACATAGGAGTCGGTTGTAAAGGCGAGGATTCCCGATGGCGCTGAGAGAATGGCTGAGTCGGTCATCGGGCCGGCCATGCCGAAACGTGTGGCAAAATGGTCCCTGATAAGTATCTGTGCCTGCCTCCCGCCGCCTCCGTGACTAAGGGTGATCTTCTCACTCATGGCCGTGGTATTTAAAGAAGGTATGACATGATCCCTCGGCTGATACCATACATGCTCCCTGCGGATGGTCAGGTGTGCATACCGTGGAAAACAGCTGACAGTCGGAAGGTGTGCTCACACCCCTGAGTATATCTCCGCATATGCAGTCAGTTTCATCTGCCGGACCAGGAAGATCAACGGGAAAGGCAATGCCGGCATTGAAATGGCGGAAACGCTCCCGTATATTCAAACCTCCGGAGGGGATGATGCCAAGCCCCCTCCACTCAGCATCTTCCGGTTCAAAGACCTCCCGCATATATCCCTGTGCTATTTTGTTGCCCTCTGCTGATACCGCCCTGCGGTATTCAATCTCAACATGAGGCTTATGGTTATTTACCTGCCTGATGAGCATCAGTAATGCAAGCATGATATCTGCCGGCTCAAAGCCTGTCACGGCACAGGCGAGTCCGTATTTCCGGGGAATGAAGTCAAAGGCTTCAGATCCGGTGATGACAGCCACATGACCCGGGCAGATAAAACCGTCAATGCGTGCACCCTCCCTCAGGATCATCTCCATGGCCGGGGGCATGACCTTATGGGCACTCAGCACATAAAAATTCTCAACTCCCTCCCTTTCTGCGTGCATCAGCGTGACAGCGGTGCCGGGGGCGGTAGTCTCAAACCCGATTGCCGCGAAAATCACCTTCCTCTGCGGGTCTGATCTTGCAAGGTCAAGGGCTTCATGAGCTGAAAGCACTACCCTGATGTCAGCCCCCGAGGCTTTTGCTTCTCCCGGAGAGGCCAGGGTTCCGGGAATCCTCATGAGGTCGCCGAACATTGTAACAGTGATATCCCGGCGGGAGGCGAGGGTCACCAGTGTGTTGATATACCTGACGGGGGTTACGCAGACCGGGCAGCCGGGTCCGGACAGTAGCTTCACCTTCGCCGGAAGCAGTGAATGTATGCCGAACCGGTGAATGGCAGCCGTATGGCCCCCGCAGACTTCCATAAAAGTATACGCACGTGCCGCCTCCTGCCTGATCATCTCAGCCAGCCTGGCAACATGTCTGCCGTTCCTGTATTCGTCGATGTATTTCATCTGTCCTGCCACGCTCCGTCAATCTCGTCCAGAAGGCGCAGTGTCTCAATCGCCTCTTCCTCCTTCATCTTCCCTATAGCAAAACCGGCATGAAGAAGCACATAGTCGCCCGGCATGATCCCTTCAACCATCTGTATTCCTGCCCGGAATACGGCTCCGCCAACGGAGACTTCAGCCATGTCACCATCTACTGTCAGTACTTTCGCCGGAAGGCTCAGACACATAGCCGCCTCCTTTCCGCTGCCACCGCCAGTTGCCCGAGGGCTATCCCGCCGTCGTTCGGTGGGACCTGGTGATTTGTATAAACGTTAAACCGGTTCATTAATAAAAGATACGAAGATTTCTCCAGCAGGTATCTGTTCTGAAAAACTCCTCCTGAGAGAACCACGTCATTCAGACCTGTGTCATTTCTCATTCTGATGCTGACCTCAAGGATAACCTGCGCAATTGTATTATGAAACTTTGCCGCAGCAGTTGAGATGTCTGCCTGCTCACTGTCGCGCAAAAGTTCCCTGAAAGTATCACCCAGGTGTACAGTTCCGTTGATTGCAAAAGGATAGAACTCCCGGGTATTGCAGCTAATGGCCGATTCAAGGCGCATCGGTGCTTCGGAATCAAATGAAGACCTTGCGCACAGCCCGAGCATTGCAGATACCGCATCGAAGATTCGTCCTGCGCCGCAGGTCACAGGTGTATTGATACCATGAACGAGCATCTTTTGGACAGTGGCAAACCTTATTTCGTCAATTTCGCGGAAAAGCTTCAGAGACCTGAAATCATAGTCGCTGCCTAAAGAGCTGCAGAGACATGAGAGGGCCATCCGCCATGGCTCGGCAACCGCTGCATCGCCCCCCGGCATCATGAAATATTCAAAGTGGGTGTATCTCTCAAATTCCGTTGCAGACGCAATCAGGAATTCACTGCCCCAGATATTGCCGTCAGTTCCGTAGCCTGTTCCGTCCATAACCACCCCTATTACCCTGCCGCTGAGTCTGTGCTCGGCCATCACCGAAACTGCGTGGGCATGGTGGTGCTGTATCCTCATCAGCGGGACTCCCCGCTTCCCTGCAAGCTCTTCCGCAAACCTGCCCGACAGGTAATCGGGATGCATGTCACACACAACATCGGAGGGCACGAACCTGAAGAGGGATGAAAAAAGCCTGTAGGTTTCAGCATAATAATCACAGGTGGCAACATTCTTAATATCACCTATATACTGGCTTAAAATTGCGCGTGACCCTTTACCTATGCAAAAGCTGTTCTTCTGCTCCGCACCTGCTGCAAATATCCCCTCGGCAACGGCAGCCAGGTCAACCGGTTCCGGAGCGTAGCCCCGCGATCTGCGGATAAGGATTGTCTTTCCATGGCACATTCTCACCACTGAGTCGTCTGCCCTGTTGTTTATCTCCCGGTTATAACTCACAACACAACCTGTCACAGGCATGAGATCGCAGAGGGCGTCACTGTCACTTATGATTATCGGCTCGTCACTGAGGTTTCCGCTGGTCAGCACCACTGCAGGCGTTTCCAGGAACCTGAAAAGCATGTGGTGTACCGGCATATGGGGAAGCATTGCCCCGGTGGTGTTCAGGCCGCTGCTGACTGAAGGGGCCAGCGGCTTTTTCTGCTTCAGTATGAGTATAGGCCTCCGCCATGACAGCAGCAGAGCCTCCTCATCATCATCCGTCCGGCAATATTCCCTGAGGGTTTCAATATCCCTGAACATGACTGCAAAAGGCTTCATGTCACGCTGTTTCCTCCGCCTAAGCGCTGCGACAGCCTCTTCACTGAGCGCGTTGCACATGAGGTTGTATCCGCCGGTCGACTTGATCGCAACACTTCCTCCCGCAGCGAGACGTTCAGATATTTCCTGCAGGATGGCAATTATATCCGTGACATTTTTCCCTTCAGCCAGGAGAGTATATACCGGGCCGCAGTGATTGCATGCCACCGGCTGGGCATGGTACCTCCTGTCATTGATGTCATTGTATTCAGACGCACAGGGCCGGCACATCTCAAACGGAGCCATTGTTGTGGCAGCGCGGTCATACGGAATGGCCCTGACTATTGTGAAGCGCGGACCGCAGTTTGTACAGTTTATAAAGGGGTAATCAATCCGTCGCGGATCTTTCTCCAGGTCGGAAAGGCACTCCCCGCAAACTGCAATATCCGGACTTACTTCAGTAATTGTCTCTCCGTCATCAACGCTGGGCCGGATTATGAAATCCCGGTAATTCCTGACCTCGGTCCGGTTTATCTCCACCGACCGGACATTCGCAGCCGGTGGAGCCAGGGTGCGGATATCATCCATGAACCGCCTGGCGGCAGGAAGATCACAATGGAGAAGCACCATGACACCATCGCTGCGGTTAACCACTTCGCCGTTCATGCAATGCTTCTGGGCAAGCCTGCGGATAAAAGGGCGGAATCCGACCCCCTGCACAAGACCCCTGACAATTATCTCATAACCGGCTTCCATGGCTGTTAAAGGTAGAGCGATTGCTGTTCCTTCATCCGGTAAACGGACCAGATGACGCTCTCTATCTCATCACTCAGGTTCACATTGTTGACGATAACATATTCAGGCACCCTGAGGAGTACAGGCGAAAAATTGACAATCCCCCTGATGCCCATCCCTACAAGCTCATTACAAACCTCCTGTGCCGATATGTCAGGTACTGCAATAATTGCAACAGTGACATGGAACCTGTCAATTATCTCCTGCAGACGCCCGGGAGTATAAACCTGCATCTCATCCCTCGTCTTCTGCTTGTAAGGGTCAATGTCAAATGTTGCAACGATGTTGATACCGCGCTGGCCGAAACGAGAGTACTTCGACAGTGCCTGCCCGAGATTTCCCATTCCTACCAGTATCACATTGGTTACCCGGTCGCGCCTGAAGAGAGTTTCCATTTCATTCAGAAGCAATACAGTCATATAACCTCCCCTCCTGTTTCCCCTGATACCGTACTCTGAGAAATCCTTCCTGACCTGCTCAGGTGTCACCCTTGCTCCCTCGGCCAGGTTGTAAGAATATACCCTCTTGACCCCCATGGAGTTAAGTCTTACCAGGAGCCCGTGATAAAGAAAAATCCTCCTGAGGCTGTTCCTGGTGTTGTGTTTTGTGAATTGTTTCACATTAATTCATTGAAACTCAATTCTACCATGCAAGTTAAACCAACTTTTTCAAACGGAATATAATAAAATATAATATTGATTGATAATACTTTAAAACTTCAATAAAATATTATAATCCGGTTGATGCAAAAATAAATTTGACTTGAATTAACTGCAGATTTAACTTTATTATGTGAATCTTCTCACATATAATGTACTACTTAAGCATTAAGAAGGAAGATTGGCATCGTTCACTGGAAAAACTGCTCTCCTCACATGACATTTTCGTTCCGGTGAAGGATGAATTAAGTCTTGATTACGAGCCGTTCAGGCTGAATCAGGCCGATAAAATTGCTTACAACGTACCCAAACCCGCCACCCCGCTTAAGAATTTCTTCCTGCCGGTAAGGGAGAATGTGACCGGTGCCGTCAAAAACGGCAGGCCAAGGATAATTATCGGGGTGCCGAACTGTGATGTCACAGCTCTCCGGCTGCTTGATGAGATATACCTTGATGAAGCATTCACCGATCCCTTTTACAGTCAGCGAAGGAAAAACACCCTGATTATTTCTTCGGACTGTCATTCGGTGAATGAACACTGCCACTGCACATCATACGGAGTCAATCCCTGGCCGGAGGAGATTGCTGACATGGGACTGATTTCCGTGGGTGACTGCATTGTTTTAAGGATCATCACCAGCCGGGGTGCTGAGCTGGCAAAGGAGTTCCCTGCAGCGGATCCGGTTGATGATCCCTCAAGGATCAGGTTAGCTGAAGAAAGACAAAAAGAGACTGAGGCCGCCCTTGCCGGGCAAAATAAGAATCTGCCTGATTACAGGACCACGGGGGAGATCGTGCTGAAGGCAGGCCGGGAGATCTGGCAGAAATATGCATCAAAATGCGTCTCGTGCGGAGCCTGCACGACAATATGTCCTACCTGCAGCTGCTTCATCCTCATTGACAGGCCCGGATTTGAAAAGATAAAACATACTGATGCCTGCCAGTACCCGGGATTCGAGAGGGTGGCCGGTGGCGAGGATGCACTCTTTGAACTTGATCAACGGTTCCGGAACAGGTATATGTGCAAGTATGTCTGGCGACCGCAAAAATTCAATGCACTTGCATGCACGGGCTGCGGCAGGTGCATCGAGGCATGCCTCGGAAAGATAAACAAGAATGAACTCTTCATGGAGTTCGTGTGAAGATAGCCATGGCCGGAACCAATAATATATATAAGCCCTTAAGGGCGAACCTCACTGAGGTGATTGAAGAATCACCCCTGATAAAAACCTTCGTACTGGTTCCCGATGAAGAATTCGTCTTCAGGACCGGTCAGTTTATTGAGCTTTCCGTGGATGGTGTCGGGGAAGCACCATTTACCCCTTCGTCTTCACCGCTGGTCACCGAAAAGCTGGAGGTAACAGTAATGAAAACCGGTTATGTAACCGGCATAATGCATGAACTCAAGCCAGGGGCAGTAATGGGTATAAGGGGTCCCTACGGCAGAGGCTACCCCGTTGCGGAGTTCAGGGGAAAAGAGGTCCTGATACTCGGAGGAGGCTGCGGCCTGGCTCCGATACGCTCTCTCCTCTTCACCCTCGAGCACATGAAGGATGACCTTGAAAAGGTAATACTTTGTTACGGTTCCAAAACGCCGGCCGACTGCATCTACAAACCACTTTTCAACCGGCTGAACAGCATTGATAAGTTCGAAGCCTACCGCACTGTTGATATCACCGACGATGACTGGGACGGGCCGGTGGGTGTAGCCACCAAACTCCTTGACAGTGTCAGGGTGAACATTGACAATTCAGTGGCAGTGGTATGCGGTCCTCCCATAATGATGAAATACGGAACCCTGAAGCTCCTTGAGATGGGCTACCATGATGACCAGATCTACCTCTCGATGGAAAAGAATATGTCATGCGGCCTGGGTAAATGCGGTCACTGCATGATGGGAGAATTCTTTGTATGCAAGGACGGCCCTGTCTTTACCTACAACGAGATAAAGCATAACCCGGAGATCTGGAAATAAAAACACAGCAGGCATGAAGGTTCTGATAGATATGATTGCACTGAGGGCCGCCATGATCCGTAACCCGGCGACGGAACTGCCTGAAGCTCTCTGTCACGGTGTGGCTGGCGGGATGAAGACAATCCGTGAACTGGCCACCTTCAGATTTACATGCCGCAGGTGCGAAGAGGCCCCCTGTATTGCTGTCTGCCCTGCCGAAGCGCTGGAAAAGGATGACGAGGGCATCATTATGAGACATACAAACCTCTGCGTCTCATGCAAGTCATGTGTGACTATCTGTCCATTTGGCACAATGATGACCGATTTCTTCAAACATCACCGTAACAGGGATCTTTTATATGATCTGTGTGATCATGAACAGGCCCGCAAGTTTGTACAGGCATGCCCTACCGGGACAGCCAGATTAACCAGTGAAGATGAAAAACCTGAAGAGCACATCTACAAGCTTAATGAGAGGGTGCTTATCAGAGATTATATGTATGTAACTTTTAAAGAGTAAAGAGAAAGAATATGGCGGTCAGTCTCTTTTATTTCTTTGTCTATCCCGGGTTGCTGTTTATGGCAGTGACAGGAGGACTTCTCTCCTGGTATGACAGGAAGATAACCGCCAGGGTACAGTTCCGCAAGGGACCCCCGCTGCTTCAGCCGTTCTGGGACTTCCTCAAGCTGATGCTTGTGAAGGAGACCATTCTGCCCCGGCAGGGCTCCCGTTTTGTGTTTCTCCTGGCCCCTGTACTGGCCCTCTTCGGAGCCACCATGGCCGGGTTGTTTATTCTCCTGCCTCTGTTCAATATCGAGACAGGATTCAAGGGTGATATTATCGTAATTTTCTATCTCCTCACCCTGCCTTCGTTCTCTTATATAATCGGTTCCCTTGCCTCAGGTAATCCGATAGCTGCCGTTGGCGCTTCGCGCGAAATGAAACTTATAATAAGCTACGAACTCACCTTCCTCCTTGTTGTAGCCGCAGTGATAATGAAGAGCGGACAGGAGTTCGATCTCAACAGTATAATAGCCGTACAGCAAGCTGACAAACCGTTTATCGGCAGCATCTCAGGCGTTCTGCTGTTCATTGCCGGGCTCTTCTGCATCCAGGCCAAACTGGGGCTGGTGCCATTTGATATGTCTGAAGCGGAGGCTGAGCTGGCTTCAGGGATTTACATCGAGTACTCCGGCCCGCCCTATGCAATGATAAGGCTTGCAAAGTACATTATGCTTTTCATCCTTCCGGCTTTCATTGTTGCTCTGCTGATGAATGGTATGACAGGTGGTATCGGAGTCCTCTGGCTCATCCTGAAAATACTCGCCCTGGTGCTCCTGGTAACACTCATCAGGAATACCAACCCGAGGCTGAAGATAAAACAGGCATCCTCATTCTTCCTTATATGGATGAACCTGCTGGTAATAATTGCCATTGTGTTGAATGCATTCGGACTATAAAACAAAAATCGTGGGCTTCAAGGACTTTGTCTTCAGAAAATCACTGTGGGTCTTTCACTTCGGAGGAGCCTCATGCAACAACTGTGACATCGAGATCCTTGACTGTCTCACCCCTAGACATGACCTTGAACGGTTCGGAATAATGCTGGTGGGAAGCATAAGGCATGCCGACGTCCTGCTCGTCAACGGGTCAATCAACATGCGCGACCGGGACCGCCTTCTGGAACTCTATGACCAGGCACCCAAACCCCTGCTGGTGGTGGCTATCGGCGCCTGCGGATGTACGGGAGGAATATTTGCCGAGGGAATAACCTTCGCCGGGCCTGTAGACAAAATAATTCCTGTGGATGCCTATATCCCCGGTTGTCCCCCGAAGCCCGAAGCAATCATTGCAGGAGTTGCAAGACTGGCAGGTAGAAAAACGTGATATGCAGATGGATACAGAAGCCGTAATAAACAAGCTTACTGACATGTTCAGCAGTGACACCCTCGCGATTGACCTGGTGAAGGGCAGACGTGGCATCGTCTCTGTCAGGCCCTCTGCCATCACAGCCATCTCCGGATACCTGTATAAAAGTGAAGGCTACAGGTTTATCATTGCCTCCGCATTGCATACCAGGCGCGGCTTTGAGATCTACTATCACTTCAGCCTTGACGCTGAGGGGATGATCCTCAGCCTCCATGTGACCCTCGACAGCGAGAAGCCGCAGATTGAATCGCTCTCAAACATGTTCAGCGCCTCAAACTGGATTGAGCGGGAAATGCACGAGCTCTTCGGCATCAACTTCCTCAACCACCCAAACCAGGAAAAACTCCTCTCGGAGGGTAACTGGGCAGACGACGTCTACCCCTACAGGAAAGAGTTCAGATAACAATCCGGAAACGATGGGCAGAAAGACACTCATACCGATAGGACCATATCACCCGCTTCAGGAAGAGCCCGAGCTGTTCAAACTTTATTGCGACGGCGAAATTGTAACAGACATCAAATGGGAAACCGGCTACAACCACAGAGGAATAGAAAAACTGAGCGAATCAAAAACCTATGACCAGGTGTTCTTCCTCGTCGAACGCATCTGCGGTATTTGCTCAACGTCACACCCTTTTGCCTTTGCCAACGCCGTTGAAGAGATAGCAGGAGTCGAGATTCCCGACCGGGCAAAATATATCAGGACAGTCATTGGCGAACTTGAACGCATTCACAGCCACCTCCTCTGGGTGGGCCTCGCCGGCCATTTCCTGGGATACAACACTGTCTTCATGTGGGCCTGGAAATACCGTGAACCCGTTCTTGACCTGTTTGAGATGATAACCGGCAACAGGAACAGTTATGCCATGTTCAAGGTGGGCGGGGTCAGGCGCGACATAGAAAATCACAAGATCCCTGCCATAAGGAAGGAGATGTCCGTGATACGTAAAAAGATTGATCTCCTGACCGGTGCGGTGATGGATGACCCGGTCATTCATGCCCGAACAAAAGGGGTGGGTGTTCTTACAAAACAGGATATCATTGATTATGCTGCCGTCGGCCCCACGGCCAGGGCATCCGGCATAGCAACCGACATAAGGAAGGATGATCCGTACGCTGCCTATCCACTGGTAAACTGGAAGGTCATAACTGCTCAGGAAGGAGACGTTTTTGCAAAGGCTGAGGTGAGACTCCTCGAAATGTATGAATCAGTCTCGATAATAGAACAGTGCATCGATGCCCTCGAAAAACTTAAGGAAGGAGATGTCTCACTGAAGATAAATGAGATCCCGGCGGGGATCGGTATGGGACGCGCAGAAGCGCCAAGGGGCGAGGTTTTCCACTTTGTGGTCTCTGACGGCTCCAACTCTCCGGCCAGGCATAAAATAAGGGCCCCGAGCTATACGAACATTGCAACATTCAGGAAATCATGCATCGGGCAGACAATAGCTGATGCCACCCTGTCGCTTGCTGCTGTCGATCCGTGCTACTGCTGTACGGAGAGAATGGCTGCGGTATACGATAACAGTACAGGTGAACGGATACTGAATGCCGGTGAGCTTATTAAGCTTTCCCTGGAAAGGACAAAAGAAATCAGGAAATCCGTTGCAGGTCATGAATGAACCCTTCATATCATTAGCCGGTCCTTCCGCCTGCCGGTTGCTTCAGATGCTGATACTGATCCCCCTGGCCGGAGGAGTTCTGCTTTTCATCGTGCCTGAGAGATGGCGCACCGCAAAAGGGATTTTAGCCCTGGCTGTAACCCTCTTTGCGGGTTACATCTCCCTGATGCTATATTCAGCCTCTCCGCAGATGGTCCCTCAGGGAGACAAGGTGACACAGGACTGTATGACCCTTTTTGGTTCTGACCTGGTTGGGAAAGCCGGAGGATACCTCACCTTCACGGTTGACGGTCTGAGCAAACTGATTGTACTGTTTATAAGTATAATGGCACTGCTGGTGCTGGTTTATTCGATTTCATATAACAAATCATCCACCACCCCTCATTTCAGTTCCTGGTTCCTTGTCACAACCGCCTGTTCCTATGGAGCAGTGCTCTCTGACAACCTCATCCTCTTCATCCTTTTCTGGGGAATACTGGGGATAACACTTTACAAACTTATTCCGGGGAAGGATGAGAAGAGCTCCGCTGCCGCGAAAAAGACCATGATCCTGATAGGGGCATCAGACACGATAATGCTTGTAGGCATTGCCCTCCTGTGGAGGCTGACGGACACACTGAGTATCAACGGCTTATCACTTGACACCATCAATGGTCTTAATATCACGGCGTTTCTTGCCCTGCTTGTCGGCAGCTTCACCAAAGCGGGCGCCTTCCCGTTCCACTCCTGGGTGCCCGATTTTACAGAAAATTCACCCGCTACATCATCGGCACTGCTGCCAGCCTCCCTTGACAAACTGCTCGGCATCTATTTCCTTGCCAGGCTGACAGGTGACATGTTCGTGCTGAGTGAGGGAATGAAGGTTGTTCTTCTGTCTGCAGGGGTGGTGACCATCATCGCTGCAGTGCTGATGGCCCTTATGCAGCACGACTATAAGCGGCTCCTCGGCTATCATGCTGTCTCGCAGGTGGGATACATGATACTTGGTTTCGGGATCGGTTCGGTACTGGGCGTGGTTGCAGGGCTGTTCCACATGATCAACAATGCC
>DHUL01000051.1:35646-35881 GCA_002409145.1 Bacteroidales bacterium UBA5235
CTGTTCCACATGATCAACAATGCCATCTACAAGAGCGGCCTCTTCCTGACAGCAGGCGCCATTGAACGCCAGACCGGGAAAAATGATATCGGAGACCTCGGGGGGCTGTCAACGGCAATGCCAGTCACATTTGCTTCTGCCCTGATATTTGCCATGTCAATCTCCGGGGTTCCGCCCTTCAACGGATTTGCATCAAAATGGATGATATACCAAGGTATCATTGAATCCGGTTCCT
>DHUL01000051.1:36089-50813 GCA_002409145.1 Bacteroidales bacterium UBA5235
TGGATAGTATGGCTTGGCCTGGCCGTTCTCGGGTCAGCCCTGACCCTGGCCAGCTTCGTTAAGTTCATCGGGGGCATATTCCTCGGGCGCAAAGGCCACCTCCTGACCGGAACAAGGGAGGTGTCTCTTCTGATGTGGCTCCCGATGGCCCTTCTTGCTCTTCTCTGTACCTTCTTCGGGGTTTTTGCCACCGGTGTGGTTATCCCGAAACTCTTCACCCCTGCTGTCGGAACCTTTGCCTTCACCGGCCTGTGGAATTCTTCATTCGTATCCCTGCTGGTGCTGATTTCAATAATCCTCGGCTTTCTCATTTACCTCGCAACCGGGAGGAAGAAATTCAGGACAAGCGATCTTTTCATCGGCGGTGAGAAAATAGAAAAGCTTGATGCATCTTACCCTTCCCCTGAGTTTTACAAGACCTTCACCGAGTTCAGCCTCTTCTCGCGCATCTATAAAATGGCAGAGGCCAGGGCCTTTGACATCTACGACCTCTCCAAACAGGCTGTACTCTGGCTGAGTGGAAGGTTAAGCAGTGCTCATACAGGGGTGCTTCCGGGGTATGTGATCTGGGTTTGTGCCGGACTGATAATCATGTTGCTGATAATGACCTGACAAAGCAGTACTATGGAAGTGGCAATTTCAGTAATAACAATTTTTATGATCCTGGGGGCAATTTATGCCATCCATGCCAGGGATATCCTCTCGGCTGTGATTGCAGGTGGAATTGTCGGATACAGCCTGGTCATCTGCTTCCTGCTGCTCCAGGCTCCGGACCTGGCGATAGTGCAGATAGTGGTGGAGACAATCACCCTTATCATTATGGTGGCAGTGGTGCTTGACAGCTCGCGTGTGGAAGCATACAGCAGGTTCGACAGGCGTGCATGGATCACTGCGGGTACGGCAGTGGTCATTCTGCTGGTCCTGTTCTGGTTCCTCAGGGCTGCATCTTCCCATCTTGCACCCTTCGGAGAATCAAGCCTCAGAATGGCTGATGCCTATATCAACGGAGCTGTTGAGAGAACAGGAAGCGTCAACCTGGTCACCGGTGTGGTGTTCGATTTCAGGGGATATGACACCCTTGGCGAGGCGACTGTGCTGGTCACGGCGGTGCTGGGGGTGCTGACCATCCTCAGGATCAACGGTAAGAAAAAATTAACATGAAATATCCGGTAATTAAGGTTCATAAATCATTCGCGGAATAATGAAGGGAATGACAGTCATAGTAAAGAAGACGACACAGCTGATAGCAGGCATAATATTCCTGTACGGCATTTACATTATACTTCACGGACACCTGACTCCCGGAGGAGGGTTTGCCGGAGGGGTGATTCTTGCAGGTTCATTCATCCTCCTGATCCTGGCGTGGGGAAGCGACTTCCTGCACCTGGTCAGGGAAGAACAGGGTTCAACCCTCTATGAGAACCTGGCTATACTGGTTGTCCTTTTTCTTGCTCTCTCCGGACTTCTTGCCGGTGTAAACGTGTTCTTCGCCAACTGGCTGCCTCACGGCACCCCGGGCGAACTGCTCAGCGCAGGCATTTTGCCTCTCTACAACATCTTTGTAGGCATTGAGGTTGCAGCTTCGATCCTTACAATCTTCCTTGCCCTGATAATCTTTAAAGAGGAGGTACTGAAATGACCGTTTACCTGCTTTGCTTCATTTTGTTCCTGACCGGCCTCTATGGCGTTATAACCAGGAGGAACCTGATCAAGATAGCCATCTCACTTTCAGTGATGGAGTTCAGCACCTTCCTTTTCCTGGCACTTGTCGGATACAGGGAGGGCGGCGTGGCTCCCATAGTAGATACGGCAGACCCCGTAAAAACCTATGTCGATCCCCTGCCGCAGGCGCTGGTGCTCACCGCCATCGTGATAGGCCTGGCGACTACAGCCATGCTGATGGCGGTGATAATAAGGATCTACAGGAAATACGGAACCTTCGACATAAGAGAAATCAAGAATCTAAGAGGATAAATGATGAATCCGCTCATACCCCTTCTCGTTGCCATCCCGCTGGCCGGTGCGTTCCTGACGATGATCGTGGGCAGGTTCATCACCGGCATCCCAAGGTATATGGCGCTGACCACCCTGCTCGCTACCGCCTTCATCAGCTTCTGGCTGCTCCTGGCAGGCGAAGCTTCACCGTCAGTTTATATCGCCGGAGGCTGGGAACCGGTGAACGGGGTGCCAATAGGAATTCATCTTGTTCATGACGGGTTTTCAGGCCTGGTACTTTGCATAATCAGCCTGATTGGCCTGCTTTCGGTGATCTACTCCATCTCATACATGGCATGGTACACCTCTGAAAACTTCTTCTACGCCCTTTTCTGCCTGATGATAGCCGGTATGAACGGTGTGGTTCTCAGCGGTGACATCTTCAACATATTCGTCTTCCTGGAGATATCCGCAATCTCATCCTATGCGCTCGTAGCCTTCGGTGTTGAGAAGAATGAACTTGAGGCTACCCTGAAATACCAGGTACTGGGTGCAGTGGCGTCATTCATGATCCTCTTTGCAATCACTTTCATTTACTGGAGTGCCAAAACACTGAATATTGCTGATATCAGGAGTGCCTTCAGCACAGGTGACCGGGGCAGTCACTACGTACTGATACAGGTTCTTCTTCTCACCGGCTTCGGCTTAAAGGCCGCAATCATACCGTTTCATGCATGGCTGCCCGATGCGCACTCATCGGCACCCTCTCCCATATCAGCCATGCTCTCCGGCGTACTGATCAAGGCAGTCGGGATTTACGTCATTATCCGTCTCTTCTTTAACATGTTTGTTATAACGGAGGGCATGTCAGTACTCATAGCCACTCTGGGGGCACTATCCATGGCAGCCGGCGTCTTCCTGGCCATTGGCCAGTGGGATATCAAACGGCTCCTTGCCTATCACAGTATAAGCCAGATGGGTTATGTAATCATGTCAGCCGGCATAGGGATGACACTCATGGCCAGGGGCATCCGCCCCGATGTGGCTGCACTTGCAATCACAGGCGGTATCTTCCACATGGTCAACCATGCGGCCTTCAAGGGACTCCTCTTCCTCAACGCAGGGGCTATCGAGTACTCCGTGGGGACACGGGACCTCCACGAGATGGGCGGACTGGCAAAGTCAATGCCGGTGACTTCGGCGACATCATTTGCCGCTTCCCTCTCAATCTCCGGCATACCACCCTTCAACGGCTTCTTCAGCAAGCTGATAATTATCGTGGCAGCAGTTATGGGCCGCTTCTACCTGCTGGCTGCGCTGGCCGCCCTCGTCAGTATCATCACGCTGGCATCATTCATGAAGTTCCAGAGGTATGCCTTTTACAACAGGGAGCCTGACAATATCAGGAAAGAGATTAAAGAGGTTCCTGCCCCGATGCTCCTCAGTATGATCACCCTTGCGGTGGTATGCCTCCTCCTTAGCCTGCTGGCTCTTCCCGGTGTGCGTGATTCGGTGCTGACACCTGCAACTGAAATACTTATGGACCAGATGAAGTATTCCTCACAGATAACAGGCATATGATATGAGATACCTGGCAATATTCATACTGTCAATGATCTTCTGGCTCCTGATAACCTTCAGGTTCACCATTCCCAATATCACCGCAGGAGCCGTGGCGTCGGCAATAACAGCAGCCATTTTCGGCAGGTACTACTTCCACAATGTGTACAAATTCCTCCAGCCGCGGCGATGGTACTGGTTTACCGTCTACCTGGTGACCTTCATCTGGGCCTGCATCATGGCTAACTTCGATGTTGCTTACCGCGTACTTCATCCTGCCATGCCTATCAGGCCGGGAATTGTGAAGATCACCACCACCCTCAGGTCAGAGTTTGCACGTACCCTGCTTGCAAACTCCATAACCATGACTCCGGGAACCATAACAGTGGATATCATAGGGGATGAGATCTTTGTTCACTGGATCTATATCAGGTCAGATGACCCGGCCCGGTATACAAAAATGGTTACCGGGAGATTTGAAGAATACATAAAAAAATTTGCAGAATGACCGGTTTCATGAACATACTGCTGTACATCCAGATAGCCCTCTGCGCCCCATGCCTTTACCGGATCATCAGGGGCCCCTCAATCCCTGACCGGATGGTAGGTATTGATATCTTCGGGATTCTTGTGGTCGGCATCTGTGGGATCATATCGGTCATTACTGAAAAAGATTTCATCCTTGACATTGGAATTGCCTGGGTGATTTTGAGTTTTATCGGGACCCTTACACTGGCGAAATACCTTGGCGGGAAAAAACTGAATGAATGATATGGCAGCTGTAATACTCATTTCCGTTGGAGTCCTTTTCAACATCTTCGGGTGTATAGGACTGTTAAGGCTTCCTGACATTTACAACAGGCTGCAGGCGGCTACCAAATGTGTGACACTGGGGTGCTGCAGCATCCTCATCGGGGTGCTGGTGCACTTCGGCATTGGTGGTGCCGGCTTCAGGGCCCTGGTGGCTATCCCGATACTCTTTTTTACCGCCACTGTGGCTGCACATGCCCTCGTCAGGGGAGCATACCACTTCGGGACTAAACTCGACAAGAGAACCGTGAAGGATGATTACAGGGAGGCAGTGAAATGAAGTACCCCAAACTGAGAGAACTTAAGGAGGCGGTGATATCACTGGTGACGCCGGCATATACATCCCGGTTTCCGGCAGTGGAGCATGTTCCCTTCCCCGGTTTCAGGGGAAAGCCTGTTGTGGACGATGCCAATTGCGTGGGATGTGAGACCTGCGCAAATGTATGCCCTCCGCTAGCCATCACTTTCACCGATGACAGGGAGAAAAAGATCAGAACCATCAGGAGAGACTACGGCAAGTGCATCTTCTGCGGCCAGTGCCAGGAACACTGCATCACAGGCAAAGGGGTGAGACTCTCCGACAGGATCTATGACATCGCCGTGTTCAACAGGGCTGACAATGTGGAATACCAGCAGAAGGAACTCCTGGTTTGCGAGAGCTGCAGGGCGGTTATCACCACGGTTGAGCACCTGGGCTACATGCACCGGAAGCTTGGACCAAAAGCCTTCGCATCAATACTTAACCTGAGTGTGCTCAACAGCATGCTGAAACTGGCCGAAGGACAGGATCTGACTGCCAGACCTTCCGGTACTCTTCAGAGGAAGGATATGTTCAGCATTATCTGCCCCAACTGCCTGAGACAGGTTACAGTCAAATATCTATTCAAAGGTGGCTGATAAAATCACTAAGATTCTCGGACCCGGGGACCGCAGGATACTTTTCGTCGGTATCGGCAACCTGCTGCGGCAGGATGACGGGGCAGGCGTTTATATCAGCACCCGGATCAGGGAAACTGAAAGAGTAAAGGTCATTACTGCAGAAGCCGGCATTGAAAACTACATTGGAAAAATCAACAACACCGAACATGATCTTCTGGTCCTTATTGACTGTGCTGATATGCAAAGACCGCCGGGAGCATGGGACCTCATCGCGCCGGAACAGGTAAGAGACCTTACCTTCAGCACCCATGACATCTCACTGAAAAAGTTATCCGGCTTCTTCAAAAAAGAAGTCCGGGTCCTTGCAATTCAGCCTGATACTGTTGCATTTGGGGAAAATTTGTCTTATATTGTTCTTGAAGCCTGTAGGCATATAATTGACCTTATCAATAAAAAGGAGGTGCAAAATGGCCGTTGAATATTTATGCAAGGCATGCAGGGGACACCTGAACGTAAAAACATCAATCGTGCTCTCTGCCACGAAGATGAACAGTTCGAAGAGAGGCCTGATCTATCTGAATCCCGAGCTGGGCAACTACACGAAAACGACCCACCCGTCGTTTGAACTCGAAACGGGCTCTGAATACCTGATCAACTGCCCTATATGTCACTCTCAGCTGAACAGCATGAAATATCCGCACCTGGTCAGGATAATAATGATTGATGAAAACGGCAGGGAGTATGACATTTACTTCTCAGGTATTGTAGGCGAAAAATGCACCTACAAGATCAGTGACGCCGGTGTCGAAAAGGCAGGCCCTGACGCCCGGCTTTACGATAAGTATTTCGATGTCCCCAAGGAGGACCGGAAATACCTTTAAGAGACAACATCTGGCCTGCCCATTTTATTAATCCCGGCACAACTTCAGTATCTCCCGGATGCCGGAAGGATATTGCTTAATTAATGCACATATCCCGCCGATTCGTCCACTACTTTTATTTATTTTAAGCCAAATTTGCAATTATTAAGATGAAAGTAATGAAAACGGATATTGAACTAAGATATGCCGCCCATCCTGACGATGTCAGGCACTGGGATACAGATCGGCTGAGGAGAGAACACCTGGTCTCACCCCTCTTTCAGAACAATACAGTAAGAATGATATACACCCTGTATGACCGTATGGTTGCAGGTGGAGCCAAACCTGCCGGCGAAGCCCTTAAGCTTGAGCCGGTTGATGAGGTGAAGGCAGACTTCTTTCTGCACAGGCGCGAACTGGGTATATTCAACGTGGGAGGTCCGGGCAGGGTAATTGCCGGCGGAGTGGAATACACACTTGAATACAAGGAGGCCCTGTACCTTGGCAGCGGTGACAGGGAGGTGGTTTTCGAGAGCAATAATGCCGCAAATCCCGCACTCTTCTATTTCAATTCTGCACCGGCGCACCGTAACTACCCTGACCGCAAAGTGACAAAGAATGAGTGCATCAGCGCTGAGATGGGTTCGGCTGAAGCCGCCAACCACAGGGTTATAAACAAAATGATAGTAAGGGAGGTGCTCGAAACATGCCAGTTGCAGATGGGAATGACAGAACTGAAACCGGGCAGTGTATGGAACACCATGCCACCCCATACCCACGGCCGCCGCATGGAAGTCTACTTTTATTTCGAGGTGCCTGACGGAAGCGTTGTATGCCATTTCATGGGCCAACCCGACGAGACCAGGCATATCTGGATGAAAAACAACGAGGCTGTGATTTCACCCCAGTGGTCTATCCACTCCGCTACGGCAACCTCAAACTACACATTCATCTGGGGTATGGCAGGTGAAAACCTCGATTACGGCGACCAGGATTTCCTGAAGCAGACTGACCTGCGATAGGCATGCAAAAACGAAAAAGAACAGTGAGATGAACAGCAATCTTTTCAGGCTTGACGGCCGGGTGGCGCTTGTCACCGGCGCCTCATACGGGATCGGAATGGCAATGGCAAAAGCACTGTCACAGGCCGGGGCGACACTGGTGTTCAATGACCGGAATCCTGACAGGGTGACTGAAGCCCTCGCTGAATACCGGAAAAGTGCTATAGATGCCCGGGGATATATTTTTGATGTAACCGACGAAAAAGCTGTCAGGGAGCATATTGAAAAAATCACCTCTGAGGTTGGCGTGATTGACATACTGGTCAACAATGCAGGGATAATAAAACGGATTCCTGCCCTTGAGATGGATGCGGCCGACTTCCGGGAGGTGATTGACATAGACCTCACCGGCCCATTCATCATGTCGAAGGCAGTGGCTCCGGGCATGATAAAGAAAGGCGGCGGAAAGATCATTAATATCTGCTCCATGATGAGTGAGCTGGGCCGTGAAACCGTCTCGGCATATGCCTCCGCCAAGGGCGGACTCAAGATGCTGACCCGCAATCTGGCCTGCGAGTGGGCTGAGCACAACATCCAGGTGAACGGGATCGGTCCAGGATATATCGCAACACCCCAGACAGCGCCGCTGCGCACCGAAGGCCATCCCTTCAACTCATTTATCCTCGGCCGGACACCGGCAGCTCGATGGGGAACACCAGAAGACCTTCAGGGACCCGTCGTCTTTCTGGCCTCACCTGCCTCCGATTTCGTCAACGGGCATATACTCTACGTCGACGGCGGAATACTCGCATATATTGGAAAACAACCCAAGTAAAGATCAGATACTATGCACAAGCTCTCCCTCTTCCTGTTATCCTTCCTGTTCCTGGCCGGGTGCAACGGTAACCGGGTAAAGGTCACCGTTGAAAATGCACTTCCCTTTGACAGGCTGGCCGAGACTGTGGAGATACCCATCGGTGACATTGCCTCCGGGCTCGGGGAGATTGATCCTGCAGCACTGGTGGTAACTGACAGCAAAGGTATTGAGGTGCCCTCGCAACTCATCCGCGCCGGCCGGGCCGAACCTCAGTCGCTGATATTCCAGGCGGATGTGAAGGCCGGCTCCTCCGCAAGGTACTACATCGCTTCAGGGACTCCGCAGAGTTATGCACCGAAGGCGTATGGCCGGTTCGTGCCTGAGAGGTATGACGACTATGCCTGGGAGAATGACCGTATCGCTTTCCGCATTTACGGACCGGCGCTCATCGCCAAGGATGGCCCCAGCAACGGACTCGACGTCTGGATCAAGAGAACCTCGGACATGGTCATCGACAGGTGGTACGCCGACTACCTCGCTGGCAAAAACACCTACCATGATGATAACGGAGAGGGCTGTGACTGCTACAAGGTGGGGCGCACCCTTGGCGCCGGAGCCATGGCGCCATACGTTGATGATTCGCTCTGGCTGGCAATCAATTTCGAAAACTGGAAGACCCTTGACAACGGGCCTGTTCGCACCTCATTCCGGCTGACATACCCGCCCTTCCTTGTTCGTGACGTCATGGTAACAGAGACACGGACCATCTCCCTTGATGCAGGCAGCCAGCTGACCAAAATAACTGAAGAATACTCGGGCATTGAAACGGAATTTACAGTGGCAGCCGGAATAGTCAGGAGGGAGGAAGGCTCTCCCCTGCTCTTCCCTCCCGGGAAGAATGCAATCGCATACCGCCTTGACGGGGGTGAGACGGGAATAACATACATAGGAACCGTGCTGACCACACCAGCTACAGCAGTACAGGATATCACTGACCACCTGATGATTGTCACCCGCTACAGCCCGGGGACACCCCTGACCTACTACACAGGTGCGGGGTGGAGCAAGTGGGGATTTGAAACAGATGCTGCCTGGACCCGCTATGTAGACGAGTTCTCTCAGAAACTGGCTTCTCCCCTGAAGGTCACAACAGAATAGCCGGATATGCGTTCCGCTGGCTTTAAAACAGCCCTGATGCTGCTGTTCATGGTGACTGCAGCGTTTCGGACAGGCTTCAGCCAGTTTAAAAGTGCTTTCACTCATTATTCCGTTGAAGACGGACTCTCCGAGGGAGTTGTCCTCACCATGCACCAGGACCGCGAAGGGCTTATGTGGTTCGGCACTTTCGACGGACTGAACCGTTTCGACGGGTACAGTTTCAAGGTTTACAAATCAGGATACAACTCCGCATACGGACTTACAAACAACCGGGTTGACCGGATAACCGAAGATGACCTCGGCTACCTCTGGATAATGAATAATGACGGTGAGGTCTACAGGATGAACACCCGCACCGAGGAATTCATCAACTTCAATGAAATAAGCTCCTCTGGCCCGGGGCGCTACTCCCCCGTAAACCAGATCTACTGTTTCAGCGACGGAGAGACATGGCTTCAGGCAGAAGCCGGAACATGCACCAGGGTCATCTCTGCATCCTCATCGCCCGGTCACACAATCGACAAGTTTGAGTGTCAGGGAAGTGATGGCACCCCGGTAAAGGTTAACCTGATCAGCAGGGACAACCGCGGTACAGTCTGGATACTTACCTCCGACGGTCTGTTCCGTGTAATGGAGGAAGACAAAACCACCGTCAGGGCACTCACGTCCAGTATTCGCCCGGAGGGCAGAAATGGCTTCTATTGCATTCATGAGGCGGGAGAAAAACTATGGTTCGGAACCGGCAACGGAACCATTATTATTACCGATGCTGAATCCGGGGTATATGAGGAAATAAGCTTCGGGGTCAGCTCTGATATCATCAGCATCAGGCAGCTGAACCAGCGCGAACTGCTCATCCTCACCTCTGGCGACGGCTTCTTCGTCTATTCGCCGGTAACGGCAGAGAAAAAGCAGTACGACACGTCGCGGTACCCGGTGATGCCGACAAACAGGATGGTTTCAGCCTATGTTGACAGGTATGGTGAAGCGTGGATCGAATCAGCTGCTGCCGGGGTGGTGCACTATGATCCGTTCACGGGAACGGTACGGCACTTCAGGATGAATGTTGACAAGACAAATCCTAACGTGCTCCTCCCCAGCTTCGTCATCTTTGAAGATGTCAATGATATGCTCTGGATCTATCCCAGGGGAGGAGGATTCTCGCGGTATAACAGGGTTGAGCGCAGGCTCGAATACTTCTTCAATGAGCCGGGAAGTGCTGACAGACGGTTCCCCAACCTGATCCATTCTGCCCTTTCTGACAACCAGGGGAACCTCTGGATGTGCACTATCACTAGAGGGATAGAGAAGGTCTCGTTCTTCCCCAGCCTGTTCAGGGTCCTGAGCCCGAAACCGGTGGCAGCCTCCCACTCGGAAAACGAAGTAAGAGCCATCTTCGAGGATAACAACCGCTACCTCTGGACGGCAACACGCGATGGCAGGGTTTACCTGTTCGATCCCGGCAGAAAAATGGTGGGGTACCTCAGGGACAACGGCACCTTTACATCCGGCGAGGCCTTCAATGCGCTGGTGTACGTTATCACCCAGGACAGCAAGGGGAATATCTGGATGGGATCAAAGGGCGGTGGTCTCTTCAGACTCGAACCTGTGGCAGGAGGACCCGCCTGCTGCTATAAGATCACAGGGTACCGCCATGATGATGCAGATCCTTACAGCCTGAGTCATGACAACGTCTACTCCGTGCATGAAGACCGGAGCGGACGGATATGGGTTGGTACGTTCAACGGAGGCCTCAACTACATCTCAGAGGAAGGCGGAAAGATAAGATTCATCAACTCAGGCAACAGGCTTAAAAACTACCCATATTCAAACCACAAACGGGTAAGGTATGTCACCTCTGACAACCACGGAAGGATATGGGTGGGCACCACAAGCGGCCTGGTGATTTTCAGCAGGGACTTCGGGGAACCTGAGGATGTGAAGTTCGTTACCTGCTTCTTCGATCCTGATGTTGAGACCAGCCTGGCCAACAACGATGTCCATTATATATACTGCTCACCCGATGACGAAATCTTTGTCGCCACTTTCGGCGGAGGCCTTAACAGGGTGACCGGTAACGGCGAAAAGCCCGGATTCAAATCATACACCGTAAGGACCGGGGCACCTGATGATGTGATACTGAGCATTGTAGATGACCTTAACGGGAATCTGTGGCTAAGCAGTGAGAGGGGTATCCTGAAGTTCAACAAGGCTGCCGAGTCATTCGAGATTTACAGTGATCAGAGCGGCGTTGAGAAGAGGTATTTCTCCGAAGCGACAGGCCTCAGGACAAGTGACAGTGAGATCATGTTCGGCTTTGACAGCGGCATCTATTGCTTTAATCCGGCACAGGTCAGGAAGGTGAATTATATTCCCCCGCTTCAGTTAACAAGAGTTACGGTGGCCGGCACAGATGTACATACCACCGGAGGCAACTACCCCCGGGCAGGTGAAAATGGTGAGCAGGCAACACTTGAGCTGCGGCATGACCAGAAGAGTCTCACAATTGAATATGCGGCACTCGATTACCGGAATCCCAGGAACATACAGTACGCCCACATGCTGGAGGGGGTTGATCCGGACTGGATAATCGAAAGAGGTCAGCGTACCGCTTCATATACCAATCTTGATCCGGGAGAGTACCTCTTCAGTGTGAGATCAACAAACTCCGATGGCATTTGGGTTGACAACACACGGACCGTCAGTGTTATGGTCAGGCCATCATTCTGGCAGACACTTCTGGCCAGGATACTGATCGTACTGATAGGTGCTGCACTGATAGCGCTCGCAATTTATGTCATCTTCACAATGTACAAGCTTCGTCACAAGGTGGAGGTTGAGCAGATCATCACCAACCTGAAGCTCAAGTTCTTCACGGACATTTCTCACGAGCTGCGCACACCGCTTACACTCATCTCATCGCCTGTAACCAACATACTGCAGAACAACAGGCTGGAACCCGAGGTAAGAGATCAGCTGACCCTGGTGCAGAACAATACACAGCGGATGCTGAGGCTTGTAAACCAGATACTTGACTTCAGGAAGGTACAGAACCGGAAGATGAAGCTCAGGATAGAGGAGTTCCAGCTCGGGCCGTTTATCAAGGGTATTTGCGCTGACTTCCGCAAGGCAGCAGACGACAAGGGGATCAGGTTTGCCGTGGAAGACCTGTCTGAAGGTGAAAAGGTATGGGCTGACCGTGACAAGGTGGAAAAAATTGCTTTTAACCTGATCACCAATGCATTGAAGTTCACCCCCCGCGGAAAAAATGTGACTGTCACCGTCAGAAGGAACAGTGACTCACTCGAGCTGATTGTGGCTGACCAGGGGACCGGGTTGTCAAAGGAGAAGATAAAAAACCTCTTCATGCGTTTCAGCAGTGATGACAGGGAGGTGATGCCACTCCAGCCCGGCACAGGTATAGGTCTTTCCCTCAGCAGGGAGCTGGCAGAGCTTCATCGTGCCGAACTGACTGCCGAAAGTGAGGAGGGCAAGGGAGCAACTTTCCGGGTAATTTTCAAACTTGGATTTTCCCACTTTGACAACGAAACGGAATTTGTCCTGGGTGACGGGCAGAATCCTCTCAGGGCGCACCAGGCGCCATCAGTCATACTGGAAGAAGATGAAGAGACTGAGGATGTGGAAGGTGATGATGAACCTGTCCTGTTGTTCATCGAAGACAATGAAGAGCTGCGAAGCTTCATCAAGATAATATTGTCTGACGGATTTCATGTCATTGAGGCCGGCAATGGCATCGAAGGATTCGAGATTGCACGGAACCAGCTTCCTGATATAATCATCACTGACCTGATGATGCCTGAGATGGACGGACTTGAACTGGCACGCCGGATAAAGGAAGAGGTCACCACATCACATATTCCCGTTGTGGTGCTTACGGCCAAATCAGATCTTGACACGCAGGTCGAAGCACTGAAACGGGGAGCCGACGACTTTATCACCAAACCCTTCAGCTCCACTTACCTCAGGGCGAGGATTGAAAACATACTCCTGCAACGCAAAAAACTGCAGGAGCTCTTCCTCTCTTCTCTTGATGACTATCACCGGCCGGATGCAGGAAAACCCGTTGAAATCACTCCTTCGGAACCGGAAATAGAATCATTTGATGACAGGCTCATGAAGAATCTGATGCAGGTGATGGAGGAGAATATTGACAACTCAGGGCTCACCGTTGATGAGCTTGTATCGAAGATGGGAATAGGCAGGTCAGTCTTCTTCAAGAAGCTGAAGAGCCTTACAGGCCTTGCACCTGTTGAATTCATAAGGGAGGTGAGGGTCAAAAGGGCCGCTCAGCTCATAGAGTCAGGCGAATACACTATCTCCCAGGTCACCTACATGGTTGGCTGCAATGACCCTCGTTACTTCTCGCGCATCTTCAAACAACGCTTCGCAATGACTCCCACAGAATACAGGGACAAACACGTAAAACAGAAACAGGGCTGAGCCCGGCAATATCCTGTCATCATCATGAAGAATGTAATATCACCCGTTTCCTGCCTGCTTGCCATGACCCTGCTCCTCTCCTGCGGAAACAGCAGGAACAGCGCACTTGACTCCCCGCTCTGGTCAGTCCGGATGGCCGAGTCTGAGATGATCCGCAATCCGTCGCTCTGGATGGCCGACTTCGTGACTGAGAAAAAGTGGAACTACACCCAGGGTCTGATGGGACTTGCCTTCCTGAAACTCTATGATGTCACGGATGACAAACGGTATTATGAATATGCAAAGGGATACGCCGATTCCCTCATCGATGCAGATGGAATAATCTATAAGTACAAGATTGACAATTTCAATATTGACCAGGTCAATCCCGGCAAGATGATGTTCATCCTGTACGACAAGACCGGCGATCCGAGATATGAGAAGGTGATTCAAACCCTTTACCGCCAGTTGCAGAACCAGCCGCGGACAGATGAAGGCGGGTTCTGGCACAAGAAGATATACCCTGACCAGATGTGGCTTGACGGTCTTTACATGGGTGCACCGTTTTATGCTGAATACGCTTTAAGGTATAACCATCCTGATGATTTCCGTGATGTGGTGAATCAGTTCCTGATTATTGCTTCCCGCACATATGATCCTGTCACAGGCCTTTACAGGCATGCCTTTGACGCATCGAAGAAGATGGCCTGGGCCGACAGCATTACCGGCCAGGCTCCTCACGCCTGGGGAAGAGCCATGGGGTGGTTCTCAATGGCAATAGTCGATGTACTCGATTTCCTGCCTGTGGATCAGCCCGGAAGGAATGAACTGACCGGGATACTGCAGGGCATGGTGCAGAAGCTGTCAGAAATCCAGGACCCTGCCACTGGCGGATGGTACCAGGTGCCTGACCGGTCCGGCGCTGAAGGAAACTACATTGAAACATCGTGTACTGCCATGTTCGCCTATTCAATTTTCAAGGGGGTGCGGATGGGCTATCTTGACGGTAAATACCTTGATATCGCGGAAAAGGCGTACCAGGGTCTCCTGGACAACTTCATCGTTACAAATCCGGATGGTACGGTGACCATGAAGAATATCTGCGGAGTAGCCGGCCTGGGAGGCAATCCTTACCGCGACGGCTCGTATGAATACTATATCGGCGAGGTGATCCGTGACAATGACCCCAAGGGCGTCGGACCCTTTATCCTGGCCAGCCTGGAACACGAGAGGATCAGGAAGTAGAAGGAAAGTCTGAAAGTCT
>DHUL01000051.1:51050-68211 GCA_002409145.1 Bacteroidales bacterium UBA5235
CCTCTGCAGGGTGCAGATATACCTTTGTTTCAGAAAAAAAACAGGTTGCTGATCATGCAATGTATTAAACCGGTTTTATTGATCTTCCTCGTTGCCGTATTGGCATCCTGTACTGAAGATGACAACTGGAAGATGGCTGCAGAGATTGAAGAGTCAATCCTTATGACGACTTTTCCTGCAGATACAGTATTTATTACTGACTTCGGCGCTGTGGCTGACGATGCATCCTTCCTCAATACCGGAGCCATCGCTGCTGCCATCCTGAAATGCCACAGCGAAGGAGGAGGTGTGGTGTTCGTCCCGGAAGGGAGATGGACAACCGGTCCCATCACATTGATGAGCAACGTTAACCTTCACATAGCCAAGAATGCCACACTGGCTTTCTCAACTGATTATGAGCTGTACCTCCCTCCTGTTCTGACACGCTGGGAAGGAATGGACTGCTACAATATTCATCCTCTTATTTATGCAAGGGATGCTTCTAACATTGCCCTTACCGGGAAAGGCACCATTGACGGCCAGGCTTCAAACGAGGCATGGTGGTGGATGAACGGCAATCCCGATTACGGCTGGCGTGAGGGGATGAACAACCAGGTACTCTCAGGAAGGATCCGGCTGCTGGCGTATGAACAGAACCAGACTCCTGTTGAGGAACGCCGGTTTGACCTGGGGGGAGCGCTCAGACCGCAACTGATTAACTTCATGCGCTGCAACACGGTGCTGATCGAAGACCTGACCCTCAGGAACTCTCCCTTCTGGGTGATTCACCCGGTACTGACTGACAACTTCATCCTCAGGGGGGTGACCATCCGGAGTGCAGGTCCAAACTCTGACGGTTGTGATCCTGAATCATGCAACGGTGTGTTGATAGAAAACTGCCGCTTTGACACCGGCGATGACTGTATAGCCATCAAGTCGGGCAGGAACAACGACGGCAGAAGATGGTCAGTGCCGTCGCAGAATGTTATCGTACGAAACTGCAGGATGGAAGACGGTCATGGCGGGGTAGTGATCGGAAGCGAGATCTCCGGCGGATTTAAAAATCTCTTCGTTGAAGACTGCGAGATGGACAGCCCGGAGTTGCTGAGAGTGATACGTATCAAGACATCCGACTGCCGGGGCGGTGTAATAGAGAACATTAATGTACGCAATGTGAAGGTTGGCAGGTGTGAGGAGGCCGTGCTGAAGATCAATCTCATGTATGAACCTCGGGAAAACTGCCTGAGAGACTTCCCGCCCTATGTAAGGAATGTGACGCTTGAGAATGTGACTTCAGCCCGGAGCAGGTACGGCGTTTATATTATAGGTCTTGACAGTATGGTCAACGTTTCGGATGTGACGGTCAGAAATTGCACCTTCAACGGTGTGGAGGATGGTAATCTGATCACCGGCGCTGAACACATCAGGCTGCGGAATGTCTCAGTTAACGGTAAAAAGACCAGGAGCTGACGTGTTATCTTACAGGATTCCAGCCGTCATGGCGGGTAAAGACATTTTCAATGGTATACCATTTTGCCTCCTTGCGGCTGAGCTGACGGCTCCACCCCACACGGGTTCCGGGATTTGCACCAGGGCCTGTGTTCCTGTATTCTGCATAACGGGCACTTTTCTCATTGGAAGGATTATCCCAGTTGTGCCACCCTTCGGGCAGAATATGATTGCCGAGTTCACACCTCATGAAGAGTGTTGCGGCAAACGGACGCCATGGCCTGCCAAGGTATACCCTTTCAATGCCGTCGGCAGCAGTGAGCCGGCACCGGTTGAAAACATATCCGGATTCCTGGTTCTCAACCGTTGAGGCGGCAGTTACATATGAATTTTTCTTGCTGTGAATATGACATCTTTCAAACCAGGCTGTTGCAGGACCGAAGATAAAGTCGGTAGTGCCCTCTATGTAGCACTCCTCGTAATACTGCCGGCTCTCCTGGTTGGCAGTGAGAAGCGTGTCCTGGTTGCCCAGCATCCTGCAGCGGCGGAAAACCGCCCTGTCTCCGTCAGCATGGACCGCCACCGCCTGCCCTGCCGGACCGGCGCTGTTCTCAAAGGTGATATCCTCGGCAGTGAATCCCGAACCCTGAATCAGGATAGTATAGGTACGGAAGGTCCCCATATTGCGCAAACCGGCATAATCATCCCAGGTGATAACACACTTTTCCGCGCCCTCACCCTTCATGAAAAGGTTGGTAACCCACGACGGAATGACAACCTTCTCCCTGTAAACACCGGCCTTGATATGCATAAAGGTAGTGTCAGACATATAAGCCCTTATCGAGTTTACAGCCTCCTGTACGGAGGTGAATTCACCGGTGCCGTCAGAGGCCACTGTGATGTGTCTGGGCTGGCTGATCATAGCAACCGATTGCAATGCCAGTATTGCTGCAAATACGAACCTTTTTATCATGTGTGAATTATTGGTGTTTTGAGACTCTAATTTAGTTTTTTATTGCTATTTTTCCGACAAAGCTGAAAACCAATACAAGATAAATATGAAAGATCCGGGAAAGTACTCGTTCGGGATAGGTGACAGGTTCTCGCACCAGGGAAAAGCACAGCTAGAAGCGCTGATGAATGCAGCATCAAAACTGGGTGTTGAGATCACTCCCGTTTGGAATAAATCAAACAGGGAACACAACATTGTACATTCAGAGCCGGCTGACACCCGTGCCGAGGCAGATGCTTCCGTCAAAGCCATGAATTACAACGGACCGTACTTTGTCGATGCCGATCATATCAACCTCAATACTGTTGACCGGTTCATTCCTCACTCAGACTTTTTTACGCTCGACGTTGCTGACTATATAGGGAAGAAAGCATCAGACACCGATATCGAGGGCTTCGTTGAAGCTCATCGCACGTTCATCGGGGAACTCCGGATACCAGGTATCGGGGGCAGGATCATCGTGACTGAGAGCTATCTGAGGGAATTCGCCGGGAAATTCCTGTTTGCCGTTAATGAGGCTGCAGCCATCTACAGCCATATTGCATCCATCAAGGGAGAAGGGACGTTCGTTACCGAGGTATCGATGGACGAAGTAGACCAGCCACAGAAACCCATTGACCTGCTGTTCATCCTGAAAGGCCTGGCAGATCTGAAAGTCCCGGTGCAGACCATCGCTCCGAAATTCACCGGCCGGTTCAACAAGGGAGTAGATTATGAAGGTGACCCTGAGAGGTTCGGAACGGAGTTCGAAGAGGATATCCTGGTTATCAAATATGCAGTCAGACAGTTTGGTCTTCCGGCCGGCCTGAAACTGAGTGTTCATTCCGGCAGTGACAAGTTCTCAATCTACCCTATTATCGGAAACCTCATCCGGAAGCACGACTGCGGCCTGCATCTGAAAACAGCCGGCACCACCTGGCTTGAGGAGGTGATAGGTCTTGCCCTCTCGGGCGGTTCCGGACTCGGCCTTGCCAGGCAGATATACCGGAACGCCTACGAAAGACGCGATGAGCTCTGTGGGCCTTATGCAAACGTCATAGACATTAAGCCGAACCTTCTTCCCCACCCTGATGAGGTTGATTCCTGGGAGACTCTTAAGTTCGCTGCTACCCTGAGACATGTGCCAGGAGACCCTGATTACAATCCAAGCTTCAGGCAGTTGATACACGTAGGATACAAGGTCGCTGCCGAACTGGGGAATAGCTATACGGACGCCCTCAGGGAAAATGAACCGATAATCTCAACATGTGTCTGGGAAAACATCTACCGGCGCCATATCATTCGTCTCTTTACAACAGATTAAATTCATGCCGATGAAAGAATACATAAATGAAGACTTCCTGCTCCGGGGTGAGACAGCCCGCAGGCTCTATCACGAACACTCGGAAGGATTCCCCATCATTGACTACCATTGTCACCTGAGCCCTGAAGCAATTGCCACCGACAGACGTTTCGAAGACCTGGGTCAGCTCTGGCTCGAGGGTGACCATTATAAGTGGCGGGCAATGCGAACCAACGGTATAGACGAGAAATACATCACGGGAAAGAATTCTACATTCCACGAAAAATATGACCGGTGGGCAGAGACCGTGCCGATGACCATGCGTAACCCGCTCTATGCATGGACTCACCTGGAGCTGAAGAGGGTATTCGGCGTTGGGAGGCTCCTGAACCCTGATACGGCAGCCGCGATATGGGAAGAGTGCACAGCCCTTCTTCAGCAGCCGGAATATTCTGCACGCGGACTGATGAAAAAATTCAATGTCGAAGTGGTATGCACAACCGATGATCCGGTTGACAGCCTCGAACATCATAAGACCATCAGGGACCAGGGCTTTGAGATTAAAGTCCTGCCTGCATGGCGGCCAGACAAAGCAATGTCTCCTGAAGACCCGGCAAAATTCATTAATTATATCTATAAGCTTGAAGAGACTTCGGGGATTGAGATAAAGGGATTTGCTTCACTGATAGAAGCTTTGCGTGTCAGGCACGCCTACTTCGCTGATGCAGGATGCGTCATCAGTGACCATGGGATCGAACAGTTTCATGCCGATGATTACACTGAAAAGGAGGTGGGGTATATCCTCCGGAAGGTGCTCTCCGGATCATGCCTGGAAAGCAGTGAGATATCAAAGTTCAGGTCGGCCATGTTGTATGAACTTGCAGTAATGGATAGCGAGAGAGGATGGGTCCAGCAATATCACTACGGTGCTATCCGCAACAACAACAGCCGGATGTTCAACCAGCTGGGCCCCGACACCGGATATGACTCTATAGGTGATTTCACGGTTGCCAGAACACTTTCAAAGTTCCTTGACAGGCTGGATGCCGGTGGAAACCTCGCCAAAACGATACTCTATAACCTCAATCCGAGGGACAATGAGCTAATTGCCACCATGATCGGCAACTTCCAGGACGGCTCAGTCCCGGGTAAGATCCAATTCGGTGCCGGGTGGTGGTTCCTTGACCAGGAAACGGGAATGATCAATCAGCTCAATACCCTGTCCCTGATGGGCCTCCTCAGCAGGTTCGTCGGGATGCTCACCGACTCACGCAGCTTTGTCTCATACCCCAGGCATGAGTATTTCCGCAGGATTCTCTGCAATATGCTGGGCGATGATATTGAAAAAGGCAAACTTCCTGAATCAGAGATCGGGACTATAGGCAAAATGGTAGAGATGATCTCATATTACAATGCCAAGAACTATTTCGGTTTCTGAAACCACCAAAATAAGAAAAGACAATGTCAGGTTTTAAACGGATAAATGTTGCACTGGGGATGGAAGAGACCGGTCTCGTACCACTCTTCTATCATCGTGATCCTCAGGTGTGCAGAGAGGTAATCGCTGCCTGCCATGACGGGGGAGCCAGGGTATTTGAATTCACCAACAGGGGCGACTTCGCACATGAGGTCTTTTCCGATGTAAGGAAATGGGCTCTCAACGAGCTGCCGGACATGATGATCGGTGCCGGATCAATTCCTGACGCCCCCACAGCCGCTATCTTTATGCAAATGGGTGCTGACTTCGTTGTCTCCCCGTCGCTGAATCCCAAGGTGGCCAGGATATGCAACAGGAGGAAAGTGCTCTGGATACCCGGATGCGGAACGATGACCGAGATTTCACAGGCCGAGGAGCTGGGTGCGGAAATAGTAAAAATATTCCCGGGTACCGCGGTTGGCGGACCATCGTTCGTCAAAGCCGTCATGGGCCCATGCCCCTGGACAAGCATCATGCCCACAGGGGGAGTGGAACCGACGGAAGAAAACCTTGCCGGATGGTTCGGGGCAGGTGTGACATGCGTCGGCATGGGATCGGCCCTGGTGACGGATAAGATTGTTGAGGAAGGTGACTGGAAAACCCTGGAGAAGACAGTGCGGAACACACTCAACCTCATCGGCAGACTGCGGACAACCCGAAGCTGACAGGACCTGACAGGCAGCTCTGACCAAGAATACGAACACTTGTATTAACCCTTTAAACAATCAATATGTCCTTAAAAACCTCAGAATCCGGGATGACAAACTACAGGTGGGCCATCACCTCATTACTATTCTTTTCAGTTGCAATAAACTACATGGACAGGCAGGTACTGTCACTAACCTGGAAGGATTTTATAGCGCCGGAATTTCACTGGACCAACAATGACTACGGAACCATCACCGGTCTTTTCTCGATTTTCTATGCCGTCTGCCTGCTTTTTGCAGGAAGGTTTGTCGACTGGATTGACACCAAAAAGGGATTTCTCTGGGCAATAGGAGTCTGGTCAGCAGGAGCTGTGCTTCATGCTTTCTGCGGGATTGCAACCTCTGGGATTACTGCCGGGAAATGGTTAGTGGGTTTTGAGGAAGCACGCAGGATAATAGGCACGGTGGATGACATCGGGCTGGTGACTTCGGTCAGTGTCACTCTCTTCATTTTCGCACGATTCGTGCTGGCTCTCGGGGAGGCGGGCAACTTCCCGGCAGCCATTAAGACAACTGCGGAGTTCTTCCCCAAGAAGGACCGTGCATTCTCAACAAGCATATTCAATTCCGGGGCACAGGTAGGCGCCCTTATAGCACCCATAACCGTACCGGTCATTGCAGCCAAATACGGCTGGGAAATGGCATTCATAGTCATCGGTGCAATTGGATTCATCTGGATGGGATTCTGGGTCTTCATGTACAAAAAACCTCATGAACACCCCCTGGTAAACAAGGCAGAACTTGACTACATCAACCAGGATACCATCTCTGAGACAAAGGCAAACAACAATGTAGCCAGACCGGAAAAGAAGATCCCCTTCCTGCAAACATTCAAATATCGTCAGACATGGGCTTTCGCATTCGGGAAGTTCATGACTGACGGGGTATGGTGGTTCTACCTGTTCTGGACGCCTGCCTACCTGAGTGACGTCTATGGACTGACATCAGACACCACCATGGCAAAGACACTGATATTCGTGCTTTACGCAATTGTCATGCTCTCAATCATAGGTGGCTGGCTGCCTAAATACTTTGTTGACAAACTGGGCATGGATCCCTATGCCGGGCGTATGCGCGCCATGCTGATCTTTGCTTTCTTCCCGCTGCTGGCACTTCTGGCACAGCCGCTGGGGCACGCATCCTACTGGTTCCCGGTAATAATTATAGGTATTGCCGGAGCTGCGCACCAGGCCTGGTCAGCCAATCTCTTTTCCACCATCGGTGACATGTTCCCGAAAACGGCTATTGCCACAATTACCGGAATTGGCGGAATGGCGGGCGGTATAGGCGCCTTCATCATCAACAAGGGCTCAGGAGCACTGTTTGACTTCGCATCTGGCACAACATTGGTTGACGGCCAGGCTGCAGTCATGACCAAGGAACTGCTTGCCGCCGGAGCGCAGTATCTTAATGGCCCTATGAAGTTTTTCGGGTTTGAGGGCATAAGGGCAGGGTACTTCATCATCTTCTGCATCTGCGCCGTCGCGTATCTTATAGGATGGATAGTGATGAAGATGCTGGTTCCGAAATACAAACCGATAGTAATTGATTAGATAAAAAATATAATAATGAATGATTTCAGTGATCTGAGAGGTAAAGTGGCCGCCATAACCGGTGGCAGCGGGATAATCGGAAAGACGCTCGCCAGGGGCCTCTGCAACGCCGGGGTGAATGTAATAATACTGGACTACAAGGCTGAAAGGGGAGCAATGACAGCCAAAGAGATCACCGCCGGACAGGAATCCGGATTGGCAACAAGTTTCGATGCGAATGTGATCGACCGTGATTCACTGCTCAGAGCGCGTGACCGGATAAGGGAAAAATTCGGCAGCCTTGACATCCTCATAAACTGCGCCGGAGGGAACAAAGCCACTGCCACGACAGCAAAAGAGTACATCGCAGGAGGCGAAAAAGACCTGCAAGGAACCTTCTTCGACCTTGATATCGAAGGATTTGACGGAGTCTTCGACCTGAACTTCAAGGGGACAGTGCTTCCCACAATGATCCTCGCGGAGGATATGGTCAGCAGAGGCAGTGGAGTGATCCTGAATATTTCCTCGATGAATGGCTACAGGCCTCTCACCAAGATCCCGGCTTATTCTGCAGCCAAAGCTGCAATCAACAACCTCACCCAGTGGCTGGCGGTCCATTTCGCGCCTGCGGGAGTAAGGGTCAATGCAATCGCCCCGGGATTCCTGCTAACGAACCAGAACCGGTTCCTCCTTACTGACGAAAAAACGGGCGGAATGACCCCGAGGGGTAAGAAAATAATCTCCGCTACACCTATGGGACGCTATGCCGAACCGGAAGAGCTGGTAGGTACAATGCTATACCTCCTCTCCGGGGCCTCATCATTCGTGACGGGTGTGGTGATACCTGTCGATGGAGGCTTCAGCGCCTACAGCGGTGTCTGACGGAACATTTTCTGCCGGCATTTGTATTATTTTTGAAAAATTTTTATCAGCACAACATGGGGTACCTGGAAGATTTTAAACCGGAAAAGGATTTTTTTATCGGTATCGATTCCGACGGCTGCGTCTTTGACACCATGGAGGTCAAGCATAAGGAGTTCTTCTGCCCGGCTACCGTGAAATTTTTCGGGTTGTTTGCAATTGCCAAATACGTACGCGAGACATGGGATTTCGTTAATCTCTACTCTGTAACCCGTGGTATAAACCGCTTCCCGGCACTTATCAGGGTCATGGACCTGCTCGCTGACAGGCCGGAAGTGGCAGAACGGGGAGTGACTCTTCCCGATATGGAACCGCTCAGGGAATGGGTAAGCAGAGAAACCAGGCTTGGCAATCCCCTGTTCAGGGAGTATGTTAAGGCTAACCCCCATCCTGCCCTCCAAAAGGTGCTGGAATGGACCCTGGCGATAAACGAAGACATTGCAGCCTGGTTGCGTGACACCCCTCCTTTTCCGCATGCACGTAAATCCATTGAGAAGCTTGACGTTGTGGCTGATACGATGGTTGTGTCGCAGACCCCGCTTGAGGCCCTGACGCGGGAGTGGAAGGAGCACTCGATAGACGGTTTCGTAAAGGCAATCGCCGGACAGGAGCAGGGGACCAAAAGCGAACACATTGCCCTGGCGGCCGTGGGGAAGTATCCCCCGGAGAGGATGCTGATGATAGGTGACGCTCCGGGTGACCTGAAGGCGGCAGATGATAACGGAGCCCTATTCTTTCCGGTGATACCCGGTGATGAGGACAGATCATGGAAACTGTTTCACGATGAGGCCCTTAACAGGTTCATCACCGGAACTTTCAGGGGTGAATACCAGAACAGGCTGCTGGGTGAATTCCGTCGGTCACTGCCGGAGGTGCCGCCATGGAAGCGTAAATGAGCGGACGAAACGGAGCCCTGCAAAGGGTAGATGCAATAATGGCACCACCCGCAGTAGCGGCAGGAGACAAAAAAATGGAATGACATGGTATACTATTCTGAAACTGACAGTGACAGGGGCCTTAACAGGGATAAGGTCAGGGCAGCTCTTGAATCTATCCTCAGCAACTTCAGCGGAAGGACCCGGGTGCTGATTCTGCCTCCGGACATGACCCGGGCACATTCGGGTGCGGGAATGATTACCGAGATGCTCTGGCAGAAGCTGGGTGAACGGGTCACCGACATCCTCCCGTCGCTGGGGACGCATGCTCCCATGGAACCTGCCGGGATAGCCAGGATGTTTGGGAAAACACCCCGCACACTCTTCAGGGAACACCGCTGGCGAACTGACATTGAGGAGCTTGGAAGAGTACCGGCATCATTCATCTCATCAGTAACGGGCGGCCGCCTTAACTTTGATTACCCGGTGCAGGTTAACCGACTCATCTCATCAGGGGGGCATGACCTGATTATCTCTGTTGGCCAGGTGGTGCCACATGAGGTCACCGGCATGGCCAATTACAACAAGAACGTCTTCGTGGGCTGCGGCGGCAGCGAGGCCATCAACAAGAGTCATTTCATCGGGGCGGTGCACGGTATTGAAAATATCCTGGGTACGATTGACAATCCGGTCAGGGCTGTTCTGGACAGAGCCTCCGAAATAGCCGCTCCGCGATTGCCGTTGCTCTACATCCTCACAGTGGTGGCCCCTGACGACCATGACTGCCTGAAAATAATGGGCCTCTTTGCCGGTGATGACATTGAATGCTTCAGGCAGGCTGCTGCCCTTTCGCGGGAACTCAACTTCACCACGATGCCCCACAGGCTTAAGAAGGTGGTGGTATGGCTTGATCCGGAGGAGTTCAAGAGCACATGGCTGGGCAACAAGAGCATCTACCGCACCCGAATGATGATTGCCGATGACGGCGAACTGGTGGTACTGGCCCCCGGCGTCAGGAGCTTCGGTGAAGACCTGGCTATAGACATTCTTATCAGGAAATACGGATACCGCACCACGCCTGAGATTCTGGCATTCACCGAAGCCAATGACGACCTGAAGGAAAACCTCAGCGCCGCGGCCCATCTCATCCATGGCTCGCCCGAGAACCGATTCAGGGTGACATATGCAGCCGGTCACCTCAGCCGTCAGGAGGTAGAATCAGTTGGATACGGTTATGGCGAAATCGATGCTCTCATGCAGCGGTATGACCCCGGGAGCCTGCAGACAGGTTTCCACAGGACCGCTGACGGGGAAGAGTTTTACTTTATTTCCAATCCCGCTACAGGGCTTTGGAAGGCAGCAGAAATAGAATAGGATTATGAAGATAGTTATAGACGAAAAGATACCCTTCATCAGGGGCGCCTTCGAGCGGTGGACTGATGTGATTTATGCACCGGGCCGCAACATTGATGCGAGTATGGTTTCTGACGCTGATGCGCTTATAGTGCGAACACGAACCAGATGTAACGCTGCTCTCCTGGAGGGAAGCAGAGTAAGGATCGTGGCTTCGGCCACCATAGGATTTGATCACATCGACACGGTATGGCTTGAGCAGAATGGCATAAAATGGGTAAACGCCCCGGGATGCAACTCCGGTTCGGTGATGCAGTATATTACTTCCCTCCTCTTCTTCCTTGCGAAGAAACACTCGTTTGATCCCGGCTCGATGACGCTTGGCATAGTGGGAGCAGGCAATGTCGGATCGAAGGTGGCCAGGGCAGCAAGTGCCATTGGCATGCGGGTTCTGCTGAATGACCCGCCCCGGCAGAGACGGGAAGAGGGTACAGAATCCCAATTACCAAAATCGAATTCGGGGGTACGCAGGGGTGGAACTAAGTTCCACTCCCTAAAGACCTTATTGACAGATTGTGATATAATCACATTACATGTTCCCCTTACCCGTGAGGGCGAGGACAAAACATTCCATCTTATTGACAGGGAGATCCTTTCGCAGCTTGACAGACAGAAGATCATCATCAATTCATCGCGCGGCGAAGTGGTTGACAACCTCGCGCTGCGTGAAGCGCTGAAGTCGGGCAGACTGCGCGGCGCCGCCCTTGACGTATGGGAAGGTGAGCCGGCTGCCGACCCGCAGTTGATTGACCTGGTTGACATAGCCACACCTCACATTGCAGGTTATTCCGTTGACGGTAAAGCCAACGCTACCATCAACTCCGTCCGGGTAGTGTCAGATGAGCTGGGTTTACCGATGCACGACTGGACTCCGGCGGAGCTGCCGCAGCCGGCCATGCCGCTTATTGACCTGACCGGCAGGGGCGGCGCCGCGCCCGTTGAAATGGTGGCACAGGCAGTGAAACATACATACGCGGTGGAAGAGGATGACATCCTCTTCAGAAACAACATCGAAAATTTCGAGTATCTTCGCGACCACTACAGAATCAGACGCGAATTCCCGTCATACAGGGTCAGAACCAATGACCGGGAAGCGGAACGTATTTTAAAAGAACTTGGTTTTTATATAATAAAATAAATTAAACAGATTAGATTAAGATGAAAGCAGACATTGGACTGATTGGGCTGGCGGTGATGGGTGAGAACCTTGTGCTCAATATGGAGAGCAGGGGTTATACCGTGGCGGTATTCAACCGTACGACTGAAAAGGTATCAGCATTTGTGAACGGACGAGGCAAAGGGAAAAAGCTGATCGCGGCATACTCGCTTGAAGAGTTCATCTCCAACCTCAGCCGACCAAGAAAAGTGATGCTGATGGTCAAGGCAGGGAAACCGGTGGACGACTTCATTGAACAGCTGATACCACTCCTCAACAAGGGTGATATTATCATAGAGGGAGGCAACTCTCATTTTCCTGACACAATAAGGAGAACAGCATATGTTGAGAGCAAGGGTCTGTTATATATCGGTACCGGCGTCTCCGGAGGCGAGGAAGGTGCACTGCTTGGCCCTTCGATGATGCCCGGCGGTTCAAGGGAAGCCTGGCCCCACGTAAAGGATATTTTCTTTTCCATCGCAGCCCGTGCTGCTGACGGCGCCCCCTGCGTCACCTGGATAGGCGATAACGGCGCCGGTCACTTCGTTAAAATGGCGCATAACGGGATCGAGTACGGTGACATGCAGCTGATCTGCGAAGCTTACCACCTGATGGTCAGCTCCGGACAGTTCACCTATAATGAAATGGCTGATATCTTCGATGAGTGGAACAAGGGTGAGCTTGATTCCTATCTCATCCAGATAACAGGTGAGATACTCCGGTTCAGGGACACCGACGGACAGCCTCTCGTCACCAGGATACTTGACTCGGCCGGACAGAAGGGAACAGGCAAATGGACAGTCATCAGCGCCCTTGATCACGGAGTGCCTCTCAGTCTTATCGGCGAATCGGTCTTCGCCCGATTCATCTCATCAATGAAAAAAGAGAGGGTGAAAGCCTCTCCCCTCTTTTCAAACCCTGCAAACATCTCTCTGAAGGATAAAAAACAGTTTATTGATGACATCCGGAAGGCGCTTTACGCATCAAAGATCGTCTCATACGCACAGGGTTTCAACCTGCTCAGGAACGCTGCCGCAGAATACAAATGGGACCTCAACTACGGTGAGATAGCAATGATATGGAGGGGTGGGTGTATCATACGGTCAGCCTTCCTTAACAAGATATACGAAGCTTTCAGGCGTGAACCGGGTCTGCCCAACCTGATCATGGACGGTTACTTCACCAGGATACTCAATGAGAACAGCGAGAGCTGGCGTCGCGTAGTTGCTTATGCAGTGGCAACCGGCATTCCCGTCCCCACCATGAGCTCTGCCCTCTCCTGGTTTGACAGTTACCGCTCAGCCTGGCTCCCCGCAAACCTCCTTCAGGCGCAGCGTGACTATTTCGGGGCACATACATACCAGCGGACTGATAAACAGGAAGGTGAATTCTTTCATACCAACTGGACAGGACGCGGAGGTGATACAGCTTCTTCAACCTATAATGCCTGAACCGTTGCCTTTATCTCTTTTTTCTCTATTTTTACCTTTAAACTATAAGGCTTGAATCATTATGACCAAAAACGTAAACGAACGCGCAGCAGACAATATCCGTATCCTTTCGATGGCAATGGTGGAAAAAGCCAATTCCGGGCACCCCGGAGGAGCAATGGGCGGAGCAGATTTCATCCACATCCTCTTTTCCGAATTCCTGAGGTTTGATCCGGCTGACCCTGAGTGGATCAACCGTGACCGTTTCTTCCTTGATCCTGGTCACATGTCTCCGATGCTCTATTCGGTGCTGACACTTACAGGTCATTTTACCATTGATGATATCATGCAGTTCCGGCAGTGGGGAAGCGTGACGCCCGGTCACCCTGAACTGGATGTGAAACGGGGGATAGAGAATACCTCCGGTCCTCTTGGCCAGGGTCACACAATGGCCATCGGCGCCGCCATGGCGGAACGGTTTCTCACTGCCAGGTTCGGACGGTTGTTTGAACACAGGGTCTACACATATATCTCTGACGGAGGAATCCAGGAAGAGATCTCCCAGGGAGCAGGAAGACTTGCGGGCCATCTGGGGCTGAGCAACCTGGTCATGTTCTTTGACTCCAATAATATTCAGCTCTCAACCGAGACATCGGCAGTGACCTCTGAAGACACCGCTGCCAAGTACAAGGCCTGGGGCTGGCGCGTGATGGAGATTGACGGCCACAGTCATGACCAGATACGGGGTGCACTCCGGATGGCTGCTGACGAAAACGAAAAGCCTGTCCTTATAATCGGTCGCACGGTAATGGGCAAAGGTCTGGTAGACGAAGCTGGAAACAGCTTCGAAGGGAAGACATCAACACATGGCCAACCTGTATCACATGCAGGAGCTTCGTTTAAAAAATCTGTTGCCAACCTGGGTGGTGATCCTGAAAATCCTTTTACGATCTTCAACGATGTAAGGCAACTTTACTCAGAGATAATTGAGAGTAAAAAGTCTGCCGCAGATGCATGGAAACAGAAGAAGGAAGCATGGGCAGCGGCCAATCCTGATTCTGCCCGGCTTCTAGGAGACTTCTATTCGGGAGTCGTTCCCGAAATCAACTTCGCTGCAGTGGCGCAGAAGGAGAATGATGCCACCCGTAACGCCTCCGCTGTTCTGCTCTCACTCTTTGCAGAGAAGATCCCCAACATGATTGTGGCCTCGGCAGACCTGGCCAATTCTGACAAGACTGACGGATTCCTCAAAAAGAGCAGACCACTGGTAAAGGGTGATTTTACCGGTGCATTCCTGCATGCAGGCGTTTCCGAACTTACCATGGCCTCCCTTATGAACGGCATGGCCCTTCACGGTGGTGTTATTCCTGTCTGCGGAACATTCTTTGTTTTTTCCGATTACATGAAACCTGCTGTAAGGCTGGCCGCACTCATGGGTCTGCCGGTCAAATATGTATGGACTCATGACGCATTCCGTGTGGGTGAGGATGGTCCCACACACCAGCCGGTGGAACAGGAGGCTCAGATAAGACTCATGGAACACCTGAAGAATCACCACGGCGGCAACAGTATGCTGGTCCTTCGCCCGGCCGACGCCATTGAGACAAATATAGCCTGGAAGCTGGCGCTGGAGAACAGGACAACTCCTACAGCCCTGATACTTTCACGTCAGAACATCAAAACCCTCCCGGCAACAGGCACCACACGGGCAGCTGCCGCTGCCATGGCCGCCAGGGGCGCCTACACCGTGGCAGAGAGTGATGGCAGACCTGACGTGATACTCGTCGCCAGCGGATCAGAGGTGGCAACCCTTGTTGAGGCAGCCTCGCTCCTCATGGCTGAAGGAATAAAAACAAGAATTGTATCTGCACCGTCAGAAGGACTGTTCCGCCTGCAGGATGAACAATACCGGAACAGTGTCATTACCCCGGGCATTCCGGTTTTCTGCCTTACGGCAGGACTCCCGGTGACGATGCTCGGCTTCGCGGGAGCACAGGGGAAAATATGGGGACTTGAAAGCTTCGGCTTCTCTGCTGCATACGGTGTCCTCGATCAGAAACTGGGATTCACCGGCGGAAACATAGCAGGAGAGGTAAAGAAGTTTCTCGGGAAATAGCGGTCTCCGGACCGGAGTGCGGTCTCCATGTGGGGACCGCACTCATTATAATCGGGATTAACCTTATTAATGTAATTTTATCACGCCTGATCTTTAAAACCTGCTGAGATGAAAGTACTGAAATGGATCTTTATCGTAATCCTTGCATCACTTGCAATCCTGATCCTCATCGGCTTTGCCATGCCGAAAGAGACTAAGATGACAACCACAGAGGAGATTAACCTCCCTCCTGCAAAAGTGTTCCATTTTGTTGCAGGATTTGTTGAACGCACTGTCTGGGACCCGTGGATCAAGGCAGACAGTGCCGTAAAATGCACCTTTGACATCGTACCAGGATATATCGGGTCAAAATACAATTGGGACGGTCCCGTGGTTGGCAAGGGGATGATGCTGGTCGATTCTGTTGTCTTCGGATCTTATATCCTCAACCAGGTCTCACTCATGCCCGGCAAGTTCATCCCCGAAGAATGGGAATTCACCCCGTCGGAAAACGGGACATCGGTTAAGTGGACCATCACCATGAAGTCCGGATCACCATTCGGCCGGCTGGCCAACAAGGCTTTCTCAGGCATAATTCAAAAGACTATGAACGGTGGTAGAGAAGCTCTTAAGACATATCTCGAGGCCAACGGCGTACTGCTGAGCAATCTCACCGAGATCGGCATCGAAGAATATCCTGCCGTGGAAGCGCTTACCATCAGCGCTGTGGTCAGCCAGCAGGAAGTGGGTGCATGGTACGGTCAGAGCCTCGGCAAACTCTATCCTGCCATTGAGGCGCAGAACCTCCAGCCGCAGGGCCCGCCATTCGCATTCTATGAAGGGTATGACCCTTCTACTGGCAAATATACTGTGACAGCAGGTATGCCTGTCTCTGCCGGAGGTAAAAATGCCGGTGATATCAGGCTGATGAAGTACAAATCGTTCCTGGCGCTCAAGGGTCTGCATAACGGACCGTATGATGAGTTATCGGTTACCTACGGGAAACTGGAGAACTATGCCAGGGAGAACAGGATCGAACTCTCAGGTGCCGTGTGGGAGTTTTATCTCACTGACCCCGCTGACGCCACCGATCCCACCCAGCTCCTCACCCAGGTCGCCATGCAACTGAAAACCAAATAATTAACCAACCTGGTACTGCCGACTGCTGACTTATGACATCTTTCTAAATTATGCCAATTTACGACATATCCCCCGGAGTCAAAGGACTCATCTTCGATCTTGATGGAACCCTTGCCGATACCATGCCATGGCATTACAAGGCATGGCAGAAGGCATGCGCCAGGTTCGGGATAATTATGGAAACGGAATTCCTCCAGGCTCATACCGGAGCTCCCGGATGGAAGATAGCCGAGGAGGTGATAGCAGCGAACGGGAAGACGGGAATAGTTTCTCCCGAAGAGATTATGCAGGTAAAGCTTGAAGAGTTTTTTCGGATCCAGCATAATGTTACCCCGATAGAGCCGGTGACCGCCCTGGTGCAGAAATATTATGGCAGGCTGCCGATGTCTGTTGGTACCGGCGGCCACCGGGAGGCAGTGGAGAAGACGCTGGAGATAGTTGGGATAAGGCAGTATTTTGATATAATAGTGACAGCTAATGACGTTACCAGGCATAAGCCCCATCCGGAGACCTTCCTCAAATGTGCGGAGCTGATGGGTGTAGATCCTTCAGATTGCGAGGTCTTTGAAGACGGCGATCTGGGTATAGAGGCAGCCAGGCGAGCCGGAATGATAGCCACCGACGTCAGGACATGGTATGACTCGACGTGGGCTGAAAGTCTGAAAGTCTGAAGCTTCGCTTCGTCGTGCGGTC
>DHUL01000051.1:68491-74132 GCA_002409145.1 Bacteroidales bacterium UBA5235
TCTTGCGGTCCTGCGGTCTTGCGGGAAAATGATGCTAGCTGCCGACTGGTACTGCCGACTGCCGACTTTTATAAAATGGAAACGAAACTTATCATAACGCAGGATGGTTCCCCCACTCTCTACTTGCCGGGGATGGATGAACATTACCATTCGCGGTTCGGTGCTATGACTGAGTCAAGGCACATTTTTATAAATGCCGGTCTTGCAAGCCTGTCTCCTGGTGACACTGCAATCCTGGAGGTCGGGTTCGGCACCGGCCTCAATGCGCTCCTCACTGCAATCCATGCAGGACATGTAAAGATTCATGTCACTTACACCACCCTGGAAAAAGAGCCCCTCTCTGCATCAATCATTGGCAGGTTGAACTATGGTACCCTGGCAGGCGAAGATGGCGAAGGACTATTCAGGTCAATTCACGAGGCGCCCTGGAACAAGCCTTTCTCCATAACTGAGTGGTTCACAATAGAAAAGAGGTTGACAGACCTTACTATCGAAGATCCCATGGGTACCTATGACCTTGTCTATTTCGATGCCTTCGGTCCCGACAAACAGCCTGAGATGTGGAGCGAGGCGGTGATGCGCAGGATAGCAGCAGTAACACACCAGGGCTCTGTATTCGTAACCTACTCGGCAAAAGGTGATCTGAAAAGAATGCTCCGGTCGCTTGGATATGAAGTATCACTCCTCCCCGGTCCCCCCGGAAAAAGAGTAATCACACGGGCGGTGAAGAGATGATTTGTGGTATATTTGCGCCACTGAGACAGTGCCGGATACTGAATCCGCTTCTGTAATCACATAAATATAAAAAAATGAAAGTAACCAGACTCATTCTTGTCATGGCCCTTGCAGCAATCATAGTTTTGCCGGTAACAGGCCAGAAATCAAAATTTGCCGGCGCCGAAGACTCACTCTCATACGCTCTCGGGGTGGCCAATTATAAGTATTATACCGGCGACAGCATCAATATCAATACCAAAATGTTCTCAAAAGGAATGACTGATGCTTCCAGGGACAGGGCACTGATGAATGACACTGCCGCCAGTGCTTTCATTGTCAGCTATATGCAAAGGCGCGAAAAAGCCCGCCTCATGGCTGAGTACGGCCAGCAGGTTGAGGCTGCAAAATTATGGCTCGCAGATAATGCCGGAAAGGAAGGTGTATTTACCACATCAAGCGGACTGCAATACAAGGTCCTGCAGGAAGGAACGGGAATAACTCCCGGACCGGAGGACGTAGTCACTGTCCATTACACCGGGAAGACAATTGACGGAACTAAATTCGATTCTTCTTATGATCGCGGTGAGCCTGCACAGTTCCGGGTCAGCAATGTCATACGCGGCTGGGTGGAAGGACTCCAGCTGATGAAGGAAGGTTCCAGGGTGATGCTTTACATCCCCTATGACCTCGCCTATGGTGAGAGGGGCGCTGGAAACATCATCAAACCTTTTGAAACACTTATATTTGAAGTGGAACTGCTTAAAGTGACAAAAGAAGAGTAATATCCCCTTCTTGAAATTCAAAATATTATCTTTGCCAAAAATTAATTTAAAACATACACAATGAAAATCAAAGGTTTAGTTATTCTCGCTGTAGCAACAGCCATGATCGTATCATCATGCAATACAAAATCAAGCGTTACAGGTACCAAGGTGAAGAGCTCTGAAGACTCTCTCGCATACGCACTCGGTATTGCCAACTATTTTTACTACATGACTGACAGCATTGACATTGATCCGGTGCTGCTTGCAAAAGGAATGCTTGATGCAAAAGAAGGAAAGAACACTCTTGATGAGCAGTCGGCACAGGGATATGTGATGACATACATGCAGAACAGGCAGATGGAGAAAATGAAAGCAATGTACGGCAAGAATATCGACGAAGGTGAAAAGTTCCTTTCTGAGAACAAAAAACGCGAAGGTGTTCAGGAAACAACCAGCGGGCTTCAGTATGAGGTTGTTACAATGGGCACAGGGCAGAAACCCGTCCTTACAGACGTTGTAAAGGTTCATTATACAGGGAAACTCCTTGACAGTACCACATTTGACTCTTCAGTTGATCGCGGTGAACCGGTACAGTTCGCTGTAAACGGGGTCATCCAGGGATGGCAGGAAGGTATCCAGCTGATGCCGGTCGGATCAAAATTCAAATTCTACATTCCTTATGAGCTTGGATATGGCGAGCAGGGCACAGGTCCGATTCCTCCCTACTCAACACTTGTATTTGATGTTGAGCTCCTCGAGATTGTCAAGCAATGATATCAGCTGAGATACATACCCCGAAAGGGGTGATGAAAGCAGTTCTCTACGATGACGATGCCCCCGGCACAGTCAGCAATTTCGTCAAGCTGGTCCGCCAGGGATTCTATGACGGACTTGCATTTCACAGGGTTATACCTGACTTCGTCATCCAGGGCGGCTGCCCCTTCTCGAAGAATCCGGGTGATCCGCGCGTGGGAACCGGCGGCCCTGGCTACAAGATCAAATGTGAGCTAACCGGCCGGAAACAGTATCATGACCGCGGTGTGATGTCAATGGCACATGCCGGAAGAGACACCGGAGGATCACAGTTCTTTATATGCCATAGCAGGACAAACACCAAACACCTAGACAGGCAGCATACCTGCTTTGGAAAGGTTGTGGAAGGACTTGAGGTGATTGACCTGATCAGGGCGGGTGACATGATTGAAAAAATTGTCATTGCAGAATCGGAATAATGGAATACCAGATCACAGGCAGGATCGCGGAAGTATATCCGGTCAACAGGATCAATGAACGGTTCCGTAAACGGGAGTTCGTCATCGAACATAAAGAGAGCGGTAGCGGACAGGCTTATGTCGACTTCATCAAGTTCCAGCTCACGCAGGAGAAATGTGAGATAATTGACGAGTCATGGCTGAGACAGGAGGTGACCGTAACTTTCAATATCCGTGGAAACCGTTGGGAGAAAAACGGGATAGCTAATTACATCACCAACCTCAATGCACTCTCGGTCAGCCGCGGGATTGCCGTGGCTGAGAATGGCCAGAAAGCCATTGTCAACCCGCAACTTGAGGATGCCCCGTCCCCCAGTCCCGAACTTGACGACCTGCCCTTCTGATTTTTCCATAATCTTTACATCAGTGCCACATCCCGCAGGGTGTGGCACTGTTTTACAATGCTTTATCCCCTACGGGGAATTATATCAATTATCCCCTGTGCTACAATTCTTCATCCCCCACGGGGAATTCTACCGCGTAGTGTTCACAGAACCATCAAATCCCAAATCGAATATCGTAAATCGTAAATCCGATTATATTTGTCCAAACCACATACCTGACCCATGACTCCCGACAATCCGTTGATAACTGAATGGAAAACCCCTTTCAGCATTCCCCCGTTCGACCTGATCAGTCCGGAACACTTCAAACCTGCAGTTGAAGAAGCCATATCAATTGCCAGGAAGGAGGTCGACGATATTGTATCTAATCCGGCAGAACCCGATTTCAGAAATACGATTGAAGCACTTGAACAGGCCGGATCACTTCTCAACCGCATCACCCCCGTCCTCTTCAACCTGAACAGCTCCGATACAACACCAGAACTGCAGGAAGCAGCCAGGGAGGTATCTCCCGTTCTCACAGCCTTCAGCAACGACATCACCCTCAATCCGGCACTGTTCGCCAGGGTGAAGAATGTATACGAGAGAAGGGATTCCCTGGGTCTGAACCAGGAAGAGATGATCCTTCTTGACCGCAAGTACAAGAACTTCATCCGGGGCGGGGCCGGCCTGACAGAAGATGACAAGGAGCGATTCAGAGCCATCACCATTGAACTTTCCACCCTTTCCCTGAAGTTTGAAGAGAACATTCTTGCAGAGACCAATGATTTCACCCTGCATATTACTGCTGAGAACGAACTGTCTGGTCTGCCGGAGGGTATCCGTGAGGCAGCAGCAGCCCTTGCCAGGGAAAAAGGGATGGAGGGCTGGCTGTTCACCCTCCACGCTCCCAGCTTCGTGCCGTTCATGCAATATGCTGACCGCCGTGACCTCCGTGAAATGCTTTTCAGAGCCTACTCGTGCCGCGCTTTCCGTGGAAATGAACATGACAATCGTGAACTGGTGCTCAGGATTACAGAGCTCAGGCTGGAAATGGCCAGACTGCTGGGATACAGCAACTACGCTGCATATGCCCTGGAGGAGCGGATGGCCTCCACACCTGAAGAGGTGAACAGGTTCCTCAGAAATCTTCTTGATGCTTCTTCACCTGCCGGACAAAGAGACCTTAAGGATATCGAAGAATATGCAAGGCAGCACGGTCATGAAGGGAGATTTGAGCGATGGGACTGGGCGTACTGGTCGGAGAAGCTCCGGATGGAACGGTTCAGCATAGATGATGAAGCCCTGAGACCATATATGCCTCTGGATAAAGTCAGGGAAGCTGTACTGGGACTGGCTACCAGGCTATACGGACTCTCCTTCCGGGAGAACAAGAGTATTCCCGTTTACAATGAGGAGGTATCTGCCTTCGAGGTGCATGACCCTGACAGGGGCATTATATCCATTCTTATGCTCGACTTCCATCCACGCAAGGGCAAGAGCGGAGGTGCATGGATGACCGGGTTCCGCGAACAGTGGAAAGAAGGCAATGAGAGAATCATTCCCGTGGTTTCACTGGTGATGAACTTCACCCGCCCAACTCCGGCACGTCCGTCACTCCTCTCGCACAGTGAGATGAATACCTTTCTTCATGAGTTCGGCCATGCACTTCACGGCATGCTCTCAGACTGCACATATGAAAGTCTCTCAGGGACCAATGTAAAGCGCGACTTCGTGGAGCTGCCGTCGCAGATCATGGAGAACTGGGCATGGGAGAAGGAGTGGCTTGACACATGGGCTGCACATTACCAGACCGGAGAAAAGATACCCGGGGAGATGCTTCATAAACTCAGGGACTCACTGACATATAACGAAGGTTACGCCTGTATGCGGCAACTCAGTTTCGGACTGCTTGACATGGCCTGGCACACACTTGAAAACCCTCAGACGGAAGACATAGTGACTTTTGAGCGGTCAGCCATGGGTCCTGCTGAGCTTTTGCCTGCAGCAGACGGGTCATGTATGAGCGTCTCCTTCGCACATCTCTTCTCCGGCGGCTATGCTGCAGGTTACTATGGTTACAAGTGGGCTGAGGTGCTTGACGCCGATGCATTCAGCCTGTTCAGGGAGAAAGGCATCTTCGACAAGGATACAGCCGGCTCATTCCGCCATACAATCCTCGAAAAAGGGGGAAGCCGTGAGCCAGATGAACTCTTCCGGGCCTTCCGAGGAAGGGAACCGTCAATAGAACCGCTGATAGAGCGCAGCGGATTTACCAGGCACTAAAAAAGCAGAGACGTGCAGCGCACGTCTCTGAAATAACCAACTTAAATTCTTCCCCAAAGAGGGAGTTATTCATATACTTCTACCACCCGGGTGTTTGAGTAAGCGTGTAACCTTTCTCCGTATACTGAGTAATCTGGTTTACACCTACCGGCGCAAGGTAAACCCTGTCCGTAAAGGCATCGCGGGCTGAGATGTTTTCCGGGATATAGTATCCCACCATATCTGCACCGTTGGTTCCGTTATATGTAACCACCGTCCCGTCAGCTTTCTGAACCTTCAG
>DHUL01000051.1:74425-109587 GCA_002409145.1 Bacteroidales bacterium UBA5235
GAGTGTTCGAAAACAAACTCCATTCGGCGCTCGCGGCGTATCTCCCAGATAAGTGCAGGCACGTCAGTGTCGCGATCCGGATCATTAGGGAGGTTTGCCAGTGACAAATGTGCAGTTTTTACAATTCCTTTGTCTGTGGCTACTTTGTCCAGAGGCCGGTCACGTATTGCATTGATCGATGCATCGATATCTGCCTGGGTAACAGCCGGGCCACCCAAAGTGGCCAGTTCAGCCTTTGCTTCGATCCAGTTAAGGACCACCTCTCCAAGTCGCATTACCGGGGCATCATTGGTATTTGTATTTGAACCATATTCTGGTGGATAAGTACCCCCGGCAAATGTCGGCCCGATCCTGTCAATAAACTTGTCAGAGTAGACCAATGTGGAGGCTTCCTTCCTGGGTGTATCCCAGAAGGTTGCCTCGAAGCGTGGGTCACGTGTTGCAATCATGCTTGCCAGATCGAGCTTGTTTGCATTCGGCAATGTTGATGACTGATAAACCTGCCCGTCAGCACAGATGAATGACTTTGCCAGATCAAGATTGGCAGATTGCGGCTGACTCTCGGTGGTGTTGGAATACGAAGCAATATGATGAGTCACCTGCAGTGCTGCATCGTAATGCCTGTACATGATCACCTCCTTGTTGCCTCCCAGGTCCTGTGATCCGAACAGTGAACGGAAATCGCTCGCAAAGGAATACTTCCCTGAAGTCATTACTAAACTTGCGGCATCTGCGGCCATTTGCAGGTACTTCTGAGCTTTTTCAGAATTATTAAGGTGATATTTCTGCCAGGTACCTTCAAAAAGCATGAACCGGGATATAAATCCGGCTGCGATGTACCTGTTCAGGTACTGTGCACTTCCGTCAGAGGTGCGCATATTGGCCATGACATAGGTAAAATCATCATACACTGCATCCATTACCAGTGTGCGATTATCCCTGTCCTTATACAACAGATCCATTTCGTCGTCATTAATTAATCTGTCATAATAGGGCACGTCGCCGAAGACACTCACAAGCCTGCTATATTCATAACCCCTGAAGAAACGTGCAACAGCACTCCAGTGTTTGTAAGCATCCTCGGTAAGGTATTCATCCTTCATTGCCTCAATTCTCTCAAGGAAGAGGTTTGCCTTGCGGACATATGCAAAGTTCCATGAAGGCCCGCAGTAGGTCGTCATCATTGAAGGAGTCTCACTGGTTGAGGCTCTCGATGCAGGGGCCTGGGTCTCGAAGCTGATCTGCTTGCCAGTCTGAGTGAAGTCATCAGCAAAATAATATCCCCGGAGCGGAGCGTAGTCAACACCCCATCCGGAGTTATAACCAACAAAGTAGTTTACATAGAACCCATTGGCGAAGAGTCGGAGGTTATTCTCCGATGTCCAGTAGTTCTGGTCATTCATTTTTGTCAGTACCGGTCTGTCGAGGAAATCTTCGCAACCGCTGAACAACAATGCTGCCAGAGCGATTATTATTGTCAATTTTCTTTTCATTGTTCCTAGTTTTTAGAAGTTAACCTGAAGACCTACCGATGCACTCTTGAAAGTAGGTACACCAACACCTGTACGATCCATGTTATAATAGGAGTCTCTCCACATTGAATATCCTGCTATTTCTTCCGGGTCAATAGGAAGCGTTCCCAGATGATCAAAGGTGAAGAAATTCTCAAGAGCCGCATAAACACGCACCTTACTGATTTTGATCTTATTGGTGAGGTTTGCAGGAATTGTATAGCCTACTGTGATATTTTTTAACCTCAGGTATGCCATGTTAAGGAGGTACCTTGTCTGAGGCACCATATTAAGGGTTGTGCTGCTTCCGGCGAGGTTATATGGACGGGGATAGAATGCATCAGTCCTGTCCGGTCTCCAGAAATCAGTGGCGAAAGCCTTTGGCATGGCTCCGTCAGATGAGTTATATCCCGGGATGGCCAGGAATCCATCACCCCAGACCTGCCTGCTGCCGACACCCTGAATGAAGAATGAGAGGTCAATCCCTTTATAGTCAAGGTCTGTACGGAAACCATACATATAACGCGGTGTTGAATTACCAATTATCTTAAGATCACCATAATCGGGCTTCCCGTCTGCATCTTTGATCAGCCTGTTACCGGGATTAATATAACCGTCTCCATTCCGATCGACAAACTTGACATCTCCTGGCATAAAGAGGAAGTTACCTGCCTGAATTCTTCCCTGGATAGCCACGTTTTCAGGATCGGCAAGCTGATAGATTGTGTAGTTGGCGCTCCCGGCCTCATTGGGTACCGTTACCTTAATCAGTTTGCCATCGTTGTCATGAGCAAAGTCGCTTTCCTGGAAGAGCCGGTCTGTTTCATAGCCCCATATCTCACCGTATGTTTTACCAACATACCATGAATCGATGCTCTGGGTTGAGCCGTATTCGGTTATTGTGGTAACAGCATCAGAAAGTGTGGCGGTAAGGTTGATGCCCAGACCATTCTCAAACCGGTGATTGTAATCGATCTGTATCTCGGCACCCTTGGTGCGGAGTGATCCGAAGTTTCCTTGTGGTGCGCTTGTACCAAATGTCGTAGGCAGACCCTCCTGCGGAACAATCATGTTCTTCGTGTCACGGATGAACCAGTCGAAGGTGATCCCAAGCTTACTCCTGAGCAGTCGGGCGTCGAATCCCAGGTTCAGAGTAGTTATATCCTGCCATGTAACAGTAGCAGAGACAGCGCCCGGGGTGGCGAACTGATAAAGTTTAGCTCCACCAAGCAGCCAGTTGCTCTGTGATCCGCTCATGGTGGGAATATAAAGTGAGTTCGGCACTGTCTGGTCTCCGATCGTACCCCATGATCCCCGCAGTTTAAGCATGCTGAGGGTGGGCTTTGCCCAGTCCATAAACTGTTCCTCTGTCATTATCCATCCGGCGGAGAATGATGGGAACCAGCGCCACTGCAAATTAGTTGGGAATTTTGATGTACCGTCATACCTGAGATTTCCCTCCAACAGGTATTTATCTTTATATGTATAATTCAGTCGGCCATAGAATCCAAGTTGTGATTCCCATGCTTCTCCTCCACTGGTGGTCTGGGTTCCGTAAGCAAGGTCAAACTGGGGATTGGTGTAGTCAATCAACTGTGTTGTCTGGGACCAGTTGTATGCTTCCCGGTATCCTACCCTGTTCATCCCCAGCATGAATCCGAACTGATGATCATCCATGACATTCAGTGCATATGTTGAGTAAAGGTTCAGGGTGTTTCGCTGATCGTTCTCAGAGCGCCGATACATATGATCAGGGTTACCGCCAGGAGCGGTATAGTACATAGACAGTTCATATGCAGGTATAGCACCGGGGGTAGTTGGTGAAACCACCTGGCCTGTACTTGAGTCAACATAAACCCTTTCACCATTCTCATCAAGTTTAGGCACTCCTGCGCCCCAGTTATTCCGAACCGCAAAGGAAGTACCCGGCCGGTTTGCAATATTCTCCAGATTTGAATGTGTATAATCGAAGATTATTTTCCAGTCTTCAAGCGGAGTAATTTCAAGCCCACCATTCAGGCTGGTATAATTGTATGCCTGATTAGCGGTATTTGCTGCCGACAATTCGTACGCCGGATTCCTTGTCGGGAAACCATCCTCGGTGGTATACGGGTATGTCGGTCCCCAGCGGTAAAGATAAAGCCACGGGTCAGCAGAGGTAGAACTGGTGGCATATGCATATCTCTTATTCCTCTTGGAATACAGCGCACCCACATTAACTTTCAGCCAGTCAGTCACCTCCGTGCCCAGCCTGATAGATCCGTTGTAACGCTTGAAATCATCGATCTTTGAAGGCTTGATAATACCTGTCTGATCAAGGTAACCAAGGCCTATATTGTAATCTGTCTTGCCAGTCTTGCCGTTAATTGAAAAATTATGCAGCTGGGTGGGAGTCCACTCCTTAATCATGTAATCATAAGGGTCATAGGTCCTCAGCCCTATTTTCATTTCATCTGCATTGACATACCAGTCACGTCCATAAAGCATAGGGTCATTGGGTTTCACAACATCAGCCCATTTGTCCTGCCATTCGACAGCTTTCTCATACCCTTCACGAGTGATAATCCAGAATGCGCCTGCTCTGGTGCCCCCAATACGTTCAAAGGCAGCAACAGTATATTCAAGTGCCTCCAACTGGGCCATTTCCATTTTCTTCGAAATATTCTGGAATGACAGGTTCCCGTTATAGGATACATTCACACCCTCACTTTTTGCACCCTTCTTGGTGGTGATCAGTATTACGCCAAAGGCAGCTTTTGCACCATAGATCGAGGCAGATGCTGCATCCTTCAGAATTGAGATAGACTCTATATCATCAGGGTTAAGCATCTGAATTGACGGAATCTCTACGTTGTCAACCAGTATAAGCGGTGATGATCCTCCCTGAAGTGAACCGATCTGACCACGGATTTTAATAAGGGGATCAGATCCTATCTCACCACTGGGGATAACAACGCTAAGCCCTGGCATTGTTCCCTGAAGGCCTCGTCCAGCATCTGCAATAGGTCTTGCCTCAAGTGTTTTTTCAACATTTACCGTAGAAACTGCTCCGGTCAGGTTGGCTCTTCTCTGAGTGCCGTAACCGACCACAACGACTTCTTCAATAAACTCTACATCAGGACTCATTTTCACATCAATCCTGTTTGATGCCCCTACAGTCACCTCCTGGTTGGCATAACCCAGGGATGTGAAGACGAGTACCTGTCCTGGCGCCACATTGATCGAGTAAATGCCGTTAAAGTCAGTACTCGTACCAGTGGTAGTGTTCTTGATAATCACGTTGACGCCAGGCAACGCTTCATTCGTTGCGGCGTCTGTGACAGTCCCTGTCACGGTCTTAGGCTGAGCATAAATGCTTTGCGAAAGCATCAGTCCCAAAACCGCAAACAACATTAATAGTTTGGTTCTCATGTGATTGGATTTAGGGTTAATTAGTAATTGATTAAGTATTGTTCAAATAATCACAAATTCTTTTTCTACAAGCAATTTACTTCTTTATATGAATGATGTATTACAAATTTTCACTTTTTTTCCCGATTATTCCTATACCAGGCCGGTCAGGAAGGGTGATCTTTCCGTCGACTACCGTCATTCCCTCGTATACATCATTGCTGATCAGCAGGTTGCCATCAAGGTCAGCCCAGTCAACCAGCGGTGACAACTGGGCAGCTGCCGAGACGGCACAGGAGGTTTCTGTCATACAGCCTATCAGAATCTTCATCCCCATCTGCCTGGCCATAGTGATCATCTGGTAGGCAGCATGCATACCGCCACATTTCATTAGCTTGATATTGATCCCTGAATAAACTCCCTTCATTGGCAGGAGATCCTGAACAGTCTGCAGAGCCTCATCGGCAAGGATCGGCAGCGGACTCCGCTCCGTCAGCCAGGCTATGTCATCTACCTGCTCCTTCGGCATTGGCTGCTCAATGAAGAGGGTGCCCCTTTCGCTGAGATAGTTCGCCATCTCAAGCGCATAACTGCGGTCTTTCCACCCCTGGTTTACATCGACAAAGACCGGCACATCGGTCACTGAGCGGACCGTATCAATCATCTCCCTGTCATTATCCCTTCCCATCTTGATTTTCAACAGTTTGAAGGCACCTGCCTCCAGGGTTTTTGCCTTAACCACATCAGCAGTATCAATACCTATGGTAAAACTGGTGACAGGGGTCTTTTCCCTGTTGAGCCCCCAGAGCCTGAACCATGGCTGGCCGAGGAGCTTGCCGGTGAGGTCATGCAGGGCAATGTCAATCGACGCTTTGGCAGCATGATTGCCTGGCATCACCCCGTCAATATATGCAAGGATATCCTCAACCAGGAACGGGTCACTGAACTGCTCCATGTTGACCTTTGAGAGGAATTTGAGTACCGACTCATGGCTTTCGCCCAGGTAGGGAGGCATTGAAGCCTCGCCGTAACCTTTCACTCCGTCATACTCGAGGGTAGTGAGAACCACCGGTGTGGTGGTCCTGGAGTTGGTGGCCACAGTGAATACATGTCTGAGCTGCAGTTCATAAGGCTTGTAGCTGAGCTTAAGGGTCCCTCCTGCTTTCGCAGCACCTTTAATCCTGCCTGTGGACGGGTCAGCAGGAGCAGCCTTGCATCCCGCAATAAGTGCACCGGCTGCAATACCACTGATCTTGATGAAATCTCTTTTTTTCATTTAAATGAGTAAGATTTATTAATCACCCGGATCCGCATGCCTGTCATACAGCCAGGTTAACAAATCAGAAATACCATCCGTGTTGTGCGACGCGCTCCAGGCCCTTGCCCTGCGTAAACCCGGTTACCCTTCTTGCTCCCTGTAGTATCTCAAGCAGGGTTGCGCTGTAATTCGTCTTTGTGGAGTCAAAGCTGTTGACAATTACACTACCTGAACCTGAGGCATGTATAAAATCACACCCTCCAATGACCATCCCTGTGTGTGTTATGTTAACCTTCCCGTCCTTTGCACTACCGAAGTAAAGGAGGTCACCCGGTTTCAGGGTCTCGCATGGTTTATCAATGTTCACAACATCCCCGTACCTGAACTGGCCCGAGGCATCACGGGTCATGATGACTCCTCCATAATAATATATGGTTTTGGTTAATCCGCTGCAGTCTACTCCCTTGGTTGAAGTGCCTCCCCACAGATAGGGAGTACCCATGAACGTTTTTGCGAACTGTACAAGTCCCTCAGGATCAATGCCTGCATTCCCGGCCCAGTATCTGAAATCAACAGTCTCCGACTTCCTGACTTCGCCTTTCCTGCCGTCAGGCAGCAAAACAGTCCAATTCTCACCTCTCGAGCCTGTCTTTAAAAGTATTACGCCGAAAACAATATCGGATACTGTCTCACCAGTGCCGTCAGTGATCACACCGGTATGACCGGTATAGATCAGCCTGTCGCTGCTCTTCCATGCAGTCAGCTCCTCATCTGTCATTTCTGCAAGGGTACTTCTGACCCACCCTGTATAATAATCAGGCGTCTGCACCAGGTGCCACCCGTTTCTCTTGTTGAGAATCTTCACCGGGGTTCCCATCAGTGCCTGCGTTGCCATCTCAGCCGTATGTGCAGACCTGGTCCTGATATTGCATACACTGACTGATATCAGACCCCACGGTTTTTCAACCACTGCCGGGTCAGGGAGAAGGGTGATGCTGTCAGCGTAAGTGAGACCCGACTTTTCAAGCATCTCAATGACAGCACTTTTTGCTTCGGGGAGATTGGTTTCTCCTTTAGCCGTAAGAATGTGGCCATCAGACATCATAAGACTGATATCACAGAGTGACTCGGCATACTGGGGTACCATTTCAGCTGTTATTGCCTCAAGCTTTCCCGTCAGCTCAGCCGGAACACCCTTTTTCTGACAACCTGCAAACTGAAAGAGTGTAAATAACAGGAGTAGGTAGGTTAAGGATTTCATGAAAGTTGTATTACATCTTACAAATCCAAAATTAAATATTTATAATATTCAAGTCAATAGGCAATTGAATTTTATTTAATTTGTCAGACAGAAATTTTTCCGGCTATGAAGACAGCAGTAAAACCTATTATCGCATTGTCACTTGCATTTTTAATTGCATTTCTCACCTCCTGCCATGCAACCGGGCAGGTGGTGGAGACGGGAATTGAGGTACTGGTCAAAGACAAATTTGACCTTCTTCAGGGAAAACGGGTGGGACTGGTGACCAATCCCACAGGTGTTGACCGTAACCTCAGGTCAACTGTTGACATACTAAACACTGCGCCAGGCGTAAAGCTGACTGCGCTTTACGGGCCAGAGCACGGTGTGCGTGGAGAATTCACTGCCGGAGAATATGTTGAATCCGAGACTGATCCCGGCACAGGTCTTCCTGTCTACAGCCTCTACGGAAAAACCCGCAAACCTTCACCTGACATGCTGAAGAACATTGATATCCTGGTCTATGACATCCAGGATATCGGGTCAAGGTCATACACCTTCATCAGTACCCTTGGCCTGATTATGGAGGCAGCGGCCGAAAAAGGTATTCCGGTGGTCGTGCTCGACCGTCCCAATCCTCTTGGCGGAATCCGTATGGAAGGTGCGGTCACCCGACCCGGTTTTTTCTCGTTTGTAAGCCAGTTTGCCATCCCCTATCTGCACGGGATGACTGTAGGTGAGCTCGCCATGTTTCTCAATGGCGAAGGGATGCTTTCCAATGGAATCAGATGCGATCTTCATGTGGTGAAGATGAAGGGATGGTCAAGGAAGATGATGTTCGAAGAGACAGGTTTACAATGGATCCCCTCCTCTCCTCATGTGCCGCACCGTGACACCCCGCTGTTCTATCCTGCCACCGGTATAGCAGGAGAGCTTTATGCCGTTAGCATCGGAGTGGGATACACCATACCCTTTCAGACCTTTGCAGCGGAATGGATCAATGCTGACTCTCTCGCTTCCGCCCTCACCGCTCTTAAGCTTCCCGGGGTGATCTTCAGGCCGGTTCATTACAAACCATATTACAGCACCCTGCAGGGAAAACTGGTTCACGGAGTGCAGATTCATCTGACTGACCCTTCAGCAGCCCCTCTGTCACTGATTCAGTTTTATATCATGCAGGAGGCACACCGGCTGTGGCCTGACCAGAATCTCTTTGAGATCTGTGACCCGTCGAGACACTCGATGTTCGACAAGGTGTGCGGTACTGACGAGGTCAGAAATGCTTTCACCAGGGCATTCAGGGTGGATGACATCATGACCCTGTGGAACAGTGACATACCGGCCTTCAGGGCCAAAGCCTCGAAGTATTTCCTCTATGACTGAGACTCCCGGCAGGCAACAACCCTGCCGATGGCTCTTCATTCCTGCAATTTATCACCGGTTGAACTGCTCCATCAGTGGATATTTGCCACCGGCAGAGCCGTTCCGTCAGTGGATATTTGCCCCCTCGACGCTTTTCTCAAGCTCGCGGGCATGCTGCAGGAACTCATTGACAGGCATCTCCTTGTAATATACCATCCCATGAGTTCCCCTGATCTTGGGGCTCTCATTCTCATAGAAGAAATCCTTGCCCAGGATCAGCTGCACCTGCTTGAACTGTTCCACCCACACCTGCTGTGACAGGTGACTGAACGGCCCGTCATAGGCGGGACTGGGGAATGATGCGTTCACCTGGCTGACATAGCAGTCACGGAACGACTGGTTCAGAACGGCCATAGAATTTAGCGATACGGGCACAAAGACATTTCCTTCGGATGGAAGGAATCTGAACCATACGTTACGGTAACCAATAATCCTCAGTCCTGAAAGATCCTTCTCGGTACTCCACTGCCTGAGAGCCTCGGCAATGGCCTGAAGCACCTTGTAGTGCGTATCAGGACCGGAGCCCTCGGGATCAAAAGCAAGGCTGATGATATTTGGCTGTATGCGTCTGAGATATTCGAGTATTGGCTCCACATCACGGTGTTTGTCAGGCTGCTGGGTGAAGATATCACCGGTATAAAAGCCCAGCCTCATGTGCTCGATGTTGCGAACCGGAACCCCGTAATGGGCCCACACAAGCTCCTCCTCGTACTCCCTGAGCATACCCTTAAGCCTCTGTATGTCAGGTGGATTCTTTTCACCACTATAGCTCCTCCTGATAAGATCAATATTTTTCCTTATCTGTTCATTCAGATCATCCTTCGATTTCAGCCGGTAAATATCAACCATTGCCCTTACAATCCTGTGGCAGAGGCCCCTGATCTTTCCGGCTTCATCCTTGTCGGCCACCTTGTCGAGATAATGACTCACATCCTTGTCCCACTTGAACTTGTACCCTGACTCGAAAAAATCAGGATATCTCAGCATCTGAATCATTCCTGCCGAGATAAGGCGCTGTGTCTCTTCAAGCAGGCTCAGAAGCATGGTATTGGTTACAGCATTGAATCCGGATGTAAGCACCGAAAAATGAAACTTGTTGGTGATCTCCCTTAGCTGCGGTATTATAGCCGGGAAAATTCCCAGCATTATATCGTCATGATGGGGTCCGGTATGAAGAAAGGTGGTGTTTCGTTCCCTCCTGAGCCCCGCTTCGATCTTCCGCTTGGTTGACTCAATCACGTCAGCCACGGTATTGAGACTCAGGCCAGGGATCAGTGAGCAGTACTCATCATTCTTAAGATCCTCGAGGACAAGCTTATGTGCATATTTATCTATCTTCTGACAGAGGTCGAAGACCGCTCTTTCCGTTTTTTCGAAGGACCATTCTCCCTCCCTGAAGTATCTTTCAATGGAGTCATGCAACTGAACAGCTGCTCCGGCGGTGAGATAAAACCGTGCGTTTTTCATGCCCTGCAGAACTGTAGCCGGATAGAGATTGTCCGGTTCCTTCTCAAGGGCATTCCTTACAACCAGTGCCTTGGCGTCACCGGCCGCGAAGATGATGGCCACCGCATCCGGATTGAATGTAATGGTCCCAAGACCGATTGTAATCACCAGGCGTGTTCTTGACACCTCGATTCCACCAAGGTCACCGGCAGAGGCTGCCTGTGTCTCGAAGTTGGTGGCTGTGAGCCTCGTGGCGGAGTTATGGTCACTTCCCCTGGTGTTGAAGGCTATGTGCCCGTCGGGACCGATCCCGCCAAGGAAGAAGCCGATCCCGCCAAGGGCACGGATCTTCTTTTCATACCCGGTGCACCAGTTGTCTATCCTGAAGAGCGATTCCTGCTGCAGATTCTCCAGCGGTCCAACTGCTTCCCTGTTGCGCAGCGAGAGGTCGATGATGTTGTCAGGAAAAACCTCTGAAAAGTGTTTCCCTTCCGCAAGGGTTATTTCTTCCGAGTTGATCAGCAGCGCCTTGGCCGGATCAAGGTCGAATCCCTCGATATAATAATTGCGTACATAGTCAAAGAAGCTGTTGTGCTGACGCGGATCAATCGGGTAGAACTCGTCGATCTGCACGAAATGGAGTCCTCTCAGCGAAGGCTTCTCCTTCAGGAATAGTCCGTTGTCCTCCCTGATCTTCCTGGCTTCGGGCCTGTCCCAGTTATTCAGCAGGTATTTTGTCCATTTGATGAAATACTCCGGCGTCTTGCCTGTAGGCAGGCTGATGACTCCGTCGGGATTTCCGGCCGCCCATTCAAGAAACCTGAGTGATGTCAGGAGCCCCAGACCCGGGAAGTTATCCACAACTATATACGGCATTCTTGTTGTCATCCTTTTTCTGTCTGAGCGTTCAAAGAATGCCTGTTCCACCTTGCTAAACCCGAATGTACTCATAGTCAACAGTTTTAATTATTAAACTCATTATAACAGTGCATCATAAAGGACCTCCACCGGGTGTTGGGCCTTTCTGCCTGTGCCGTCCTTAATATGGTGCCGGCACGATGTTCCCGGTGCAGCAATAAGCGCCTCAGCAGAGGCCTTTCTTACTGCAGGGAACAGTATCATCTCACCTATCTTCATGCTGAGGTCATAGTGTTCCTTCTCATACCCGAATGCTCCGGCCATTCCGCAGCAGCCGTCATTTATCTCCTTCACCCTGTAGTTTACCGGAAGTGAAAGCATTTTAACGGTCGGAGCCGTGGAGGCTATGGCCTTCTGCTGACAGTGCCCGTGAAGCAGTATCTCCACCGGTCTGTCTGTGAAGCTGGCAGGTGTTATTTTACCTCTGTCAGCTTCCCTGCAGATGAATTCTTCCAGGAGCATTGCATTACCGGCAAGGCGCCGGGCATCCTCTGCGAGTGTTCTCCCTGCCATTTCCGGGTACTCATCACGGAAGGCAAGCAGGGCCGAAGGCTCTATCCCCAGCAGCGGCCTGTCAGCTGAAACAACATCCCGGAGCATCATAATGTTCTTAACAGCAATCTTGCGGGCCGACCTGAGCAGTCCCTTCGAGAGGAATGTGCGGCCACTCTCAATGTGGCGAGGTATGATTACATCATATCCAAGCCGCTCCAGCAACATGATGGCTTTGATTCCTATATGGCTCTCATTGTAGTTGGTGAACTCATCGGCAAAGAGACAGACTGTTCCCTTTGAGTCCACGGCCTTTTCCGGCCGGCCGCTGCTGCCAGGGGTGTTCAGGTTTCCGTTCATTCTCCTGTGACGCCTTTCCCATGCCCTGAGCGTCACCGGCGAAAGCGCCGGGATGGGCCTCCTGACAGAAAAACCTATGACCCTTTTGAAAAACGGCAGGCTGGTGACAAGGTTGGTAAGAGGTCTGACCATCATCCCGGGGACGTAAAGATGTGGCAGCCACGCTATCAGCCATGCCCGGAACGGGACATGGTGAATGTCATAGTAGTGCTGAAGGAATTCGGCCTTTAATTTGGCCAGGTCAACATTTGAAGGGCATTCAGCCTTGCAGGCCTTGCATGACAGGCAGAGATCCATCACCCGGCAGATCTCCTCATGGTCAAACTTATCCCTCCTCTCTGACCTGGTCAGAAACTCCCTGAGAATGTTGGCCCTGGCGCGGGTCGACTTATCCTCATCACGTGTTGCCATGAATGTGGGGCACATGGTGCCTCCCGTCAGCGAGCTCTTCCGGCAGTCAGCCGACCCGCTGCATTTCTCGGCTGCATAGAGCAGACCCTCCTCTTCCGGAAACTCAAATACCAGCCCGGGATAACGTCTTCTTTCCCCTGCCGGATAACGGAGGTTTTCAGTTATGGGAGGAGTATCCGTAATCTTGCCCGGATTAAACAACCCGGTCGGATCCCATGTTTTTTTCAGTTCTTTGAGAAGAGCATAGTTATGAGGTCCGAGCATCATAGGGATAAACTCACCGCGGAGCCTGCCATCACCATGTTCACCGCTAAGCGAGCCACGGTATTTTTTTACCAGGCCTGCAATCTCTTCCGCCAACCCGTGAAACGTCCGGATATCATGTGGGTCCTTCAGGTCGAGCAGCGGGCTGAGATGCAGTTCACCCGTGGCAAGGTGTGCATAGTAAGCACAGTTGAGCCCGTATTTTCCCAGTACCCCTTCAGCTTCAGCAATATAGTCGGGATAAAGATCAGGCAGCACCGCCGTGTCTTCAATCACCTGGACGCTTTTTCTTCGTCCCGGTATGTTGAGGAGCACTCCCAGGCCTGCCTTGCGCAGCTCCCACACCTTTGCCATCTCATCAGCACCGGTATAGAGTGGGAAGTGGTATCCGAAACCTGCGCCGGCAATATCTCGTTCCATGGCGGCGGCTGTCCTTTCAATCTCCTCAACTGTCGGTCTGGTGATCTCAATCAGAAGAATGGCTTTCGGATCGCCCCTGACGAAGAATCTGTTCCGGTTCTGTTCAATATTGTCCTTAGTGCAGTTCAGTATGTAGTCATCAATCAGCTCAATCGCAGCCGGTTTATGCTTCAGTGCAATGATATTGGCCCTGACGGCATCCTGCAGGCTGCTGAAGTGGGCACAGAGAAGACCGGTGCGGTCATCGGTCACCGGCACCAGGTTGAGTTTCATCGAGGTGGTGAATGCCAGCGTGCCCTCGGAACCGGCGAGGAGCTTGCAGACATTGATCTTCTGGCCGTTACCGGTGAAAGGATCGGTTTCAAGCAGAGAGTCGAGAGCATATCCGTTGTTGCGCCTTCGCAGGGATGGATGCGGGTACTCCCTGCGTATCTCCTCAGCATTGCGCTTATCGGAGAGCATTTCCTGCAGATGCCTGTAGATCTTCGTCTCAAGGAGGCCGGGGTCACCCTCACACTTTTCCCTGAACTCTCCGGTGGTCAAAGCACCGAAATGCACCTCCGAGCCATCTGAGAGAATTGCATCAACCTCAAGGATGTGATCCCTGACACTTCCGTGAATCAGTGAATGAGCTCCACACGAGTTATTGCCGAGCATCCCCCCCATGCAGCACCTGTTGGCTGTCGATGTCTCCGGGCCGAACTGAAACCTGTGCGGTGCCAGGTAACGGTTAAGCTCCGCCAGCACCACACCGGGTTCAACCCTCACCCATCTCTCATCAGGATTAAAATCAAGGATATGATTGAGATACCTCGAAATATCCATCACTATCCCCGGGCCCACAACCTGACCTGCCAGGGAAGTGCCTGCACCCCTCGGTATCACCGATCCGCCCGTGTTGCGTGCAAAAGCCAGGATCTTCCTGATATCGGATACTGACGCCGGCCTGGTGACAGCCAGTGGAACCTCGCGATAGGCCGAGGCATCAGTGGCATACAGGATCCGCTGAATATCATCAGTGTAAAGATCTCCTTCGAGCTCCTTCCTGAGAGCGTCAAAAATGGAATCCTTCTTCATTTACCATTGTCATAGTTCGTATTATCTGGGGGCCTTTTTCCCAAAGGCCGGATCAATCTTCAGCAGGGAGACTGCAATGAGCGGAACAACACTGCAGATCATCACCCACAGGAAGAAGTGGTTGTAACCGAGCTGTTCCTGCAGCCATCCTGCAAACATGCCGGGAAGCATCATCCCGAGTGCCATGAATCCGGTGCAGATGGCATAGTGGGCAGTCTTGTATTTTCCTTCCGAGAAATAGATAAGGTAAAGCATGTAAGCTGTGAACCCGAATCCGTACCCAAACTGCTCTACAAACACGCAGATATTAATAATCAACATGTTATCAGTCTGGGTAAAACTTAGATAGAGGAATGTGGCTGCCGTCAGCAACATGCTCAGGGTCATCGGCCAGAGCCATTTCTTCAATCCGCCTATGGCAGCTATCACACCTCCGATAATGCCACCCAGCGTCAGCCCGACAATACCTACAGTACCGTATACAAACCCGACCTCGCCGGTGGTCAGTCCGAGCCCTCCCTTGTCGATCGGGTCAAGCAGGAACGGATTGATAAGCTTAAGCAACTGAGCCTCCGCAAAACGGAATGTCAGCATGAAGAACAGTGCAGCGCCCACCTGCGGCTTCCTGAAGAAGGATGCAAATGTGGCTCCAAACTCTTTCAGCACGTCCGTAGCCGTCAGGTTCTCGTGCGGCCTGTCAGTGTCAGGTTTTGGAAGAACGAATCTGTGATAGAAACTCAGGACAAGAAATAGTCCGGCAAGCACAAAGAAGGTAGCTGCCCAGGCCATTGGAATGTTTCCTGACAGACCCTCATATGTGACGGACGTATAGCCGGTAAGCTTTGAGTCTGCCTGAAACACCATGTAAGCGGGCTTGTCCCAGTTTGTCTCATTGAAGACCAGGTGTTCGCCCTGGATGAGGGCGATGCTTTTATCTCCCTTTTTCAGGGCTGTATTTAGGACCACCTCTTTCCCTTGTTCGGGTTTACCGGATATCCTGAGTGGAACTACTGCCACACTTCCTGTCACTGATGCCGCAGCACCCCTCTCCTCTCCGAAGTTTTCCCTGATCCATGCACCCAACGGATCTGAAATGTTACTGACCCACCACCCCTCTTCCTTTGCCATCTTCTCTTCAAGCTTGTAGAAGCCGTTACTCAGGTTGGAGGATTTTATTGAGTCGAGCAGTATGCCCAGGCTGTCCGTGTCGACAGTCTGAGTGCTTATACGCAGTGAATCACTGTCAAGCAAAAAACAGAGTTCTCCGGGCTTTGAATTATTCTCAGTAACATGCGGCATCTGCAGAATCGTTTTCGAATACTGCGGTGAAGCCTCAATGAAGAGAGACACCGGTTCCCTGCCTGATGAGCTTTCAAGGAATCCTGCAAGAATAACCAGCAGTCCCTGTCCGGTGATTGTTGCTATGCGGTAGAATGTGCTACGAATACCAACATATTTTGCCTGCTGGTTTGTATTAAGCCCGAGCATGTAAAATCCGTCAGCGGCAATATCATGAGTAGCTGATCCGAATGCCAGCAGCCAGAAAAATGCCAGGGTGATCTTGAAAAAGAACGATGCCGGTATTGTCAGTGCAATGCTTCCAAAACCAAGGGCAAGAACAAGCTGTGTAATGACAATCCACCATCGTTTTGTTTTCAGCAGGTCAACCAGCGGGCTCCAGAGGGGCTTGATGACCCAGGGGAGATAAAGGAGGCTGGTGTACAGGGCGATGTCTGCATTGGAGATGCCCATCCGCTTGTACATGATCACTGAAATAATATTTACTGCCACATATGGTAAGCCTTCGGCCAGATAAAGCGTCGGAATCCATGCCCAGGGCGAACGGTTTCTTTCTTGTGCTGCCATACTGATCTATAACCTGTTGAATGTGTATCCTTTTGCAGTATAATAATCAATGATCTCCTCCAGCCTTAGCCAGAGCTTATCGATGCGCTCCGGCGCTGTTCCCGGGTGTATGAGGATAATTGCACCATTGAGCCCTTCCGGGGAGCTCTCCCCGAAGGAGGCCAGCCTCTGTATGAGCAGGTCCGATGACCGGTAATTTGCCATATCGGGGGTGGTATAGTCTGCGTTTGTCCCGGTTCCGGGAGTGAAATTGACAAGCTTCATTCCCATCTCTTCAGTCCACCGGCTGATAGCGCTGTTATACCACTCATACGGTGCGAGGAACCAGCGCGGTTCTTCCTTCTTCAGCCCCGCTTTCCTGAGAGCGGCGATATTCCTCTTCAGGTCATCATTGAACTGCTGCTTTGTCACCAGTAACGTATCACGGTTCTCCCACGGAACATACAAAAGATGCCCGTCAGAATGGGGACCCACATAATGTCCCTCCGCTATCATCCGTTTAACTTCCGCGCCAAAGCTACTGTTCCTCAGAAAATTCCCTGTAAGGAAAAACGATCCCTTGATATTTTTGTCTCTCAGCACATCGAGTATATGCTCAAGCCCCTCGCCATACTCATCGGCTGAAAAGACCAGATGGATGTCCTTCTCCCCTGCTCCTCTCCTGATTATGGCTCCGTGGGCATCATAAACATCAGACAGAGATTCAGATCTTCCGGCTCTTCCCTCCTTCTCAAGTGTTGAAAGATAATAGCTGAGGCTTGCTGTTCCGTCCAGGGTCGGTTCATTGGTGCTGTAATCGCCGATATCATCATGATAGACAATTTGTCCGCCCTGGAATGCCGCATAGGGATCAGGCCTGAGAAGGGTGAGCCCCATGAGATTATCATGTATGGCCTTGTTTATCGGGCCGTCAACCAGTCCGCCGGTGGTTGTTTTTCCCAGGAAAACCGTCACTGCCGAGTGGGTATACAGGGGATAGTCTCCTCCTGCCGGTAATCCGCAGATCATAGAGGTGCCCCAGGGATTGCACCCGAAGAGCCAGTCGCGCATGGCAGCCTCCATATAGTCAAAACGGTCATCTCCGGTAGCCTCGCGGTAGAGCCTGCACTGGGTCAGCGCAGCCGCGACATAATTGTTCGAACACCATACAAATGGAATCCTCACCTGGAAGACATCATCCTTTGTTCTTGAATTGATGATTTCCAGCCCCTTGCGCATGAACTGTGCATATTTCCCGGCATACTCCGTACCCGAGTGGCTCAGGCTGGCATGACCGAGGTTGACAAACGGGTAGAACTGGTAGTGTCTTGCAGTATCCTTCTCTATCCATGGATTGTATGGTTCGAGCATTCCCCAGTAATCGGCCTGCTCAAGGAAATACCTGTTGCCGGTGAGTTCCCAGAGCTCCCATGCAGCAAGCTCCATATCATCAACATAGTTGTCTTCCTCATAGAAGTAGGGCGAAACGTTGCAGGCAGTCTGGGTGGCTCCCAGGTCTGTATGAGCGAACTCAAAAGCGTCAGCCGCCCTGGTTGCCATCTTCTGAGCAAGCAGCGGATCACTCTGTGCAAAGAGCCTGGCTCCCATGGCAAATACTGAAGCGAACTTGCCTGCCGTGGAGGAAACCCCCTCCGTGCGATTCTTGAATGCCGCCAGCCCCTGGGGTTTGCCGGTCACGAAGTAAACCGGCCTGTAGGGTCCGAGGCCGTAACCCGCTGTATCGAGATTGGGCAGCCGGAAACCCCTGTGATCACGGTCGTCAGCCACCTGGTTGAACATCATGCCGCTGTCAGGATTCATCTTCAGGAGCCACTCGAGCCCCCATCTCACCTCGTCTAGGATGTCAGGGATACCATTGCTGCCTGCATTGCCGGCTGCATCGTGGGTGTCGCCAAAGATCCCGGGCGATTTCATATAGGCGAACATCATCTGGTACACCGAGTTGGCTGTGGTGGCAGTGTACCTCAGGTGATCACTGGCATCATGGTAGCCGCCGCGGACGTCAATCGGGGTACCCGATAGTGCCGGGTGATCGACGATCACCCCGTCATGCCGGTGACATGAGTCGGCGAGGAACGGATTGTACCCGCAACGCTGCTGCCTGATGTAGTTGAGTATGAAGTCAGCTGTTCCGTCATATACATTGACTCCGAGGCGAAAGGTCTCCGACCTGGTACGGCTATATATTATATAGTATCCGCCGGGCGTTGTCAGCCCTGAGAAGTCAAGCCTGGCGGCAGCGGCCATTCCCCATACGGCACCGTCACAGATCTCCGCCGCTCCCCTGAAGACAGGCCTGTCAGTGAGTGCATCATATACAATAAATGATTTCTCTGCTGCAGGCAACTGCGAAAGATACACGGCTACCTTGACCGATCCGGGAAGGTAACCCAGCTGATTGATCCTTATCCATGACTCACCCTTCGCAGCGCTGAAGGCCAGCAGCGCAAGCAGAAGAATCAGAGCAGCTCTTTTCATCTCAATATAGTTTTTTGATTTCAGAACCTGTGAAGTAGTGAAAGAGTATCTGTCTGTAGGTGTAACCGGTAGCTCCCATCACAGCTGCCCCGATCTGGCACAGACCCACACCGTGGCCCCACCCGGCCCCTCTCAGCACAAAAAGGGTCTCACCATGTGCCTCAACTTTCTCCACGATAAATGCTGAACTGTAGAGGTGCGTTTTCGAAAGCACCTTCCGTATCTCCAGTTCCTTTCCGATGACCATACTCTTTCTGTCACCGGTGATCCTGAGCCTGATAATACGGCCCGAGGTTCCCCTTTTCAGAGGCTCGATGGATGTGATGCGCCCGAATTCGATGCCTGTCCTTTCTCTTACCAGGTCACTGAGCTCATCCTGGCGGTAGATTATCTTCCAGCGGAAAAAATCGTTGGTCTCCTGGTCGTAGTTGTTGAGCACCTGTGAGAGGACATGCCTGTCAGAGGTGTTGCAGAAGGCTTCGGGATTCCCGGTGATCCACTCAACAGCATTTTTTTCATCTGTGAGGTCGCTGTCGTGTTTCTGAACTGCACCTGAGGCATCAATTACCTTCCGGAGATAGGCATGGCTCACCGGCTCCCACACATTCTCGAATAGTTCTGTTGCTCCGCCGCAACACTTTGAGTAACGCGCATCACATATGAAATCACCGTACATAAGCACTTCGCCGGCGGTATTGCGTACAGCCTCCTCAACAGCGTCTGTCGATGCCCTTGTGATCCCCTGGTAACGCTGGCAGTGGTCGTCAGCACAAACGTCATAATCCCGGTGGTCCTCCCTGTCATACCACCTGGTGATCTCACCGTCAGTGACAAAGCTGGTGCAATATTTCTCGCCGGCGTCACTCAACTGAAGAGTCTTGTCCATCTGGGCCAGCAGCCAGCTCCTGGAGATGACTGAATGGGCTCTCAGAAGCTCCGATGACGAGGTAGCACTCATCTCAGATGAGATGACACTCACCAGGTACTCCTCAACCGGGAGAATATTCACCGCTGTCACCTGTCCGCTGTGCATTATGAATTTCAGGTTACCCCTGAAAGTCTGGTCTTCATTCCTCTGCCAGTGAAAATTGACACCGATGGTTACCGCGTGAAGGGTGAAGCTGCAACTCCGGAAGTCTGATGGCGTAAAAGTGATCTCATCACCGGCCCTGACTGACCCGGTCTCATTCTTGAGCAACAGCCCGTCAGCCCCTGCAACGGCAGTGTACGATCCAGTCAGAATCCTTCCGTTGTCGCCGGCTTTGAAATCTCCGTTCAGGGTGAATGTCAGTCCCCTTCCGGTGACAATCCCGACGCTGATCTCAGGTTCTCTTTTTCCGGTCATAGCATATCCTTTGTCAGGGTTTTCAAATCCTCTTCTTCCAGGCATACCTCATCGAGAATGTTTGCAATATCCACTGCTGAAATTTTCTTAAAGTCCTCACCCCTGGGGGTAATGAAGACTCCCCCGAGATCAACGGATGCCGGGCTGAGCAGTATCCTGCTGTCGCCTTCGGCGAAGTAGCACCGTGGTCTGTGCACCCTTCTCGGGATGATATGCACCGTCCACCTGCCTTCATCATGGTAAGCCAATATGTTGAGCATCGGTTCGGGCCGTTCGGGCTCTTTGATTGCAAGCCGGTCATATAACCGGGTGAAAGCACCGGTAAGGGCTTCGCCGTCGCTGCCCCTGAGGGTCACAATACCCCTTCCGTAGCCACTCCACAATAAAAGTTCCGTACCATTATTTTCAGCGACCGCCCTGCAAAGGGAAGTATTTTCTGCATCCTTCTCAATAGGAAGAAAACCCCTGTTACCAGCCTGAAAATGCAGGTGATCAGGAGCAGAAGCGCCGCACTGCGGACCATTGTAAAATACAGTATAATCCGGAAGCGCCTGCGCCATGCTGAGCATTGTATCAAAGCTTCCGGCTATCCGTTGCGGGGTATGACACCGTGAAACAATGGTCAGGTGACGATGGAATATTGGAAAAGGATTAATCAGGATGGTATAGTTATTTCCGAAAGGAATACCCCTCTGTTCCGGTGGCCTGTTTCTCTCGCAGAGGAAACAAGGCCTCGCCTTAATAGACCTGGCATCAACCTTTGCCGCCGAGGAGGTGATACGACCCGGATTGAACTGTACGGAAATATCATAACCGGGGAAAGAGACTGTACGTACCATCACCCTGTCAAGCTGAGAATAGTTGTCACGGGCTAGCGTCCACTCCCTGAACTGCCCCTCGAACAGGTCCTTTACCTTCTGTGAATAATCAGTCATTCAAATCCTGTTTCTAACTGCCGGCCAGCATCCTTTTTCGTGCCAGCAGCTCAATTGTCCGTATCCTGTCCTTGTAAAGATTATGGGCATTTGCCTTTGCCACATCAAGCACCGCATCAGAGTTCTCATCCCACCTGCGGCACAGATAGAGCGGTTCATATATGCGTCCTATCCGGTAATGGCGGCTGATGGCAAGACCCACTGCATAATCTTCGCCGTAGCTTACATTGGGGACCCTGATATTCCTCAGCACGGGGGTATAGAAGGCTCTCGGCGCACCGAGACCGTTAATCCTCAGGGCATTGTTGCGCCCGTTATCAGGAGTCCATTCCCTGTGGTCTATGAGCCCGGGAGGGATCTCATTCAGGTCGAAATTAACCATCCTGTATGAACCCACAACCATTGCACACTGCTGTTCATGGAAGGCATCCACGATCCTGGTGACTACACTGTCATCGATGTACAGGTCATCGCTGTCAAGCTGAATTGCAAACCTGCCGCATCTGTCGCTGAAGACTGCCTCGTTCCAGCACCCGCCAATCCCGAGATCCTTCCTGTCGGGAATGATGTGGACCAGCCGGCGGTCACCGGCGAATGACCTTATGATATCTGTGGTTCCGTCAGTGGAATAGTTGTCAACCACAATCAGATTGAACCTGTACCTGGTCCTCTGGCCAAGCACTGACCTGATGGCATCACTGATTGTTTTCACCCTGTTCCTGACCGGAATGACCACTGATGCATCATATTCAAAACCGTCATCATCAAAACTGACATCACGGAACTGAGGGGAGAGCCATCCGCCGATGCACCTCAGGTGATGAGTGCAGGCTTTCTCCATCTCTGCCTGTACAGCCCTGTTGCGCGGATCAACATAGTCGAACTGCTTCTCCCCCGTTTTTCGCGTGTCGGTCTCTACCTCTGTATAAAGAAGCTCCTGGATATGAATCAGGGAAAACTTCTGTGATATTTTAAGCCTCAGGTCGTAAAGGCCCGCATAATTGTACTCCTGGTCCATAAGGCCGCAGGCATCCCTGAAAGCCTTTGCATTATAAAGTATGACTGACCCGAAGTTGAAATCGTCACGCAGGCTGCCCTCCTGGTAATCAATGACCGGATGGGGAGACATGGCATCGTTTTTCTTTTCGAAATAGTCAGAATAAACCATTCCGGCACCGGTGTCATCACATATCTGCATCATCCGTGCCAGTGCGTGCCTGCCCATGTCAAGGGGAAATCCTTTGCTGTAGGTAAGGACGTAGTCACTTTCAGCAGCAGCAGCCATCTTCCTGAGGGCATCTGTTGTGGAGAATCCCTCTGAGGTGATGAATCCTGCCTCTGTATCTTTAAGGTGCCCTTCGCTTCCGGCAGGAAGTACTACAAACACATTGCTGACCAGCCCTGAAGATCTCAGTGAAGCCACTGAAGCTGTCACTGATCCGGTATCGGAAAAGGGCAGAAAACAGGTAACGGATCTGTCCATGATATATCTATTTTTTCTGTAAAAAGTCAAGTATCTGTTTCATAAGGTTATCACGTTCACTGCGGCTGATGATGGTCTCAAAGGGAAAGCCCATGACGAAGCTCCTGACATCACCCGGATGCATCACGGCTGCAGAGGTGTTGTTTTCGCAGTACCTGAATGCAGTCACCGACTGCCTGTCGGCCGGCTCAATTGCATCAGGCGATTCGGCAGCATAAATCCTGTCAGTATTACCGTCATTGAATTCAAGCCGGCCACTGAAACCAGGTGCTGCCTTATCGGTTGCAGTCACACAGCCTGTTCTCACTGCATGACCGGTCCGGGGTATGAAATGAAGGATATTCTTCACCAAAGATGTCACTGCAGTGTCACCGGTCATTACCAGGTCTGTACCAGGGTATGAACCTGACATGAAAACGGGGACCGAAGCCTTCCGCATCCTTTCAAGCATATGTACGAATTCCGGGGTGTATATACTGAAATCCTTCCTGTCAGGATAGTATGCCGACGGGGTTGTCTTTTCCTCCCCGAACAACAGATCAACCGCACACCACCCGGAAAGATCAAAACCCTCATCCGTGAACACCTCATCACTGACAGAGAAGAATGATCTGCCGGCTGCCATCACAGACTCTCCGTGAACGCTGGTGAAATCAAAGGTGTTACCCGGTATTACCCTTCCCTCGTCATTCGAGTATGAGGCTCCCCATCCGGCATTGTCATCATCGGTCCATGGCGATATCCGTTCAAAATCATACTGGTCACCGGTACTTACGAAATTGTAGCGGTCAGCCACACCTCTGTCATTCCACCATGCCACTCCTGCCATACCGTCACGGTCAAACCATGAAGGACCTGATATACGATCAAAACCATTGACTATCAATACTGTCCCATCAGCTGCCGGATTGATTCCAACGGCCAGTTCTTCTGACGGGAAGCTTTCTCCTCCGTCATTTACGGCAGTGACCCGGAAACTGTACACGGTGTTGTAAGAAGGAAGCTCAGCTATAAAGTCAGTTCCTGTGACAGGAGTACCGTTGTCAAATCCGTCATCGCCCCTGCGCATGTAGATCATGTATGAAGCCGGCGCCGCCGTTGACTCCAGGGGATCGGTCACAGGATGCCAGCTGATCCTGACCCGTTTATCCCCGGCAGGCTCAATTGCCAGATGAGATACAGGCAGCGGTTGAACGACGTACTCCCTTCCGCCGGCATCAGCCAGGTACCTGAGAATACCCTTGTAGACCGCACGGCTGACATGAAAGCGAAACCTCGGATCAAATCCATAACGCTGATCGGCCAGGTTCTGATGCGACAGAAGCTCCAGAAGCATGGCAGGCACATCTGGTTTCCGTGCCTCGTAGTATGACCTGTCCCACATGGCCCGGCGGGTCCAGTCAGGATTGAAAAGCACCCTGATATCTTCAGTAATCTGGGTCTGAACGATGTCGGTAAGATCCCTGCTGGCCAGCCTGCTGGTACCATCAGGAAACCTGCCGCCATTTGTTATTGTAGAGTATATCCCCAGGGTACCAATTACAGAATCGCCAGGAGTCACTCCTGCATCCGTATGAAAGGCCAGGGAGAGGTCAATGGGTATACCCAGGCCTCCGGCAGATGTTGTATCCGGTCTGCGCAAAAGGTAATTGACCCACTCAGCCCTTGACATGTAGTCATCGTTATAATCATTCCTTCCTTTATTTGGGCTGTAAACCAGCGAGTCAGGCATGCCTGCATACTGGAGCCAGTACCTTGCTCCCTCGAGGAACCTGGGCTTCCCGCTCAGCTTCCAGCTGTACTCATGGGCAGGCTCTGCCGGGTTTTCCGTTGCCTGCTGACTGCCGGCGTTAAGCGACCACTGGTTCGAGATCATAGAATCTGCCGGTCTGCGGGCCACATTTCCCATACCGCCGCCGAAACGTACCGCATCGACCAGTACCGTTTGGCCATCCATGCCTGAAATTGTCACCGAACCTTTTGAAGGATCAGCGCCTGCATCGAAAAGGAATGATCCGAGCCATAGCCATGTGCCCCCGCCGATCGACTGGTCAACGACGAATTCACTGACACCCCCTGTGTGCCTGACCTTAACTGCTGCCTTCCCCTTATAATCAATTAACCTGGGATAGGAGACGGTCACGCCGTACCATCCCCGCTCAGGTATTTCAGGAATATAGAGTGCCGAACCGCCGCTGATTTTCAGGGAAGTTCCCGCCATGAACGGATTGTCACCGGCAAACAGGGTATCGGTCAGAAGAAATCCCCTTCCTGCTGTCTCAGGCTCTCCCGGAATTTGTAATACAAACACAGATGCTCCGGTGGAAATGTCGTTGTCTGCAATGACCTCATTAACCTGAATATCCCTTTCACGGGGCAGGAGAACAACAGCGCCGGCATTCTCAAGCATCGGGGTAAGGTAGGGAAGCACGTATGCCATAACCGACACATCTTCAACGCTCCCGAACAGTTTTGCCCGTTGCCATTCCCACCTGTCGAGCGGCATGTCAAAATAGTACCCGTGGCTGTGCCACAGCGCAATGTGCCTTCCATCCAGCCCCTTTGATGGTGAAACGGCGTTCATCCTCCGGATAAGCCTGGGAGATTCACCTGCAGCAGGGGCTATCCGTCCGCCATCCTCCGGCATCAGATTCCTGAAATAATTCGGGACCAGACTTTCAAGATCAAAGCCGTTTGAAATCATGTTGATATTGTAACCAACAAATTTCCTTCCCAGGGCGGACCTTACAGATTTATTAAGCACGGCAATGGTTTCTTCCCTCATCGGGATGTATGAGGCCGTCACCGGGAACCATATGCTTACCTCCTTCTTCTCCTCGTCAACCTTCACTGAATCAATTAAAAACCTTTCCTGAATGGTTCCCTCTGTGACCGGGCTCACCCATCTTTCCATCTTCGAAGCTGCAAGCCTCCCGGCACGGCCGCTCTTTTGACCGGCAGATGGCTGACCAGAAGCCACGATCGCCAGTGTAAAAACCAGTAAATAAATGGGATGTGATATTCGCATTTCCGGATAGATTTCGCTGAATATAGTAATAATGATTCAAAAGTAGAAAGTTTTTTAAGATATGTCATACATCTGACAAAAAACTGATAATTCAATTTAAATAATTACATTTGTTATTACTTTACGGTTACAGAGCGGGCAAAAATCGTAACTTGTTCCTGTAATCCGCTGAGTAGAAATAAAAAAGCATATTCCCTACCCATATGATACTGATTGCAGACAGTGGCTCTACGAAGACTGAATGGAGAGAGGTGAGCGATGGAGTCGCAGGGAAGTCATACATCTCTACAGGAATCAATCCGTTTTTTGTGACAGGTGAAGAGATGATCCGTCTTTTCGGCAAAGAGTTGCCGGAGTTGAAGGATGCGGGGGTCAGGCAGATTTTCTTTTACGGCACCGGGGTGAGCAATGCATCCAAGGCTGAAATTGTCATGGGGGCCCTCTCTTCCTTTTTTGGCACCAAAGAGCTTTTCATCGGCAGTGACCTGCTCGGTGCAGCCAGGTCGCTCTGCCAGAATGAACCGGGGATAGCATGCATCATTGGCACAGGCTCTAACTCCTGCTATTACAACGGCAACGAGATTGTTGCCAATGTTTCACCTCTTGGTTATATACTGGGTGATGAGGGTGGGGGAGCCGTGATAGGCAGGAAGCTGGTTGCCGGGGTACTCAAGAAGCAACTGCCGGGGATAGTGATAGAGAACTTCTTCAGAGCTTATCCATATACTCCTGCCGAGATTCTTGACAACGTCTATAACATGCCCTTCCCGAACAGGTTCCTGGGGCAGTTTACCAGGTTCATCTCTGACAATATCCATGTACCTGAGTTACAGACTATGATTACATCAAGTTTCGATGAATTCATTGTCCGCAATGTGCTTTCCTATCCGGAGGCACGCAGGTACCCTGTTCATTTTACAGGGAGTATAGCTTATCATTTCAGGCCGTTCCTTGAGGAGTTGCTGCTGAAGTACAGGCTCCAGCCGGGGCTGTTCACCCTTACTCCCATGGAGAACCTGGTAAAGTACCATATCCGGAATTCACATAAAGAATAACATGATCAGACAGGCTGAGAAAAAACAGGACCTGAGCATTACGGAGTCGCCGTCCAATTTTGAGGATCTCGACAAGATGACTGTCAATGAGTTGCTTACCAATATCAACCACGAGGATGCAAAGGTTCATGTAGCGGTAAAGAAAGCCATTCCTGAAATAGAAAACCTGATTAACCAGTTACATTTCAGGATGCAGAAGGGAGGCCGCCTCTTTTATCTTGGTGCAGGCACCAGCGGAAGGCTGGGTGTGCTTGATGCCTCTGAGGTACCACCTACATTCGGCGTTCCCGATACGGTGGTTATCGGTCTCATCGCCGGAGGCGAAACAGCTCTCCGCAAGGCTGTTGAGTCGGCTGAAGACGACACTACAAAAGCCTGGAGCGAACTTGAAATATTCAATATAAACACGAAGGACTCAGTCATTGGCATCGCTGCCTCAGGAACAACCCCGTATGTCATCGGCGGGTTGCAGAAAGCGAGAGAGAATGGCATCCTGACGGGATGTATCACCTGCAATCCCAAGGGGCCGATAGTGGATGTGGCCGAATATCCTATAGTGGTGGTGGTGGGGCCCGAATTCGTTACGGGAAGCACCCGGCTGAAAGCCGGTACTGCTCAGAAGATGGTACTGAATATGATCACAACCACTCTCATGATAAAGCTTGGAAGGGTAAAGGGCAACAAGATGGTCAACATGCAGCTGACCAACAAGAAACTGATAGAAAGGGGTACAAGGATGATAGTGGAGGAGCTTAATATTCAAAGGGAAGCTGCACGTATACTCCTTATGGAGCAGGGATCGGTGAAAAAAGCCCTGGAGTTTTACAGGGAAAATTATAGATAAAATGACAAATGATGTCTTCAGTAAAATCGGTTCGGGGCTGACACTCAGTCAGAAGATTGAGAGACGGATCGAAGAAGGGATAAGACAGAAGAAGCTGCTGCCCGGCTCCAAGCTGCCAACCGAAAAAGAGCTCTGCACCCAGTTCGCCGTCAGCCGGACAGCCCTGAGGGAAGCCCTCAGGCGCCTCAGTGCACGCGGACTTATTGACATCCGCAAGGGAAGCGGGATGTATATCACGGAGCTTAAGATTGAGGATGCCATCAATTCCCTGCATCTTTTTTATGACCTCAGGTTCAACTCTGACCTCATCCTCCAGATAATAGAGGTCCGCAGGCTCTTCGAGCCCGAAGTGGCCAGGCTGGCGGCACGCAACCGAAGTGATGAGGACATCCGCACCCTGCAGAAGAACCAGCATGACCTGGAGAAATGCAATCCCGACAACACCCAGCTCGAAGTTGATCTGATCAACCGGTTCCATATGAACCTGTCAAAGGCTACAGGCAACCCGATAGTGATCATAAGCCTTGAACCTGTCTACTCTCTCCTGCCCCGGATGAGGAATCTCATCTATGGCAATATCGAGGGCGAGAAAGAGTATACCATGAAGTACCAGAGCGAACTCCTGGAAGCCCTGAAGGAGAAAGATTCCCAGAAGGCATATGAGGTCTCCGTTGTACTGCTGGAACGCAACATGGAGATATATAAAAAGTACTTCAAAGCCAACTGATCAGCCTGTCCATCGTCTGCATGCCACGCGGGATAACACTTGCAGCAGTTCTTGCCATCATCTCCTGTTTCCCGGTTGATGCGCAGGAACCCGAAAGTATGTATATCGGCATACATCAGGCCGAGAGCGAATATTATTCCAGGGTTTTTGACACAAATGAGCTTCACACAACTGCCTCTCCGGAAAGGCCGGTGTCACTCAAGAGCAGACAAGAGGGGGAGCCTGCTTTCCTGGTTTATGGCTGGCATCCATACTGGGCAAGCGATACCGCATTCCTGCACTATGACTATTCAGTCCTGACCCATATTGCATATTTCAGTTACGAGGTAGACACCGGGACCGGATTATATACCACCCTGAGAGGATGGGAAGTCACTCCTCTTATAGACTATGCGCACCAGCAAGGAGTCAGGGTGATGCTCACCGTCACCAACTTTGGCGCTGACAGGAATACTGCCCTTCTGACTGATACGGTGAAACAGTGGAACCTGATAAATTCTTTGATCTACCAGCTTAAGATGCGTAACGGCGATGGCGTAAATTTTGATTTTGAAGCCGTCCCCGCTTCCTTGAAGGCCAACATGGTCAGCTTTTGCAGAAGGGCTGCCAAAGGCATCAAGGCTGAGCTGCCAAAGGCTGAAATCTCCGTTGCAACTCCTGCAGTAAACTGGTCTGATGCATGGGACCTGAATGCACTTGCTGACATATGTGACTACCTGATCATGATGGGTTATAACTATTACTGGAGCAGCTCATCAACTGCAGGTCCGGTGGCGCCGCTGACAGGGGAAAACTACAACATTACGAGGAGCATACAGGAAGATTACCTTGATGCCGGAGTCCCTGCTTTCAAACTGTTGCTCGGAATGCCATGGTATGGCTATGACTGGCCGGTGAGCAGCAATCTCAGAAAAGCCGGAACCACCGGGAAAGGTTCATCAAGGACATACATCGCAACCATACCGATGGTTACCGCTAACGGGAAGACTTTTGACAATGAGACAAGCGTGCCGTGGATGAGTTACCGTTATGGCACTGAGTGGAGGCAGATGTGGTTCGAAGACAGCCTCAGCCTGCTCCTGAAAACAGATCTCGCTAAAAAAAGGGGCCTGGCCGGGGTGGGCATATGGGCGCTGAGTTACGAGGCAGGCAGGCCTGAACTGTGGAACGGAATGAAAGCCGCTATTGCAGGCACTGTATCATCGGAGGTGATACGGCTGCTTCCCGGAACGGATGTCAGCAGAATTATCAGCATCACCCCCAACCCGGCAACTGACATGGCACGTATTTCCTTCAGCATCGCAAAACCCGGAAGGATGACACTCACACTCTATGACACCGGCGGAAGACTGGTGTCCCTGATCACAGAAGAAATGGCATACCCGGGGATCAGAAATGAGACGATTAACGCCGGCACTCTCCCGCCAGGCATATACCTGTGTGTATTGACCACTCAGGACGGAAGGCATACGGCGAAATTCGCGGTAGCAGGAAACAATTGACTGCAGTGAAGCTCACCGCTCACAAAAAGACTAACTTTAAACGTATGAAAAAGACGATTCTTGCATTGACCCTGATCATCTCTCTCCGGTCAGTAAACGGGCAGATGCAGCAGGCCGTTGAGAACATCACAGGTGAATACGGCCTGATGGGATTGTCCGTAGTTGCTGTCTGCGATGGCAGGATCGCAGGTGAATGGTACACCGGGCTGCGGGACTATGAACGTAACCTCCCGGCAGATGAAAACACCAAATACCGGGTAGCCTCCATCTCCAAGTTCGTGATGACGACGGCAATGATGAAGCTTTATGATCAGAAGAGGCTTGACCTCGATGCTGATGCCGGGGAATACCTTGGATTCAGACTGAGAAATCCGAATCATCCTGACACCCCCATAACGGTCAGGATGTTGTTGTTGCATACCGGATCGCTGAACGAGGGTTCAGGTTATGATCCGTTCCTTATGGCTACATACAACAATGTTGGTAATCCGCCATCATTCAGTGAGCTGTTCGTACCCGGAGGCAGGTATTACTCTGACGATATGTGGAGAAAGGAGGCTCCCGGAGAATATTATACCTATTGCAACGCCAACTTCGGGCTGGCCGGCACTATTATAGAGAGGATAACGGGGCAGCGTTTCGAGGAGTATATCCAGCAGACTCTCTTTATCCCACTGGGTATAAGCGGATCATATATCGCCGAAGGAGTGACTGACATCAACAACCTTGCAGTGATCTACGGCTGGGAGGATGGCAAATGGACTCCCGGCACTGACAATTTCAAGGGGGTGATGTCGTCGCCACGCGACTTTTCAGGTTATGTCACGGGGGCCAACGGTGCGGTCTTTTCGCCGCAGGGCGGGCTGAGAATCTCAGCATCAGAACTGGCACGCATTATGATACTTCACATGAACAATGGGAATTATGAAGGTAAGCGTATCATTTCAAAGAAAAGTATCAGGTTGATGCACAGGGCACAATTTATCAGCACCGCCGCCAACAGTGACAACGAAGAGGTGCGGGCCGGAAATCGCGGACTGAGTGTTCAGATACTTCCGGAATCAGTTTCAGGCAGCATACTCCCGAAAGGTTCTCATTTTCTGGGGCATTCGGGATCGGCTTACGGGCTCGTTTCCGATTTTTATTTCGATCCTGCAAAAAAGTACGGATTCATATTTATAACTAATGGTATGGAGAGCGAACCCCGGCAGGGACCTTCAGGGTCATTTTACACATTTGAAGAGGTCCTTATCAGGGCACTCCGGGACAACGGATTTCTTCCTTGTAAAAGAAAAATGCAATGAACGTTGAACTTATCACTTCTGTTGCCATAGGCATCGGCCTGGCTGCCAGCACCGGATTCAGGGTGTTTGTGCCGATGCTGGTTGCTGCCATAGCAGCCAAAACCGGCATACTGCCGCTTAATGATAGTTTTCAGTGGCTCTCATCATGGACCGCAATAGTCATACTTGGTACGGCAACGGTGGTGGAGATTCTGGCCTACTACGTACCCGTGGTTGACAACCTTCTTGATACCGTCTCCACGCCGCTGGCAATAGGTGCCGGGACCCTGCTGCTCACTTCTGTGCTTCCCATTGACAGTGAGCTGATGAGGTGGATCACCGGCGCTGCAGTGGGAGGAGGCAGCGCTGCAGTGGTGCAGAGCGGCAGCGCCCTGACAAGGCTCACCTCGACAAAGCTGACAGCCGGTATGGGCAACCCGGTGGTGGCAACAGTTGAGAACGTGGCCGCCACGGGCACTTCAATACTTTCACTGGTCATTCCGTTTTTTATCCTGGCTCTCTTCCTGCTGCTTACAATACTTATCTTTACCACAGTCAGAAGGAGACTTCGCAGGAAGGAAGTCATGTACACAGATAAAACTATGCAAACCGGTTCAGAAAAATGAATATTCACTTCATGATTGGCTTGGCCGCAATAATTTGCATAGGCACCTGTTCCTGCACCAGCGGAGGCCAGACTTCAGGTGACCGCCTCCCTGTTGACACGGTTGGATTTGCCAGGTATGACTGGCAGGTTGACAGCGTGCTCGCACGCATCGAAAGGCTGCAGCATGATAGTCTTGCCGCGGCATCTGTACCGCTTGAAGGCGTATCCGCCCTGCGTGTTGCCATATCACCCCACGATGACTATTCCTATGTGGGTTACCTCTACCCTGCCCTCCTGAAGCATGTCAACTCCGATGTTGTTGTCCTCTTCGGAGTGGGCCATAAGGCAAAACAGTTCACCCTTGAAGGCCGCCTTGTGTTTGGCTCCTGCCAAAAATGGAAGAGTCCCCGAGGATCAGTGAGGGTGTCAGACCTGCAGAAACCACTGTTGCAAATGCTTCCGGACGATATGTACATCATCCATGACAGCCTGCAGACCGTTGAACACTCCCTTGAGGCACTGATCCCCTTCCTTGAATATTATAATCCTGACGTACAGATTATTCCGATAATAGTGCCCTATATGTCTTTCAGCCGGATCGATACCATCTCTGCTGAACTGGCCAAAGCCCTGAATGAGATAATGGATGAAGCCGGTCTGACATGGGGAGGCGGGTGGTCGGCAGCCATCTCGACAGATGCCGTACATTACGGCAACGAGGACTGGGGAGGAAGCAACTATGACCGGTTCGGTGTTGATCCGGCAGGCTACCTGCAGGCTGTCAGTTACGAAAATGGAATTATTGACAGCATGCTGACCGGCGACCTGTCACCTGAAAAGATAAAGGCATTCAGCTCCTGCACTGTGGAAGAGAACGATTATCACCTGTACAAATGGACGTGGTGCGGACGATATGCCGTCCCCATGGGGTTGATGACAGCGTACCGGATCTCCCTGATGGATGATAATCCGCTAACCGGTGTAGCTGTCGGTTATTCAACAAGCATTGCCAACACCCCTGTACCTGTATCTGACCTTGGCATGGGTCTCACAGCCCCGGCTAAGCTGACCCACTGGGTGGGCTACGCTGCAGTGGGTTACAGGTAAATCTGCCGGGGAATGAACGGAAGCACAGCAGTAGCGGTGTTCTGGTTCAGGCGCGACCTGCGACTGGAAGACAATACAGGTCTTTTACACGCGCTGCGGTCAGGGTACCAGGTACTGCCGGTTTTCATTCTTGACACGGAAATTCTTGACAGACTGGAAGAAAAAACTGACCGGAGGGTGGCATTCATCACAGCTGCCCTGGGGGAACTGAATAAAAAGCTTACAATTGCCGGGTCATCACTGATGGTCCTTCACGGCACTCCCGAGGCTGCCTTCCTGAAGATCATAGGTGAGTATGATGTAAAAGCGGTTTTCACCAACCACGACTATGAACCATATGCCACTGCCCGGGATGAAAGGATCTCACTCCTCCTGAAAGCCTCCGGTATACACTTCCGCTCCTTCAAGGACCAGGTGATCCTTGAAAAGGATGAAGTGGTAAAGTCAGACGGCACACCATATACGGTTTTTACTCCCTATTCGCGGGCATGGAAAAAACGGATCACCGTTCAGGACACGGAATCACAACCCTCGGAGAAGTATGCCGGCAATTTTCTGAAGATGCTGCCCGCCAGCATCCCAGGCCCGGCTGAGATCGGTTTTATCCACACTGACACAGTCCCGCCCGAACCGCTGATAAACACTGAAACTATCAGGAATTATCACCTCACCCGCGACATACCATCGGTAGAGGGGACGACCCGTCTGGGTGTGCACCTGCGCTTCGGAACCGTAAGTATCCGGAGGCTGGTCAGGGTCGCACTCGATCTCAATGAAACCTGGCTGAATGAACTCATCTGGAGAGAGTTTTTCATGAGCATCCTCTGGCACTTCCCGCATGTAACCGACAATTCATTCAAAACCAGGTATGAGGCCATGCAATGGCGCAATAACGAAGAGGAATTTGACAGGTGGTGCAACGGCATGACAGGTTATCCGATTGTTGACGCAGGCATGCGTGAACTAAACACAACCGGATTCATGCATAACAGAGTGCGGATGATCACCGCCAGTTTCCTCGCAAAACATCTGCTTACGGACTGGCGCTGGGGCGAAGCATACTTTGCCGGGAAGCTCCTTGACTACGAGCTCTCATCGAACAACGGAAACTGGCAATGGGCAGCCGGGACAGGATGCGACGCCGCCCCATGGTTCAGGATATTCAATCCTGCGGAACAGATGCGCAAGTTTGATCCTCAGATGCGATACATACGAAGGTGGGTCCCGGAGCTTGACAGCTGCTCCTATCCCCGGCCGGTTGTTGATCATTCCCAGGCCCGTGAACGGGCACTGGCAACCTATTCACGCGGTCCCGGCAGGAGCATTTGAGCCAATACCCGTTAAGGCTGAAACAGTGGGAATGAAGGAATATTCATCCGTACCTGGGTCCGGTAAAGTTTTTCAACTATAAACCTCATTTTATTTATCTTTGGGCCTTGAGCATCCTGCTCCTTACTTCAAAACTTCTTCAAATTTATGGATACCCGTAAGATTCTATTTTTCAAGACCTCATCAGGATCAGTAATTGCGGCAGGCACCTACGGTCACCTTTCAGCTGCAGAGGCAGAGAAGCTCTCATGGCTGTTTGGCTACGCCAGCCTTCTTGAGGCAGAGACCGTCAGCGGCACCTTCATCGGCCCCAGGCGCGAGATGATCACGCCCTGGAGTACCAACGCCGTGGAGATAACCCAGAACATGGCTGTATCAGGGATCTCAAGGATTGAGGAGTACTTTCCCGCCACCGGCGAAAATCCGGATCACGATCCCATGCTCCAGAGGGTTTATCACGGACTCGACCAGGATATTTTTACCGTACACCATGAGCCTGAACCGGTACGCGAGATTGATGACATAGCTGCCTACAACGAACAGGAAGGACTCGCCCTGAGCGCTGAGGAGATCACCTACCTTGAAAACCTGGGCCGCAACCTGGGAAGAAATCTTACAGACAGCGAAGTGTTCGGATTCTCACAGGTCAACTCCGAACACTGCCGTCATAAAATCTTCAACGGCACATTCATCATTGACGGCGAAGAGAGAAAATCATCCCTTTTTGACCTTATTAAACGCACAACCAGGAAGAACCGCAACCATGTGGTCTCGGCATACAGAGACAACTGTGCCTTCCTCGACGGGCCTGTCACCGAACAGTTCGCCCCGGCAACGCAGGACAAACCGGATTATTTCCGTGTAAAATACATTCAGTCTGTTCTCACCATGAAGGCTGAAACCCATAACTTCCCGACAACTGTTGAGCCTTTCAACGGAGCCTCCACCGGCACCGGTGGAGAGATACGTGACCGCATCGCAGGGGGCAAGGGTTCACTCCCGATTGCCGGCACCGCAGTGTACATGACCTCCTACCCAAGGCCAGACGGACCGAGGGAATGGGAAAAGTACAGCGAGCCGCGCAGATGGCTTTACCAGTCACCCGAAGAGATACTGATCAAGGCTTCAAATGGCGCCAGCGACTTCGGGAACAAGTTCGGCCAGCCGCTTATCTGCGGCTCGGTGCTGACCTTCGAACACTTCACCGACATGAAACGCTACGGTTTTGACAAGGTGATAATGCTGGCAGGAGGGATAGGCCTCGGAAAGAAATCCGACAGCACCAAGGATACACCCGAAAAGGGAGATCTGATAGTGCTCCTCGGCGGTGACAACTACAGGATCGGGATGGGCGGAGGCGCTGT
>DHUL01000051.1:109827-119770 GCA_002409145.1 Bacteroidales bacterium UBA5235
GAGATGCAGAAGAGAGTATACAATGCCCTCAGGGCTATGGCTGAAGGTGACCAAAACCCGGTGATATCACTACATGACCACGGCGCCGGCGGGCACCTCAACTGTCTTTCCGAACTGGTCGAGGCAACCGGTGGTACAATTGACATCAGCAAACTGCCGGTGGGTGACCCCACTCTCTCGGCCAGGGAGATCATTGGCAACGAATCACAGGAACGGATGGGACTGGTGATACGAAGCAGCGATGTGGACAGGCTGACTTCAGTGGCCCGTCGCGAAAGGGCTCCCATATACATCATCGGGGAGGTGACCGGAGACCACCAGTTCACCTTCTTCAATCCGTCCGGCGGAGACAGACCCATAGACCTGCAGCTTGCCGATTTCTTCGGGAAGCCTCCCAGAACGGTCATGAATGACACCACCCTGAAGAACATGACCGGAGATCTCAGCTATGAGCCATCTGATCCTTCCAGGTACCTCGATGCAGTGTTACAGCTTGAGGAGGTGGCGTGCAAAGACTGGCTGACAAACAAGGTTGACAGGTCAGTGACCGGCAGGATAGCAATGCAACAGTGCGCCGGTGAACTGCAACTGCCCCTCAATGATCTGGGGGCCATCACACTTGATTACCGTGGCATGAGCGGTATGGCCACCTCACTGGGTCATGCTCCTGCAGCCGGCCTCGTCAGCGCCGCCGCCGGATCAGTCCTCTCAATAGCCGAAGCTCTAACTAACATCGTCTGGGCTCCCATGCCCGACGGACTGAAGAGTGTCTCCCTCTCGGCCAACTGGATGTGGCCTTGTAAAAACCCGGGAGAGGATGCCAGGCTCTACGAGGCAGTACAGGCGGCAAGCGACTTCGCGGTTGCACTGGGAATAAACATCCCCACCGGCAAGGACAGTCTTTCGATGACCCAGAAATACCCTGACGGTACGGTCTTCAGTCCGGGTACCGTCATCATCACCGCTGCAGCCGGGGTAGAGGATATCAGGCGCATTGCCGGCCCGGTGATCATAAATGATGAGTCCACCTCACTCTTCTGGATTGACATGAGCGGCATGAGGCATGAGCTTGGAGGTTCGGCGTTCAGCCAGACCATAGGCAGCCTGGGAACAGTAGCGCCCGGAGTTAAAGATCCTGATTACTTCGCGTCTACATTTGAAGCCCTGCAGCAGATGATCAAAGATAAAAGAATCATTGCCGGTCATGACATTTCTGCAGGAGGCATGATTGTCACCCTCCTCGAAATGTGTTTTGCCAACTGTGAGGGTGGTCTTGCCCTGAACCTGACAGAGATAGGCGAACCAGACTCGGTCAGGCTGCTCTTCAGCCAGAATCCGGGTGTGATCATCCAGGTCAGGGATGAGGTTGAGACAGAGGAATTCCTCTACGACAGAGGAATACGATTCGCCTCCATCGGGCATCCGATAAGAGAGAGGAAACTGTCAGTGGTCAACGGTGGCAACCATTCTGAGTTTGACATTGACCGCTGCCGCTCGCTCTGGTACAGGAGTTCATACCTTCTTGACCGCAGGCAGTGCGGACCTGAACTCGCAAGGGAACGGTTTGACAACCATGGAAGAAAGGCACTTCATTTTAACCTGGAGAACTTTGAAGGCAGCTTCAGGTCTCTGGGCATCACCCCTGACCGTAAGCCAACCACCGGAACCAGGGCCGCAATCATCAGGGAGAAAGGGGTGAACGGTGACCGCGAGATGGCCTATGCCCTCTGGCTGGCCGGATTTGACGTCAAGGACGTACACATGACCGACCTCATCTCAGGTCGTGAGACACTGAAAGAACTCAACATGATTGTTTTTGTCGGCGGCTTCTCCAACTCTGACGTTCTCGGTTCAGCCAAAGGATGGGCCGGAGCGTTCCGGTACAACGAGAAGGCACGCATAGCACTGGAAAATTTCTACAGGAGAGAAGACACCCTTTCACTGGGCGTTTGTAACGGTTGCCAGCTGATGGCAGAACTCGGGCTGATTGTGCCGGAACACAAAGAGATGCCCCGGATGGAACATAATGCCTCACGCAAGTTCGAATCAGACTTCCTGGGGGTGAAAATCACAGATGGCAAATCCGTAATGTTCTCTGGCCTCGAGGGGATGGAACTGGGAATATGGGTAGCCCATGGCGAAGGCCGATTCTGTCTCCCCCTTCCTGAGGAAGATTATAACGTCGTGATGAAATACAGCCGGAGTCACTATCCGGCCAATCCCAATGGATCGATGTACGATGTGGCCGGCATATGCTCTGCCGATGGCAGGCACCTGGCAATGATGCCCCATCTGGAGAGGTCATTCATGCCCTGGCAGTGTGCATACTACCCTGCTGACAGGCGAAATGATGACATAACGCCATGGATGAAGGCATTCGTCAATGCCCGCAAATGGATTGAGGGGAAGAAAAAGTGATGGTGGCCGCGCTCCGGTTACTGCTGTAATGACTAGTTGACCTTGGGCTTCAGTATCACTGAATTGATCAGGGGTTGCTTATCAATACTGACCAGCGAGAGATCAGAAGAATGAGCCACAACCTTGTCACTGATTACCTGAACCTGGTATTCACCTGGTTTGGAGAAAAACACAGAACCCATATGTGAGTCAGCCCTGTACCAGGGTCCGGTAATGCTTTTGTCTTCAGTAACTATACGGTCACTGACCGGTTTCTTTTCAAGCTTGGTTTCACCGGCTGTAATAATTACATTTTCTGCGAAATGAAGCCGTGTGGTATCAATGGTCAGACTTGAAAGCCAGACATCCCAGCGGCCAGGCTTTTCAACCTTGAAAAGCCATTCGGCAGTATTATACTGCGGGTTGTAATCAACCTCTATAAGCTCTGCCTCACCAATACTCAGAACTACAGCCTCCCCCTCAACAGCGGTGGCTCCTTTCCTGTTCTTACCCTCCTGGCCGTTGAGGCCGGAGTCATGTTTGCATGATGTAAGACCAGAAGATATCGCAACACCAAAAACAACTGCAGCAAAAAATATTCTTTTCATTCTACAACTATTGGTTTACTCTATTTTCACCGTCAAAAATTATTCCAGAGTCATTCTGAAAAATCATGGCGCCAAAGTAAATGGAAATTATTGGAGTACGAAGCGTCAATAACTCAAATATTTGCACCCCCTGAAAAATTTTTTCAATTATTACCGGCTACCCTGGCAGTTCTTTTAAACTGCCTCTTTTTTGCGGTCTCTCTTTTAGGTGCCGGAAGTGCATCTGCCACCAGTTCGGCAATATCACTGACTTTAGTTCTGGTGGCCTGAAAGAAGGTTTTTTTGCAGAGCGGGCAGGCTGTTATCAGTTCATCAGGTGAGCCAAGGGTAAGTATACGGGCCGCATCGGCAGCTATCAGTGCCCTCTTTCCGGATGACAGGGTGAGATTGCCCAGGCTGCCGCCACAGCAAAGTGACATGTTCCTCTCCTGTGCCGATGACTGTAACTCTGCCACATAGCTTATTACCGCCCTGGGCTCCTCGTATATGCCCGATCCGCGTCCCAGCTCGCAAGGGTCATGGTATACAACCTTTCTGTGAAGATAACCAAGGCGGAGAGAGCCCTCCTCGATCAGCTGGTTGATGAACTCCGAGTGGTGCATCACTCTTGCTTCAAGGTAATAGCTCTCCCTGAAGACCTTGTAGCATATGGGGCATGATGTGACCAGTATCTGCGCTCCCGACTTCCAGATAATGTCTGAATTATGGTTTATCAGCTCTCTTGCCTCCCTGTCCCTTCCTGCAAGCATCAGCGGCCTTCCGCAGCAGACCCCTCCATTTTCATCCATGAACCGGTACCTTACCCCGGCACTCTCCATGATTTTCTTCATGGCGACAATCACTGCTGGCGTGAGGTGTGTCATGCATCCTGCAAAAAAGAGCACATCGGCCTTCTCAGGCTCCTCCCTGACAAGGTATCCGTATGATTGGGTGGCTGCCTTTTCAACGCTGCTCCTCTTTCGCAGCAGCGAATATTTCTCCTGCAGCTTCATGGTCCTGTCACTCCTCTCTCCCTGCCTGCGCTCTATGAGCCTCATTGGACCCAGCTCGATGCCTACCGGGCATACCTCCTCGCACCTGCCGCACATGAGACAGTTGGCTGTGATGGCCGCAATATCCCGGTCATTCCTCAGACCCTTGATGAAGTAAGCCGATTGTATATCATGTATCCCTGCAGCATAGCTCATCTGGCATGTGCTGATGCATACCCCGCATGATGAGCAGGCATGCGTCTGTACCTCGGTGTACGACGAATGCCTGTCGCCTGTGGTAATGCCTGAGTTGCGCATGAAGATCAGGAAGAGCTCCACGGGTATGTGGAAATATCTCGAAACGGGAAGAAGGAAAAAGAATGTTCCCAGAGAGAGCGAATAGAGCCACCAGAACCAGGGGGCCATCTCTGCCGCAGGCAGGAACGAGGCAAGGACATTACCAAGGTTTCCGGTCAGGAAGCTGCCGCTGCCGTGCACCCCGCAGGTGAAGCTCTCTGCCAGCAGCCTCGAGGGGAAGATCAGCCAGAGACTGGTGAGGGCAATACGGTCTGTCCAGGTATGCTTCGTTGTCTTCTTCATTCCCATCAGCCGGGGAGTGAACCTCTTGATAATCGCCAGCAGCAGTCCGGACAGGATGAATGCAAGAAGGAGATCCATCCAGAAACTGTATATGCGTGCAAATCCTTCAGCTCCGTGGCCAGGATTAAACCAACGGAAAAAGATGGCATGCGACGGCGGGTTGAGATGCTTCTCCCCGAAGAGGTCGGCTTCGATAGTGCCAAAGACTATCAGCAGAAACCAGCCGAAGGCCAGGCTCATGTGCATATACCCAAGCACCGGATTCTTTCTGAAGATCTTGCGGTGCAGCAGGCTCTCCATGAAAATCTCTTTCAGACTTTCCATGAAGGGCATGCCGAAGAACCCCCTCTGCAGACGCAGCTTATCAGAACGGGAGAGGTCCCGGAACCATACGGTACTTCGCACCACGCTGTATATCAGAATGAAGTAAAGCCCAATATTGAACGGTATAACAAACAGCTCAGAGTTCATTCCGTTCCAGTTTTCCTATTGCATCGGCAGCTGCCGCCACCACATTTCGCGTGTTTACCCCGCGCGGGCATACCAGCAGGCATTTACCGCACAGCATGCAGCGCTTCACCTCTTCACGAAGAGGCTCTATCTCTCCCCTCCTGATGTAAGTGTTCATCCGTCTCAGGTTAAAGGAAGTATGCGGGCCGGCAGTACAAGCTGCAGTACCCCCGCCACATGCAAAGCAGAGCCTGAAACTTGGCTCCCTGAGGGTGATAAACTCCCTTACCTTCCTGTCAGATAAGTCATAGTCAATCAACCTGCTGCGGTTGATGGTGAAACCAAACCTGTTTGGCCGGGTTACGCTCATCTGCTGTTAAGGTATCTTACTGTTTCTGCCACTGCCGCCCTTGCGTGCGAAATGGTATCGGTGATATTCATCGGAGCAGTGCAGGTACCTGCGTAAAATACGCCTTTTATCCCGCTGAGGTTGTTGCCATAGTGGTGATCAGCGGTTTCCAGGAAACGGTTTATTCCTCTCTTCATCCCGGAAGCTTCAGCCAGCTTCATCCCCGCCCCGGCCATCTCCATCCCTACCATCAGTACCATAATGTCAAGCTCCATTTTAAGCGGCCTGCCTGCAAGGGTATCCTCCACCTTGATCACCAGCCTGTTGTTTATGTTGACAGAAGCCTCTGACACCTTACCCCTGATGAAATTGACGTTGTGAAACTCCTGCGATTCCCGGTAAAGCTCTTCGTAATAGGGGCCAAACATGCGCATGTCCATATAGAAACAGAAAACCTCGCACGATGGAAGCATCTTTCTGATCTCTATCGCCTGTTTTACGGCAGTCACACAGCATACCTTGGAGCAGTGATTATTATTCACCTTCTCATCACGTGAACCCACACAATGGATGAGCCCGATGCGTGAAGGCACACTTCCGTCTGCCTTTACCACTTGTCCCCTGTTGAACATTTCCTCCAGCCCGGCGGAAGTAATGACATTGTCGTAGATCCCGTAACCGTACTCCTCTTTCCTGCGTGCATCGAAGAGGTCAAACCCGGTGGCTACGATCACTGCATCCGCCTTCTCTTCGGTTCCTCCGGAGAGGCTCACGAACACGTTGCTGCCATGATGCCTGATTTTTTCTACTGTGGTTCCGGTGATGATGCTTATGTTACGGTGCTCGATATGCTTTCTGAGATGGTTTTTCACCTCCTCCGCCGGGCGTCGGTCAGGAAAGAGTGCATGCCACTGCAGCAGATGCCCTCCGGGCTCGTCACCTTTTTCTACCAGGGTGACACTGTAGCCCATTTCGGCAAGTGTGCCTGCGGCCTCCATGCCGGCAACACCGCCGCCGGCCACGACTATATGCGCTGAATTGGTCTTCATCCGTTTATCAGGTTGACGGGATCGGGCAGCCTGGAGCCATCCCTGGCAAGAAACCGCTCTGAAGGATCTGCCTTGATACCCATCCTGCGAAGCAGGGGCATCGATTGTACATTATGGTACTGCAGCCCGAGTTCCCAGGGATTGTAGCCCAGCACCAGGCCTGCGACCTCTTCGTAGGTCAGCACGGGAATTCCCTGACCATCAGCACCGTAGGTAATGCCGTCAATCTCCTTTATTGTATACTGCCAGCGGTCCATAAACATGGTGCAACCCGGGCAGTTGGCAATTATCAGGTCGGGCCTGTAGGGCTCCATCGATTCAAACTTCTTGCGCGAGGCAAAGAGCGAATAGCCCCTGTTGGCCTGCACCAGGTACTGCCTGAAACCGAAGCCGCAGCAGTGACGCCTTTCCGGGTAATCAATGATATCGCCTCCCCAGGCTTCAACCATACCAACCAGCACATGCGGGAACTCGGCTCCGCCCACACCGTGCTTCGGGAACATCTTCGAGTAATGGCATCCTATGTGTTCAACTACCTTCAGCGGCTTGCCGGTGTTTATGTCAACAAGGGTGTATTTGGCTTTTTGTGCTATCTGGTCACGGAATTTGTAGATTATATCACTTGCGTGGGATATTGTTTCAGGGATTTCGAAGGTGCGCCCTGTGGCCCTGTATAGATCCTCACGGGTACGCTCGAGCGTTTCCGGGAAATGTTTCCACGTCTCCAGGATTTCAGTATAAATGCCAAAAGAGGTGACGCATGAGATAGCAATGTGTTTATAACCGGCCTCGGTTGCCAGGGCAAAGTGACGCGCCACAACAGCCTGTATCGTCTCAAACGGCACGACGTCACCGTGGTAGCCAATACCAGTACAGGTGGTATGTCTTGGATCCTCAAACACATCCTTGCCCAGATCATCGCGGAGGATCTTCAGGAAGCATTGTTCAGACCCGGCAAAGAAAGTCTGCCTGATGCATGACCTGACATAAAAGAAATGATCATCAGGAATCTCTTTCTGGTATTCTGCCCAGATCCTCTTCTTACCTTCCGGTTTCATATACATCCTTCCTTACGTCTTCCGGCTCACTCTGGTGGCATCCGTTGTCTGCAGTGACCACATGCCTGAAATATTCAAAATCCCTTCCTTCCTTTCTGAACTCCATCCCCATCTCTTCAGCCTTCTTCTCGGAAGCCTCCTCAATGGCATCATAGAGATCCTGTCCGCCGGTAACTTTGAAGATGCTCCTAAGCTCATCGAGCACATCATCCGATATGCGCCTTGTAGGCCCCTCCTTTCCGTTGAGCTCGCCGCCGAGGCGGGCGAGGGAGTCATCAAGATGATTATAATAGTGCTCCCATGCCGGACCCTGTTCCGGATGGGCTTCAGGATCGACGTCATATGAGACGACACAGTAACCGTGTTTGAGGACATTATCACCTACGGTACGCTTAAGGGCGAACTGCTGCCTCCCCTTTTCGGAGTCGGTAAAGTATCCCAGCTCCTGTGACAGCTTGCGGAGAGCCATGATGACCATGCCAGGGGTGTTGCCCCTGGGACAGCGGGTCTTGCAGCTCATACATTGGCCACAGTACCAGATGGTCTCACTCTTCAGCAACTCCCTGATGACATCATTGTTGCGGGTCTGCACAAGGTCAATAACCCGGCGCGGATCATACTGGTAATACTCGGCTGCAGGACATATGCCTGTGCATATTCCGCAGTTCATACAGGCCTTCAGTCCCTCCTTGAAACGGATATCCTGCAACAGCCTTGAATAGAGATCTTCCATAGGTTCCGTCATTGCCCTTTCAGGGAAGTTCAAAATTAGCAATGACTTATGATGCAGGGAACGGACTTTTAGCCCATTTTTTCTGAGTATTTATACTTAGGAACAGGCAAGAGGCAAAATTTCTAACTTTATTGCCAAACCCCTGACCAATGAAAAAGCGATTACCAACCCTGGTTGCGCTGGCTATTATGACGGCTCTGATGACAACCATATCATGCAGGAATGAGCAGGTCATCACTTTCCGGTCACTGCTCCGGGAAATGGCCTCGGCAGGAACGCTGATGTATTACCCCTCCCCTGCCTACAGGCTGGTGCAGTTCAGCTCATATGACAGGCGAAGCATCCACCCTGACAGCGCAGGATGGTATGCAAACAACGACTATACCAATTTCATAAGGGAGGAAGACACTGACGGACGGCATGAGTACGTCATGCTGGAGGCTGACGGGCCAGGCGTCATTGTCCGCTGGTGGATGACATTCGGAAATGCCAGCGCCATGAACTCAAATATCAGGGTTTATCTCGACGGGAAGCCCGATCCGGTCATTGAAGGCAATGCACCGGAACTGGTTGGTGGAGGTGTCCTTGCACCCGCGCCACTCAGTACGTCAGTCTCACCTCTGACAGAACCGCAGCGCCGTGGATACAACCTCTACCTTCCAATTCCCTTTTCTGAAAAATGCCGGATCACACTCGAGAACGATTCTGTTTTATTAACTCCACAAAGACACACTCCTTCAATATATTACAACATTGACGCCCGTCTCTACGAGGAGGGAACAAGGGTAGTCTCCGCAAAAAGCGGAATGTTCTCCGATGATTCACTTGCTGTTGCTGAGTGCGCTTCAAACCTTCTCCTGGATATCAGCTCCCGGAGTGATGAAAAAACTGTCAGGTCAGTTGAAGGAATGTTTCCACCGGGGACGGAATGCTCCTTGGCCGTGACAGGAAATGACCAGGCTGTAAGCAGCCTCTCACTCATGCTGTCGGGAGGTGATACGGCATCGGTGCTGAGAGGAGCTGTCATCCGTTTGTACTTTGACGGCATGCAAACTGCAGAAGTGCCGGCTGGAAACTTTTTCGGCACAGGCTATTCATACAACACCAGCCGTACACGTTTTACGGCTGCAGACCCTGACGGCACGCTTCACTCCTCATGGCTGATGCCATTCCGTGACAGCTGCAGGATAAGCATCTTCAACGGGACTGATGATACCATCGCAATCAATGCCCGTATGGGCCTGACCAGGTATAAATGGGAAGCCAATTCAATGCATTTCGGGGCCTCATGGAAGGAGTACCCGGGTTTTGAGACTGCCGGCTCAGAAGACACCGGGGGAACGGGACTACATACTGACCTGAACATCGCTGAGCTCAAAGGGAAAGGGGTATATGCCGGTGACGCCGTGCTGGTCTTCAACACTGCAGATGCATGGTGGGGTGAGGGCGATGAAAAGATCTACATCGATGGTGAGCCTTTTCCCTCTTCATTCGGTACAGGTACGGAGGACTACTTTGGTTATGCCTGGTGCCGGCCCGAGCCGTTTGATCACCCGTTTATCGCACAGCCGGCAGGGTACGGGAACTTTCACCCGGGGATGAGTGTGAACATGCGGTACCGGATCCTCGATGCAATACCCTTTTCTGAATCACTGAAGGCAGATATAGAGTTGTGGCACTGGGTGAAGACCACCATTGACTTCTCGGTGACGGCATATTATTATATGT
>DHUL01000051.1:119989-146276 GCA_002409145.1 Bacteroidales bacterium UBA5235
ACTGCAATTCACCTGGTGTCACCCGAACCGTTCTTCCTGCCATTGCGTGGCAGATAACGGAGCCATACGCCCGTAACGGCGAAAACAAGCAGCGAAAGGCCGGTGAATGTCGTGTAGATCAGCTTGAAAATCTCACCGTCAAAGCCCAGGATCCTGTCAACTATCGACATGTCATGAATATCTTCAACCATGTCTGAACGCCTGTTTTCAACGTAGAGTACCCTGCCCGTGGCGCCGTCAAGCTGAATGCCATGATAGTGACGTTCAAACACGAACTTGACCATCCCCTTGTCAGGCCTGATATCAATCCGGTCAAGCTCCTCGCTCAGGCCCTTCCTTCCCGTCTCATGCAGGGCCCTGATCGCTATCGCATTAAGCGAATCCAGGGGAAGCCATTGACTGAGATCGGTGGTGGTCCCGGTATGGGATACCGGATGCAGGTAGCCGTTGCTGTTCTTCTTCCACCCAAGGAGCAGCCCTGAAACCGCAACTATTACAAGGACAACTGAGAGAAATGAGGCAGTGAGACGGTGGATCTTTCTGATGGTCCTGACCTTCGCTCCATTTCCGTTTCTTTCTGTTGCCAATTGCATAATTTCCTGTTTTTTTTTGAAGTGAGCAAAGAAAACACTCTCGTTCCGGATTTCCAAAAGCGCTGGCTGAATTGTAGTTCAGGAAGGCCACAGGCTTCCCATGACAGCTACCCAAACGTTCTGAGGATCCCGAGGACGGATGACCACCCTGGCAGGAAAGATGTGTTATGAGACAGAAACGGGTCCTCTTAACAATTTTTCAGGAAGAGGGCCTTTAAGGCGAGGCACGAGGAGAAAACCGTCATACATGGCAACCCGGATCCTGTTGAGCCCGGGTTTGCTGTTATTTCACAGCCTCACAAACAGATGCGTATCTCCAGGCTTTCATGAATAGTCTTATGATGAAGAGTGCCTGGGTTGCTACAAAAAACAGGAATACCGTTATCCCCTTTTCAGGAGTGGAAGTGCCTGCTAACCACATCAATGCCAGGATAAATACGGCATTGATCAGCACAACGGCAAGTACAGTCAGGTATGAGTGCCAGAACCTCATCCTGAGCGCTCTGAATCCTGCCCCGAGAGCCCTGAATACCTTACGTGACCCTGTGGCGGCTATCCACCTCCTTGAGGCGTCAGCCACAAAGAGCCATACAGGAAGTCCAAGAGCCCAGATCACAAATAAACCATAGATAATATTACCGGTCTGACCGGGTGAACCGGAGACAATCAGGCCTGCAATTATGGGGATACCTGTCAAGATGAAGGTGTAGGCACCTATAATCAACATCAGCAGCAGCGCGATCTTGAGAAACGGTATGAAGTTACCGGCTGATGTTCTCAGAAAGTCAGAGACCTTCAGACCTCCCCATGCCAGTGAGAAACGCCTGAACAGCCCGCCTGCAAAAAACGTCATGATAAAGAACCCGACAAGACCGATAAGCATGGTTCCGGCAGAAACAGATGCTATCAGTCCCCCGAAAGATTTGCCGAGGTCACCGGTAATGCCCAAATCAAAGCCGTCATTGAGACGTTCAACTGCCATACTGTTTCCAAATATCATATTCAGGAATGAACGGAGCGGATACCCGACCGCCAATGTAAGTACCAGGGTGGTAACCCAGATAAGGAGTATAAGTTTATATGAAGATGCCGCAGCAGCGGCCCCGTTCTTCAGTGTCTTGAATAAGCTCATTTCCGGAAATTTAAAGGGTGAAAACTGAAATCATCATCTGCATCAGGAGCACAAACTTGTTCAGCATACGTCTCGCGGCCGTCCGGTCGGGCTCCAGTGTCCACGAGTTGTTGATGCGGTTCACGTCCATGTCAATACGGTCAAGCGGATCGAGTTTTGCCCAGATTACCTTGCTGGAGCCGGTGTACTCAAAATCCCTGTAACTGGCCTTGCCGTCCCAGGTTTCAAGAACCTCCTTTCCGTTATCAAACCTGATGAGAATATCAACAGGCAGCATAATGTCACCCAGCCTCTCGATACTTATCCTCGAGATATACAGCGTGTCACTTCTGCGATCACCGCGGGTGTAAGTCACCGAATCACCATCCACAACACCCGAGTAACTCCTTATCTTGTAATTGGTGATTCCCGAGACTCTGTAGTCACATTCTCCTTTGCCATAAAGAACCTGTTCAAAAAACCAGTTCATGTTTTCACCGAACCTGTCGCCATGTTCGCTCTTTACAACATCATTGACCACCGAGATAAAGTCACGCCCTGAAGGGTGGCGGAAAGCCCAGCGGTTGTAATACTCCCTGAAGACATTGTCCATAGTCTCATCACCAATAATTCCCTGGAGGGTGTGCAGCCATGTTGCCGCCTTGTTGTATGACATCATGGAATAGGTTCCGTGAGGATACATCCAGGAAGGGAGATCATTTGAGGCTATCGCGCGGCTTGGTGAACTGATGTAGGTGAGTCTCCCCTGATCAGTGTCTGACATCTTCAGGAAGGGCAGCTGAACGAGTCCGTAACCCCCGCCGTAATAATGATCCATGATACGCTGCTCCCAGTATGAATTAACACCTTCATCAAGCCATGGCTCCTCAAATTCATTGCTTGCCATGATTCCCATGAAGTATGCATGACCAAACTCGTGTACAGTTACCATCTCCGGCATCTTCAGAAATACCGGTACTGCTCCGCCGCCCATAGTGGTAAACAGCGTGGTGTATTCCATCCCTCCTGCCCCTGAACCGGAGAGAGGAGGATCAACGAATGTCAGATGAGGCCATGGATATGGCCCCACCCTGGCAGCAAGATACTCAAGCGCATAAACAACTGCATCAAGGTGGTTTTCAGCCTTTGACAGGCCCATCTTACAGGTCAGCAAGGTTATATCGACATTATTCCATTTCCTGGTCACAACCTTGTATCCCGGCCAGGCTGTCCATGCAAAATCAACGATATCCTCTGCCCTCCATATAACCTTTTTAAGGCCGCCGCCAAGATCTGTCTCTTCCATAAGCTTACCTCCCGAACCGGTAACAAATTCTGTGGGAAGGGTCACAGACACATTGTAAACCGAATGGTTCGAATAAAACTCAGAGTTGGGATGAAACTGGTGACAGTTCCAGCCGTCGGCTTCACGTTGTCGCATACCCGCCGTCTCATAAACCCCGAACTTCGGAAACCACTGTGCCACAAAATGAAAATCTTCATTATAGCCGGTTCGCTGAATCGGGGATGGTAACTTGGAGACGAAGTCAATCTTCAGTACAAGAGTGTCTCCGGGAGCTACGGGCTCAGGAAGAACAACTCTCAGTACCGTTTTGTCATTTACATTTCCGTCATCAGGTGAAACATATCCGTAAGATCCGGAGAGGTCATTTCCCATGCCATCTTTCATTGAGCTGATCTTCACCCAGCCCCATCCGTCGTCGCCTGCCGCAGACCATCTGCCTCCGGAGGCAAAGGTGCTCTGACTGCTGCTGAACGCGTTGAGATACATGTGCATCATTGCCTCCCCCACCGGTTTAGATGAGTGATTAACCCACCACGCATTCATCATACCGTTGAGTGTGTGCTTCACCGGATCAAGGGTCACGTCAATATCATATCCTGTAAGCCTTTGACTCAGAGGCTTGTCAATAACAATCTGCCCGCCGGCCGTAATCGGAAGCAGACACAGAAAAACAAGTAAAATTCCTCTCATTACAGTCCGTTTAATGAATAAAACCTTAAAATTAAGTCATAATTTCCTTGCTTTACTAACTTTGCACATATTTCGTATTTTGTGCAATGGCAAAAAGGAGTACGCGTGACATGATTATTGACGTTGCTGACGGGCTGTTTGCCACCGTAGGTCTGCGAAGGACCACTATGGAAACGATTGCTGCGGCAGCCGGGCGGGGCAGGCGTACGGTCTATATGTATTTCAGGAACAAAGCCGAGATCTATGAGGCAGTGGTTGAGAAGGAGATCAGGCATATTATTGTGCCGCTGAGCTCCCTGACGCGGTCAGATGGAGACCTGGCAACTATCATTCATCGTTACGGTGAAGAGAGGATGAGGCGACTGAGTGCGCTTATAATGCATAATTCGCTGCTGATGAAGGACTTCGCTCAGGGACACAGCAGGGTAGAGAAGCTTAGGGACAAGCTTCAGAAGGCTGAGATGCAGATACTCATCCCTCTCTTCAGGAGGCATCTGTCTGAGACTGAGGAGACAGGGAAAATATCACCGGAAGACTGTGCCTGGCTTTACATGGGGATGCTTCGTGGTAACGACAGGCTTCTGACAAAGACAGACGGTCTCATTGAAGCTATCCGTCTCTCGTCAATTTCTTCCCGGATTTTGCTCAGTGCCATCTCTGGCAGTTGAGCACTGTTCATGTTTCAGGATCATATGAATCTGTTCCCGGGTACGTATCATATCCTGATAAGGCGGGCACCTTTGTACAACCGGTTATGCCGCCCGTGACCGGCTGAATCAGCTCAGGGAGCGGTATTTTCTCATGATGTCGCCTGAATTCATCATGAAATCGATATACTGTGCACGGGTATAGGGAAGATTGTTTTCTGATTTCTTCATTGATAGCTTCCCGCGGAAGCTTTCAAGGTTCTTATAACCGTGGCTGTCCATCCATTTTTCTATCTCTTCGGTCATTGATTTTACCACTTCAACCCCGTTGCGGTAGAGTGTGCTGACAACCTGTACCGTATCAGCCCCGGCAAGGATCATCTTTATGACATCATTGGCTGAATATACTCCTGTTGAGGTGCACACCGACGAGTTAACATTACCATACAGCATACCGGTGAACCTGAGCGGGAGCCTGTTGTCCTCGCTGCTGCTGAGGTTATAGGGCATTGTATGTTTCTCACTGTAGATGTCGATATCTGGCTGAATCAGCCTGTTGAAAACTACAACGGCATCAGCACCTGCCCTGTCAAGTTCTGTAATGAAGTTAAGTGTGTTTGTATAGTATGGAGTGAGCTTCACTGCCACTGGTATCTTCACGACTTCTTTAACCTTGCGAAGGGTCTCCACCTGTTTCTTTTCAATCGTTTCACGATCATTGGCCGACTCATCAGGAAGCGAATAGAAATTCAGTTCCAGTCCATCAACACCTGTGGATGCGGCTTTTGCTGCGTATTCAACCCATACCTCATCGGTGATGGCATTGAGGCTGGCAAAAAAAGGAACTGAAACAGCCTCCCTGGCTTTCTTCAGGTGCAGAAGATAATCTTCAGGCGATTCAGGCACTGATTGGGAGTTGGGAAATAGCGTCACCTGTTCGGCGTGTCTGTGCTCATACTCGGTTTTGAGTTCATACAGCTCAAGATTTTCGAGTTGTACCTGCTCTTCGAAGAGAGATTTGTAGACGATGGCTGCAACACCTGCCTGTTCCAGTTTCTGCAGGTTATGAATGTCAGTAACCAGGTTGCTGGCGCCTGCAATAACAGGGCTCTTCAGCTCGATGCCCATGTAGTGTGTTCTCAGATCTGCCATGACGTTTATTTTTTTATGTATAACAACTGGTTAAACAAAAAGTTCGGTTTTAACCTGATTAAAACGTATGTGGCAGGCCAGATCCCGGGGGATGGATTTACCGTTCAGGGTGCAGGTACTAAAGCAGAAAAAAAATGGCCGGAGTACCGGCCGTAATTATATGGGTGGGAAGAATTTATTTAGCCTGGGTAAATTGTCCCCTGGTAACCCAGTTGATCACCTCGTCAGAGAGAGGTTTGACAGCGGGCTTGAAGAAACCAACGAGTTTGCCGTTCTCATCAATGATATATTTCTGGAAGTTCCATGACACCTCGGAGTCGAGCACACCATTGGCGCTTTTGCTTGTGAGCCATCTGTAGAGGGGGTGCATATCATTGCCCTTGACGGATATTTTTGACATCATCGGGAAGGTCACTCCGTACTTGCTGTTGCAGAATTGTTTTATCTCCTCATTGGTTCCGGGTTCCTGGTTCATGAAGTTGTTTGCCGGAAATCCGATAATGACCAGTTTCTGCCTGTATGCCTTATTGAGCAGTTCGAGGTCCTTATACTGGGGAGTATTACCGCATTTTGAAGCGGTATTTACTATCATCACCTTTTTGCCTTTCAGGTCAGCCATGCTGTACTGTTGACCGTCAATAGATTCAACGGTAAAGTCGTAGAACGACTTCTGTGAAAGGACAGGTGCCAGGATGAAGGTCATCAGAGCTGCCATGGCAATGAGATTTTTTTTCATGTTTCAGTCATTTAGTTCACTAATAACAAACCTGGTGCCAAATGGTTTCTATACCGGCAATAAAACGGTCAGGGAGGCCGAAGTTACAAAAATCTTTTTATTTTTGCATCGCCGATTCGGGGTATAGCGCAGTCCGGTTAGCGCATCTGGTTTGGGACCAGAGGGTCGTGTGTTCGAATCACACTACCCCGACATAAGATAAAGCCCGACCCGCCGATAGGCGGTACGGGCTTTTATTTTTTTCGAGCAATGAAAGCTCGCTTTCAGAAGCGGGTTTTGAGCAGGTCAAATTTTTATTCCTTAAGCATTTCCATAGCCTTCTCCCCTATCTCCTCACCGGCCAGTGCGTACTCAATGAGAGTTACTTCCAGGAATTTTTCAGCTTTTTCCTCTGACTGGGCGCGCTGCAAATGAAGGTGCCCGGTCTGGGGATTATTATTGAGGATTGAGGGCTGTCCCTGATACTTCCCAAAGATAACAAAGCTCATCCGTAATCCCCTTGCATACGCTCCCACCCTCGATTTGCCGCACATTCCGGTGACGTTGTCCCCGGGATCCTGTAATTCATCATAAATAAGAGTGGTAAGCATTCCTTGGTTACTTAGTTCTTCAAGCCTGCGGTAGAGTCTTGATTCCTTGGAGATCATGCTGGCACCCATTACGAGGTTAATATCAGGTTTCTCCTTTCCGGAACTACCGAAAAAGTCGGCCAGCATGATTCCAACCTGTGCTGTCAGAGCAGTCCCGAAACTGGATGAAACAATGTTGATATCTGAAGTTTCGTCATGCAGGGCTTCCAATATAGTCTTGTAAGCAATCACTGTTTTTTTGTTCTTTTCAGGTTTCCGCATGGGTTTCTGTCCTCTGCTGAGCGCCCAGGCAACATTGCTGATACTCGACTTGCTGACAACTTCATCAATAATTTTAAAATCCTCACCCAGAAGATCATTCATAGCATCACAGTAAGTCCGGGTAAATGCATTAGGAGAGTTTTTCCCATGATAGGCTCCACCAGGTATAAAGAAGAAACTATGTATCTTAAACTCTTCCTGTGCTGAAACATCCCTTGTGTATGGATTTGCCAGGTGAAGGATTACCGAGAGTAAAATCACCTTGACAGACGACAAAATGAAGTAAGCTCGTTCCATTGGATGTTAGCTTATTTCAATAACCCGGCATGACAGAAATAAAGTAAAGAATGGTTAATACTTGTCCTTCAATCTCACTTTTCTTAAGAATAAATCCCGATAACCGGTGCAGGTTTACGGTTTCCCTTCTCTATGATACTCAAATTTAAACAAAAATGGGGGCGGTGTCAAGTTATTTTCAACTATTCAGGGGCTAATACAATCCTCACATGTGAAATTCGTCTCTCCCCTCATCCTCGCCCGGAACAGGTTTTTTACCATCGCGGTAAAGGAGCCAGTCAGGATGACCTTTCTGTTTTAAGACAGTCTTCGTTTTACAATTAAAGCTTTTTGCTCCAGTAATTTATTCACTGTAAATCTTATCCTTTCATCAGTGGTCCCCTCTGCGTACCCCTTAATGATCTCACGGATGATCCGCTCCTCATCAAGAATGAAAAATACCGGATACGATCCGATGGAGTAATTCTTAATTACTTCCTTGTTTGCCTGCAGAAATGTATAATCAAACTGGTTCCGGTACATGTAGGTTCTGAGTGCATTCAGGTTTTTGCTGGTGCACTCTATTGCCACAATTGTAAGATCATCGGAACTGAATTCCTTGTCAATCTTCTTCAGAAAAGGGACCGATGCCCTGCATGGCCCGCAACTGACACTTGTGAATTGTAACAGAACAACCCTGGATGTCAGATCAGCCAGCGAGACAGTCTGATTATCTGATGACTGCAATGTCCACTCCGGTGCTTTACCGTTTAAGAGAGCACTTTTCTCCTCATCTGTCCTTTTATACCCGTACTGCCTTATCTCATAGTCAGGCGGGAAAAAATCCGCAGCCCTGAAATCGTTGATATCAAGCTTGTTAAATTCCGGATCAAGGGACGTTGAAACCGAGATATCATGAGACATCTCGCGCCTGACCTTAAATGGAAGATCTGTCTCCTTATCTATCCACAGTTCATAAATTGAGGTATTATCGCCATAAGGATAAGGATAAGGAGAAGGCTCCATGTGGAAAGCTTTTCCAAAGAACTCAACCTGCTCATCCTCATTTATAGTCAGACGCATAAATACATTCCTCTCCTGTTCCTGCATCTCCAGGGCAATGCTGTCACCGGTTGTGAGGGCATAATTGATTATGCTCGTCGCATAGTTATAGAAAGGTGCGGCTACCGGCCTGAAGGGGAGGGGCTTCACCCTGAAACTGTCAATCACTATGCCCTTTTCTTCTTCATAGAATGTTGCCCGCATATGACCGTCGTAACAAAATGACGCTTTTGATCTTGTCATTGAATCAAGCGTCACAAAGCTTGACCCTATTGCAGTGTCAGACGGGTTCCTGTATTCCCTGTGAAACCGGGTAAAGACAAAGGAAGCTGCTGTATCACCAGGACTCCAGGCTTCACCAAACTCGTAGTAAGATGCTGTTTCTATCTGACTCAGGTTGCCCAGCACCTTTTCCAGGTACTCTTTTGAGGTGTAGTCCTTGCCGCACGAGGCAAGCAGAAGCATTACCAGTCCGAGTGTGAAAATTTGTTTCCTGATCATGTTAAACCTGTTTATATCTGTTGTGAGACTGAGTCTTGCGAGTGTTGTTTAAATCCACACTCAAAGCAGAAAGTCCGGTGAACGCAGAGTGTGGATCCACATTGCGGACACCTTCTTCTTTCGGTCTCGAAAGCCAGAAAACGTTCCATCCCCTGTTCTTTTATCATGACAAGATTATCGAAGAAACTGGTGCCATACCTGGTTCTGTATCTTTTGTCGAGGTTCTTTAATCTCCTGCACGGGTATTTCGGACAATCATAACAGAACTTCGACTCCGTCTCTTTGAGCAGGTCACAGTTTATCACTATGCAATCACGGCAATATGAGGGCTTCGGGTCAGCATCGGACCTGCACCCGGGACAATGATTCTCAGTCCTCATGTATCCCAGGCATGAGCCGCAGTTCATGCCGCACGGTGCTATCATCTCCTTTTCGAACACGATAGCAGTGTTAAATTTCTTCTTTTCAGACGACTTTCTCATTGCCGTAACTTTATGCCGATCAGCACTTCACACTCCACGGACCGGATCCTGCCGGCCTTGCCGCTGAGCGAACCCTGCCTGCCGTCGATCAGTTCATAAATGTTGTCGAGGCGAAGGTCCTTCTGATCCCTTTTTCATACTTTACTGAAGAATATCCGAAAATGACAATCACTCCTTCCCTGCTGGCATATTTTATTCCGTGCTTTTCCCTGAACTTCCTTCCGCTCCTGCCATACTGTATCATCGGATGCACCGCTCCGAGCATGCAGGTGCCGAGTCCGAGTGATTCTCCGGCATACATTGCTGTTGTTGCAGCCACAACAGGGTCTGCCGGGTCAGTGAAGGGCGAGCCGTAAAAATAGATCGCCAGCGGGGCATCATAAGTCACAACGTTAATGCCTTTTTTCATGTAGCCGATAAAGATATCAAACATGGGTTTTACAAATCCCCTGAACATCTCGTCATTGGCTTTTCCCCAGAACGGACGCATCAGAGCAAGGAACAAAGGTGAAACAAGCCAACTCAACCTTTCCAGGAAGTCGCAGTAGTCAGCTGCAAATCTCCGTGACTTTTCCTTACTGTCAAGCACCAGTACATTTACATCAGAAGGCGGCAACCCCATAGGAGAGGTCACGGCTGCATCCAGAATTTTCTGAATGATCTCAGGTTCAACGGCCTTGTCGGCAAATTCTCTGATGCTCCTGCGTCGTCTGAGCAGGCTCATCATCTGACTGTAATCAGCAGCCGCACCTGCTGCGGGAAGTTCGAACAGGTCACCGGGCGAGATTGTCCTTCCGGTTACCCGAATTGCCCCGGTCGGGCAGATCGCCATACAGTGTGCGCAACCGATACATCCGAATGCGGGATTGTCGCTGATTTCAACTTTATCATCACTGATGACCAGGCTGAAATCCTTGCATACCTCAACACACTCGCCGCAACCGATACACAGATCCCTGTCTATTTTAATGTCACCTTTTTCTTTTGCTCTTGATGTCGGAATTGCCATTTCTTAAATTATAATTTTAACAAACACTTATCCATAATCTTTGGTTAACCTGACAACCAATTCATTAACATTAGATTAAGGGTTGAAGTCCGTAGTCTGATGTCGTCAATAAAAACCAACAAATTATGAAAATTTTGTCAGGTTCAGCACTGCTAATACCCTCTTTCCTGCTTTAGTTAGCGATTCCTTCTCACTGGGTACGGTGCTTGGCAACAGTTCTGCATACCTGGCCGGCTATCCGGAGCCTGCGATAACCCGGTTTCGATGAAATAACTGACTCCGGATAATAGCCTGAAAAAGATTTACCGGAGCAAATATGATCTTCAGCGGCAATATTAAGGGTCACACCGAAATATCCATGGTCAAAGGTTTCATCAGGGAAGACTGGCAAAAGCTTCAGATCAGAACCCGTGAAGGGAAATATTACAGTTAGTATTTCCACTGCACCGGAAGAGACGGGTCAGGAAGTATCTAGAATGTAGAATAAAGTATCCAATATTTACCCTTTGAAAAGAACAAACATCCGTAATTTTATAGCATACTGAAGTACAGCTAACCTGAAATAATCGAACTGTTCTAACTATCTCATTCAAAAAAATCAGAAGTATTTGTTTATTCTAACCTAATCATAAGAATGAAAGTAAAAAAATTGAATCTGTTAAAGGGAATATGTATCACGCTATTGTGTGCATTTTCCTTATCCGTTAATGCTCAGAACATTACCGTAAAAGGCACTGTCACTGATGCAGCGGGAGAGCCATTGATCGGGGTGACAGTACAGGTGCAAGGCACAATCACCGGTACGGCAACCGATCTGAATGGTCAGTTTACCCTACCAAACGTGCCTTCAGACGCAACCCTGCTTATTACCTATGTGGGAATGCTGCCACAAACCATTCAGCTGAATGGGAGAACAGCTCTTTCGATCACCATGCTGGAAGACACGGAATTACTGGAGGAGGTAATAGTTGTTGGTTATGGTCAGCAGAAAAAGGTTAGTGTAGTAGGAGCAATTGTTCAGACTACTGATAAGGTGCTGGAACGTACCGGTGGTATTACCAATCTTGGGCAGGCACTCACAGGTAACCTTCCCGGAGTGGTCACCATGACCACTACCGGTAAACCGGGTGAAGAAGATCCGCAAATTACGATCCGGGGTGTAAGCTCATGGAACGACAACGGACCACTTGTCCTCGTAGACGGAGTGGAACGCCCCATGAGTGGCATTGACATCAACTCCGTGGCAACAATATCTGTCCTGAAAGACGCTTCTGCCACTGCCGTGTTCGGAGTACGTGGCGCCAACGGTGTGATCCTTATTACCACCAAACGCGGAGAAGAGGGAAAAGCAAACATAGATATTAATGTAAACTCCACCCTCAAGACCTACTCCAAGTTACCGAAACTGATGGACTCATACGATGCACTCTCTCTGCGCAACCGGGTCATCGAGAACGAACTGGGCTATGCACCTGAACAATGGATCAATTACCGGCCACAGGAAATCCTCAACAAATATCGCTGGCCAGCAGACCAGGCGGAATTTGAACGTTATCCCAACGTGAACTGGGTGGATGAACTGCTGAAAGATGTGGCTGCCTCCTACAATGCCAATATTAACGTCTCGGGTGGTACCCGTTACGTGAAATATTTCGCCAGTGTCGACTACGCAAATGAAGGGGACATTTACAAAACATTTGACAACAACCGTGGATACGAAACAGGTTTTGGTTATGACCGGATCAATGTCAGAAGCAACACAGATTTCTCATTGACAAAATCCACCACGCTACGGGTGAACCTCTCGGGCTCACATGCAGTGAAAAAGGCAACCAACTACTTCGCATATGAGAACCTGGTGTGGGCTGCCTTCTACGGTATCGCTCCTGACATGTTCAGGCCCAAATACAGTGATGGTACCTTCGGATATTATCACCCCAATCCGACACAGGCATCTACCAACTCAATGGAAGATCTCAGTGTAAACGGTGTGGGCTATACCACCAGTGACCGTCTCAATACAGACTTCACGCTGGAACAGGACCTCGGATTCCTGCTCAAGGGTCTGTCCCTGCAAGCCAAACTTGCATTCGACAATAGTTTTCAGGAAACAAACAGAGGAATCGACGACACAAATGACTGGGAAGATAACCCGCACAAATGGATCGACCCTGAAACGGGACAGGAGTATACTGACGTCACAGTGGACGGGAACAACAAGTTTGATTATCAGAACAATATTGCCTGGATGACAGGTGCAGGATCAGTCAACAATGGTGCCACCTACCGAAGGCTCAACTATTCGGGACAGATCAACTATGCCAACACCTTTGGTAAACATACGGTTAGCGGTATGGGTAACTTTAGCCGGGAGCAATATGCCACAGGAAGCCAGCTGCCATTTTATCGTGAAAACTGGGTCTTCCGTACCACCTACGACTTTGCCAGACGTTATATGCTGGAGTATAACGGTGCTTATAACGGTTCTGAAAAGTTTGCCCCCGAATATCGGTTTGCCTTCTTTCAGTCAGGCGCTGTCGGGTGGATGTTCTCGGAAGAACCGCTTATCAAACGACTCGACCTGAAATGGCTCGACATGCTCAAATTCAGGGCATCCTACGGACAGATCGGTGATGACAACATCAGCGGACGATGGCTCTACATGGACTCCTGGGGTTATGGTGGCGCTTTCAACCAGGCACTGACAGGCATAAATCCCACCCGGAGTCCATATCAGTGGTACTACGAGTCACAGGTTGGCAACCCAAACGTACACTGGGAGGTAGCTACCAAGCTTGACATAGCTGCAGACTTCGTGCTGTTCGATGGTGTGATCGCCGGCTCAGTCGACTTCTTCAAAGAAGACAGATCCAATATCCTGCTTGATGGTAACCGGCGTTCCGTGCCTTCTTATTTTGGCACTACCGCTCCTACAGCCAACCTTGGTGAAGTGAGAACCGGAGGGTACGAACTGGAGATGCGTTGGAACAAATCACTGAACAACAGCTGGCGACTCTGGGGAAATGTATTCTTTACCCATGCAAGCAACAAAATCATTGAAGCAGATGATCCGCTCCTGAAACCGGAATATCAGAAAACTGCCAATAAGGCCATTGGCCAGACTTATGCACATGTCGATTATGGTTATTACAACAACTGGGATGAACTTTACGGTTCTACCGCTCACGATGAGTCTGACGATGCCCGTATCCCGGGCAACTACATCATTCTCGATTATGATGCCGACGGGATCATCAGCACATTTGACAATATCCCTTATGGTTTTACCGGTGTACCGCAAAATAGCGTGAACACCCAGTTCGGCGTTGACTATAAGGGATGGAGCTTCTTCCTGCAGTTTTATGGTGTGAATAATGTGACCCGCTATGTGGGTCTCCAGAGTCTGGGTGGTGTAAGGAACACCGCCTTCGATGAAGGAACCTACTGGTCGAAAGACGATACCCAGGCCGATGTCCCCCTGCCGAGATGGGGAACAATAGCCAGCGGATACACAAACGGAACACGGTTCCTGTATGACGGATCCTACGTCCGTCTTAAATATGCGGAACTCTCATACACCTTCAGCGGGCAAGAGTGGCTGAAAAAGATAGGATTGACCAGCCTGAAACTGTACGCAAATGGCAACAACCTTTTTCTTTGGACCAGTATGCCGGATGACCGTGAATCAAATACCGGGGGATATACATCATACCCAACGCAAAGGCGCTTCAATTTTGGACTGAGAATCTCATTATAACCACATACATGATGAAGACAAAATCTACCTGTAAACTATATGCAATTGCGATATCTCTTCTTTTAGGTGTTGTTTCTTGTACCGAGTACCTTGACAGGGCACCTGAGTCGGTGATCTCACCAGATGATGCCTACAAGAATTTCACTAATTTTCAGGGATTCGTAGAAAGAATGTACCATCTGACTCCAGACCTGGCAAAACACTACTGGGTAAGCTCATTCAACTGGGGTGAAGATGAAGTAATTACCATTGGTAACGGAGAGTACCTGATGGGATTCAGCATCGACAGGGGTAATTACCGCGATTATATTGGCAATGGAACCTCTTTTCTGGATCGTACCTGGAGTCCGGGAGGTGACCGCTTTCAAAAATCCGTATGGGGCGGTTCCTGGTATGGCATACGTGTTGCCAATATGGGGCTCGCCGCATTGGCAGAAGGAAAAATGACCGATGCAAGCCAGGATGAAAGAGACATCATTGCCGGACAATTATACTTTATGCGTGCCTGGTTTTATTTCCAACTTACACAGTACTGGGGTGGACTTCCCTACATAGACTATGTATTGCCCAGCGACGAACCACTCACATTGCCGCGTGAGACATACAGGGAAAATGCAGAGAAAATGGCTGCTGATTTCAGGAAAGCAGCCGACATGCTTCCGGTTAACTGGGAAGAGACGGAGATTGGCCGGAGAACAGCTGGCAACAATGCACTGCGTGCCAATAAAATATGGGCATTAGCCATGCTCGGGAAGACTTACCTGTATGCAGGCAGTCCGCTGATGGCTAACGGCATCAACGGCCCCCGTACATATGACGCAGAAATGTGCAAGCAAGCTGCCAGTGCTTTTGGAGAGTTGCTTACAATGGTGGAGAACGGTCAGACACAGTATGCTCTGGTCGATTTTGAGGACTACTCTTCGCTCTTTTATACCATGCAGCAAAACTGGCTGATGCCGGGAAGCACTGAAGCTATAGTACGCAGCCCGACCTACGGTCCTGATTCATTCTGGCGTCAGATGAACTCGTACCAGCCCTCACCCATGGCAAATGGTGACGGTATCGTGCTCGCACCTTCCGCCAACTACGTTAACTATTACGGAATGGAAAACGGACTACCGCTCGATGATCCGGAATCGGGATTTGACCCTACACATCCGTGGAAAGGAAGAGACCCGCGTTTCTATAATGACATTATCTATGATGGTATCAAGGTGGTCGCAGGCACCATCACCAACCCGAGGGATGAAGTCTGGCGCTATGCCAACCTGTACACAGGCGGAAACTATGTGAGTGACCCTCGCACTGTGAGCCGTACAGGCTACCTGAATTATAAGTTCATTCCAATCGGAGCAAATATATGGGATAACACTTATGGATACAGCTACTCCACACATTTCCACCTTACATGGTTACGTCTGGCCGATGTATATCTTATGTATGCCGAGGCTGCAGCGCAGGGTTATAATTCACCAACAGGGAAGGCCCCCAACTTCTCCAAAGACGCAGTGCAGGCTGTGAACAGGATCAGAGAACGTGCAGGCGTGGCCCCGCTGGCGACCAAATTCAGCTCATCACTGGATGGTTTTATGAGTGAATTGCGACGTGAACGTGCCGTGGAGCTTTCATTTGAAGGACATCGGTTCAATGACCTTCGCCGCTGGCTCCTGCTGACGGAGTATCCATATACCATCAAGACAAAACAGGAATTCGATCGGGCAGGAGAGCTTGACACAAAGATCGATCCGAAAGAAAATGCTGTCCTGAACTGGAGAGAAGAGATTGTACAAACACGAAATCTGACCTCCAAACATTACTGGTTCCCCTTCAACACCGACGATGTCAGTATATATCCGGAATTTTCCCAGAATCCGGGTTGGTAACAAATTGTAATTTAAAAAGAACTGAAATGAAACATATAAAAACTGGTCTCGCAATTTGTATCATTTTTGCATTCCATGTACTGCAAGCCGGTGCCCGGTCGGGGTACACTGATGAACTGACATTGGAGAATGATACGCTGCCCCAAAAAGTGGAGGTCGCTTTTCGGACCGTTAACGAAAATGATCTCCTGGGTGGTATCTCTGTCATCGATGTGGAAAAGATGACAGAAATGGCTTATACCACCTATAGCCTGAATTTTGTGGAAAACCTGATTGGCGGTGTGAATGGCAATATCTGGGGGATGGACGAATATCTGGTAGTCATCGACGGAATGATTCGTGATGCCAACAACGTACTTCCTACTGAGATTGAACACATCACAGTTCTCAAGGGACCCGCGGCGGTAGTACTGTATGGCAGCCGTGCCGCCAAGGGTGTAATCCAGATTACCACCAAAAGAGGTAAACCGGGGGATCCTTCTGTAAGAATTCGTGTCAACACAGGTATCCTTACACCTAAAGCTTTACCTGAATACCTGGGCTCTGCTGAATATATGACCCTTTACAATGAAGCCCGTGTGAATGACGGTCTGAGTCCCAGCTACAGTACAGAGAACATCTACAGATATGCCTCTGGTGATAATCCATATCGTTATCCGGATCTGGATATGTATTCATCCGATTACCTCCGTAATTATTACAACAGATCGGAAGCAATTGCAGAGATCACCGGCGGCAACCAGCGGGTGACCTACTTTACCACAACCGGGTATTACCGCGAAAACTCACTTCTCAAAGTGGGCAACAGTACCGACAACTATATAAGCCGCCTCTTTGTCCGCGGAAACCTTGATGTGTACATCACTGATGCTCTCAAAGTACAGGCAGATGCAAATGTCACCTTCTATGACTCCTACAGTGCCAGTGGCAACTGGTGGTCAAACGCTGCCACCCTCCGGCCCAATCGGGTAGCTCCGCTGATACCACTGACATATCTGGAAGAGAATGATGTTCCCTCCTGGACTACGATCAGTGCCAGCAACTACCTGATTGACGGTCAATACTTTCTCGGTGGAACTCAGCTGAATCCCACCAATCCTGTAGCAGACGCTTACGCTGCAGGTGACGACAAGTTTGTAAGCCGCCAGTTTCAGTTCAACACACGGTTCGATCTTGATCTGCACTCACTGCTCGAGGGACTGAATCTGCGTGCGAGATATGGCATTGACTATGCTTCTACCTACAATCAGGGCTATTCCAACCAATATGCCTCCTTCGAGCCTCTATGGACGAATTATGCCGGGAGTGACATGATAGCCAGCGTCACACAGTTTGGAACCGACAGAAAGTCCGGCAACGAAAATATAAACAATTCGGCATACCGCTATACATACAATCTGGCTACCCAGCTTGATTACAATCGTACTTTCAACCAGGACCATAACCTGTTCGCCATGATTGTGGCTAATGCGTGGCAAAGGCAACAGAGCGGTCAATATCACAGGCTGACAAATGTTAACCTCGGAATGCAGGCTTCCTATAATTTTCAACAAAAATATTATCTGGATTTCAGTTCTGCACTACCCTACTCAGCCAAACTGCCGGAAGGTAACCGGATCGGTTTTTCACCTACACTGACAATAGGCTGGCGGCCGGTGAATGAGGATTTCTTCGGGAAGACCGCTTTCGATGACCTGATGCTGACCGTCTCAGCTGGTATCATCAGCCAGGATATGGATATGTCCACCGATGGCAATGTGATGGGATACTATCTTTACAGATCCATTCTGCAGCGTGGAGGTTGGTATTCATGGTCCGATCTGGGCGGGGAAGCTGCCACAGAGTTCCAGAGGGGAGAAAATCCGAACATGACTTTTGTTAAGAGAAAGGAGCTGAACTTTGGAATTCGAGGATCACTTTGGAACCGCCTGATCTCCTTTGACATCAATTACTTTACCGGGAAAATGGACGGGGATATTGCGAGAGTCAATTCACTGTATCCCATCTACTTCACACAGATCGGATATCCCACCTCATCCATTATCCCCTATGTCAATTACAACATCGACAATCGCTCCGGTTTTGACTTCAGCATCTACCTGAACAGGAAGATCAGTGAAGTAGATCTGACTCTGGGAGTGAACGGGATGTATTACAATGCCGAGGCAGACCGCAGAGATGAAAGTTATGAATTTGACTATCAATCAAGAATCGGACGTCCGCTGAATGCACTGTGGGGACTGGAAAGCCTTGGCTTCTTCAATGACGAGGTTGATATAAGCAACTCTCCGGCACAACAGTTTGGAGAAATAAAGCCGGGTGACATCAAGTACAAGGATCAGAACGGAGACGGGATCATCGATTCTAACGACGAAGTATATCTGGGCCGCTGGGACACTCCCTTCCGTCTGGGACTAAACTTTGCAGCCAAATGGCGCAACTTCACCCTCTTTGCCATGGCAGACGGATTCTTTGGCGGACAAGGTATGAAGGATAACTCTTACTATTGGGTGCGCAGCGATAACAAATACTCAGAGGTAGTGCGTAACCGGTGGACTGAAGAGACTAAAAACAGTGCAACCTACCCGCGTCTGACAACTACAAGCGGTGAGAATAACTTCCGCAGTTCTGACTTCTGGATGTTTGATGCTGACCGGCTGAACCTGTCACAGGTACAGTTAACATATGATATTCCCGGGACAGCCCTGCAGGAATCATTCATCAATGGCATCAGTCTCTACGTGAGCGGTTACAATCTGCTGACAATCTCCAAAGAGCGCAGGCACCATGAATTGAATATAGGAAGTGCGCCGCAGACACGCTTTTACAACATCGGTGTAAGAGGCATATTTTAATGACATTATCCGTTAAAATTATTCAGTTATGAAGAATAGAAACAGAATATCAATCATTGCACTGTTTGTTATGCTCCTCTTTGCCCAGACGGGATGCCAGGATATGTTCGAGCCTGCAATAGAGAACCATAAGGAAAACAGTGACCTTTATAATATGCCGGCATGGGCTACCGGACTGCTGGGGCATGCATACATCAGCAATCCATTGGGATCATGGTCCTTCAATGATGTGGCTACAGATGATGCCGTCTCCAACAACCCCACCAACGGGTACCGGCTAATGGCCACAGGGTCATGGAGATCAAACAATAATCCCATGGACAGATGGCAGTATCTGCGTGCCTCATGGCAATACATCAACCAGTTTATCGATATTGCCGATGAAGTGAACTGGGCAGCAGATCCGCTTGTAGCTGATATGTTCAGAGACCGTATGAAAGGTGATGCCTATGGCATGCGCGCGCTATATATGTATCATCTCCTGCTCAACCATGCCGGATGGGCCGAAGATGGTCAGCTTCGGGGCATCCCGATCGTAACGGAACCGGAGGATCTGACCTCTGACTTCAACATACCGCGTAACACTTTCCAGGAGTGCATTGACCGCCTCTATGCTGATGTGGACTCAGCACTGAAGCTCCTTCCTGAGGATTATGGCGCTATTGCGAGTGAGGATCTGGTGCCGGCAAAATACCGGTCCCTGGGTGTCACTGCAGGCCAGTATACACGCGTGTTCGGTGACAATGCCAAAAACCGTATGAGCGCCCGTATCGCCAAAGCTGTACGTGCACAGGCAGCACTCCTTGCCGCCAGTCCCGCTTACAGCGAAGGATCTGAGGTGACATGGGAAGATGCAGCCGATATGATGGCTGTAGTACTCGACGGGCTGGGAGGAAATCCTGTTGAAGAGCTTGACCCGGATGGAAACAAATGGTATATAAACAGCGAAGCAATACAGAACCTGCCTGCCGGTGTAAATCCGGGGGAGATACTGTGGCGTGGAAACAAGGAGAACAATCTCACGCTGGAACGTGATAACTATCCGCCCACCCTCTTTGGAAGCGGCCGAGTGAACCCCACCCAGAACCTGGTAGACGCTTTCCCAATGGCCAATGGATTGCCTATCGATGATCCCAGCAGCGGTTACGACCCTGCAAATCCTTACAGTAACAGAGATTCGCGATTAGCACTTTACATCCTTTACAATGGTAGCAAAGCAGGTCCGCAAAACTCTGTGATCAACACGGCGGCTGATGGAAATGACAACAACGGATTGAACAAGACAGAGACATCTACCCGGACAGGCTATTACATGAAAAAACTGTTGAATCAGAAAGTAAATGCAAACCCCAGCTCCGAGACGCCGGCATACCACTACAAGCCATTTATCCGGTACACTGAAATATTCCTGGGTTATGCGGAAGCTGCCAACGAGGCATGGGGACCAACAGGGACCGGCTCACACAGTTACTCGGCCTACGATGTGATCAAGGCAATCCGGCAGAGAGCAGGTATCGGTGTCAATACTACCGACACCTACCTGGAATCAGCAAGAAGCGATAAAGACAAAATGCGCGAACTGATCCATAATGAGAGACGTATTGAACTTTGCTTTGAAGGATTCCGCTTCTGGGACCTGCGCCGCTGGAAAAATGATATTACCGAACCGGCAAAAGGGGTGAGCATAACAGGCGGGGTGCATACAATCCTGCCGCAGGTCGAAATACGTGCATATCAGGACCATATGTATTACGGGCCGATTCCTTACGGTGAGGTGGTCAAATTCAGCAACCTGCTTCAAAATCAAGGATGGTAAAACACTATTGTTAAAAAGATCAACATGAAAAAGATATTTATTATAACACTATTGACGGCAATTTTAACCGGAGTGTTTACCTCCTGTGAAAATGGTGATTGGGAGTTTCCCGATTACGAATATTCAGCCGTTTACTTTGCCTATCAGAGCCCCGTCCGCACCATCGTTCTTGGAGAAGATGTTTTCGACACAAGCCTGGACAACGATTACAAGTGCCAGATCATGGCAACCATGGGAGGCGTTTATGCCAATACCAAAGATGTTGAAATTGGCATACGTGTGGACAATACTTTGTGTGAGGGGCTGTTCTTTGACGTAAGTGACAGGGAAATTCTGCCAATGCCAACAGACTACTACTCACTCTCTGCCGAGAAAATAACAATTGAGAAGGGAACAGTTTTAGGTGGTGTAACGGTTCAGCTCACTGACGCCTTCTTCAGTGACCCCAAATCACTGGAAACCAACTATGTGATCCCTGTCTTAATGACAAATGTAGTCAATGCAGACTCGATCCTCTCCGGCAAACCACTGGTAGACAATCCCAAACGTGGAATTTCAGCCGACTGGGATGTGAAACCCAAAGACTTTATTCTCTATGCAGTGAAATATATCAACCCATATGATGCCAACTATCTGCGCAGGGGGGCAGATGTGATCTCCGGTGGCCAGAGCGGCACCCTGACCCGCCATGCACAATATGTAGAAAAAGATGAAGTGATCAATAAAATCAAAACCCGTTCGCTCAGTACAATCTCATGGGAACATCAGACCAGGGACATGAACGATATCACCCGCAACAGTTTGATTCTGCTCACTTTTAATGAACAGGGCGATTGCACGGTTACCTCTGAGACAGATGGCGTTTCTGCCATCGGATCAGGAAAATTTGTCTCCAAAGGTGACAAAAACAGCTGGGGTAATATGGACAGAGATGTACTATATCTAGATTATACAATTGATTACGGTGATATACAGGTGTCAACGAAGGACACGCTGGTAGTAAGAGACAGGGGAGTTAAAGCGGAATGGTTTACCCCTGTATTAGAGGATTAAAATGCTTTCGAAGAAAAAATAAGATTATGAAACACAAAATCAATATTTTTGGAGCGATCTTCCTCTGGCTGATGATTGCCAGTTCATGCGAAGACCCTGCCAGAGAGCCATTCAAGGTAGAAAAGCCGGAATCAATAGCACAGTTGGAATATCTCAACGACTATGATGCACTGAAAACCTATGTGGATAGAAGCGCCAACCCCGGTTTCAAGCTTGGTGCAGGAGTGACAGCAAGTGAATACATCAAGCAGGGGATGATTTACCGGCTTATCAACTCCAATTTCGATGAGATTACCTCAGGCAATGCCATGAAATTTGGCTCTGTGGTAAAGGATAATGGTTCGATGGACTTCTCGCAGGTAATGCAGTTTGTAGCAGCAGCTCAGGCAGCTGACATCTCCATCTATGGACACACACTCGTATGGCACGCCCAACAGAACAACAAGTTCCTGAATGGGATCTTAGCTGACAAGGAGATTGAAATTGATCCGGGTGACGCCAACTATTGCCTGCAGGCAACCACACCACAGGCCAATGCGAATATCTGGGACTGGCAATTAAATTACCAGCTGCCCGTCCCTCTGACCCAGGGAGTGGAATACACTTTAAAAATGCGTGTGAAAGCATCCAGCCCGTTTGCCGTGGCTTTCTGGCGGTACGATGGCGCTTCAACAAACTATGGGCCTGATATTGCCTTCGGAACAAACTGGAGCGAAGCCACAGTCACCTTTACACCTACGATGAATGCTACTACACTCCAGTTCAACTTCGGAACTTTTGGGGGCGATCTCTATTTTGATGATATGGAGTTGACAGCATCAGGATCTGAAGAAAATCTTATTGCAAACGGGGCATTCGACGAGGATGTGTTGACAGGCTGGTCAAAACCCGGCTGGCATGCCTATAGCTTTAAAGTCGCTTCTGTTGCTGCCGGTCCTGCAACCTGGTGGACCAACCTTGTGAGCAACAGCGATGTGGAAAGCGGTGACCTCTCCTGCTTCTTTGCCACCGAGGTTAGAAACGGCCCCAAAACAGCAACGGTAGGAGCACCGGGCACCGGTGCCGATGGCGTGGGAAAAGCCATTGTGGTACAGTCAGGCGACAGCCCGGTGAACCCCTGGGATACCCAGTTCTTTATAAAGGTGCCTCATGTGTTCGCTGAAGGTGAAGCCTACCGCTTCAGCATGAAAATCCGTGCGGAAAAACCAGCCCCTGCAGAATCACAGGCACATGCGCAGCCAGGTCAGTACCTGCACTGGGCCATGGTGGGCAGCCCTAATTTTACAACCGAATGGCAGGAATATAAAAACTCAGGTGTTATCCAGGCATCACAGAATGGAATGAGCACCATAGCTTTTAACCTCGCTGTATTTAAGGAAGCCAACACTTATTATTTCGATGACATCGTTTGGGAAATCGAAGAATCCGGTAATACAATACCTCTTACCCCGGAGGAAAAAGCTGACACCCTCACATGGGCAATGGACAGGTGGATTGCCGGCATGATGGAGGCTACCAATGGATACGTGCTTGCATGGGATATTGTGAATGAACCCCTCTCCGGATCAGACAGTGACGGCGACGAACTCTATGACCTTCAGTCAGCAAAGAATGTTCCGGAGGCAGAGGCCAAGAACAACTTCTACTGGCAGGACTACCTTGGCGAGAACTATGTGCGTACCGCAGTGGAACTGGCCCGCACACACGGACCGGCAAACATAAAGCTCTTCGTAAACGATTACAACCTGGAATCAGACTGGGATGACAACAAGAAGCTGAAGAGCCTTATCAGCTGGATTGAGAAGTGGGAATCGGATGGCGTGACAGTTATTGACGGCATCGGAACGCAGATGCACATATCCTGCTATATGGATCCGGCTACTCAGGCCAGCAAGGAGGAACATATCATACAGATGTTTGAACTGATGGCCGGAACCGGTAAGCTGGTCAAGATCACAGAACTGGATATGGGTCTTGTGGACGAAAACGGGAGTACGGTTATGACTGAAAACGTGACCGAAGAGCAACACAAGGCAATGGGTGAATTCTATAAATTCATTATTCGCAAATATTTTGAAATCATACCTGTGAGCCAGCGGTACGGTATCACGCACTGGTGCCCGACAGACAGTCCTGCAAGCTCCTCATGGAGAGGAGGCCAACCCGTAGGGCTCTGGACCGAAGGTGGATTTTACCGTAAACATACCTTTGGAGCGTTCGCTGACGGGTTAGCAGGCAACTAATTAAAACTGTTTTATGCAAAAAAAAGAGGACAAGAAACAAGATATAGCTTGTCCTCTTTTTTTCAATACTAATTGAAGAAAGATCCTCTGCCTGTTTATTCTGATCACCAGGTGCCGTCTGCTGACCTCTTCTCTTTGGATTGTATACAACTGTCAAACTTCACCTGTGTGACAAAGGTCAGATTATAACTCCGAAAAATTAGCAGTAGTCCAATTTACCAGGTTAATATGAAAAGGTTTAAAAAATTCCCTGAAAAAGAGAATGTAATTATTCTGTGTTTCGTGTCACTCCTGTTTTTTTGCAGCGGATTAAAAGGAGGGACAGGTACATATCAACAGTACAACAAGGGGCAGAAATTTGTCCATAAAGGTGCAGGAAACCCCTATCTGCCGCTCTGGGAACATCTGCCCGACGGGGAACCACGTGTATTTGAAGATCCCGACAATCCCGGCAAATACCGCGTCTATATCATCGGTTCACACGACCTGAGATTTACCAGCTACTGCGGTCCCGATATCAGAATGTGGTCAGCACCGGTGGAGGACCTCTCACGGTGGCGTGACGAAGGGCCAATCTTTACCTACATGATCAATGGATACTGGGACGTAATGTATGCCCCTGATCTTGTGGAGATAAAAAAAAGGGATGGAACAAAAGAGTACTACCTCTATCCGCACAGCCGCGGACCGCGCAGAGAGCCAATGGTGGCCAAAGGCAGCCGGCCCGACGGTCCTTTTACCCCCATCAACCTGACTGAAGACGGCACAGGTACCATCCCGGGAAGTATCATGGGCTTTGATCCGGCCGTCTACATTGAATATGTCACCGATCCGAATGATCCGGATTACGGGATTGGATTCAGGGCCTACGGATACTGGGGGTTTCAGAGATCGATGGCAGCCGAACTGGATCAGCGCACAATGTATTCACTCAGACCGGAAAGAGATGTAATTGACCACTTTTTACCTGCCAGCTCCAGATATGGAATGATCCGCGATCCGGAGGGCACTGCCTATCCACAATTATATCCGGGTCAGGATCTGCGCACATTTAATTTTTTTGAAGCATCCTCCATCCGCAAGGTGGGAAATAAGTATATCACTGTCTTCAGTGGTTATTCAGGACCTGAATATGGTGTTGGCAGCTCCAACTCTACATTACGCTATGCCGTGGGCGACTCGCCCCTGGGTCCCTGGAAGAGTGGTGGAGTGCTGGTCGATTCGAGGGCTCCGGTACTGAACCGGGATGGGTCAGCAATCGAAACATCATATTCGGGTCACAACACCCATGGCAGTATCGAACTGATCAATGACCAATGGTACGTGTTTTACCACAGACCCCCGAGAGGTTTTGGTTTTGCCCGCCAGCCAATGGTGGCTCCCATCAAGGTGGAATGGGATGAAAAACCGGTATCTGAAGGCGGAACAGTCACAATCAGGGCGTATAATCCCTACACTGCAGACAATTCATGGACCGTCAGGGACAGCGAGGGAAGAGAATACAAGGGAGCAGAGGTCACCTCTGAGGGTTTTCATATCTACGGACTCGATCCCTACAGATATTACTCCGCCGGTTATGCATGCTATCTTACCGATGTCAATACTCAGGAGGATTCATGGGATATCTGGGACAACCACATGCCCATCGGCAATGTGAAGGACGGTCATGTCATCGGGTATAAGTACTTCGGCTTTGGCGGGCTCAAAAAGGACATCAAAGGATTGAAAGCATTCAAGGGAACCTGTAAAAGAAATAAAACGGCATTTAACCTGTTCCTGGTTCCCAAAACTTCTAAATCTTTCAAAGTCAATGTCTGGCTGGATGGTCCCTGGACAGATGAACCCTGGAACGGGACGAAAATCGGGGAGATTGTTGTCCCGGCAAATTCAGCCAGGAACCAAACCCGGTTTACAATCGATGTAGCCCGGTTTGTGGACTATCTCGATCAGAAACATGCAATATTCCTGGTTGCAGAAGGTGAAGAGTCGACCGGGCTCTTCGATTTAGTCGGACTCGGTTTCAGCTCAAAAAAGAAGAAAATTGCTCCTCCTGTGGTTCCTGCTGTATCAATCGCCGTCAACGGGATAGAGGTGGATCTGCCAAAATATCCTGTGAGATCTACCAATGCCAATGGAATAGTGGGATACAATCTGTACGAGACCACATACAGCCTGCCCGCCGGAACAACAACAGTGCCTGCTGTCTCGGCCTCATCTGATCACAGGAAGGTGTATGTGACTGTAACGCAGGCAGACTCACCTGC
>DHUL01000051.1:146534-151172 GCA_002409145.1 Bacteroidales bacterium UBA5235
TAAGAGATGCATCTCTGCCTCTGCCCTGGCCGGTAGAACATGAAGGGTCACCTGCGGATCAAAGCCGAAAATACCACGGGCATCAATGATATCTTCAGGGTGTCGCAGACCATTGACTGCCCCGACCTGGGCCGGATAAAATGTGAGTGAGACAAAGCCATTCCGCAGCTGAAGTCCTGCAGATGATTCTTTTTCAGACAAATTCTGCGGTCTCCCGGGCTCCCTCATTACCGGAGAATTAAGGATTCATTGCCTGGCAGAACAATCACAATTGTGTCAGACGGATGCTTCGCGGGTTGATTAAAACTGCCCCCGGTGAGAGGCAGGAGGAAGCCTGTGTTGAATCGTATGAACAGGCAACCTGATAAATATTCAGACTATTATTACTATCTTTGAGTATTATGGTACCCTGATCTATGCCGGGAAAGGTATTGCCGTAAGATGAAAGTTGATACTCCGGGCTGACTGTTTTTTTTGACCCACCAGAATCTAATTATTGATGAAAACCAGGTTCTTAATAGCCGCTTTCCTCCTACCCGTTTCTTTCTGCTACTCCTTGAATGTGAAATTTTATGATATAAACTCCATTCACGGAATCACCATGAGAGAGGTGGCATCAGTATGCAAAGACAGGAACGGCTTTATCTGGGCATCCTCAAAGAGCGGCATTCTGCGATTGACAGACAACAGTTGCCATACCTATCAGTTACCATATGAAACCCCCAACATCATTTATACAAAGCTTCTGTACGATAATGACTCACTTCTGGCCTTCACGAACAACGGACAGATATTTCACTACAATGCTGTTTATGACCGTTTTGACCTGCTGGTAGACATTCGTAAACCGCTGAATGACACCCACCTGGTACTGAACAGAATTGCTGTTGACAGCAACGGATCCATTCTTATTGCTGCCTCTTCCGGTCTGTATAAATACCAGGATCATAAACTGATATCAGTAGGAAGGGAGAAATATACCGAAGTACATGATTTCATCTGGCTCGATGATGTTAATCTTCTCATGGGCACCAATAATGGTTTCTGGCTGATGAACAGCCACTCCCTGACTGACCGGCAAATTTTCAAATATACAGACGACAACGCGTTGAAGGTAACCAGATTCCATTACGATCAGGCAGAAGGAATGATTTGGGTAGGAACAAGTGCCGACGGTTTGTATCTGTATGACCTGACCAGTAATACGCTGAGGCAGTCACCGCTGCAACCTTTTCCTAAACAACCTGTTCATGCCATTGCGGCTATTACCGATTCCACAGTGATGGTGGGAATTGACGGACAGGGGATGTGGGAAATGACCAATGACGGTCAGAAAGTACTGAATATCTACAAGGAAGAGCCGGACAATCCGCTCTCTTTAAAAGGAAATGGAGTATATGACATATTCATTGACAAGCAGAAGCGAGTCTGGGTTTGCACCTATAGCGGGGGATTGTCATTTTTTGATCAGGAATCAGCTGATGTCACACAGATCACTCATCAGATCAATGAATCCAATTCACTAAGTAACAATAATGTCAACAAGATTATTGAGGACAGCAGGGGAAACATCTGGTTTGCAACCAATAACGGGGTGAGTCGCTGGAATGTCTCAACAAACAGTTGGCGCACCTATTATCAGGATGTCCGGGATCAGGCACAGGTTTTTCTCTCGCTTTGCGAAGATGTGGATGGCAACATCTGGGCAGGAACATTTTCATCGGGCGTCTACGTTTTTGACGGCAATTCCGGCAGGGAGATCGCGCATTATTCAAGTACTGATGGATTCTCATCCCTGACCAACGATTACATTTTTGATATCTTCAAAGACAGTAACGGGGATCTCTGGTTGGGAAGCCCGCTGGGACAGCCCTTCCGTTACATAGCGAAAGAGCACCGTTTTATTGCCTATCCATTTCAGCCGGTCTATGCCATCACCGATCTCTCACCAGATAACCTTCTTTTTGCCTGCACCTACGGTTTGCTCATGATGGACATATATACAGGTCAGACCCGAACCATCCTGGATGGGTACATTCTGCATGACCTGGTAGTAGCTGAAGACAATATATGGATGGCTACATCAGGAGATGGTCTGGTGCGGTATAACCTGAAAGACAACACGCTTGAAAAATTTACGACCAATGAGGGATTGCTTTCAAACTACGTGAATAGTATTCTCAGGGCAGGAAAATACCTTTGGCTGGGCACAGAATCCGGTCTTTGCAAGTTCAATACCGAGGAAAAGAATGTTGAGATATTCTCTTCCCAACCGCCCTTCTTCAATGTCTCTTTCAACCAAAATGCAGCACTGACCCTTACCAACGGACAGCTAATCTGGGGCACCAGCAGCGGAGCGCTGATGTTTGAACCGGAGGCAGTGCTATTCTCACCTTCCAAGGGGAGGATTTATTATCAGGACATCATAATCTCAGGTCGCTCGCTGCGGAACAATCCCAATTTTTCGCTCACATCACCCCTCGATAAATTACAGGAGATATCCCTGAGATATGACCAAAACACTCTTACACTTGAGTTTCTGCCTATCGGGGCCGCCTCACTCTCTTCGAAATTCGCATGGAAGATGGAAGGGATTGACGAAGAATGGACACAGCCGTCCGGTTCGCGGGCAATCACTTATGCCAGTATGCCCGGTGGAGAGTATTCACTGAAAATCAGGATGTACGACAACTCCATGAAACAGATCATCCAGGAGCGTTCCCTGCAGATTCAGATCACCCCTCCCTGGTGGAAAGCTGTCTGGTTTCGTTTTATAGCCTTCTTCGTTATTGCGGCTATTCTTGCATTTTTACTGCGATACTACATCAATCGCATCAGACAACATCATGCTGAAGATAAAATCCGCTTTTTTACCAACATGACTCACGACATACGCACCTCTTTAACACTTATCAACGCACCAATAGAGGAGCTTAGTAAAGAGAAAAACCTTTCAGATGAAGGACGCTGTTATCTAAACCTGGCGACTGAACAGGCTGAACGTCTCTCTTCCGTAGCCAACCAACTTCTTGACTTCCAAAAGGCAGACATCGGTAAAAGTCATATTTTTTGGGCAATGAATGATCTGGTCAGGATCGTCAGCCAGCGAAAATTAATGTTTGACGCTGCAGCATCGAAACAGAGAATAAAGCTTCTCTTCAGCTCCAATTGTGAATCATATTTGACAGCAGTGGATGAACTGAAAATTGAAAAAGTGATTGACAATCTGTTATCAAATGCAATTAAATATTCTCATCCTGATGGTGAGGTATTAATAAATCTAAAATGCGAACCAAACAGATGGATACTGGAGGTAAGGGATCAAGGATTGGGAATTTCAGAAAATGCTCAGCAAAAACTCTTCAGAGAGTTTTACAGGGGTGATAATGTGGTTAACTCAACTATCGTCGGTTCGGGTATCGGTCTGCTGCTGGTAAAAAACTATGTAGCAATGCATGGAGGTACGGTGTCTCTGAAGAGCAGAGAAAATGAAGGCTCACTGTTTCGTATAACCATCCCCTATAAAGAGGTACCGGTAACGGAACCGTCCTCATCCTCAGAAGTGCAACCGGATGAGAACCACACCAATGTGCAGACTGTCAATGATATAGCATCACAAACAAACCATCATTTGTCCGATCAGAAAGAGCATCTCATGATTGTAGAAGACAATGATGATTTAAAAACATTCCTGCAGCGATCATTGCAGAACAGATACCAGATCACTGTGGCAAAAGATGGTGAGGAGGCCTGGAAAATCATACAGAAACGAATTCCCGATCTGATCATCTCTGACGTTATGATGCCCAATATGGACGGTTTTGAGCTCTGCCGCCTCATCAAGTCAACTTACGAGACATCCCACATACCTGTAATGCTTCTGACCGCACTCAATGAGAAATCGCAACAGTTGCAGGGACTGGGTCTGGGAGCAGACGATTATCTTACCAAACCGTTTGATATGACACTGCTCCGCCAACGTATCTCCAACATCATTCAGAACCGAAAAGTTATAAAAGAGAAGGCGCTCCGGCTGATCAATGATAATGGAGGTGGACCAATCTACCTGAATGAACTGAACAATAAGTTTGTCAGGAAAGCGGTGAGTATTGTAAATACCAACATCGACAATCCGCAGTTCAACAAAGAAATTTTTGCTTCAGAAATGAATGTCTCAACCTCTCTTCTTTACAAAAAATTAAAATCGCTGACAGATCTCCCGCCTTCAGATTTTATCAAAGGCATCCGGATGAATCAGGCACTGAAGCTGCTCCAGTCCGGCAAGTATGCTATTACTGAGGTGAGTGTTTTATGTGGTTTCTCAAGTGTAAAATATTTTAGTACCACATTTAGAAAACACTTTGGGAAACCTCCCTCTAAGCTGTAAGCTGATCATGGATTATCTGTAAAAAGGAATTAACTATCTGAAATCAGGATGTGGTCTCACCGGGGCGTGGTATATTTGTCCTTATCAGGCACCTATAATGTTAATTGACACCATGAAGCACTTGTCTCTTATCCACTCACTCCTATTCTCCTTTACCACGAATATCCTCTTTGCGCAGATTGCCACGGTGGTCAGCCCGGACGGAAAGCTGAAGCTACAGCTCAGCCTTGAAGAGGGGCAACCTCAATACT
>DHUL01000051.1:151434-156694 GCA_002409145.1 Bacteroidales bacterium UBA5235
ACATTTACCGGTCATGAGACATCATTGGTGGAGAAGAGCTACACCCAGGAGAAAATCAAGCAGTCGGCTGTCCGCTATGAGGCCAACAGGCTGGTATGCGCCTTCGAAGATGCCAGGCAGAGAGGCTTGAAGATAGTGTTCCAGGTGAGCAACAACAATGTGGCATTCCGCTACGAACTCCCTCAATGGGGCGAAAGAAGAGCCTGCGTGGTGGAAAGAGAAGCAACCGGCTTTAAGTTCCCGGAATTCACCACAACTTTTCTCTCACCGATGATGGGGGCCATGGGTGGATTTGCCAGGAGCTCACCCAGCTATGAAAGTGGCTATACCAATGATGAGCCGGTAGGAAAACCGACCTATGGTAACCTGGGTTATGTCTTCCCGGGTCTCTTCCGCATCGGTGACAAAGGCTGGGCACTGATCTCCGAAACCGGAGTGACCAGCCAGTACTGCGCTTCTCACCTGAGTGATGGCACAAAAGAGGGACTCTACAGGGTGGAATATCCCGATTTGAAGCAGAACAACGGCTTCGGGAGCAGTGGTGCTCAGATCTTTCTTCCAGGTGTTACCCCCTGGCGCACAATCACGGTGGGCAGTGGTCTGGGACCTATAGTGGAGACAACTATTCCGTTCGACCTGGTGGAACCGTTATACGAAGCATCTCAGGAGTACCGGTACGGACGGGGTACCTGGAGCTGGATTGTCTGGCAGGATCAGAGCATGAACAGTGAAGACCAGGTGAAGTACATCGACCTGGCAGCAGAGATGGGATTTGAGTACATACTGATTGATGCATTGTGGGATTCCAACATCGGTTATGAGAAGATGGAGGAGCTGATCACCTATGCCCGCTCAAAGGGTGTGGATGTCTTTCTCTGGTATAACTCCAACGGAGGTTTCAATGATGCACCGCAAGGACCCAGAAACCGGATGAACACTTCAATCGCCAGAAAAGCTGAGATGAAATGGCTGAAAAAGGCAGGCGTGAAGGGATTGAAAGTTGATTTCTTCGGTGGTGACAAACAGGAAACATTGCGCTTATATGAAGATATCCTCTCCGACGCCAATGACTACGGGTTGATGATCATTTTCCACGGTTGCACCCTGCCGCGCGGATGGGAACGGATGTACCCCAACTATGCAGGCAGTGAGGCGGTGCTGGCCTCGGAGATGCTGATCTTCTCGCAGGATGTGCGGGAGAAAGAGGCATTCTATGCCACCCTGCACCCCTTTATCCGCAACAGCGTGGGGGCAATGGAATTCGGAGGGGTCTTCATGAATAAATTCCTCAACAGGGGGAACAGCAGGGGACAGAAACGTCTCACCACCGACGTGTTTCAGATTGCTACCGGCATACTCTTTCAAAACCCGGTGCAGATGTTTGCTCTTACCCCCAACAACCTGACAGACACACCTGTCTTCCTGATTGACTTTATGAAAAATATCCCCACCACCTGGAATGAGACATTGTATATTGACGGTTATCCGGGTAAGTTCTCGGTAATTGCCCGCCGCCAAGGAGAGCAGTGGTATATTGCCGGGGTGAATGCCCTGGAGGAGCCGCTGGAACTGGACCTGAACCTGCCTATGGTTGCCGGGGAAAAAGTGACAGTCTACTCTGACAACAGCGACAGAGAACCTCTTGTCACCAGTGAAAAGATCAAAAACAATGGCAAGGTTCCAATCACACTGCAGCCCGGGGGAGGTTTTGTCATCAAACAATAGTGGATTGGATAAAACCCGGGAAACGGGGGAACCGATGCTTATAAGTCTGCGACATGAGCACCAGGCCCACCGGAGACTGGGAATACAAGGGGATGATAATGGATGCCTCCGGGAAGACGCACGGGAACCACCATGGCATCATTGACTTTAAAGGAAAGTCCTATGTTTTTGGTCACAGTTACGATTTGCTGAAAAGGATCACTCCTAAGTTCTATGAGCGCCGATCGATTGTTTGTAACAGCCATACATAACGGAGACTACAAAATGGTACAATGTGTGGACTTTGGCAGAGGAACCCATGCTGTCGAGGTCAGCATTTCTCCAATATTTGGAGGCAGCATGGAAATCCGTACAGATCATATCGACAGACCAATCGTTGCATCGATTGATGTTAGCCTCTCACGTGAAGCCGGTATCTGGTAAACTCTTAGCGCTCCGGTAAAAAACCTGAGCGGAATACACGATCTTTACTCTGTCTTCAGAGGAGAAAAAGAACTTTTCGACTTCGACTGGTGGCAATTCTCAAAATAGGAATAATCAATACCGGAATATAATAACTGATTTCTGATAATCGGCAATCATAATTGACTACATCACCACTTGATGAATTGAGAATGAATAGCCAGGCTCTCAGAATTGAGAATTACTCCTGGTCCTTCTGAATCAGCAATTTGATCCGGTAGTCCTCCTGGTCCACAACCTCGTCATGATTGCGTAAAGGATCTACTTCAATGATTCTGAAGGAATAATTGTCAAAAAAGTAAGGTCCGCCGGACAATCTGAGCAAAGTGTCAATCGTAGACAGATCCTGTCTGATATTGAAATACAGGTCAACATCACCTCCCCAGATGCAGATAACATCTTTCGGACAACGGTAATCACTCACCGAGTCGATAGTGAAAGAGAGGCCGGGTGTGAGGAAGTACTTCGTGTCAGTTCTGCAGGTGAACGGTTCACCGATCTGGATGCTGTCACAACCAGTCATAATAACAACCAGCAGGATTAGCAGAATCCTTAACACTGACTTTGTATCTGGCTGCTGTATCATTGTAGCAGGAAATTTCATGATAATCCACAAATTTCATGCCCCGGTCTGATCTGAAAAGATCTTTTAACGGGAAATCTCCGAATTCTGAAAACTTTCGTCTTCCGCGACAAATTTCTGAAGGTTACCGCCCATTAACGTCACTCATAATCTGGTATATCCTGCGAAATGTATTTACATTCCTGATGGTCATATTCCGGTACAGGTCTGTCCCCATTATCTTCATCAAACCGCTCCTGCTGTAATCTGTCCATTCGACATTCCACAGAACAGCGCCCGGAGTATATCTCACATTGTCAACTGAATTGATCTTCAATAAGTCAAGTACCCCACGATTGTCATATTTCTCCCACAGAAACATAATATCAGTCCTCATCCTCTCATTCTTTACCCATTCGGGAGGCAGTTCATTGCAGATTATCTCCATATTCCGGAAATCTCTGACCAGGACTTTAATATCAAGCTGAAATTCTCTTTTAATAGCCTTTGCAGCTTCGAGTGAAATAATTTCATGGTTGTCAGGAGTTGAGACGAAGATGATGTTACCGGAATTAATGTATGTAACAACATTCTTAAACCCGAGTGATTCAAACACAGCTTTAAGCTTTTTCATCTCGACGATGTTTTTGCCGCCGACATTTATTCCCCTGAGCAGAGCAACGTAAACCATTTCAGTGACGTAAAATCTTATCCATTGCCCTCCCCTTTGCAAGCTCATCCACCAGTTTATCCAGGTATCTTACCTTGCGTATGAACGGATCCTCAATATCTTCGATCCGGTATCCGCAGATCACACCGGTAATTAGGCTCGCGTTCGGATTAAGGGCAGCCTTATCAAAGAATCCTTCCAGGGTGACACCCTCCTCTACAAGCTCCCTTATCCTGTCCTTTCTGAAGCCTGTCAGCCATTCGATGACCTGGTTCAGCTCATCTTCCGTTCTTCCTTTCTTCTTCACTTTTTCCAGGTACAACGGATACAAGGAAGAAAAAGTGATTTTTGCTATTCGCTGATTCTGAGTCTTCATACACAAAAATAATAGTATTATCAGATACCAGATCGTATTCACATTTTATCCTCCCCTTATCCAGGGAAGTCGATGTCATGCAAGTCACTGGCTACCGTTTCCGTCTCTTAATGCCGATTCAAATTTTTCTTCATTGTTGTCATTCAGGTGCCTGAACCTGAGGCATTATCCGCTCATGGTGGCTGGTAAAATACCTGTTGATCGTTTCTTCTATGTTCATTATCATTACATTCTGTCAAAGCGGCTTCATTCACAGGAACAGGCACTCCTACCGGCAGTTTTACCATAAAACTTTTCATATCGTGATATTGTTTCAATTCCGATATCACCTGACCCGTTCTTAAAGAAATTGAATGTCAGAATAATATGATTGCCCTTAATGCTGCGTTTCCAGGTTCCTGATATTTGCCCTCCGGAAACGATCGTCGGATAGAATACTCCGTTATCAGATATTGCTTTTCTGTTATGGACTAATGACAATGATGCAGTTCTGTCACGATAACCAATCAGGAATTCATCATAGGCAGGCAGGAGGTAAAAATCCTTATCCGTCAATTTTAAATTGCAACCGGAATCAGCAAACCAGTAAGTCTGATTTTCAAACTTATCTGAGATCAGGTCTGATCGATTCAGATCCAGGGCAAGCCTTGAATCAGCGGTGGTCAAACCCGACCACCATGAGAAGTCCTGAACCGTAGCAGGTCCATGACTTGAAAAATATCTTTTTGCCAGCTCCTTCAATGATTCATTACCAGATTTTTTATTTTTATTCGGAACCCATTCTTCTAGTATCGCATAGGTTGGCGTGCCGTTCTTTTGTTTGCCACTGCAGATTATGCCATCAAGTTCGGCTCTCATAAATATATGGGAGGCTCTGTTGTTATCAACACTGATCCCGGCGTTCACCAATTCCCCGATCAACTCATCCCGGGTCTTATGGTTCATGTCTCTCAGTACCTTTTCAAAAAGTTTATTGCTCTTCCTGTAGATATTGTCAGTTAAACCGAGTTGCCTGTCGCGGTATTTCAGGGAAGATTTTATCCGTGGTGCTGTCAGTGCCAGTATCCAGTAAATATCATCTGCCGAGACTATGTGCCATGTAGGCCTCAGTAGATGAGTCCTGACTATGCTGCCGGAATCGAATTCAGTATTTATCATGACCTCGGTGGAATCCTGAATACGGATACCCAGAGCCCACTTTGCCATATTATAATCCTGAGCCTGAAGAGCTCCTGACCATCCGGCGACTTCCTTTGCAGTTTTAAACCTTGAATCTGTGATTTGCTGGTTATGAGATCTCAGAACACGGATAATTTCATTATTTATTTTCATTATCTGATTGTTTGCAGGATACACCAGTTGCCTGCCTGAGCATTACATGGTAAGCAATTCCCTGGTTCCGGCCGCACGGGGGCTGATCATTTTAAACTATTATGATATCATATTTGTTCAATAGCCCCTTCAG
>DHUL01000051.1:156980-163221 GCA_002409145.1 Bacteroidales bacterium UBA5235
AGATCACAGTCAGTGAAAAATGAACCGGTTAAATCACATTCTGAAAAATCAACACCCTTCAGTTTTGAACCCCCGAAACCGGTATTCAATAATTTCAACTTATAGAATGAGGAGTGGTCAAGCATACAGTTTTCGAAACTGAATGACACCCCAAACTCATTGCAATCCTCAAAATGCAAGCCCAGCATTTTGCAGTTCACAAAATTCACATCCCTGAAGGTTGCACCCGTCAGTTTAACGAGGCTCAGATTGCAATATATGAATTTACAATCTGTGAAAACGAAATCGGAAAGATTGCATTCGGAAAAGTCGCAGTCACGGAACCGGCAGTTCTCGTACTCACCTTTTGCTAAAGGCTTTTCTCTGTATGAGACCTTCCCGAAATCTTGATCAGCTATATAGTTCATTTCATTATTGTGTGGTTGAATCTTTGGTGACAGGAGGAGTGGCAAGGAGAATAATACATGGTTTCATTCTTTGATTCATCAGCGGCGCATGATCACAATAGTTATTCATTATATTTTATGCATCGCTCTGCACTATGCTTCCTCCTTAACATCCTCCCTGTATTCGAGTATATCACCGGGCTGGCAGTCCAATGCCTTACATATTGCATCGAGGGTGGTGAACCTAATCGCCTTTGCTTTCCCGGTTTTTAATATGGAAAGATTCGACAGGGTCAGATCAACTTTCTCTGACAGCTCATTAAGCGACATCTTTCTCCTGGCCATCATAACATCCAGGTTCACAATGATCGGCATGGCTATACGGTTAAATCGTTTTCGTTCTGGAGTTCGACTCCCCTCCTAAAAATAGACGCAATAACATAGAGTACTGCTGCCATCAGAATGAAAGCCTTGCTGTCAGCCCAGAACTTTCCCAGAGGAGCGGTATCGAATCCGTAATGCGTTAATCCCATTGCAGTCTGCCGGGCTATGTAACTTATAATTCCTACGGAAAGAGTTATGTAGCTGATTTTTGTTATATGACCGGAAGCAGAAATGCTGAATGGCTCCTCCAGATCAAGCTTGCTTAAAAGCTCTGTGACTACATAAAACAGATATGCCTTTAATACCGAAATGGACAATATGAATCCGTACAGACCAAAATAAGCCCATTTGTTAAGATTGTAAATCTGGCTTAAATCAAGCTTCTGATAAAGATTATGTACCACCTCAGGCTTGAAGAGACTATATACAAAATTGACCAGCAAAGCCCCGGTTTCTATACACAGGCCGATAAATATGATCCAGGCCACGACATTTAAGGCCTGAAATACGAAGTTGTTACTTTTCGACATAATTGACAATGGGTTTGATTACGGCTCAAAGATAACAATTATTTATTGTTATTCAATAATTATTTATTTATTTTCAAACTTTATTTATTGAACCACCAGAAGTCAACCATCCTCTTCATCTATTAATCACATCATACTTATGAGATCTCATCTGATTCTTTCCCTGAATACCCACATCAGTGTTCCACCGGTGATTAAGCCATACAATAACGCACCAAAAATAAAAGTCAGGATCGATAATCCACCTTTCATCACCATGCCTGCAAAATAAGTGATGATTATGCAAATGCCCCATCCAAAAGCACTTGCCGGCACCCAAAGAATGCTTCTAAGAAAGTGCCTTCTCAGCAGCGGCCATTGCAAAAAGCCGGTCAGTAAACCTGCAGATGCAAAGAACAGGGATTCAGGAAGCGGATTGGACTCAACAAACCTTAACTCATACCTGTTAATATTCAGGCGCCAGAGAATCAGGCACACAAGCAGTTCTGTAATTGCAAATCCGATCATGAGTGTGTAAATCCAGCTCCATGATACATTGAAGACTTTTTTAAGAAGTGATCTCTGATACAAACCCGTGCCCAGTCCTATTACCGCTCCGCCGGCTACCTGCATTACTGTCTGGGAAAGATATGTTCCTCCTTCCATCTGACTAAATCCAAAAGCCCCGTGGACCAACAGGACAACGATCAGACTTACCATATAGCTTACAGGGATTATCCCGAAGCTCAATAAAGTCCATCTGGTGAAAAACTCAAGTTTTTCCTTTTTTGTTAATGTTGTCATATATAGAGAGTTCTAACGGCATCTCGTCAATCTGACAAACCTTGGATAATAAATGAGGCTGTCTGTCAACTGTTCTTCGAATCTGAAAGTGTTTGTGGCATATGTTAAAACCAGGTCAGAGCCCGTCAGGGACGGATGGGCCTTGCCTGAGTAGATACTTACATTCTCCCTGTAATACTCAGGGGGCCTGTATAACAATCGCAGATCAGACCAGGGACCGGTTAACGACGGTGCAGCCCTCATCATAATGTCAGCTGCACCGAAACCCTCAGTCTGCACACAGATGTATCGTTTGCTCGGATCATCATAATGGATGGTCAGTTCAGTCTGCCCCCCGTTGAACAGAGGATACCGCTGAATACCGGACGAATCCGGGACCCATCCAACCATTTCACCTGCCCACCACTCAGGGTGAAGCAGGTTTCCACGACGAATCTCATCTTCCGGCCATCGTGCCGCAAAGATCGGGTGTGATTTGACCGGATTTTGAGAGCCCAATGCCACAACGTACCCTTCGCTCTTCAGTACTGCAGCAAATCCCACAAGGATACCCAGAGAATTTTCAGGAGTTTCAAGCTCCTGCACCTGCCAGGAGGAAGGCTCAGCATCGGGATTGGAAACCATTATTGCAGTCCAGCCTACGTGCTCGAAACCAAGGCCGACGCCCGTATTCCGTATGGTACGTGCAAAAAACAGGACAAGACGGTCGCCTACCCGGATTCCATTCCCAAACCAGAGCGACTCACCATCGCGATCCGGGAACATAGCATCGGGATTACCACCAGCATCTGTCCCCCAGAAGAATGATATATCTGCGGTTGCCGGATCAGTGCCTGTTTGAATGGCGACACTGTTGCTTATCATTCGCGCCCCTTTCCTGGTTCCTTTTCCTGAGGCATCGATCCAGGTATCACCAAAGAGCCAGAGTGTACGGTTGTTACCCAGGTCCACTGTAGATGCAACATCGGCTCCCAGCCAGTGAGGATCGCATCTGAAGAGCTGATCGGCTTCCCGCCATGCGGAAGCCTCAAAACAGGGTACATTGACGGGCTGGAATGAACTTCCTGACGTACGCCGGACATGCAACCAATCCCGTTCGGAAACGGCAGGGTTTGCACAGTATGTACCAAGACTTTTACGCAGCTCGTCTGTGGTTCCGGTAAGTACTAATCCTTCATCGTCTGTGTTTGCAGTGACTTCGGTTGAATGGCGGTACGGCAGCCTGACTTTCCCGGACTGAAGTGCTGAAAGAAGAGCATCAGGATTGATAATCGCCAGTGAAATCTCATTATCACTGAACTCCGGAAATAGCTGCAGGTGCCCTGCCAACATCAAAGGTGCATAAGGATCAGGCACATCACCCTGCCGGGGTTTTGGCCAGACATCAAGTACCATGTGGTCTCCGAGATAACCCAGCCGGGCCGCAAACCTTCCGGTTTTCCCTTCACTTGTGTATTCAATCTCGTAACTGTTCCCCGTGCTACGGGAAACAGTCATCTGATCTGACCCGTCAATCTCCTTCCAGTTGCCAGGAAGTCGCGCATCGAAGATTGCCTCAGATTCCGTTATCACCGGATAAACTGTTATGGTACAGCCGGTAAGCAGCATTAAAAATGCAAGTCCTGTAACAACTCTGAATGTCTTCATGGTCATATTCGTTTTCATCATGAATTCAGCACCAAAACCGGCATGGTTTCATGACGGCGTGTCGTTATATAAGGCTGCCCCAGACTCCGGCAGGCCGAATGGCGCGGCTTCTCCCGGACAATCCGGAACGGGATCAGGCTTCAGCTATCCCTTGAACTGCCAGGTGTCCTTCAGGAAGGCGTTTCCACATCCGGTCAACCAGAATAATTAATGCGGCAAAAACAAAGAACACTATAATCATGTTATTCTGTTCCAGAGGCTGGAGCAATGCCACTATTGTATTTGCAGATGCATGGGCAGTACCTGCTGCAAGAAGGTTTCCGCGACTCCGGTTATAGCACCAGCAAAGAATTATTCCGGAAGGTATGTGAAGAAGATACGAACTGACCCAGAAAGAGAATGTCATGACTTCCCTTCCTTCACTGATCCAGAGAAACAGGTGCCAGGGGACCCAAAAGAGGGTTAGTATCAGGCCGGCAACAAGAGGACTGGTCAGGGCCTGTAACCGTGGAAGTGCGAATCCACGCCAGCCAACCTCTTCACCGGTCCCGTTGAAGTAAAAGAATTGTGAAAGAAATTTGACGGCAAACCATCCGACCAGGCCAAGACCCGTAGCCGGCAGGCTGGAAAACACGGGCGTCTCATGACCCGGTAACTTGCTGACTAGAACTGAGGTCATTGTCAGGAAAGGAAAGAGTAACAACGCGATAATGATCCATGAAAGATTGCCTCCTGAAACGGCTGACTTAAGCCTGAAACCTCGTATAACGGGGAACCGTGTATAAGCGAGATTAACGATAAATGCAACCGGAAGAGCTGAGATAGCCACCAGGATGACAAGTGCGGTCGATACAGGCCCTTTATTGATGAAGAATTGATTTGCTATGAAGACGAGAGTAACGACGAGCCATGAGATTAAGAAAGCGAGCCATGAAAAACGCTTTTTTGCCACCTGCCGGTTTGAATCTGAGACACATGCAACTATGATACCGGCGAAGGCGGGGCCGCATGTTGCCAGAAACACCAATGGCAGAAAGAGGTACTTTTCGCGCGTGACCGCAATGTATGAGAATCCCAGACCCCATGTTATCAGGAAAGTGAGCGTGAAAAAAGATGTTACCTGATGAGCGGCAATCCACCTGAACGAATTCTTGATCATAATTCCCCCTTTTAATGGACACCCCAAAAAATAAGATTTACATCAGCCTTTCTGTCTGCATTGGTATGCAGATGTGCTGATTACTAAAGTAAAGTTAATACTAAATATTGAGATGCCGAATGGTCAGATCAGGCAGGAAAAAGTGCCTGCCGGTAGCAGATTACTGATGCTGTGCGTGAACAAATCCTTCAGGGAAAGGCATTACTTTATCATATCATCCCCGGGTTACCAATATAATAAGCCTGAAGTCCGGTTTCCGGATTCATTCTGATCCTTGAAATATACCGGATTCATTTCGTGCTGCTAATTATATAACGTTTGGATGTCAGTGTTCAAAGGACGGGATTTTAACTTAATACCCGGATAGTCACTACCTTTTTTGAGACCTTTCTTTAATATCCTGTTCTGTCTTACTTTTTTCAATACTTTTTCTTGATTTAAAGAAGGAAATATTCTCATAAGGTTCCCCGGAAACAACTCTTACTGTATTTATTATTGATATTACTGCATTAAACAGGAAGATAAGAATCAATGGGATTGGCACATGGGCCCTCCAGTAAGTTGTGCAACTTGGAGGTGTCATGTCAGTCATGATAAAATCTGATTCTGTATATTATCATTATTGTTTATTTTCCTGATTCCAACAGGATTCAATGAGCCAGAATTACAGTTTCTTTAGTCTTCAAATTATGTCCGAAATGAATCAAAATATTAAAATTGCTGTTATTGGTGGAACTGGTAAAGCAGGTAGATATTTAATAAAACAATTAGTCAGTCAGGGCTTTAAGGTCAAAGCCTTAACAAGGAATCCCGGGAAACTTGAAGAAACTGATCTTGTTGAGAAAGTCGTTGGAGATGTTACAGATTATGAGTCTGTTTATAGCCTCGTAAAAGGTTGTGAGGCTGTGATCAGTACACTTGGCCAGACGAAAGGAGAGGATCCTGTGTTCAGCCTGGCCGCAAAAAACATTGTCAGAGCGATGGAAGCCTTAAATATAAAAATATACATTGTCCTGACAGGATTGACCCTTGATGTGCATTCTGATAAAAAAGGATTCCGGACTAAGATAAAGTCTCTGACTATGAAACTTCTGTTCAGGAAAACTATTCTTGACAAACAGCATGAGTATAAAATCTTGCAGGAGAGCATTCTTGACTGGACAATCGTGCGGGTACCTTTCATTGAGATAACTGACAGTCGGGGCGACGTAGAAGCGAGTCTCTCAGATTGTAAAGGTTCCGGTATAAGTTCTGCTGATCTGGCAGAGTTTCTGATCGGGCAGATTAAAAGTGAAAATTACATACGAAAGGCCCCGTTCATCTGGAACAAGTAAATCAGGATCGTGGTACCA
>DHUL01000023.1:0-31389 GCA_002409145.1 Bacteroidales bacterium UBA5235
GCCCCTCCCTTTACCACCTCCACCCTGCAGCAGGAGGCTTATCGCAAGCTGGGCTTCTCTGTGGCGCAGACCATGTCCGTGGCACAGAAACTGTATGAGGCCGGAAAGATCACATACATGAGGACCGACTCTACCAATCTCTCCACACTGGCGCTCAATACTGCCAGGGAAGTGATTACAAATGAGTACGGAGCAGGCTACTCCCGCACCCGGCAGTTCAAGACACACTCACGCGGTGCCCAGGAAGCACATGAAGCCATCAGGCCAACCTACTTCGACAGGAAGGAAGTTACCGGGAACAACAATGAGAAGAAGCTGTATGAACTGATATGGAGAAGGGCAATAGCCTCCCAGATGGCAGATGCAAGGGTGGAAAAGACAACCATAAATATCGGCATGTCTGCCTCACCTGTCAGCTTTACTGCAACCGGTGAAGTCGTACTCTTTGACGGCTTCCTGAAGGTTTATACCGAGTCATTTGACATCAACGCTGCCGAGGATGAAAAGGCAATACTGCCCCGCGTTGACAAGGGGATGAAGCTCATACCCGGAACCATCACAGCCCTTCAGCGCTTTACCTCACCCCCTCCGCGGTATACGGAAGCGAGCCTGGTGAAGAAGCTTGAGGAACTCGGGATAGGAAGACCCTCAACCTACGCACCAATCATATCCACAATACAATCACGGGGATATGTGGCCCGTGAGGACAGGCCCGGGGAGAAGCGTACCCTTGCGCAGCTGACCCTGACGAAGGGAAAGATAACCAGGAGTGAAAAGACGGAGATAGCCGGCAAGGAGAAGTCAAAACTCTTCCCGAAGGATATTGGTATGATTGTGAACGACTTTCTGATTGCCAATTTTCCTGACATCCTCGACTACAACTTCACTGCAGACGTGGAAAAAGAGTTTGATGAGATAGCCTCAGGGGAGGTTAAGTGGGAAAAGATGATCTCCACATTTTACGGTCCCTTCCGCAAGACTGTAGACGAGTCTCTTGCCACCCGGGCGAAAATGACCGGCGCGCGGCAGCTTGGCACAGATCCTGCAACGGGCCTGCCGGTTGCGGCGAAGATGAGCCGTTTCGGGCCCGTTGTACAGCTGGGCGAGGCCTCCGGGGAACAGAAGCCCCGTTTCGCCAACCTCAGACGTGACCAGCTGCTGGAAACCATAACTCTTGAGGAGGCCCTCGCCCTCTTCGCGCTGCCGCGCGCCGTGGGTACCTTCGAAGATAGTGAGATGACCGTTGGAGTAGGCAAATTCGGACCCTATGTCAAACATGCAGGCAAGTTCTACTCTTTGAAGAGAGGCGTTGATGATCCCTATACTATAACCGGGGAGAGAGCAATTGACCTGATCAGGGAGAAGAGGGAAGGCGACAAGCAGAAGGTGATCAGCGAACTTGGAGATATCATGGTGCTCAACGGAAGGTATGGTCCCTACATTATGCATGACAAAACCAACTACCGCATCCCGAAGGGAACTGATCCCCATAAGCTTACCAGGGAAGAGTGCCTTGCAATAATCGAGAAGGGCACCAAGACCAAAAGCACCAGGGGAAGAAAGAAGAAGTGACCTTATATAATATGATTGACCTGAACCAGTATATTGATCCCGTCTGCCTTGACAAGCCGGGTGTGGAACCGCTGAAGGGGTCTTCTGCCTTTCCTCATAATGTGGCCGTGAATACCGGGAATGAACCCCTGGGTGACCTTGACGGATTTGCAGTGGCCATCCTGGGTGTCCCGGATGACCGCTCGTCATCGAATACAGGAGCCGCACAGGCGCCTGATGCGGTCAGGAGGAGCCTCTACTCCTTCTCAAGGCTGCCAGGCAGGCTGAAGGTCACTGACCTGGGCAACTTCAGACCGGGAGCTTCATTCGATGATACCATCGCAGGTCTGCGCGACATTCTTCTTCAATTGCTGGAACGGAACATCGTTCCTGTCATCATCGGGGGAACAAGCTCCCTGATGCCGGCCATAGACAGGGCGCTCTCGGCAGGAAAACAGAAATGGTCACTGGTTTCGGTTGATTCACGTATCGACTTCACCCCAGAGAAAAGACCGGCCGACTCACTCAACTGGATGAATGACCTCATCTACCGCAACGGCAGTGGTCTTTCACACCTCTCTGCCATAGGACACCAGACCTATCTCACTGACCAGCAGGTGGTGAACAGGTTCAACCGTCGTCATTATGACATGATGCGCATTGGCGAGGTTCGATCGGCAGTGCATGAGACCGAGCCGCTCTTCCGTGACGCAACTGCCGCTCTGTTTGACATCGGTTCAGTAAGACAGTCCGATGCCCCGGGAACATTCCTTCCGTCAGCCAACGGGTTTTACGGTGAGGAGATTTGCCTCCTTGCCAGGTATGCAGGCCTGTCTGACAACCTGAAGGTCTTTTCCGTGATGGAGGTCAACCCGGCCCTTGACACCAGGATGCAGACATCGCAACTGGCAGCTCAGCTTGTATGGTTCTTCCTCGAGGGCTTCTCGCAGAAACAGTACGAGGTCTCTTACCTTAATGACCAGGGAAACAGCAGATTTACCCGTTATCATGTGACCCTCAGTGACCTGGAGGGCGAAGCCATCTTCATCAAGAGCACAATCACCGAGCGCTGGTGGATGGAGATCCGTAACACCCTGGGCGAACCAAAATATCTTGCCTGCTCTTATGAAGACTACCTGATGGCTAACCGTGATCAGGTGCCCGTGAGATGGTCACGGGGAATGCTCCGTTACGGCCACTGATTTTTGGCTTCATTTTTGTGGCATGTATATTTTTTTATTTATTTTACCCGTTATATATATGTGTTTACAGGCACTACCCGGCTATGAAGAAAATCAGGATATTTATCCTCGCATTGTCACTCCCGGCAGGCATCATCTGCGGTCAGCAGGACCCGGTGTTCAGCCATTACATGTTCAATACCCAGACCTATAATCCGGGGTTTTCGGGCATGTCGGGGATGATCACCGCCTCAGCCCTTACGCGTCAGCAGTGGGTGGGGTTCCCCGGGGCGCCATCCACAATGCTTTTCAATATCAATGCTCCCTTCAGCCTCTTTGGTTTCCGGAGTGGTGCCGGCCTGCTTGTGGAGGCTGACAAGTACGGATTCAGCAATGATATTGACATCAGCCTCTCGTATGCAGGCCTTTTCTCCGTCGGATCCGGTACCCTCGGGGCCGGCTTCAGCGCCGGGGTGCTCAACAAAACTGTTTCCCCGGAATGGTTCATCCCTTCAGGTCCGGGCCATACTCCTCCTGCAGGTGACCCGCTTATTCCTGAAAATGATGAATCTTTTCTTGCTTTTGATTTTTCCGCCGGATTGTTCTACCAGGGATTTAACTACTATGCCGGGCTGTCAGTGACACACCTTAATCAGCCGAAAATAAAATATTCCCAGACAGCCACTTACGTCAGTCGCCAATACTACTTTACTGCCGGTTATTTTTTCCAGCTGCCAAATCCTGCCTTTGAACTCGTCCCCTCAGTTTTTATCGTAAATGACGGCGCCACTACACAATATATAGCCACAGGAATGGTTAGATACAATAAAAAGATATGGGGTGGCGTTTCTTACAGGATAAGTGATGCAATCACAGGATTCGCAGGCATAGAATTGTACAACGGTCTGAAGATTGGATATGGATATGACTTCCCGATATCGGAGATCAGAAAAGGAACCAGCGGCTCACATGAGTTCGTTGTCTCTTACAGTTTCGACATTGGACTCGGGAAGAGCGTTACCAAATACAAGAGTATCCGTTTCCTTTAAAGGACAGGAAAAAATAAAATTACTTGCATATTTTAAATTAATGAGTATATGAAAAAGGTAACCCTTTTAGCTCTTGCGTTGATCTTGATTTTAAGCAGCTGTGGCTCTTATGATTCAGGCGAGTTGACAGGCGTTCAGGGAAGGAAAAAGTTCTATGAACCGGAGCCGTTTGAAATGGCATTCATACCGGCTGGTTCCTTTGTACAGGGACCAAGTGACCAGGACCCTCTGCGTGCCATGAACAGTCTCTCCAAAACAGTTACAGTGGAAGCATTCTGGATGGACCAGACAGAGATCACCAACAATAAGTACCGTCAGTTCACCTACTGGGTGCGTGACTCCATCCTCAGGACAAGACTGGGAGAGGAAGGAATTGAGGGTTACGAATTCTTCAGGACTGACGAAGAAGGTAATGTCCTGGAACCCAACGTGCTGAACTGGGAGGAGGAAATTGACATGGAAGATGAGAACGTCCAGGCCGTAATGGAATCTATGTATTATCCCCCCGAAGAGAGATTCAACGGGAACAAGCAGTGGGACACCCGGCTCCTGAACTATTCATATTTCTGGGTTGACTACAAGCAGGCAGCTAAAGCAAAGTACAACTATAAGGAACAGAAGTACGAAGGTACTGTCACTGACCTGGAAGGCAACACAACCGAAGTGAAGGACCGTTCATCATTCATTATGCATCACGTGGTGAATATCTATCCTGACACTCTTGCGTGGATAAGGGACTTTACCTATTCATTCAATGAGCCGTGGGCAACGCTCTATTTCTGGCACCCCGGCTATGATGACTACCCGGTAGTGGGTGTCTCATGGATTCAGGCACGAGCATTCAGTGTATGGCGTACCAACTTCATGAATGAGCACCTGCGCGCACAAGGTATAGCTGATGTGCACAACTACCGTCTCCCGCTGGAGACCGAGTGGGAATATGCCGCTCGCGGTGGCCTGGACCTCTCTATGTATCCCTGGGGCGGACCATATACACGCAACTACCAGGGCTGCTTCCTCGCAAACTTTAAACCCCTGCGCGGAAACTACATCGACGACGGAGCCGTTTACACCATCAAGGTGGCCTCCTTCGAACCCAATGAATATGGACTGTTTGATATGGCCGGCAACGTAGCCGAATGGACTTCAAACGCATATCATCCCTCATCATATGTCTTTACACATGACCTCAACCCCGACTATGAATACAACGCCCGCCCGGACGATCCGCCCGTGCTCAAGCGTAAGGTCATCAGGGGAGGCTCATGGAAGGATATTGCTCTTTTCCTTCAGACTTCAACGAGGGATTATGAATACCAGGACTCAACAAAATCATTTGTCGGGTTCCGCAATGTGAGAACTTATATCGGAGTAAATAACTAATACCGTTAAACTTAAAAACTTAATTATATGGGCCTCTCGGAACTTGTTCATACCAGTAAATGGAAAGCATTCATGTCCAAACTTTACGGCTGGGGCGCCTCAGTCGTGATCATCGGTGCGCTCTTTAAGATACAGCACTATCCGATGGCCGGACTATTCCTTTCTGTGGGTCTTATCACAGAAGCAGTTATCTTCTTCTTTTCGGCCTTCGAGCCGCTCAAGGAGGAGCCTGACTGGAAGCTTGTATACCCCCAGCTTGATCCGAATTACTCTGGCGAGGATATCGGTTTTGCAGCTGTTGGTGGCGGTGGCGGTGGTTACGGCTACAGCGGTGGCGGCGGAGCCGGTCTCTCACAGTTTGACAAGATGCTGTCTGACGCAGGAATCACTCCTGCCGTGTTTGACAGCCTCAGCCAGGGACTGAAGAAGCTCACCGAGACCACCAATAATTTCAACGCAATGGGTGACCTCGCAGCAACCACCAATGAGTATGCCGGAACAATCAGGAAGGCTAATGAGTCTCTCCTGAACCTCTCCGAGTCTGTGAGGCAGACTGCACGGTCAATGACTGACACCAGCAACGTCTACCAGGCAATAGGAGAGTCTTCAAAGACCATCGAGGCCGGCGGCAGATCATACCATGAGAAGCTCGAGGCTCTCAACAAGAACCTCTCTGCCCTCAATGCAGCATATGAATTGCAGCTCCGTGGCACCAATGATCATGTGAAGAGCGCTGAAACAATCTACAGGGGAATGGAAGGGCTGATGAAAGACCTCACAGGTTCAGCCGATGACACGAAGAAATATCGCGAACAGGTGGCAAAACTCAATGAGAACCTCAGCTCACTGAATAACGTCTACGGCAACATGTTGGCTGCCATGAATGTGAAGTAATGTTGAGTTCATCAAAATATCCGTTAACATCTAAACTATCTGCAAATGTCTAAGGGAAAAGAAACCCCGCGGCAAAAGATGATCGGGATGATGTACCTCATCCTGACAGCAATGCTTGCTCTTAACGTTTCGAAGGAGGCAGTGGAGGCCTTCAAGAAGGTTGACCTCAGCCTTACAAAGACTACTGCCAATTATATCAAAAAAAATGATATAACCTATGCAGCTTTTGATGCCGCGGCGGCAGAGAATCCTGAAAAGGCAGGTGCCTGGAAGACAAAGGCCTATGAAGTTAAGGGACGTGCCGATGAACTTTATAATTACATACAGGACCTGAAAGTCGAGATCATTACCACCGCTGAGGGAGCCGATTCGGAAGCTCTTCTTCCTGATAACCAGATTGATATCAACATGGTAAAAAGGATCGACGAAAATAATATCCCTTCTGAAATACTTGTCGGCGCAAACCAGGGCGGAAAGGGCAATGACCTCAAAGCCCTGATAGAAGATTACAGGGAATACCTCGTAGAAATCCTGGAAGGTAAAGATCCCTCGGCAGAACGGTCAATACTTGATATTCTCAATACTGATGATCCGCAGAACCTTGAAAAAACAGGTACTGAAGACTGGGTTACAGCCAATTTCCAGACTTTGCCTCTCGTTGCTACCATTACAATACTGTCAAAGATGCAGGTTGACGTCCGCAATGCTGAAACCGATGCTCTCAACTTCCTGTACACACAGATTGACGCAGGTGCCTTCAGGTTCAACTACATCGTTCCAACAGTAACGACCAACACCTCCTATGTGATGCAGGGCAATACTTACGATGCGCGCGTTTTTGTGGCTGCAACCGACACCACCCAGGATCTGGAGATTTTCGTAGGCCCATATACAACGAAAACAAATCCTGACGGAAGCATGGGATATGAACCCACCAGCCAGGCCACACAATTGCCGATAGATGAATCAGGCAAGGGTATCTACAGTGTGAAGGCTGGCTCAGTAGGTGAGAAATCATGGGGCGGAGTCATCAGGATGAAAGCTCCGGACGGCAGCGTACGTACATACAAATTTGACCAGAAATATTCCGTGGGTATGCCGAACGTGGTTGTGTCACCCACTGCCATGAACGTTCTTTACCAGGGAATACAGAACCCCCTTGACATTTCGGTTCCCGGCGTCGGATCAGATAAACTGACTGTCAGAATGACCAACGGTGATGTCACCAAGGGTAAATACAAGAATTACCGCGGCGAATATGTTGCCCAGCCACGTACCGTTGGCCAGAATGCACAGATCATCGTGTCAGCCAATATTGACGGAAAGGTACAAAGCTTCCCGCCCGTGGAATTCAGGGTCAGGAGATTGCCAGACCCCGAAGCACGGTTCGCCAACATGAAGGAAGGTAACGTTCTCAGGAGCGTTGCCGCCGCACAGCAGGTAGTGACCGCAGTGCTCGAAAACTTTGAGTTCGACCTTACCTATACGGTAACAGGCTTCACGGTCTCTGTCAATGACAAAGGCTATGAAATCACGGCCGAATCAAATAACAACAGGCTTACCGACAAGCAGAAAAGCCTTATTTCCAACCTGCGTGCCGGACAAAAACTCATTATTGAAAAGATCAAGGCTGTTGGCCCCGATGGCAAAACCAGGGACCTTAACCCGATCATACTTAAGATTAACTAACAACAGAAGATACAAACCATGAAGAGGACAATTCTGGCAGGCCTCGCAGGCCTCCTGATGTGTACAGGCGCAATGGCCCAGTCGTTCGGCGACATCTACACGAAACAGATGCCCGATAATCAGAAGGTTAATTACACTTATCTGAATGAGTCAGACGTGATCTGGTCAAAAAGACTATACAGGATAATCGACCTGAGGGAAAAGATGAACCTGAACCTATACTATCCGTCACTTAAGTATGATGCGGCTCAGAACCGGTTTGCATCAGAGATGTCAGACGGAAGGATGAACCTGTCAGGTATTCTCCTCAACGAGATCCTTTCAGGAAGGGTCCCGGCCACAGATGGTGACGCCATGACAGTACCTACAACCTACAATGACATCGCTGCCAAGATGAACCGTGATACGATCACGATAGCTGTTGTCGGCGCTGACGGCCTGGAACATGACTCAACCGTGACCAATATGGAGAATCCGGCAGACATCAAACAGCTCATGGTGCTTGAGGAGTGGTTCTTTGACAAGAAACATTCACGCCTTGATGTCCGTATCATTGGTATATGCCCCATCTACATGGGCTATGATCCCATCACCTCCAGGCTTGTCAAGAGACGTCTCTTCTGGATAAGGTATGAAGATGTAAGGCAGGCGCTGGCTACCAATGAGGCATTCAACACGTTCAATGACGCCCAGCGCATCTCCTTTGAGGACCTGATGCTTCAGCGAAGATTCAGCGGTTATATAGTTGCCGAATCCAACGTCTACGATGACAGGTCTATCAACCAGTACAAGATGGGCCCTTCACAGATATTCGAAGCGGAAAGGATTAAAAACGAGATTTTCAATTTTGAACAGGATCTTTGGGAATACTAGGCAGGTAATCTGCATCCATTAATGATAGCGGCAGGTTTCAGACCTGCCGCTATCTGTATATTATCTGCATTATTTCACGTAACGGCGGGCCTGAGACCCGCCGTTACGTGCATGATTACCGTATTTTATATATGTTCGCGGGACAGCGTGTTATTACAGGTATTTCTCCCCGGCCTCCCGGCCAACGTCCTCCAGGTAGAGCTTGATATTCTGTTCCTGCTCGCGCGAAACAATCAGGAGAACATCACCACTGTCAATGACGATATAATCATCCAGCCCCTGTATGACCGCAACCTTGCCCTGCGGCAGGCTGACAATGTTTCCCTCGGAATTGTAGGTAAATGCTTTTGAGCTGATCACTGCATTGTCATTCTTGTCATGCTCTGAATGAAAATAAAGCGAGCTCCATGTGCCCAGATCGGACCATCCCAGATCAGTGCATATAACGTACACGTTGTCAGCTTTCTCCATAATGCCATAATCCACCGAGATGCTGCTGCACTGTGCATAAGCCTGCGTGATGAACTCCCTTTCAGCCGTTGTGCTGAAGAGTGACTTTCCATCATTGAATGTGTGGAAGATGTCAGGCAGGTGCCTGCTGTACGACTCCAGTATGGTGGAAGCCTTCCAGATGAAGATTCCGCTGTTCCAGTAGAAATCCCCGCTCTCCAGGAAAAGCTTTGCCATGGCCAGCCCCGGCTTTTCGGTAAATGCCTTCACCTTGTGAAGTCCTTCGTAACCGCTGACCGGCTGCATAGTGTTGGCCTGTATGTAGCCGTAACCCGTCTCCGGACGGTCAGGTCTTATACCGAGAGTGAGCAGTGCATCATTCTCCGAAGCGAACCTGAAAGCCTCATCCATCACCTTACTGAACTCATCCTGTTTTAGTATAAGATGATCCGAAGGGGCCACTGCAATCACTGCATCATGATTCTCAGTCATTATGCGGAAGACACCGTATGCAATGCACGGGGCGGTGTTACGCCTCAGCGGCTCGGCCAGGACATGGTCCGGATCTATCCCGAGCTGGCTGACAACAATATCACTGCTGTCCTCGTTGGTTACCACGTAGATATTTTCAGGCGGACATATATTGGCGAAACGCCGGTAAGTCATCTGGATCAGGGTCTCTCCCGTCCCCAGAATATCAAGGAACTGCTTTGACTTCTCTCTCCTGCTCAACGGCCAGAAGCGGCTTCCTACACCTCCGGCCATGATCAGCAAATAGCGATTTTTCATAATTATTCTTGATCGGTCTGCAATGCCGCAAATATATAAAAACCATCGGAGGAATACGGGTGCCGGACAGGAAGCAATGAATTATTGTTAAATTTGAACAGACAAAAACTTCCCATGTTCAGATTCTTGTCAGGATTCGGCTCTTACTGGATATTGCTCGGCAGGGTGTTTGCAAGACCTGAAAAGCATTCAATATATTACCGTCAGACCATGAAGGAGCTGGTGAGCCTCGGTCTGCGGTCAATAGGGATAGTCACAATCATTTCCTTCTTCATGGGTGCTGTTATCACCCTGCAGACAGCCTACAATACCGAGAACCCCATCTACCCCACCTACCTGATCGGCCTGGGTGCCAGGGACTCTATCATCCTGGAGTTCTCTTCAACCATCGTTGCCCTTATCCTTGCCGGCAAGGTAGGATCAAACATAGCATCCGAAATCGGCACCATGAGAGTGACAGAGCAGATTGATGCCTTGGAACTTATGGGGGTCAACTCTGCCTCATACATCATACTCCCGAAGGTTGTGGCAACCGTCCTCTTTAACCCCTTCCTCACCCTTATAAGCATAATCACCGGAATTATCGGCGGATGGATCGTCGGCACAAGCGCCGGAGTCATTACCTCGCAGGATTATATCTACGGTATACAATACGCTTTCATCCCTTACTATATCACATACTCAATTATCAAGACAGTCTTCTTTGCTTTCATCATCTCAACAGTTTCTGCCCACCAGGGATACCATGTGGAGGGAGGTTCCCTCGAAGTAGGGCGTGCTAGCACCAAGGCAGTGGTTTACAGCAGTGTGACAATCCTGCTTTTCAATGTCATCCTCACACAACTGCTTCTCTCATGATCAGGGCAGAACATATATCCAAATCATTTGGTGACCGCCGGGCGCTGACGGACATCACCGCAGTATTCGAGCCGGGAAAAACCAACCTGATAATTGGAAAGAGCGGCTCCGGGAAAACTGTTTTTCTTAAATGCCTTGTTGGATTGCTTGATGTGGATGAGGGAGAGATCTATTACAATGATGTGCCTTTCACCCGTCTTGACTTCCGCAGAAAAAAGGAATTGCGCCAACAGATGGGCATGCTCTTTCAGGGAAGCGCACTCTTTGACTCAATGACTGTTGAGGAGAATGTCAGGTTTCCTCTTGACATGTTCACCGGTATGTCATACCAGGAAAAACTTGACCGGGTAAACTTCTGCCTTGACCGGGTGAATATCCTGAACTCGAACCGGCTTTTCCCATCCGAATTATCAGGCGGGATGAAGAAGCGGGTGGCTATAGCCAGGGCCATCGTACTCAAGCCGAGGTTTCTCTTCTGTGACGAACCCAACTCAGGACTTGACCCTAAAACATCAATAGTCATTGACGAGCTGATACGGGAGATCACCGTCGAACTCAACATGACCACCATTGTCAACACTCATGACATGAACTCCGTGATGGAAAACGGAGAAAAGATCATCTTTATCGAAGAAGGTGAGAAATGCTGGGAAGGCAACAGGAACGAGATCCTGAAGTCAGACTGCAGCAAACTGAATGACTTCGTCTTTGCCAACTCACTGGCAAGACAGCTCAAGGATTCTCCAAGGTAAAAATCAATCTACATCAGGGGAAGAGTCTCATCCCTTTCCCTGTTCCCGAACAAGAGGTTGAGGCCCAGCCTTGCATGGAATGTATTCATATTTTCGGGAAGCCTGAGCGTCTCATCTCCGCTGGTAAAGCTTGAATACTTAAAGGGTATATTGTCAACCAGGACAAAGAACTGGAAGGGTCCTCCTCTCAGGGCTATCCCGAAGCCAAGGTTGTCATAGCGCCTGTTAGCCGCAGTATAAGCCAGGGTGGTTGAGAAGATATTGCCGAAGTGAAGGTTACCTGAGAGTGTCACTGACTGGTGTGCCTGATGCCCCTCAAACCGTGTCTGTGACAATACTCCCAGGGTGAAGTACCTGACCGGTGTGTAGCTGAAGGCAGCAACTACTTTTGCAGGCAGGTATGTAGTGTACTCCTGCGGTGAATCTTCAAGTTTCAGTACATTCTGGAGGCTGTCTATGGTCCAGTTTATCAGCTCTTCGAAATCAAGGCTTTCATCATACACATCCTGCATGGTCAAACCGTTGAACTGGAATGTAGAGTTGATGGTAAGTTGTGACAGGTCCCTCTTCCATTTAATAAAACCCAGATCATTCACAGCTGCCGATACGGCAAGCTTTTCGCTGAACCTGTATTCCGCACCCAGGTCAATTCCCACACCCGGGTTAGCCAGCTCTTTCAGGTATGATATTGTGTTGCGGGTATCATCGAACCTGGCCTCATCAAATTCTGCTCCGTGGATAGTTCCGTCACTCTCTGTGGTGAATAGCACCGGGGCACTTATATTCATCGAGATATCGGCGTCAGCTGTATGCGTGAAATCTTCATTGACCGTGAGCGTGGAATGATTGTTGGTCAGGTAGGCCGATGCCACACCCGAAAGAATCTTAAGCCTGCCTCCTACCCTCAGTTTGTCGGTGACATTACCGGAAGCCCCAAGTCCTGTCTCGTGGTAGACCATCATGTCTGACCTGAAGGAAGAGAGGTCAAGGGTTTTCCCGATGAAGTCACTGTTGCCGCCTAAACCCAGCCTGAAGAGATCACCGGGAAAAACAAGGTTGGCTTCTGCCCGTGTAGTGATGTCAAGGCTGAACCTGAGGTTGTCTTTCACTGTAAAGGCGAGACCGAACAGTCTGACTCCGACCTGAGGCTCCGCCGAGTTGTTGCTTCCCAGTCCTGCCAGGAAGTCAGTCAGCCATGGCCCCCTTTCCAGGAAGGTGAGGGTGGAGTCTGAGATGACACCGCTTGTAAAGAGGTCCGACAGGCTCAGAAAGTTATTGTCAAGTCGTACGGAGATATCAGATACTCCTGGAAGTCCAAGGTAAAACCGTCCTGTCGGCTTTAAGGCCGGATTGAGGGTGGTTGCCTGAGGCAGGTTCATAAAATAAAGAACCTGGCTGTTCTGTGAATGGCCTGCGGTGACTGCTGACAACAGCAGAGTCAGTGCCAGAATTTTCCTTTTCATAGGTCTTGTTTATTTTGAACCGGAATTCAGTTCGTAATTGCATAGGTACGTCTCATCCTCAACTGAGATGAGGTTCCAGGTACTTTTATTTGTCACCCTTCCCGTGTTGAACAAGGGTCCTGCCGGACGCGGGAAACCATTCACAGAAGCGCCGTTTCGTCCGATGAGATGAAGCATCCCTTTCCCCGGATCATATAAAGCAATTTTCCTTTCACCGGCTCCGGCAGAAACGACCCATGGTCCTGCCGATTCCCTTCCGCCGGTACTGTATCTCCATATCTCGCGGCCCGATCCGTCAATGACTCTCAGAACCCCCTGGTCAAGTGTAATGCGGTCAGTCACCTCGTCCCCATCAATGTCAGCAAATTCTGACCTGTGCGAGGAGGAGATCCCGGTAATAGTGTCTTTTTTTACCGTGCCGTCAAACATCAGCCTGACAGTGGCTCCGTCGGGAGCGGAGAAGATGATGGCAGGATCATTGTCACCTGTCAGCCTGGCGACCGATCCCGGTGCCTTCACCAGAGGTTCAGGGTGGGCTACCCTGATATTACCGGTGCGGTCAAGCACATAGACAGCCTGATCATCAGCCACAAACAGGTAATCCTTACCCCTGACCCTGAAGAATAATACCGGATCAGTAACCTTCCCCCTGGTGGTGAAGGGACTCCACCCTCTGACCGGATTGCCTGACCGGTCATAAGCATATATCTTCCGGTCATTGCCGGCTATGAACAGCCTGTAGTCCTTGTTATTCTCATAATCAAAGAGAGCAAGGGTGTTTGAAGCCGGAGACCGCATCTTTACCGGGAATTTATCGACATAGTTGCCGTTGCGGTCAATAAGGTGCATATAATCACGGCCTGTGAAAAGAAGCTGCAGCTTACCATTTTTATAGTAGTCTATCATGAAGATATCCCCGGCGATCTTTTCCCTTATTGTGGCTTTCCAGAGTATCTTGCCTGAGGAACTTATAAGGTAGATGTTGTTGTTGCGGTCCTGTATGAATATCTCCGTTGCCCCGGTGTTATGGTTGGTGAAGAAAAACGGTTTAACCGACGGTCCGGCATCAAGCTTCACCTTCCACAGGAGCCTGAGCCCGGATGAATCACTCTCACCGGGCGTAATATCTGTGGTTGTGGTGGCAGCCATGGTGCTGTCTGCGTGGCCGCCGCCTGAGCTGTACCGCACCGAGAGACTCGTGTAGATCATCTCATTGCTTGGCGTCATGCTCACACCCACACCGCTGATTCCTGAAAGAGCCCTGTCAGTCAGGGAGGCAGCTGCCGCCGGGGTGAGATACTCCGACACCAGTGACTTCAGCACCCTGCCCGATGAATAAAACAGGAAAGAGCTCTTTGTGGGAAGGCTCTTCTCCATCTCCCTGAATCCGGGGTCATTTATAAGGGTATTGCCGCCGGCTGACTCCCTGAGCACCGCAGCAAGCGCTTCAGGCGATGCAGAGAAGACCATGTATGACCTTGCAAATGTCACCCATCCGTCACCGGCCCTGCTCCTGTCAGACCCTGCCAGGATAGATGACACCCCCGTAAAGGGCATCCGGTAGATCACCTCCTCAGTTCCGTCACTATTCCTGGCTGAAGCCACGAAATGATTCTCCCTCAGTCCCATGGAGCGGTACTTGGCCGTCAGCCGCTGGCGCAGGACCTCTTCCGCCGACTGGCGGTCAGTCATCCGAAAGAGTCGAATCCTCTCACTTCCCTCACCGAAGGCTATCAGTCCTTCGGTAACCTCTGTGCCGGTAAAGGGACTCAGGATGAGGGCAAGGTCAGTAGCGTTTATAGATGCCGGCTCAGTCACTGTTTCACCTGAGAGTGATGCACGATGCATCACCGTGCTGTAGCTGAGGGTATTGCGTGGTAACAGCTCATGCACACCGCATTCGGCAGGTGCAACATCCCTGAGACGGTCGGCACCCGTACCCGCACCGGAGGTAGTCAGGAATCCGCTTATGAAAAGTCCATCCTCCGCGGTGGAGAGATCTCCACCACCGGCAATTGCCACTGACGAGATGGCAGAGATATCTTCAGGGTCAGTGAATGACTTCAGGAACGGCGGCAGATTTCTGAACAAGATGAAGAGATTGTCAGCCGACTTGCCGGCAGCGCTGACCACCTGGGTGAAGCCCTGCTGGTGCCGGATGTCTGAACCGGCGCTTTTGTTGTCAAGAGCGGCGGTGATCATACTCTCCGTAGGAGCTATTATCATTATGCCGGAGGTGAGAGCTAAATAAACAGGCGTCTGCCTGCTCCCCCGGTTGAATGTAAGGGTGAATGTACGTGTGCCTCCAAGGTCACGCTTGTCGGCCACCGTTGCCCCTGCCTGGCTGCACAACGCCGCAAGTTTCCTCGCTGTGAACGCGGGACCGGTGCTCATCACTGCCAGCGGCATAGCCTGCCGCTGTCTTATAGCATGAAATGAGATGAGCATCTTCCGGTTGCTTATAAGTTCACGAGCTTCCCTGCCACCGGTTACGCTGTCAATTGCAGAAGCGGAGCGAACAAGGGAAGCAGCCCAATCCAGGCCTGACAATCCTGACAGAACACCTGCAGGATCAGTAATACTGGTAAGGAGTTCGGGAAAATCACTGGTTTCAATGATGAAAAAAGCATCAGCAGGCACTGCCTCCCACGGGTCAATGACCACCACCTGTTTCTCCTTGCGGAGAAAAAAAGCCGCCACAGCCAGAGCAATGGCAAAAAGCCCCACCAGTATGATGCCGGTTCTCTTCCGCACAACCATCCTTGTTCTTATCTAACATCAAAAATATAAAATATTAGATTGTCCCGGTAAAGAGTTTGACCAGACGCGCCTGTTATGCCGGGAAACATATCCGGAACGGACATGAATGGAACGCTTTTTGTGCGAAAGAAAAGGCCAAATCACTTTTACTGATGAACAAATTCACCTTTTTGCTGTTTTTTTTAGCTCCGTTGCTGAGCCTTAGCGCCCAGACAGTCACTGTTCTCAGTGCCGATGACGGCAAACCTGTTGCGGATGTAGCTGTTTACAACGAAGCCAGAACACAGTTCGGCTATACCAATTATTCGGGGAAGGTGAGTCTTTCGGAATTCGGGGAGGGACAGCCTGTCTTCTTCCAGCATTTTTCATACGAGAGGGTTTCATATACCCTTGACGAGCTTAAGGCAGCAAAATGGGTGGTGGAGCTCAAGACAAAGACCTTCGAGGTGGAGGAGTTCATCGTCTCAGCAAACCGCTGGGAGCAGAAATCGGAGGAGGTGCCCAACTACATCAATGTGGTGGCGCTCCCTGCTGTCAGGATAATGAACCCTCAGACGGCAGCTGACCTGATCTCCATTGGCGATGTCTTCGTCCAGAAGAGCCAGCTTGGAGGAGGCAGCCCCATGATACGAGGTTTTGCTACCAACAGGGTGCTGATAAACATTGACGGAGTCAGGATGAACAATGCCATCTACCGCGAGGGTAACATCCAGAATGTCATTTCAATTGATCCGAATATCATAGAGCGTACAGAGATCATCTTTGGGCCGGGTGCAACTATGTACGGCAGTGATGCTCTGGGCGGTGTGATGGATTTTCATACCCGTAGGGCTCTCTTCTCAACGGGAGACTCCCTGCTCGTTAAAGCAGAGGCGATGGCACGCTGGTCATCTGCTGCCGGCGAACAGACTTATCATGCATGGATAAACACCGGTGGCAGGCGCGTTGCATTTCTATCATCAGTTACATGGTCTGAATTCGGCGACCTGGTTATGGGATCGGTATCACATCCTGAGTACCTCCGCAATGAGTACCAGGCGCGTATCGGCAACCGTGACAGCGTGATGATGAACAACAACCCACGGAGGCAGGTGGCTTCGGGCTACAGGCAGCTCAACACCACTAACAAGCTTCGTTTCAAGGTGGGAAAACACCTGGATATAGATCTGGCACACCATTACTCCCACCTCTCAGATGTTCCCCGCTATGACAGACTTATACAGGTAAAAGGAGGGACCCTGAGGTACGGCAACTGGTATTACGGGCCCCAGGTATGGATGATGACCAACGCATCAATGCGCTACAACAAGCATGCGAACCTCTTCGACGAGATCCGCCTGACAGTGGCAAGGCAGGATTACCGTGAGAGCCGCCATGACAGGGCCCTCAACAAAACAGCCCTCAATGAACAGTTCGAAAAAGTCGGGATCTGGTCGGCTAACCTCGACTTCGATAAAAAGACCGGGAAGAGTGACAACCTGGTGTACTACGGAGCAGAATATGTATGGAACAATATCCGCAGCACTGCTGACATAAAAAATATTCTTACCGGTGAGACAGAGCCTGCCGGGTCACGCTATCCCAACGGGAAAAATATTTATAACAGCTTCTCGCTGTACGGTGGTTACAAGTTTAATCTCAGCAGCAAGTTCACCGTGAGCACGGGAGCCAGGTACAATTATGTAAGTCTGAACTCGGAGATAGCTGACAATTCATGGTACAACTTTCCATTCACCACCATCGAGTCAGGCAACGGTGCCCTCACCGGTGCAGCCGGTGCCGTCTACAGGCCTGACGGTCGTACGGAGCTGACCGTCAACCTCTCCACCGGATTCAGGGCTCCCAACCTTGACGACCTGGGCAAGGTCTTCGAGTCAGCCCCGGGCGTGCTGGTGGTACCCAACACTGATCTCAGGCCGGAATACCTTTACAACATAGACATGGGAGTTTCAAGGGAGTTCGGCAAAATGCTCCTGGCAGAGGCTTCGGTATTCTACTCCTACCTTGACAATGCCATGGTGCGACGCGAATTTCTCTTCAACGGAGAACCCACATTTATCTTCCAGGGCGAGGAGAGCCAGGTCTACGCCATGGTCAATGCCGGATACGCAATAGTCTATGGCACCCAGCTGAAAGCCGAACTGCGCCCTTCATCATTCATCAGGGTCAAGTCATCACTCAGCCTCACCGCCGGACATGACGATGAGAAAGCTCCGCTAAGGCACGTTCCGCCGCTGTTCGGGGCAACACACCTGATCTATGAACGTTCGGCCCTGAAGACTGACCTCTATGCGGTCTATAACGGAAGCATAACCAATGACAGGATGGCCCCGGGTGAAAAAGATAAACCATATCTCTACGCAAAAGACGACAATGGCAACCCCTGGTCACCAGGATGGTTCACACTTAACTTCAAAACCTCCTACAACCTGAGCAACAGGCTGGAGTTGACAGCAGGGATTGAAAACCTGCTCGACCTGAGGTACAGGCCCTACTCTTCAGGCATTGCAGCACCCGGAAGGAACTTTATTATATCCGCAAGAGTCAAAATTTGAGATCAGGGAGCAGGCAGCAGGCATTAACCAATAGCGATACCTCCGCCCCGCCATCCTTTGGATTTCCAAAATGAATGTGTATTTTTCAGGAAATTTGGTATTCAGAGGGTGATGAATTGTGGTTACAGGCTTGCTGAAATCAGCAGCAAAAAAGACATCAGAGACTTTCATGATCTGCCGGCATCTATAAACAGGGGAGACAGTAACTGGATAAAACCCCTCTTTAAGGATATTGAATCGATCTTCCACCCATCGTCTAACACGCTCTTTCGCAGCGGTGAAGCCATAAGGTGGTTGCTGCGCGACGAAACGGGAAATGCTGTTGGACGGGTGGCAGCCTTTTACAGCAAGAAAATCGCAAGCGCCCATGGAGAACAGGTCGGCGGAATGGGTTTCTTCGAGTGCATAAACAACATTGAGGCCGCAGCAATGCTGTTTGACGCCTGTCGCAACTGGCTGGAAGAAAAGGGCATGACCATGATGGAGGGGCCGGTGAATTTCGGTGACCGTGACCGCTGGTGGGGATTGCTGGTTGACGGATTCATACCCCCGAACTACTGCATGCCCTATAATCCACCCTACTACAGGGAGCTCTTCGAGGCTTACGGATTCAGAAACTATTTCGAACAATACACGTACCATATGCCTGTTGACGACAGCAGGCTTGACGCTGTCATCAGGGAAAAGGCAGAAAGGGTCTTCAGCAATCCCGACTACACATTCAGGTATATGCCCCTGAAAGAGTTGCGTGAAATATCACGCAATTTTATGATTGTATACAATAAAGGATGGGCCCGGTTCCCGGGTGTCAAGACAATAAGCGAGGGCCATGCAAAGCTTATCCTTAAAAGCATCAGGCCGGTGCTTGACGAGAAACTGCTCTGGTTCGGCTTCTACCGCGATGAGCCCGTCTGCTTCTTTATCATGCTCCCCGAGGTCAACCAGATTGTCAGGCACCTCAACGGAAAGCTCAACCATGTGGGACGGTTGAAATTCCTCTGGTACAGGTATGTCAGGAATGAACTGACCAAGGCATTCGGCCTGATCTTCGGAATTGTGCCGGAACATCAGCGCAAGGGGGTGGAGGGAGCCCTGATAATGTCATTCGCCAGGCTGGCCATGTCTGACAGGTTCCCGTACAAAGAGCTGGAATTTAACTGGATAGGCGACTTCAACCCCTCAATGATGCATCTTCTTGACCAGATAGGGGCAAAAATAATCAAGACACACATCACATTCCGGTACCTGTTTGACAGGGATGCACCCTTCGAGAGGGCACCGGTGGTCAATGTGTGAATGGCTTGTAGCCAATGATCTCCCTGACCTCGCGGATGGTTTTTGAGGCGCTGGCTCTTGCCTTCTCCGCACCCGTTGCCACAACCTTCCCGAGATAGTCGGGATCATTGAGTATCTCGTTGATGCGTATCCTGATGGGATCCGTGACCCTGATGATATCCTCGGCAAGCTGCTTCTTCAGGTCACCATACCTTATCCGGCATGCGGCATGCTGCTCACGGAAATACTGAAGTGCGGAGGGATCGGATACCACCTCCATTATTGTAAAGAGGTTCTTTACCGGCTCTGACGGTTCGGCACCAGGTTTCTCCGGCCCTGTATCTGTAACGGCTTTCATTACCTTTTTGCGGATCTCGGCAGGCGTGTCAGCAAGGAAGATGCCATTGCCCTCGCTCTTGCCCATCTTACCCGTGCCGTCAAGTCCGGGGATCTTTATAAGTTGTTTGCCGAAGTTATAGGCATCGGGCTCCGGGAAATATTCCACCCCGTACATTGTGTTAAAGCGTCGCGCAAACCTGCGGGTCATCTCCAGGTGCTGCTCCTGGTCCTTTCCCACCGGTACCTTATGCGCCCTGTGGATGATAATATCGGCAGCCATCAGCACCGGGTAGGTCAGCAGCCCGGCATTGATGTTGTCAGGATGCTTGCGGATCTTCTCTTTGAAGGAAGCAGTACGCTCAAGCTCGCCAACATAAGAAATCATGTTCAGCAGGAGATAAAGCTCGGTCACCTCAGGCACATCGCTCTGCACATAGACCACCGCCTTCTCCGGGTCAATTCCCGCTGCAAGGTATTCGGCAAGTACCTGCCTGATGTTGCTATGAATGTCATCAGGATGCGGATGTGTTGTAAGTGAATGATAATCTGCCACAAAGAAAAAACAGTTATTCTCATCCTGCATCCTGAGGAAATTCTTCAGAGCACCAAAATAGTTACCCAGGTGAAGATTGCCCGTCGACCGTATCCCGCTTACTACCGTATCCATTAATAAAATATTAGCAGCTGCAAAAATAGTTATTCTGAGTGACTAATGTGATTAAAGTGTGCTAAAGTGATCCGGCACTGCAACCGATAACCGACAACCGATAACCGACAACTCCCAACTAATTTCGTATTTTTGCAGCGTAATTCATCCACAATGGAATCGACACGGCAGAAGAAAGTCGCACGGCTCGTGCAAAAGGAGCTTGCGGAGATCATCATGCATCACGGGGCCGGGCTGGCGCCCGGTAAAATGATCTCGGTGACCACGGTACGCGTCAGTCCTGACCTGTCACTGGCAAAGACATGGATCAGCGTTTTTCCCTCAGAAGGATCTGCCGCTACCCTTGAAGTACTGCGTGCCAGTGTACCAAGACTGAGGTATGAACTGGGACTGAAGGTGCGCAACCAGCTGCGTATCGTTCCAGAGATAGCCTTCTTCATTGATGACAGCAACGATTATATAGACAATATTTCCAAACTGCTCAAGGAATAAGCCCGATGCACTATGACCCGATCAAGGAGCTCCTGGGGAAGGTGTTTAACCGCCGACCTTTTCTGCGGAGGCTCTTCTACCGTCTGCTGAACATCCTGCTCCTCCGTTCATGGCATGTCAGGCGTGCTCTCAGGAGACTGGGACCTGCGCTGCCGCGCGAAGCAAAGGTTCTTGATGCCGGCATGGGCTTCGGCCAGTACTCATGGTGGATGGCCACACATTTCCCCTCATGGCAGATCACCGCTGCTGATATTAAGAGCGGACAGGTGGCTGACTGCAATGAATTCTTCCGCCGGACAAACCTTTCAGGCAGGGTGCATGCCGTTGAGGCTGACCTTGTTACCTGGAACAGCGGGGAGATCTTTGATCTCATCCTGTGTGTTGACGTAATGGAACATATTGCAGGCGACCGTACAGTGTTCGCCAATTTCCTGAAGATGACTGCTGAGGGCGGTTACCTTGTCATCTCAACCCCCTCGGACCAGGGTGGTTCGGATGTCCACTCTGACAGTGACACGTCATTCATCGGTGAACATGTGCGCGACGGCTACGGCAGTGAGGAGATAACGGAGAAGCTTCGGACCGCAGGATACGGCGAGGTCAGTGTGTCATACACCTACGGCACCCCGGGCAGCATGGCATGGCGCCTTTCCATGAAATATCCGGTTATCATGCTTTCAGGATCAAAACTCTTCTTTATTCTCCTGCCTTTCTACTATCTTGCCATTATGCCGTTGGTGCTGGTGCTGAACTGCGCTGACCTGAACAGGAAGCACAGGAAGGGAACCGGATTGCTGGTAATTGCCCGCAGGAGCAGATGAAGCTGTCACTCTACATAGCAAAAAGATACCTCTTCGCGAAGAAATCGCGGAACGCCATCAACGTGATCTCCGCCATCTCAGTGGCAGGTGTGACCGTGGGTACAATGGCACTGATAACCATCCTCTCGGTCTTCAACGGCCTGGAGGATATGGTCAGAAGCATCTTCAGCACCTCTGACCCCGAAATAAAAATCACCCCTGTTACCGGGAAGGTGTTCACCCCCGACAGTCTCATGCTGCAGCGGCTGGCTTCTGCTGAAGGAGTTGACGTTTTTGCGATGACCCTCGAGGAAAACGCTCTCCTCCGCTATGACGAGCAGCAGTATATAGCCACAGTGAAGGGAGTGTCACTCAACTATGCCGCTGTCACTGATCTCGATACCGCCATGTGGGATGGCAATTTCATCCTCCAGGGCGAAAACGGGAATCCATATGCGGTAGCCGGACTGGGGGTGGCGAACTACCTGGGAATGCGGCTGAACTTTGTCTCACCGCTGGCAATCTATATTCCTGACCGGAAGGCAAAGATCCGGGGAACGCCTGACAATGAATTCACAAGGAAATATATATTCCTCTCGGGAATTTTTGCCGTTGAACAGGAGTTCGATTCAAAGTATGTATTCCTGCCTCTTGACTTTGCCAGGCAACTGCTTGACTACACTGACGAGGTAAGCTCTATAGAGGTCAGGTTGAAATCCGGGGCAGACGAGAAAAAGACGCAGAAAGCCATCAGGGATGTGATGGGTGACCGGTTCCTGGTGCAAAACCGATATGAACAGCAGGAGATTTTCTACAAGGTGATGAAGGCCGAGAGGCTGGCAATCTTCGTTATCCTCTCTTTCATCCTGATAATTGCTTCATTCAATATCATCGGTTCACTGACAATGCTGATAATTGAAAAAGAGAGGGACATCAGCATCCTGAAAAGCCTGGGTGCAGACAACCGACTGATCAAAAGAATATTCATATATGAGGGATGGATGATCTCGTTTATCGGAACCATCCTGGGCCTCCTGATGGGATTCATCCTCTGCTTCGCACAGCAGCAATTCGGCATTGTCAAGCTGGCGGGTGAGTCACTGCTCATAGATGCCTATCCCGTCAGGATGCGCCTGGCTGACTTCTTCGTGGTGGCTGCAACAGTGCTTGCCATAGGCTACGCTGCCGCATGGTACCCGGTACACTATCTCTCGCGCAGGCAACTTAAAGACAAGGAAAAAGTGACCAGATGAGAACGGGATACAAAATATTCGTTGTGACTGTCATGCTGATGATTATGTCATGCGGAAGCTCTGAAAATGAAAAACCCTCGCGAAAAATGCGCATCCCGGAAGATAAGCTTGTGGAGATACTTACTGACACCTATCTCACGGCAGGGATGATGGATCTCATTTCAATGAGGGAGACCTGGGCCCGGCGTGACTCCATTCTGAACTATATCGATGTCATCGGGAGCCACGGCTACACCTACGAGCAGTTTGACGCCACGATGAAGTACTATTTCTCAGGCAAACCCAGAAAGCTGTCCAGGATATATGACAGGGTAACCGGGAATCTGCTTGAACTGGAAACGGAGGTGATGACCGAACAGAATGCGATAAAACCTTCTGAAAAAAACCTCTGGCCCGGCAAACCCGATTACCGTCTGCCGGAAGACTTCACCCGTGACCCGGTCTGGTTTGATATCCCGGTTGAAAAGCCCGGGGAATATATCCTTAAAGCTGACATTCTGGTCTTTGATGACGATAAGAGTCTTAATCCGAGGGTTACTGCCTATTTCAGTTACTCTGACAGCATTGGGGAGGAGAAGCGCGACTACTGGCAGGAAATCTTTCTGAGTAAGGACGGGCTGCTTCGCAACGTTCAGATAAGTCACAGCCTTGACAGCATCCCCGGTGCGCGGCTGCGCGGCTGGCTCCTGAACCATGACAACCAGCCGGGGAAGTGGGAAAAACATGCCCGAATAACAAACATCAGAATAGTGCACGCTGACGACTTACCGGTGCAGTGACAGTGAGAAGAATATCTGCCCAATACCTGTTTACCTCGGCCGGAAGGCCACTTAAGAGAGGCATCGTCACCGTTGCTGATGACGGCACCGTGAACGGTATTGAGGATACCGGCGGCTCTCTCAGGGAGAGTGCTGCAACGGAGTTTTACAATGGCGTCATCATCCCGGGACTCGTCAACTGCCATTCGCATCTTGAACTGTCGCACATGCGAGGACTTATTCCCGCCGGTGGCGGACTTAGCGGTTTCATTACATCGGTTCGCGACATGCGTGAGTCATCGGAAAGTGAGATCATTACTGCCGCAAGAAACGGTGACGTTGAGATGCAGTCGGGCGGGGTGGTGGCATGCGGAGATATCTCCAACAGCCCTGTTACTGCCGGCATAAAAAGCGAAAGTCCCATCCGTTACCTCACCTTTGCCGAGGTCTTCGGCCTTGACCCTGCCATTGCTGGTGCGCGTATGAATGAAGCCCTCAGGGTGTGTGAGGAGATGAACCACCATGGTCTCAGGGCACAGGTGACACCCCATTCACTTTACTCGGTCTCCCCCATTCTGTCAGGGCTGATCAGGGAACAGATATCCACGGAATCAGTCATCTCGCTTCATTTCCTGGAATCGGATGATGAACGCACGATGGTAGAGGGGCATGCTGATGCAGCCCTTGACCTCTCCCGCCTCGCCTCCCGACTTCTGCTTGTTCACAATACGGTAATCACCAGGGAGGAGGCAGTGAAGGCAGCATCAGCCGGGAACACCTGGTTCTGCCTCTGTCCTTCGTCAAACCTGCACATATCGGGAAAAATGCCTCCCGCAGCCATGCTCAGGGAAGTGACCGGAAAAATTGTAGTGGGCACTGACAGCCTTGCATCCACAGACCGGCTCAGCATGATCAGCGAGCTAAAGCTTCTTCAGAAGGCTGTACCTGATATCCCGGCGGAGGAGCTGATAAGGTGGGCCACCCTCAACGGAGCCAGGGCCTTGAATTGTGATGACATCCTCGGGTCAATAGAACCCGGCAAGCGACCGGGCCTGCTGCTGGTGGAACCATTTGACCTGCAGAACATGCGTCTGTTGCCGGGGAGCCGGGTGCGGAGATTATTGTAAATTTGTAGCCTTGATCTATCATTTTCGTAATGCCTACTTTCCTTTTTGACAGTATCGTGTTCGGCCCGGTGCACAGCCGCCGGCTGGGCGTCTCTCTCGGGATAAATCTCCTTCCCGTAACACGCAAGGTGTGCTCCTTTAACTGCATCTACTGCGAGTGCGGATGGACACCGGCCAAACCGGGGCCGAAGGAACAGCTTCCGTCACGCCGGGAAGTCCGTGATGCCCTGAGGAAAAAACTCTCTGAGATGAAGGATCAGGGCAAGGCTCCTGATGTCATCACCTATGCCGGAAACGGTGAGCCGACACTGCACCCTGACTTCGCCGGAATAATAGATGATTCCCTGGCACTTCGTGATGAGTTCTTCCCGGAGGCAAAGGTGTCGGTCCTCTCCAATGGTTCCATGCTCCGCCGGAAAAGCGTTCGCGAAGCCCTGAAGAAAGTAGACCAGAACATGCTGAAGCTTGACTCAGCCCTGCCTGAAACCGTCATGCAGCTTAACCAGCCACACGTGATGACCAACCTTGCAAAGTATGAAGAGTATATAAGGGAGTTTGAAGGCAGGTTCATTATCCAGACCCTATTCGTCAGGGGTGAGTGCGACGGCCGCACAGTTGACAACACCACCGGGGAAGAGATCAGTGCCTGGCTTGAGGCCATAGCCAGGCTCAGACCTCAGCAGGTGATGATATATACCATCCACCGTGATACGCCGCTGGGTAACAATCTCAGGAAAGTGCCGGTAAGTGAACTCAATGCCATCGCCCGAAGGGTCAACCAACTGGGCATTGCCACCAGCGTCTCCGGGTAACAGCAATGAACGGACTGAAAGTCCTGATAAGCCCTCTCAGCTGGGGCTTTGGCCATGCGGGGAGAATGATACCGCTGGCAATGGAGCTGGAAAGAAGAGGCTGCGAGATAGTCTTCGCAGCTGATGAACCACTGGCGGAAATGATCGCAAGGGAGCTGCCGGGTGTAAGGATGGTTGAAATCCCGGGTCTCAGGATCAGGTACTCCCGTTTCCTTCCCCAGTATTTAAGCATCTTCCTGCAACTGCCCGTCATAGTTGCATCCGCTGTAAGGGAGCATGCCGTACTGAGGCGCCTCGCGGAAGACCTGGGGCCAGCTGTGATCATCTCCGATAACCGGTTCGGTTTTTACCATAAGAAAATCTTTTCCGTCTATGTCACACACCAGGTGAGGATAGCCTTTCCCGGATTCCTCAGGTTTCTGGAACCACTTGCTTCATGGATACACCGAAGGATAATAGAGAGGTATGATTTATGCCTGGTGCCAGATTATCGCGGCAGCGAAAACCTGTCAGGAAGACTCTCACACGGCATCAGACTTCCGGCAAATGTTGCCTTCATCGGACCCCTCTCAAGGTTTGGCCTGACCGGCCATGAACCATTTCCGCCCTGCCGGGCGAAGAGTAAACCATCACCGGATGATTCAGAGGAGCCTGGCACAACACTGATTCAACCTTACGCCTGTCTTATCCTGTCAGGACCTGAGCCGCAGCGCTCCCTGCTGCTCCGTAAGATCTCCGGATCTCTTCGGGAATTTCCTCTGGCAGTGCTGAGTGCCACATCGGTGAGTATGCCACTGCCTTCCGGCCGGGCTGTCACTTTTATTACAGGAGCTGACACAGCTACCATGCGGCAGTTCATTTGCGGAGCATCACTAATCATTGCCAGAGCCGGTTATACTTCAGTGATGGAACTTGTCTCCCTTGGAAGGGGAGCAGTGCTTATACCCACCCCCGGCCAGACGGAACAGGAGTACCTCGGCAGGTACCTTGACGGACGTTATGGTTTTATAACCATGAAACAAAACAGGCTTGAAAGGCTGGCTTCAATTATCCTACCTGAGCATAAAAAAGAGTGACAGGCCCATTATCAGGGCCCCGGCCGACAGTCCTGCCCAGACCTCTGCAGGAGTATGATCTTCGAGGTATATCCTGGATGACATAACCGCTCCGGCAGCGAGCGCCACCGCCACCGCCTGCCAGACCATGCTGATGTTGTACACTGATGCCATGAAAACAACCAGCACCAGTAATCCGCCTATGCCTGAAGCGTGCAGTGAGATCCTGTAAAAGATGGTTATCAGAAGAGTACTGAGTGTGACAAGTGCGATTGAGATAAAGAAAGCCCTGAAGAGACCGGGGACCTGCATCCTGATCAGAATAAACGCGGTCAGGCTGTACATCAGCAGGGAGAATGAAAGCAGGATTACCCTCTCATTCCGGTCACGGGCATTGAATGTCTTGATGGCGCCCCTGGCGTAGAGGACAGTGGCGAGGGCCATTGGCATCAGCAGGTTATTGGCCATGACCAGGATTAAAATCATCCTCTTGACCTGAGTTGGAATGAAGGAGTGAAGCGTGTGTGCGCTGTAAATGATCAGCAGTCCGTACAGCGGTAAAAAAACCGGGTGGAAAACAACAGAAAGTATCTCAGCCGCCCTTTTCAGCAATCTGTCATTTCCTGAATGCATCCTGCTCTTCTCCTCTCCACTGCCATTGTCTGGCAGTTCATTGTCTCCGGGGTTCATTTAATCTCCTTCCTCATCCTTGCAACTGGAATGTTCAGTTGCTCCCTGTACTTCGCCACGGTCCGGCGTGCAATCTGGTATCCCTTCTCCTGGAGTATCTCTGTCAGTTTCTCGTCAGTAAGCGGCTTGCGCTTATCCTCATTGCTGAGGCACTCCTGCAGTATCCTCTTTATCTCGCGCGTTGAGACCTCGTCACCGGCATCGGTCTGCATACCCTCGGAGAAGAAGAACTTCAGAGGGAAGATGCCGAAATGGGTCTGTATGTACTTGCTGTTGGCCACGCGTGACACTGTTGATATGTCAAGCCCGGTCATCTCGGCTACATCCTTGAGAATCATTGGCTTGAGTTTGGTGTCATCGCCTTCGGCGAAATAGTCTTTCTGGTATTCGAGAATGGCGTTCATTGTCAGCAGCAGCGTATTCTGCCTCTGCCTCATGGCATCGATGAACCACCTGGCAGCATCAAGTTTCTGCTTCACGAACATGATAGCGTCACGGTTCTGCCTGCCCGCCTTCTTGTCACGGGTGTATGACTCGAGCATAGCACTGTAATCAGGATTGACCTTCAGCTCCGGGATGTCCCTGTTGTTCAGGCTGAGCTCAAGGCCGCTGTCACTCTGTTCAAGGATGAAGTCAGGAATGATATGCTGGGCTGATCTGGTATACGGGTCGCTTACGGTGCCTCCAGGTTTGGGATTGAGTTTCAGGATCTCGTCAATGATCCCTTTCATCTCACTCTCGCCAATCCCCATTCTGTTCATTATCTTTTCATAGTGCCGCCTGGAGAATTCCTCGAAGTACCCTGTCAGGACCGCTTTGGCAAGGGCTACCTGGGGGACCGACTGGTCTTTCCTCTCTATCTGAAGCAGGAGGCATTCGCGCAGGTCACGGGCGCCTACGCCTGCCGGTTCCAGATCCTGTATGATCCTCAGTATTGCATTCAGTTCGCTGACATCAGTTGTAATGTTCTGCAGAAAGGCAAGGTCATCAACCATGTTTTCCACCTCCCGGCGCAGGTAGCCGTCATCATCTATGTTACCGATGATGTACTCACCCAGAAGGTCCTCCCTCTCGGTGTCAGTACGGAGGCTGAACTGCTGTCTCAGGTTCTCATGGAATGATGATCCGGCAGCATATGGTATCTCCTCACGACGTTCATCATCCTTCGATGTATTGTTAACCTGAAGCCTGTAATCAGGAATATCCTCATCGTTCAGGTAATCATCAAGGGCAAATTCATCCTGTTCGCGTTCGGCCTGTTCGTCGTTGACTTCATCCTCTTCATCCTCACCCTGTACCTCTTCTTCCTCGGGGCCCTCCTCCAGGGCGGGATTCTCCTCCAGTTCCTTCTTTATCCGCTCCTCCATCTGCATGGCAGGCACCTCCAGCAGCTTGATCATCTGTATCTGCTGCGGGGAGAGCTTCTGTAGCAGTTTCTGCTGGAGTTTCTGGTCGAGCATGGAGTCTCTTTTTAAGCGGTTTAGAATTCAGCGTTCCTGGGGGTACGGGGGAACGGTACCACATCGCGGATGTTTGACATGCCGGTCATGAAAAGAATCAGCCGCGCAAACCCCAGGCCAAAACCTGAATGCGGCGCAGTGCCGAATTTCCTTGTATCGAGGTACCACCACAGATCCTTCAGCGGCAGGTTCAGCTCCTCAATCCTTCGCGTCAGCTTATCCAGCTCCTCTTCCCTCTGTGAACCGCCGATTATCTCACCGATGCCGGGGAAAAGCACATCCATGGCCCTCACCGTCTTACCATCATCATTCTGCTTCATATAAAAAGCCTTGATGTTCATCGGGTAATCTGTAAGTATCACCGGTCTCCTGAAGTGTGTCTCCACGAGGTATCGCTCATGTTCTGCCTGCAGGTCACGACCCCAGCCCATGGGATACTCCCACTTGCGGCCTGATGCCTCCAGGATCTTAACGGCTTCTGTGTAGGTCAGCCTCATATAGCTGTTGGCAAGCACGAACTCAAGCCTCTCAATCAGGCCGTTGTCAATCATCTTGTTCAGGAACTCAAGGTCATCGCGGCAGTTGTCCAGGGCATACCTTATCAGGTACTTTGTGAAATCCTCCGCAAGATCCATGTTGTCATTTATGTCCCAGAAGGCCATCTCCGGCTCAATCATCCAGAATTCAGCCAGGTGGCGCGGGGTATTGGAGTTTTCTGCGCGGAAGGTGGGGCCGAAAGTGTAGATCTCACCGAGGGCCAGCGCCCCCAGTTCACCCTCAAGCTGGCCTGATACAGTAAGGTTGGCAGGCTTCCCGAAGAAATCCTGCTCATAGTCAATCTTCCCATCCTTCGTCTTCGGCAGGTTTTCGAGGTCAAGAGTGCTTACATGAAACATCTCACCGGCGCCTTCGGCATCACTGCCGGTTATAATGGGTGTATGCAGGTAATAGAATCCCCTGTCATTGAAATACTTGTGTATAGCGAAAGCCATGGCATGACGGATGCGCATCACAGCCCCGAAGGTGTTTGTGCGGAAGCGCAGATGGGCAATCTCTCTGAGGAACTCCATTGAATGGCCCTTTTTCTGGAGCGGATACGTCTCCGGGTCACATTTGCCATAAATGGTGATATCGGATGCGTTGATCTCTACACTCTGGCCTTTGCCCTGCGACTGCACGAGGGTACCTGTTACAGCCAGGCTTGCACCGGTGGTAATGTCTTTCAACAGGTCACCAGGGAAGGCGTTTATATCAATGACAATCTGAATGTTGTTAATCGTTGAGCCGTCATTCAGGGCCACAAAAGCCACATTCTTTATCTCTCTTTTTGTCCTGACCCATCCCTTGACCAGCACCTTTTCGCCAGTTACATGGCTGGCAAGCAGTTCCTTTACTTTTTTTCTCATCTTAAATGATCATCGCATTATGCAGGCAAAAATAGCATTTTGTTCCTGTTGCCATGCTGATCTTCGTATAAATGGCACTGTTTTTGTGCTCAAATGCAATTTTTCACCTGGTGAAGCCGTTTTTCTTTGGTACAGGTATAACTTGACTTAATCAGGCAAAATAGGTAATTTTATTGTTCTAACTGAAAAAGTTTATATTATGGAAGTCGACAGCAAGATCATTGTAGTGCCATGGGATTTCACCCCGGTGACTGAGTATGCGTTGCAGCATGCCATTAAGATTTCACTGATGACGCGAAATGAAATCTGCCTGCTGCATGTCGTAGAGAAAATCACCACTGACGGTGGGATGAAAGCCAAACAGGCAGCCATGGAAAACAGGGGGGGGGATGTTGAGCGCAGGTTTGGCGTAAAGGTTAAGACTCATGTCGCAAGAGGCACTATTTTTAAACAAATTCCTGAATTTGTAAATGACCGCAAGGCATCACTGGTAGTGATGGGTACGCACGGTATGAGCGGCATGCAGAAGCTCACCGGCAGCTGGGCGCTGAAAGTAATTGCCAAGTCGAAAGTGCCTTATATTGTGGTCCAGGCCCCGCCGGCTGATAATGAAAAGTATCATGACATTGTGTTCCCGGTCGACTTCCGGGCGGAGGAGAAGGAGAAGCTCTCTATGGCTATCTTCATGGGAAAATATTTTGACTCCAAGATCCACATCCTGAAAGCCGTCAGGAAAGATGACTCCCTGGCAAAAAAGACCAACCTGAATCTTAACTACACTGTCAGGATGCTCATTCAGAATAATATAGAGTATGAGATCCGTGAGGAACCGGCTGACAAGCTGGGCGAACGCGCCCTTGAGGTGGCCCAGGAGATCAAGGCCGACCTGGTGCTGATCATGACCACCAAGGATATCACTTTTGCCGACTATGTGTGGGGTGCAAAGGAACAGTACATTATCGCCAACAGCTCGAAGATACCTGTCTGCTGCGTGAATCCGACCTCGGC
>DHUL01000023.1:31673-38700 GCA_002409145.1 Bacteroidales bacterium UBA5235
ATCGAAAATCCCAGATTCCATCGGCAATCGCACATCCCACATCGCACATCGCAAATGTCCATTGTTGTCAGCAACGTAACCAAGCACTACGGGCCTCAGAAGGCCCTGGATGATGTTTCATTCACCATCCCGGCAGGGGAGATTGTAGGTTTCATCGGCCCCAACGGCGCAGGAAAGTCGACGATGATGAAAATTATCACCGGCTTCTTTCCCGCAGATGCGGGACAGGTGACGGTATGCGGCCTCCCCGCCGGCCCGGCCGCCAGGGAGATGAGGCGGTTCATCGGCTACTTGCCCGAGAATAACCCGTTGTACCTCGACATGTATGTGAAGGAGTACCTCGGATATGTTGCAGACATCTATTCACTGGGCAGAAAGAGCCGTGAGGCGGTCAGCTCGGTGATTGAGCGCACCGGCCTCACCCCTGAGCAGGGGAAGAAGATAGGTGCCCTCTCAAAAGGCTACCGGCAGCGTGTGGGTTTGGCGCAGGCGCTGATCCACGATCCGAAGGTGCTGATACTCGACGAGGCCACTACCGGCCTTGATCCGAACCAGATTGTTGAGATCCGTAATCTCATCTCCGAAGCCGGCAAAGAAAAGACAGTGATGTTGTCGACTCATATAATGCAGGAGGTTGAGGCCATCTGCAGCAGGGTAATAATCATTGACCACAGCCGTATTGTTGCTGACGGCCCCATTGACAAGATATCCTCCCTCGCCGGCGCCCGCCTCGAGGAAACATTCAGACAACTGACCGGGAAATAGCCCGCAGCCAGCAGAACGATCATGCCAGAGAATGCTCATTGAGCATAAAGAATTGTAATACTGCGGTATATAAACAGATCCTCGAAGAGGATCAAGAATTGTAAAGGCAGACTCACCCCCTCCCCCTGACTACTCTCCGGACTGTACCCGGTAACTAATTCTCTGACTGCCGAAAAACCTACTGCCTCTCCAGCCACTTCGAGAGAAAAAGATCTTAGACCGAATTTTCAATATTTAGAGAACAAGATTATTGGGCCACGATACAGAGACTCTGTAGCATTATTTATATTATTTGGATAACGTCTAATTTAGTTCCCTGCGTAAAAATATCCTGAAATTTTATGTCACAAAATACAGGATTGCGACACGTACGGATGAATGACGCCCCTAAAAAGGAGAGCATTCATCTTTGATTGTGTGGAATACAATTAGTAAGACTGAATGTAAGTATTTGGTTTAATAACTTTTAGCTGCAAATTAAAACTTGTGAATTATGGGAAAAGAAACAATTGGAATCAAGATCTGGCTGCTTGTTGCAGGTCTTGTATTGTGGGCTGTTGTCCAATCATGCGAAATGAAGGAGGCAACAAGTAATGAAAATATCAAGCCAGTTGGCCATTATGAGGAAAATGAGTACAACTCTGATTTCAGTGATTTCGCCCGTGTGGTGAGTGAGGCTTTGAAATCCGACAAAGACTTTCGTTACATGGTCAGAGATGAAGCGCTTCAATTAATTGATGGCGATTATGATGTGCTATTGAGACACTTCGTTGACAAACAGGTAAAAGCCCGATCATCTTTAAAATCAGAAATCAGAGATTATACGGTTAAAGAATTACTGGAGGATTCCTATATGGTGGGTGGGATAAACAATACAAAATCTTCCGTGTCGATAATAGATGATCTTCTGAGAAAATATCCCGATATGCAAATCGCGATACCCGTACACGCTGAAAAGTGGAATGTAAATAACTATATCCCAACAGTAACATTTCTGCCATTAGAATACGACGACGCATCTACTAAAATACTGACTGGTTATGATTCGAAGGGTAATATCGTAAGCATTGATGCAATAAATGAACCCGATGAGCCGGTCATTGTCATCAGTGAGAATGAAAGAATGATCATTGAGCCTGATCCGGACAATCCGGTAAAGCCTTCTGCTCCGACCAACCTGATCGGGACGCAGACAGAATCCGGAATCAGGCTGACCTGGACAATGCCTGCAGGTGCCGATCCATCTAACACTTCTGGTTACTACATTTACCGTAAAACCACAGAATCTCCGGCCTACAGTCTGACACAAAATGTGTACGGAGCATATAACAGAAGTTATGATGACAATAATGTAGAAGCAAGTCGTTCCTACTCTTATTATGTGGCAGCATACTACCAGGGGCTTACTTCTGATCCATCTAATTACATTTCAATAACAGCCCCAAATTACCCTAAACCTCCAACATCATTTGATGCAATTCAACAGACAAGGAATGAGATTGAGTTAAGATGGGAAAACGATCACACTCAATATATACAGGAAACCAGGCTTTCAAAATATATTGTCGGAGTTACTCCTGGATATCAATTTTATAAATCTTTCTCCGCAAATGATCATAGCTACATTGACACGGAAGTAATAGCCGGTAAAAAGGTTAATTACAAAATAAATCATGTAACCTCCTTTGGGGAATCAAACCCCAAATATGATTTTGTTATAGCTCCTTATCGGGATATATCTCAAGAGTCTCCGGTCTTTATCAAACAGATAAAATTTACCGACTGGGAACTTGAAAGATGGCCTGCAGGAAGACCCGAATTTTATGTATGTGTTACGAATGTCGATGCAGGGGGTAAAACGCCATACACAGTTCAGGAACAAATTGATTGTCAATTTGCAAATAAAACCAATCTGTCCCAGGTCTTTTTTGGCAAACAGGTACTCAAATGGAAACCGGGTTTTTGGTTTGATATGCTTACTTTTACTATCATTGAGTATGATAAACCCTCCGGCAAACTTACTTTTACGACTTCGGTTGGTTATAACCTTAAAGATAAAGATAAACAAGGATTACAAGCCAGTCGTGCAGTCGACTACATAATAACCTTTGAAGACAAGGGGGAAAAATGCGGCAATTCATACCTGAACTATTTCGACCAACCTGAGCAATGGTTGGTATTTCCAAACTATGGTGTTCAAATGCTTGTAAGTGAATCGGACAACTAAACCTAATCAGTCATGCATAAACAAACAATTATCCTCCTTTCCCTTCTTCTCTCAGGGCTCCAGTCTTTCTCCCAAGAGAGATGGATTGGCGAAAGCAATGGGAAACCCGGAATTGAAATCGGGTATTTGTATCTTTACAATAACCTGAATGCAGATAACTATTTCAAATTCAAATATAGAAATGCCACTAATAACGGAGATGCAAGTATTGGAGGGTTCAGCCTGAATCTGAATATCCCAACAAAGCTTAAATATATTGACCTTACTGTAGGATCGGTATTTATGAAAGGCTTTGATGAGATAGATTTCGGAAATATAAATCCGGGATCTGTGAATGCTCATGATTACATAATCAACGGTGGAGGCGTTTATTTCGGCATCAGCCCGAAGCTGAAAGGGAAATTCATAAGCCTCACTTCAATGTTCGGAGCAGGTATTTTTTCTTTCAAGGAATATGTAAGCGTAGTAAACAATATCTACGACCCGTTCGCGGACGAGCACAACCTGAAAGCATCGTACGGCCCGGGAGCAATCAGCTCTGTCGGCCTGGGCATAAGAATCTGGAAACTGGGGATTAATCCATCCGTCGTTGCCATCTACTCAGGAGGCGCAGGGGCAAGCTTTACGTTCTATGGCTTCAACCTGCCAATTAACTTTCAATTCTGAATTACTCAGGAACTGTCAGGCTTGAGACCGGCAACAAACCCATTGACTTCTGACTGCCGAAAACCTATTGCCTCTCCAGCCACCTCGAGAGAAAGAGATCATAAACAGAATAATACCTCCCGTTGCTGTCACTCTCCACATAGATCATCTCCTTGTCAAGCAGGGCATCAACAGCTCTCTTTGATCCCGCTGGCGTTCCGAGGGAATGTTTGCCAAGGAATTCCCCTGACTGGGGCTTATATACCTTCCCCTCCTTCGCCACGGCCATGAGAAGCTGCCATTGGTTGGATGTAAGCAGATGGCGGTATTGTAGATATGTCTTTTCCTGTTCATCCAGGATTTCCCCGCACACCGCTTTCACTAACCGAATATCAATTTCTTTCGCCCCGGTGCTGAAAAGAGTATTGCAGACAGACTGGGTATAGTATGTATGCCGCCTGGTCCAGTCGAGTACAAAACTGATCGCTTCCTGAGATACCTTTCTTTTGTTTTCTGCAAACTTATCCCCGATAAACCGGCTATAACTATCATCAGAGATAGCCGACAGGTTCATAATTCTGGTACTTGCAAAGAAAGGTCTCTTTGAGCTGTGAAAGATCTCATGCATCATATGCTTGTTGCTGCCACTGAATATGAAATGAATATTTTTCAGCGGCTGAATCATAGTCCTTAGCATGGCCTCGGCATCTCCCTCCTCGTATGAGGCAATCGACTGGAATTCATCGAATGCAAGGTAAATTTCAGTCCCGAGGTCATCAAGAAACTTCAGCAGGGCACTAAGCGTAACCTCATATTCCGAGGCAGATGAATATTCAAACTTCACCCCCGGAGCCCCTGTCAGAGGATCATAAGTAATAACCGGCCTTAATCCTTTAAGGAAAGTAAGAAAACGATTCCCTGCCCTTTTTTTCCGTGGCAGTACATTCATTGAAACTGTCGCCAGCTGACGTGTAAGATCCCTGATGTTCCTTGTGGGATAAAGATCAACATAGAGACAAACAGATCTGCTATCTTTTAATATTTTATCAAAAACATGATAGATTAATGCAGTCTTTCCCATTCTACGAAGGGAAATCAGGGTTGTATTCAATCCTCCGGTGAGATTCATTAAAAGTCTCCCGGTTTCTGCCTCTCTGTCGCAAAACAGCTTGTTTCCATGATATCCGACTACCGGAAACGGATTCTTTGAAGTCATGACACGTCGTTTTATATTGCAAATATATATATTTTATACACATTTTGTATCATACATTTTGTATCATACATTTTGCATGATTTCTATAACTGAAGAGTGCCGGCTCCACTATTGCCATCGCTGCAGGCTGACTCATTCGCTTGAATGACCCGCATCACATCTCCGCGGGTCGCAGACCTGCAAGAATTCGCAAATCGCAAATCGCAAATCGCAAATTTTCTTATCTTTGCCCACATTAAAAGACAGGTGGACAGATTTGCACTGATTGCAACCACGGAAAAAAATGCTAAAACGGTTTCCAACCGCTGCTTTGCCAACAATCCGTCCCTGCCATTGTTAAACGTAAAAAATTAACAGATGAGCTATTTATTTACTTCTGAATCCGTTTCCGAAGGGCACCCTGACAAGGTTGCCGACCAGATCTCCGACGCACTTCTTGATAACTTCCTGGCATGGGACCCCGACTCAAAGGTCGCTTGCGAGACACTTGTCACCACAGGCCAGGTGGTTGTTGCCGGCGAGGTCAAGACAAAAACATACGTAGACGTACAGTCAATAATCCGCGAAGTCATCAACCGCATCGGCTACACAAAGGCCGAGTACATGTTCGACGGCAACTCATGCGGAATCTTCTCTGCTATACATGAACAGTCGCCCGATATCTCCATGGGCGTCGAGCGCAGGAAGAAGGAAGAACAGGGTGCAGGCGACCAGGGAATGATGTTCGGCTACGCCGTGGACGAGACGGAAAACTTCCTCCCTCTCTCTCTCGATATTGCCCATGAGCTTGTATACCAGCTGGCAGAAATCCGCCGCGAAGGCAAACAGATGAAATATCTCAGGCCCGACTCAAAGAGCCAGGTCACAATTGAATATAACGACAACGGCACCCCAAAGAGAGTGCACACGATAGTCGTTTCCACCCAGCATGATGATTTTGACAAGGACGAAAAGAAGATGCTGGAAACGATCAAAAAGGATGTGATCAACATCCTCGTTCCAAGGGTTAAAGCGCAGTTTGGCAAAGAGGTACAGCAGCTCTTTGACGGAAAAATCAAATATCATGTCAATCCCACCGGCAAGTTCGTTATCGGCGGACCTCACGGCGACAGCGGCCTGACGGGCCGAAAGATCATCGTTGACACATATGGCGGCCGCGGCGCCCACGGCGGCGGCGCATTCTCGGGCAAGGACCCCTCGAAGGTCGACCGCTCGGCAGCATACGCAGCACGCCATATAGCAAAGAACATGGTTGCCGCCGGCGTTGCCCGCGAGATGCTTGTCCAGGTTTCATATGCCATCGGCGTGGCCGAACCGGTTGGCATCTTCGTGAATACCTTCGGCACCTCGAAGGTGAAGCAGAGCGACGGTGAGATCGCAAAGATCATTGATAAGATGTTCGACCTCCGGCCGGCAATGATCGAGAAGGAGTATGGCCTGCGCAAGCCTATCTACAGCGAGACTGCAGCCTACGGACACATGGGCCGCGTGCCGCGAACCGTTGAGAAAACCTTTAAGTCATTCAATGGCAAACCTGACAAGAAGGTAGCCGTCCAGCTCTTCAAATGGGAGGAACTGAACAAGGTAAGTGCAATCAGGAAGGAGTTCGGGCTCTAAAACGAGCCCTTCACAATCCGCGCAATATTATCCGATCTGCCGAGGGTATAGTAATGTATCCCCGGCACTTCGTTTTTAAGAAGGTCGCGGCTCTGCACCGAAGCCCACTCTATGCCAACCTCCCTGGCCTCATCATCGGTGCGGCACTGCGAGAGCTGATGCACCAGCTCCTCAGGCATGTCAATATGGAAGGTCTGGGGCAGCAGGTTCACATCGGTCATCGCGGAGACCGGCTTGATGCCGGGAATCAGCGGTACCGTCACCCCCATTGCACGAAGGGCATCGCGGAACGCGTAGAATTTATTATTGTCAAAAAACATCTGTGTGACTATGTAGCTCGCTCCCGCCTCCACCTTGCGCTTCAGGTTGGCCATGTCACTGGTCATATTGGGAGCCTCGAAATGTTTTTCAGGATAGCCGGCCACACCTATACAGAATGACGTTGCAGCGCTGTTTTTCAGCCCGGGATCGAGGTAGTGCCCCCGGTTCATGTCAGCTATCTGCTTCACCAGCTCATTGGTGTTGGAGTGGCCTCCCTGGTTGGGGATGAATACGCG
>DHUL01000023.1:38932-46304 GCA_002409145.1 Bacteroidales bacterium UBA5235
AAATTCATCTCTATCAGGGCGTTCTCCGTCTCCTCCTTCGTGAAGCCGCCGCAAAGGACGTGAGGCACAACATTCACATTGTACTTGTACATAACCGCTGCAGCCAGGGCAATTGTGCCCGGACGTTTTCGCGTGACACGCCTCTCCAGCAGCCCGTCAGGCCTCTCAGTCAGTATCTCCTCATTGCGGTGCGAGGTGAAATTTATATAGGCGGGTTCATACTCAAGCAACGACTCTATCGTATGGTATATGCGCTCTATGCTGTGCCCCTTCAGCGGCGGGAGCAGCTCAAAGGTAAAGAGCGGTCTTTTTGAGTTCCTTATAAGTTCAATTACAGTAGTCTTCTCCATTATGCAAATCTAAAGATTCGGGGCCAGCCATCTTGCCGCCTCCTCAACGGTGATTCCGGACCTGGCAGCATAGTCCTCAAGCTGGTCACGGCCAATTGTGCCGACATTGAAATATGACGATCCCGGTGATGCAAATATATAACCGCATACCGAAGAAACAGGTACCATCACGTAGCTCTCCGTCAGTGAAACACCTATGGTTCCGGTAGCCTTCAGCAGTTCAAAAATCTCCCTTTTCCCGGTATGGTCAGGACAGGCGGGATAGCCCGGCGCCGGCCTGATCCCCTGGTACTTCACCTTGAGCATCTCTGCCATCGTCAGTGTTTCATCAGCTGCATAACCCCAGTGTTTCACCCTTATCTCACGGTGGAGCCATTCGGCTGCCGCCTCGGCGAAGCGGTCAGCGAGTATTCGCAGCATTATGATATGGTAATCATCTCCCGCGATATCGGCCGGAAGCGGGTCTATTGTCTTTACCGTTACCACGAAGAGACCCGCATGGTCATCTTTCTCTGCCACAAAGTCTGCCAGGCACAGGTTATGGTGCCCCGCCTCCTTTTCCTCCTGGTTACGCAGGAAGCGAAGCCATGTTTCGCCAGTGGGCGGATTGCTCCCATGGCTGCCTCCCGGGCTGCCGGCAGAACCTGAATCTGTGCCTGTAATCAGCCTGACATCATCGCCATGCCGCTCAGCAGGGAAAATCCCCGAGAGCGCCTCGGCCACCAAAAGATCACCACTGATGATCCGTTCTATCATCGCCAGGGCATCATCATACAGCTTCTTCGCCTCGGCGCCCTTGACGGGATCACTGAAGATGTCAGGATACTTGCCATTGATCTTCCATGCGAAGAAGAAAAAGGTCCAGTCAATATAATCTGCCAGGGTACGCAGGCTCACCGGTCCTGAATTGATTACTCCGGGCCTCACAGGAGCAGGCATGGGCTGAAGGGTCTTCAGGCTGTTGGCCCTTGCTGCTGCCAGCGTGATAATTCTCTTCTCCCTGCGCGAAGCCTCATGGTCACGGCGAAGCTTCTCATACTTCTCCTTAACAGAGGAAGCCAGTGCGCCGTCAGGAGCCACCAACCCCGACATAAGGGGCACAGCCCGCGATGCATCCTTCACATATACAGCATTATATGAGTAAACCGGAGCTATCCTTACCGCTGTATGAATCTCCGAGGTGGTAGCACCGCCGATCAGAAGCGGGATCCTCATCCCCCTCTCCTCCATGAGTGTTGCGATATGAACCATCTCCTCAAGCGACGGGGTGATCAGTCCGGAAACACCAATGAAGTCAACATTTTCCTTCACGGCAGTATCGAGTATCTTTTCAGCGGGAACCATTACGCCGAGGTCTATAACCTCATAGTTGTTGCATGACAGTATAACACCCACTATGTTTTTCCCGATGTCATGCACGTCGCCCTTGACGGTGGCCAGCAGGACCTTCCCGGCGGATGATGCCTCTCCCCCTTTCATCTCCGCTTCGATATGTGGTGTCAGTTTCGCCACGGCCTTCTTCATCACCCTGGCACTCTTTACCACCTGAGGCAGGAACATGCGTCCCGACCCGAACAGGTCTCCCACAACGTTCATTCCGTCCATCAGCGGGCCCTCGATGACCCTCAGGGCCCTGTCATAGAGCGGCCGCGCCTCCTCAACATCCTCTTCGATGTAGGTGTCGATCCCGTTTACAAGCGCATGCTTGATGCGGGTCACCACATCGCCGTCACGCCACTCGAGGTGCTTTGCGCCCTCCTCCTGTTTCGCTCCCTTCATGGTCGATGCGTACTGCAGCAACCTGTCAGTGGCATCCTTCCTGCGGTTCAGCACCACATCCTCTGTCAGTTGCAGCAATTGCGGCTCCACTGAGGTATAGACCTTCAGCAGACCGGGGTTGACTATGCCCATGTCCATTCCGGCCCTGATGGCATGATACAGGAAAACGGCATGCATTGCCTCCCTTACCGGGTCATTGCCACGGAACGAGAACGACAGGTTGCTCACCCCGCCGCTCACTCTTGCATGTGGCAGGCCGGATTTGATATACTCAGTGATTTTAATGTAGTCTACAGCATAGTTGTTGTGCTCCTCGATACCTGTGGCTATTGCAAGGATATTGGGATCGATGAAGATGTCTTCCGGGGGGAAGCCGGCTTTCTCCGTCAGCAGGCGGTACGATCTGTCAGCCACCTCCTTTCGTCTGTCGAAGGTGGCAGCCTGCCCCTTCTCATCAAAGAGCATGACCACCGCGGCAGCGCCGTAACGCCTCACCAGCCGGGCTTTCTTCAGGAAATCCTCCTCACCCTCCTTCAGGCTGATAGAGTTGACCACCGGTTTGCCCTGTATGCACTGCAGGCCTGCCTCAAGCACCTCCCACTTCGAAGAGTCAACCATTATTGGCAGCTTCGCAATATCAGGCTCACTCATCAGTATGTTGATGAACCGTTTCATGGCTGTGGCGCCGTCTATCATGGCATCATCCATACATATGTCTATCACCTGGGCGCCACCCTCCACCTGGTCACGCGCCACATCCAGCGCTGCCGAAAAGTTTCCCTCGCGGATCAGCCTAGCGAATTTTATCGATCCGGCAACGTTTGTACGCTCACCTATGTTGACGAAGTTGCTGTCAGGACGGATCACCAGCGGCTCGAGGCCTGCAAGTGCTGTGACATGTTTCCTTTCCGGAAGCGACCTAGGTTTCTGCCCCGCGGCGGCGGAAGCTATAACCTTAATATGGTCCGGGGTGGTGCCGCAGCAGCCGCCGATGATGTTCACCCAGCCGTTCTGGATGAAGCTTTTTATGATGTTGCCCATGTATTCGGGCGACTGGTCATACTCTGCAAACTGGTTGGGCAGCCCGGCATTGGGGTGGGCCGAGACGTGGAATGGCGCCTTTGCTGCGAGCTCCTCTATGAACGGTCTGAGTTGTTCAGCCCCGAGTGCACAGTTCAGCCCTATGCTCAGCAGCGGGTAGTGCGACATGGTTATAAGGAACGCCTCGAGAGTCTGGCCGGTCAGTGTGCGGCCGCTGGCATCGGTGATGGTTCCGGAAATCATTACGGGAAGATCAACCCCTTTCTCCTCAAGCACCCCGCTGATGGCAAATAGTGCCGCCTTGGCGTTGAGCCCGTCAAAGACTGTCTCCACAAGGATGATGTCAACGCCACCATCGATCAGTCCCCGCACCTGTTCACCGTAAGCTTCCGCAAGGTCGGCGAATGTTACCGTGCGGGCTCCGGGGTCATTCACATCGGGAGACATTGAAGCGGTACGGTTGGTGGGTCCGACAGAGCCGGCCACCCATGCCTCGCAGCCTGTTTCGGCACGGTGTTGCTCCGCTGCCTCCTGTGCGAGACGTGCAGCAGCGACGTTCATATCATATACCAGAGGTTCCATGGCATAATCAGCCATGGATATCCTGTTTGCGTTGAAGGTGTTGGTGCTGATGATGTCAGCTCCTGCCCTGAGGTAACTCAGGTGAATATCCCTGATGATACCGGGCTGTGTCAGCGACAGCAGGTCATTGTTACCCTTGAGTGACCGGGAATGGCTGGTGTACTGTGCACCCCGGTACTGTTCCTCGGTGAGCCTGTGACGCTGTATCATGGTGCCCATGGCACCGTCGAGAACCAGTATTCTCTCAGCCAGTGCCTCTCTGACAGATCTTTTCAATGTCTGGTGTTTTTTGGTTCAGCAAAACTAACTTAAAGCTGTGATATATGAAAACCAGGTTGTGTACAGCGACCTGGCGCCATAATCTCTCACTAAGAACCAGGTCTGCCGGAATGAACATTCATCACAGGCTTTGCTTCCTCCGAAGTCCTGACATGATTCTTTATGAATTCAACAGGAGTCATTCCAAATTGCTTTTGAAAACACTTGGAGAAATATGATGGATTGCGAAATCCCACCATATAACAGACCTCGCTTACAAGATAACTGTTCTCAAGCATAAGGGCTGCAGCCTTCTTCAGTCTGATTATCTGGATCAGTTCGTTGGGAGTCACATCGACCAGAGTCTTGATCTTGGCGAAAAATCCCGAACGGCTTATGTACATCTGCCTGACAATCAGATCAACAGACAGGTCGGCATTTGAAATGTTTTCTTCAATAATGTTATTAACATGTGAGAGGAACTCCTCGTTTGAGTGGTTGGGGGCAACGCCGCTCAGGGGCACCAGTGGCATCCTGGAGAACTTCTCAATCATGGTCTTGCGCATATCCAGAAGGTTTTTGATACACGCACAGAGATATCTGACCGAGAAAGGTTTCTCGATGAAAATATCAACCCCGGCCTCCATTCCCTCTACCTTTGCTTTGACATCAGTCTTGGCGGTCAGCATCACAAACGGGATGTGACTCAGGTACAGGTTGCCGCGTATTGCCTTGCAGAGCTCAATCCCGTCCATAACGGGCATCATCCAGTCACATACGAGAATGGAGATGGAGTTGGCCTTCATCAGTTCGAGCGCTTCAGCCCCGTTTCGTGCTGTCAGCACGTTATAATCAGCTGCCAGTGTATCATACAGAAAGACCATCATCTCAAGATTGTCCTCGACAATCAGCAACGAGCAGCGCCCGTCTGCACAGGCATGGACCGATTCATCACTCAGGATGTCATCTGGTTTGCTTCTGTCGCCTTCTCCGGCTTTATTATCGGGTTGCCTGAGCGGCAGGGTAACAGTAAAAGTACTACCCTGCCCCGGAGCGGAGTCTACTGTCACTGTTCCGTTATGCAGGCTCACAATGCTTTTGACAATGCTCAGTCCGATACCGGTGCCTGACTTGCTTTCAGATAAGCGGTAAAAGGGTTTGAAAATATTATCCCTCTCATTATGCGGAATGCCGCAGCCGTCATCATCCACAATGATTTGGAAGTTCTGCTCTGCCTCATTGCGGATGCATTTCAGCTCAACCATGCTGCTGGCATACTTGGCTGCGTTGGTCAGCAGGTTGCTCATTATCTTGGTGACTGCTTCAAGATCAACCTCGGCTTCAAAATCCTCCATCCCGGACACCATGACTTTCATCCCTGACTGGGTCATATATGGCATGTAGGTCTCCACAATGGAATTTATAAGAGCGGGAATGTTACGCCGTGTAAAGTCAAGTTTAATATCAGGGTCCTGCTCTATCTTCCTGAAATCAAGGAGCTGATTCACCAGGGAGAGGAGTCGCCTGCTGTTACGGTCAATGGTATTAAGATCATCACGTATCTTCGCAACCCTGGTTTCGGGCATCATGAGAATCCTTTCAACCGGGGCGGTGATCAGTGATAGGGGAGTGCGTATTTCGTGGGCAATGACAGTAAAGAACCGTATCTTCTCATCATAAGTCTCCTTCTCCCTCTGCTGGTTCAGCAACTCCATCTTCTGCCGGTTTTTCTTTTCCGACCGGCGGATAAGAAAGACAAACAGCCATATCAGGAGCAGGATCGCGAAGATGATATAAAGGATTATGAATAAGGGTGAAAACATCAGCGGAGGGCGAATATAAATCTGTATCGCCTTATAGTCGTCACCCCACATGTCATTGCCGTTCGAGGAGCGGACCTGAAACTCGTAGTTGCCCGGGGAGAGGTTCGTGTAGGTGGCTGTTCTGTTGTTTGAGACATAATTCCATTCTTCATCATAGCCTTTAAGCCGGTATGAATAACTGATCTTCCCTGGAGCATAATAAGATATGGCTGAATAGGAGATGACTATATTGTTCTCATCGGGTTTCAGTTCAATTTTCTCCTGGAAATTAACCGCCTTCTGCAGAATGGTTTTATCAGATGCCTTTACTGTTTCATTATTGACAAGTAACCCGGTAAGCACCACATCCGGAACAGTATTATCAATGATGATCCGGTGCGGAAAGAAAGAGTTGAATCCGTTCACTGATCCGAAATAAATCCTGCCGTCACTTGCTTTATAGCCGGATGAAGCTATGAAGTGGTCGCTCTGCAGGCCGTCAGGCTTGCTGTAAGCAATGCAGTTCCCGTTATCGGGATCAAAGCGTAGCAGACCGTTGGTGGTTGACAGCCACAGTATATGATTATCGCCTTCAATGCAGCAAATATGGTCATCCCTTTCACGTACAGCAACATATTCAAAGTTATCATTCACCGGGTTGTAGCGAAACAGTCCCCTGGCAGTGCCGGCCCAGAGCACGTCACTTTGGTCGATAAACAGTGAGTTGACAATTTCTTCAGGGAAATATGCACCGGCGCGACGCGGGAGATACTCCTTCCATTCATCCCTTTGGGGATTATATCGCTGCAAGCCCCTGCCCTGGGTGGCAAACCATATGAATCCTTTCTTATCCTGACAGATATCTATCACGGTAACGCCTGTCCTCCTGACCACGGTAAACCTTTCATTTTCACGGTCATATACTTCAATGCCGCTCATGGTGCCTATCCACATGGCAGAACCGCGGTCTTTGAAAATCGAGTATGCACTCATGTTTTCAAGGCCACCATAGCTATTGCTGCTGTATACCCTGAACCTGCCCGTAAGGGTATTATAGATATTTATCCCGCCGGTATAAGTACCAATCCACAGGTCATCACCATCAAAACAAAGAGCATGAACATTGTGGAATGAGATGCTGTTCTGACCCGGAACGGGCATGAAATGCCTGTGGCTGCCATCAGACGGTCTGTACCTGATCAGCCCCTGGTCATCCGTCCCGATCCAGATATCACCATTATCTCCTTCGCAGATTTTGCTCACTATGCTTCCGGATTTTGATCCTGTGAACCGTGAGCAGTTGTTGCCATAGAAGAGGCCGTCATATGGAGAGATATAATTGATCCCTCCGTAATAGGTCCCTATCCAGAATCCACCCTCGTGATCACGGGTGACAGGATAGACGAACTTATCACTTATGGTTGCAGGGTCACTGTAATCAGGAACGTAGTATTCATAATTGCCTGACAGGATGTCAAACAGAATAAGCCCCTCGTCAGTGCCGATGAACAGTTTGCCGGGCTCGTATTCGGATATTGAGTGGATGTGCATGACAGGCTC
>DHUL01000023.1:46632-59574 GCA_002409145.1 Bacteroidales bacterium UBA5235
CCGGTTGTCTTGTTAAGCCGTTCCAGCCGTCTCCCCTTCTCCCTCAGGGCTGCCCACACAATATTGTCAGAGTCAACGAAAACCTTGTCAACATAATTGGAGGTACCCTCGAAGGTGTACCTCTTCAGTGTAGCGGTTGTAATGTCATATTTCAGGACTCCGTCTCCATATGTTGAGAACCATTTGTTGCCATCCCTGTCCTCAGCCACGGTGTTGACTGAGGAGGTTATACGGATACCATCATCAGCAATCAGGCTTATTCTGGTATACTTTTGTTCTTCAATGTCATATATGAACAATCCCGGATTGGCCGCAATCCATATGTCATTGTTTTCATCTATGATCATATAGTTCACATCAGAGATTCTGAAGTCACTTGCGGCCGATGTGAGGAGCCGCTCAAAACGGTCGCCGCAATACCGGTAAATCCCGTCCCTGGTACCCGCCCAGATACATCCGTCCCTGTCCACGCATATGCTTGCTATTGAGTTGGATTCAAGTCCTTCCGCGGAAGTGAAATGCCTGAAATGCAGGGGTATTGACTGATCCGCAGCCAGGCAGGGCGCCGGCAGAATCAGAGATGCAATCCACAGAATGATCAGGAAGGCTGTCTTCGCCTGCAGACTGCCTGAAGGCGTGGGCTGCCGGAATTCAGGTCCGGGTCCTGGTTGATTATCGTATTTTTCCGGGAGCTTCACGGGGGTAATTGCTTCAATTATCAAAAGCCTGCAATTTACGATTTCCGGGGTAAGGTACAAACCATAACGGACTGCTTTCGCAGCCCGTTATGCAAGTACCATTTGGTATAAAATTCATTGGTCCGATCCTAATATCCCGTGTTCTGTGTCAGGTTTGAGTTGGAATTCAGTGCATTCATCGGAATCGGGAACAGTTTGGTATGTCCGTCAGCTATGGCATCATGGTTGAACCAGTTCCTTGTTGAATAGGTTCCGAAGCGGATCATCTGTGTGCGACGCTGAGCTTCGCAGGCAAACTCCCAGCCCCACTCGTCATACAACCCTCCCAGGGTGACTGCCGCACCGTCACTTCCGCTCTGAATGAGAGGCTGCGAGTTCTCCAGATCTGGAAAGTCGGTCCAGGTCTTAACACCATCCTTGACATCTTTCCATTGCTGCAGGGTCAGTGAACCCCAGCCCAGTTTTCCGTATTTGATCTTTGTGTTCCCCTTGAGGTCAGCCAGGGTGATAGCCGGCGCCGGATCAACAGAACGCTGACGCACGGTATTGACCGCAATAACCGCATCGCCTTCATCCTGATTCATGCGAAGCAGGCACTCGGCTTTGGCCAGGTAAGCTTCAGCCAGGCGGAAATACGGAAAGTCATTGCTCCAGTAGAACTCAGTCTCCAGATCCTTCTCGAATTTATTGACCCTGTAGCCGAAATCAATGTTTGTCATTGATTCGCCGGCATCATTCTTGCAGGTGAGTGAAGGGAGATAATTGAGACAGGTCCAGACCACTGTATTGGGGTCATCCTTCTCCATCTGCGGACCTATCATCCAGGTCTTTTCCAGGCGGGGATCACCCTCAGCATAACTCTTGATAAACTGCGGATTGGCGCAGCTTCCGCCCCATGTCTGATAGTCCCATCCGAAATGGTTCCTTGCAATGGGAGGATACCATTTTGCGCTCTGGCAGAAAGTCCTGGAATAATACTTTCCGTCATATGGAACTGCAAAGATCACCTCGGGATTGGAGGGTCCGAGCTCTACCTTGAAGTTATCAGAGTAGTCAGCAGCCAGGCTGTAAACACCGGAATTGATAATCTCATTGGCATAATCCAGTGCCTTCCCCCATTGAGGGGTGCCTGTATAGACCTCTGCGTTCAGGTAAACGCGCATCAGCGCCATCATCACACCCCAGTGATTAAGACGTCCGTATGACAGCACATCGGCAGTCTTGCTCAATCGCCCTGCTGTAAGTATTTCAGTGAATTCGGTCACCACAAAGTCATAAACCTGTTGACGGGTAGCCTGAACAGGCAGTTCAGCAGAGAAGGTGGTCACAATAGGTACATTGCCATGAGTGTCAAGCAGTATGGAATACCAGAGTGCGCGCACTGCCCGCAGTTCATCTACAGTTGCAGCCTTCAGCTCCTCATCCATCTCATACTTGCCTGCCTCTATCTCGTCCTTGACGCTGTTGGCCCTGTTGATTCCGAAGAAGCATGTTTCATATACATTCTGCGACTGCCACGCCTCGGGAGTCCAGGTGTGCTTGTGCATGCGCTGGTAAGTACCGCCGTCATCCCATCCGTTCGGGCGAACCGGTGTGATGATGATATCTCCGGGTTCCTCCTGGCAATCAAACAGACCCTGCCAGTCCATGATGAACTGAAGGGGTACGTAAGCACCTCCCATCAGGGCAACAATATCTTCCTGTGATGCGGTGAATGACTCCTCGGTAATCTCGGAGTAAACCTCTTCATCCAGATTGAAACAGCCTGTGCAGCAGAACACTGCTGCTGCTGCTATAATCAATAATCCTATCTTAAATTTTTTCATATTGCGGTCAGTTTTAGAAAGTCATGTTCACACCGAACGTAAATGAGCGTACGGTAGGATATTTATCACGTTCATCCGTCCCGGGGTCAATTGATCCGCCCGATCCGTAAGTCATCCTGACCTCGGGATCAAGACCGGTGTAACCGGTAAGGGTTGCAACATTGTAAACAGAGGCATATACCCTGAGGTTCTGTATACTCTTGATATTCGCCACATTAAAGGTATATCCAATGGTCAGGTTGTCAACCTTCCAGTAGTCGCCGTTCTCGATATAATAGCTCAGGTAACGCTGCGAGTCACTTATAGTGGTCTTTTCACCTGTCTTCTGCCCGGTACGCGGATCAACGATATCGATCTCGTCAAAAGCGCTGGTCAGCATATTATACTGGATATTGGGGTTGCCATAGAACATCTTCTGGTAGTTCAGTATCTGGAATGCAAATGCACCTCTCATGCTGACTGCCAGGTCGAGGCCCTTGTACTGGAAATTGTTGTTCCAGTTGAGGAAGTACTTCGGAACACCGTTCCCGAGAATCTGCCAGTCTTCTGAGCCGGCATTCTCAGCCAGGTCATAATACTTGCTTACCGGAACGCCATCTTCATAATTATAGCGTTCAACCAGCCAGTAACCTCCGGCATTGAGGCCGACTGACCTCAGGCCGTAGAAGTTGCCAAGAGCCCAGCCTTCCTTAACACGGTGGGTTGTGGTCTGGATTGGCTCACCGGTGTAACCTGTATCGAAATAGTCAGTGGTAAGCTGGAACTCATCATTCTGAAGTGAAAGAAGCTCGTTCTTGTTCGATGAGTATGTCAGGCTGGTATTCCAGTTGAAGTCAGCGGTCTGAACCGGTACTGCATTCAGCATAACCTCAATACCGCGGTTACGTATCTCACACACGTTGGCATAAATATACCTGTACTGGTAGGGCGGAGAAGGCACTTCATAATTGTAAAGACCGTCCTTGGTGTCGCGCTGATACACATCCACCGAGCCGTTCAGCCTGCTGTTAAACACACTGAAGTCAAATCCCACGTTGTACTCATTCTTCTTTTCCCAGCGCAGGTTGGGATTCGCGTTGCGAACAGGTTCCAGCGTCTGGATGTAATTACCGTTATAGAAGAAATACTGACTGTAGTCAAGTGATGCCAGTGATTCATAGTTTGAGGATGCATCAATACCGGTTATACCGAAGCCTGCACGCAGCTTGAGGTTGTCAAGCCAGGTCACATCGCTCATGAAGTCCTCGTTATTTATACGCCAGCCCACTGAAATGCCGGGGAAATTACCCCATTTGTTATTGGCGCCGAACTTTGACGAACCCTCCCTGCGGAATGATGCCATTAACAGGTAACGGTCATCATAGTTATAGGTAGCACGGGTAAATAACCCGATGAGTTTTGTATTCGACTTGGACGATGAAACCGAGGCAAGACCTTCCTTTATTCCAAGCCCACGGCCAAGAGAGTTGTATGTATAACTGTCACTCGGGAAATTCTTGTTTGAAGCTCCGAAACTTTCCCATGTGCTGTTCTCATAGTTGTAACCTACAATTGCCGTGATATGATGGTTTCCGCCCAGGGTCCTGTTCCAGTTGGCGCTGAGCTCTGCCATATCATAGAGGAAATCTGAGGTATAACGTGAGGCATAGCCATTGTCACCGCCCTCGGTGTTGCTCACATCCTTCTTTGTGTAATAGTAGCCCGAAAGATAGCCCTGACCCTTGCGCGTATACATAGCCTTGAATGTAAGAGCATCTGTAGGCTTGAACTCAAGTCCACCGGTGGCACGCAGGTTGCGTGAACGGGTCATCCCTATGCGCTCATTCAGATATGAAACAGGGTTGTCATAGAAATAGACTTTCCTTTCAACATAATTGCCGTCTTCATCATATACAGGCTGGGTAGGATTCTGAATACAGGCCATGCGGTAGATGTAATCGTAATTGTTGGGCATGTCTGTCTTCTCCTCATTGGCAATCATGGAAAAACTGGCGCTGAGTTTGTTATCAAACATCGAATGGGCAATCTGCAGGCGGGCACGGATGTTGTCAGCGCCTGAGGTTTTCATTGTGCCCTGCTTCTGATCATATGTCAGTGTGGCCAGGTATCCTGTCTGGGTTGAACCTCCTCTGAGTGTAAGGTTATGCACATGCGAGATTGCGTTTCGGCTGATCTCGTCAAGCCAGTTAACGTCAGAGCCGAAATCGGCCTCGTTCGCTCCTGACCATGATTTGCCCTCAGCCCATTTTTCGCGCAGTTCCGTGGCATTCAGGAAATCAGGCCTCTTAAGCCATGATGATGCAGAGACATAGCCGCTGTATTCAATAGTGGGAGCCATATCCTTCTGTAGTCCCTTGGTAGTTATGATGATCACACCATTGGTGCCGCGGGTACCGTAAATAGCCGTTGAAGACCCGTCCTTCAGAACGTCGATTGAGACAATATCTTCAGGAGCAACTGTACTGAATGAACCGGGAACGCCATCGACCAGGATCAGCGGATCGGTTGATCCGGTGATTGTTGAGAAACCACGAAGAAGCACCGATGTTGATGCGGTAGGGTTACCTGACGGAAGGCTTATCTGGAGACCGGCCACCTTGCCCTGAACGAGCTGCCCGGCATCGAGGATTGCTCCTTTGTTGAAGGCTTCTGTCTTCACACTGGCCACGGAACTAGTCACATCAGCTCTTTTCTGGGTACCGTAACCTATGACGACCACCTCATCCAGGACTGACACATTCTCCTTAAGAACCACACGGAAATCCCTTGTGCTGCCAACGGTTAACTCCTGTGACAGATAACCGAGGAAAGAGACAACTATCACTGATTCAGGTCCGCTGACCTCAAGGGTAAAGCGGCCGTCAAGACCTGTGGCTGTCCCGTTCACCGTTCCTTTTTCAATGACATTCGCACTGATTACCGGTTCCCCGGCTTCGTCAATGACAATACCGGTAATTCTGACAGCCGGCGCCATTGCTCCGCCTTGCCCTGCACTGGCATTACCCCCGGTACAGATGAACAGGAGAAAACAGAGAACCACACTGAGCAGTCTTATGCCGGTTTTCTCTTTTTTGATTTGAAGGAATACATTCATATTTCTAAACATTTATAGGTTATATTATTAAGGTTTCAATGATTATTGCACTTTCCATTCAATGATACCTCCTGAAGCCCCTTTCTGCGGCCGGGCAGTTATTTTCAGACCCCGGGTATTCACGGGACTGAACTTCAACGTGTTATACCTGTCCTTCTCAACTGTATAATCTCCCCTTTTGTCTACCGGAAGCCACTGGTCGCTGTCAGACAGGTAAAAGAGTTCCCAGGATTGCGGAACACGGTAGTTTACGTCATAATGATCAAAATCAAGCCAGTATACCTGCACTTCTGAAACTGTCTCCGGCTTCTCAAAAAGGTAAGCCACGTTTTCATCCTCGCCCCTGTTGCCAAACCAGCAATAATATGGTTTGCCGATATCAGATGAGCCGGAGGGCTCCCACTGGTCATTCACACCCCAGACGGGTATCCCGGGAATATCAGCCTCTCCGCTCCGGTACAGGGCCGGACTGTTAAAGCCGGGCCATCCGTTCGGCTCCCCGGTAAGCTTAATGGCATATGCCTTTGAGGCAATGGTAGGGACAGGCCGGGGATGTGCCCCGTCAGCGCCGGTGGGAATCCACACTGCCATCCGGCCGGCACCCCTGTTGCACCAGGTGGAATAAGGAATGGCAGTGCAGGTGCTTTCGGTAACTCTACCTTCTGTATCAACCTGCGCTGCCGGCCCTTCCAACTTAACAACCCCATTCAATAAATCTTTGTCATAAACTGCTTCAAAAACAGCGTCTGCCGGAATGAACTTGTTGAATACCTCGCCGTCAGGCTGATCGCAGCCTTCCAGGCAATAGACAACAGGCCCCCTTTCAATTGCCAGCTTGCCGGCATCTGCCTTTACCCTGTCATTGGCTCTGACCCGGCGTACCTCCATTGGCAGCACCAGTTCAACAACATCATTGGAAGACCAGGTTCTGTCTATATTAATGTATCCGTCCTTCCCCCTACCCCTGATTTTTTTTCCATTGATACTTATTGTTACTGGTGTCGCCTTGGAAGTATAGGTATAAAGATCCGTTCCCGCAGGTCTGTCTCCGGCCCACCCGGGGATGCGGAATTTAATGCTGAATCTTGAGGTTTTGTCAGGACTGACTGTGATGGCAATCCTTCCATCCCAAGGGTATTCAGTTGTCTGCACAATGGAAGTCCTGTTTCCGGGTGTCTCTATTATTGCACGGCCGGCGGCATACATATTTACATATATGTCTTCGCCCTGCAGGGCATACATATAACCCGGCACTGATGCCATGAAGCGGGTTACGTTACCGGGGCAACATGCACACCCGAACCAGGGCTGCCGCTCATGCTGCCCCATTGACTCCAGCGGGTTATCATAAAAGAAACGGTCTCCGCTGAGCGAAACCCCGGAAATGACACCGTTGTACATTGCCCTCTCATACACATCGGCATACTTTGCCTCTCCGGTGGCAAGAAACATCCTGTAATTCCAGTATACATTAGCAATTGAGGCGCAGGTCTCGCAGTAATTTTCCATGTTATGGAGCTCATAGTCCGGACCGAATCCTTCGCCCTGCGGGCGTGAACCTATGCCTCCGGTAATATAGAGCTTTCTGCCTGCCATGTTCTCCCATATCCGTTTGATGGCCGTGAAGTAGTCTTTGTCACCTGTCAGTGAAGCCACATCAGCTACTCCGGAATAGAGGTAACCGGCACGAACGGCATGCCCCACAATCTCCTCCTGCTCAAGAATGGGCATATGATCCTGGCTGTATTCGCTAAGGGCATGTCCGTCAGTCCCGCGGCCGGTCTCTTCAACGAAATACTTTGCCAGGTCAAGGTATTTCTGTTCACCGGTGACCTTGTACAACTTACAAAGGGCCATCTCCACTATGGGGTGGCCGGAGGGAACATGCTTCTGCCCCTCCCCCGGGCCGAACACCTCGCAGATAAGGTCAGCATTCTTCAGTGCCACATCAAGGAAGGTTCGTTTACCTGTAGACTGGTAATGCGCAATTGCTGCCTCATACATGTGACCTGAATTATACAGCTCATGACTGTTGATTCTTTCCCATTTTGAAGAACCCCACCAACCCGACAGCCGTTCACATTTATTGGTGACACACGTGGTGAGATAGCCGTCAGGCTCCTGCGCTGCGGCTATGAGGCCGATGACGCTGTCAAGGTAATGGTCAAGAAGGGGATCATAATGTGCAGCCAGCGAATATGAGGCTCCTTCAATTATTTTGTACGGATCAGTGTCATCAAAGGAAAAATCGCCTTTATGCTCACCCTCGATAAACCCTGCAGCCAGGGCGAAATTGTCAAACCTGCCGTTCACTTCACACTGACGAAATGCCGAGGGAATGCTCACCGTGCGATTGATCTCTATCCTGGGAGCCCAGAATGAATCTGACAGACGTACCCTGGTAAACGGTACTTCCGTTATCGGCTGACTGTTGTTCTCTGAGCCGCATGAACACAGCAACAGCAGCACAGCCATCAAAGGATAAGTAAATAGATTGACCAGTTTGAAATGCATAGTATATAACGGAATGAATTGTAGCAACTCAAAGGTATGGAACAAGAGTAAGCCTCACTAGCAACATTGTCCTTAATGCTGACAATATCGTCCAATAATATAGAAAAGCTTTCGTGCCCATTAGCACGTACTTAGGGCATCTTAGTCCGGATTCACATTTGGATTATTGGTATAGTTTTTCGGACAATTGTTACCTGTCCGTTTTTAAAATAGGGCCTACTTTTATAACAATAAATCAACCGGCAAATAAAAGTTTAATCCTAAATATTGAATGATGAAAAAGATTTACGGAAATCTTCTGATTGTAATTATGATGTCATCTGCCCTGGCCGGCTGTATCAAGTATGATACGAACCCTGATGTACCATGGGTTGAACCAAAGGCAGTGGACATGTCAGGAAGCGGTTCACTGAAGGTGGGATTCGGTGATGATGCACTGACCACAAACAGCACATACACCTGGACCCTCAGCGAGACTACAATGCAGATTGATGTCACTGTTGACCTTGATCAGTATGTTAATGGTGACGATGTCATACCGGGGGGCGCCTATGAAATTGGAAACTTCATGTTGCCGACCGCTACGGTGAATGAGTTCGCCGGGATATTTGTCTCGGAACTTGATGAGACAACCTTCTATGCAGTTGAACCTGACGAAACCGTGGTTGAGGAGATGACTTCCTACAAGCCCGGCATGTGGGTTGACGGTGAAGGTTATTCCGGAGGCTGGTCAACCAGCGCCATGTTCTGGCAATGGTATATATGGGAAGGCAAACTCGACAAGGATGGCGACGAGATCGGCTATGACTACAGTTCCGAAGATTATGGAAACACCACAGGCCTGTTGGTTATCGGAAGCAACCCGGCAAATGTGGCTGCCCAGGCCGGGAAAACAGTTACTTCCAAGGCAAAGATCGTAGCCGGAGATGTTACCTATGACTGGATTGTCAATGTCACTTTTGCCGGTGAAATATCACAGAAGCTGGAGTATGAAGGAATGCTGGTTCGCGGAATGGGTGAAACAGCCGTGGAGACAGGAAGCTCCTATGAGATGGTTGCCGATGAGAACGGCATAGAACTGACCTTCGAGGTAAACCTCCAGGAATTTATCGACAGTGAAGACTGGCAGATAGGAGGATTTAAAGCCGACCTGGCTGCAATAAATGAATACTTTGGATCCGACTTCGAGAAAACAACTATCACAAACTTCTATCCCGTTGAGCCGGACGGAACCGCCGGAACAGCCTGGACATCATATGCTCCGGGTCAGTGGGTGAAGGCAGACGGAACAGCCACAGATTACTCAGGAGGTGCAATGTACTGGCAGTGGTACCTGTATGAAGCAACTGACTATGACTATGATCTTGAGGGCAATGAAGGGTACTTCCTCCTGGGAGCCAATCCGGGCAACGCAGCATCCCTTTCAGGTGAATCAGTTGTTTCCCTGGGTAAGTTTGTTGTTGGTGATAAAACATACAACCTTAAGGTTACGGTGAATTACGGTGAGGGTGCAGTGCCCGCGGAAAACTTCCCCGATGTGCCTCTCACAGGTGCCGGCTATCCTCTGCCATACAGCGCAGGTGTGTCAGGAGACAACCAGTTCAGCTGGTACACTGATGAAGATGGTGTTTATATCTTCGCCGATATATATACCCCGAAAGTTATAGAAGACGGCGCATGGGAGGTCATGGGCTTCGTTATCAACCCGGAGGAGCTGCAGACAGCCTTTGGCATTGAAGCAGGCAGCTGGGACATCTCTACTTTCTATCCTGTTGAACCGGATGGCACCGCCGGGACAGCCTGGTCATCATACGCTCCCGGTCAGTGGGTTGCAGCAGACGGCACGGCAGCCGACTGGAGCACCGGAGCAATGTTCTGGCAGTATCAGGTTGGCGGAACCTACTATGACGGACACAGCACCGAGGGATTGCTGCTGATCGGTACCAATCCGGATAACATTGCGGACCTGGGCGGTGAATCAGTTGTTTCAAAGGCCAAATTCTTCGGCAAGGACTGGATCGTGACAGTACGGTATCACAGCACCTACCCGACAAGCGGCTCAGGCAATGTGGGACCACATACCTATACATGGGCTCTGACCGAAACAGGAGTTAACATTGTTGCCAACTGCTCCGCCGCTCTTACCGATGAATCATGGAACTGGTTCGGATTCCCGCTGAATGAGACCTATATAAACGATTACTACGGTATCAATATAGATGAGCTCTCAGGAACAATTGAATCAGGCCAGGCTACCAACGGCACCGATGGCTTCTATCCTGTCAGCTCAGAAGGAACGAGACTGGAAAAATGGACCAGCTATTCTCCGGGCATGTGGTTTGGCTCCGATGGCAATGCCTGGAACTGGGACTATAAGTCATGGGGAAATTTCTGGCAGTACTACGCAGTTACCACACATGATCACAATATTCCCAACCTTATGCTCTTTGGAAACTTTGGTGACGTGACCTATAATGCTCCAGGCACATCAGGTACCTCCAGGGCTATCCTGAATGGTACACTGCAATGGAATGTTACCATTAATATAATTGACTGAAATCATTAAAATCAATACTGAGCTTACCGGTTACGGCCGGTAAGCTCTTTCTATTCATTGCTTATGAGAAACTTCCTGCAAATCCTTGCTGCAATCCTGCTGGTATTCAGTGCCTGCACCAAACCTGAACCTGAACCAAACATTGTGGTGGATGAACACGGGCTGGCTGAAAACATGTTTACAGAATGGCCCGGTTATGACCCTGTGATTTCCTATAAATTCAGCGATGATTATCCGGATTATGAAATGCCGGTCAGAAATCTGCCATACACCGGACGTAATCTCAGCTGGACACTGGCTGACGGCTGGTGGTCTTTTTACGCAGGGTCAAAAGCAAATCCTCTGGTAACGGAAGAGGCAGTGCAGCCAATGCTTGACCGCCTGAACACCGACTTCGCGTATATGCGTGATGTGATGGGCTGGCCTCCTGACATGGCAGTGCAGAATGGCTACAGGAGCGCCGTGTTTCTCTACGGATCGGGACTGAGCACCGATGATGCCTCCAATACTGAAACCGGTGGCTGGCAAAGCTGGGTCTCAATAAACAATATTGACTGGCCGGTGGTACTGATATCTTATTACCCGATTTATTGCTACCATCCCGACTGCAATTATAATGACATTGAATTTCAGACTGATGCCGTGGTTCATGAAGGCATTCACACAATGTTCTCATCCATGCCGGGAAGGAACAACAAGGCATGGTTTCACGAGGGCAGCAACTGCTGGCTTCAGGCAACCATGGAGCTTGACCGTTCCGGTACCACCGATTACAGCAAACTTTCATTCGGGTGGCTGGCCGCAGGAAGCATAATCGCTCCCTTTATTCCGATTGAATGCTATGGCGGATGGCTTGCTGACGGATCCTTCGGCGGTCCCAACTACGAGGGGCTGAATGACAATACCCGCCGCATACTGGGAGGAATCCAGTACAGCGAAGTGTTTCCGACCTTTCTTGCAGAGTACCTGGGCTATTACAGCATACCATGGATATGGCAGAACTGCCGGGGCCTTGTGCTTGCAGGGATGGGAACGGTCATGGGTGAAGAACAGATGAGGCGGATCATACAGGAGTACCGTGCCAGGCTCTGCCTGGCTGACCTTGGACGCTACCAGTCCGCCGTACTGCAGATGTACAGGGATAATATGGGCCAGCGCATCTATTCCGAATTCAGTTCCGCCCCGGCGGCAGACTGGAAGGCGACGCCCTATGTTTCAACCACCCCCGGTGACGATGGATGGCTGATACCGGAGGAAAGAACCCTTCCCGGGTGGACAGGCGCAAATATAATTCCCCTGGAAGTTGAGGGTGAAAGCGTGACTGTGAACTTTGACGCCATGAAGAATAACATGTCGCTTCAGCTTTGTTACCGTACCGCTGCCGGCAAGACTGTATATTGTGAGCCGGTGACCGGCGGCGACTGCACGATTGTTACTAAAGTTCACAGACCGGCAAATGATGTGGTATTTGCGGTCATCACCAACCTTGATTATACCTATTCGGTCATCAATCAGCGTTCCCGTCATTACTCCTACCGCCTCAAGCCAGGCAAGGGAGTGGTGGCAACTGCTGACATTCATTCTGACTGGTTCAACTGGAGCAACTAGGACATCAGGGACTGCAGAATTGCGATTTGCGATTTGCGGATTTTTTGGCAGATTTGCGGATTTTCTGGGATTTGTGGGTATGGCCGCTGGGCCAGCCCGATAGCCGTCATACTTTCGGGGATATCCAGCATTGTAGCCTGGCCGTCATCCGGTTGAACCACCGCGGCAGGTGTCTGGTGGGTGGTTGATGCTGCCTGCCGGACCGTACCACTGATCCTACAATTCCGGCAATCATACCGGCATCAGCCGGCTCATCTTCACGGGTAACGCCATCACCCTGCGTGCGTATGAGGGTTGCATTCCTGCCGGCTGTCATTCCTGTTACCCGGTGTATCACATACCCTCCGTCGCGCTTCAACGCAACTATTTCACCAATCTCCGGCACCCTTGTGCCAATAGGCTCAATCTCCACCTTATCACCCGGTCTGATGGCAGGCCACATGCTGTAACCACCGGCAGTCACCATGATGTTTTTTCCCTCCCTGAGCAGAGTCTCTGCCGTATCAGCAGCAATTGAAATGTCCTCCTCCTTCCTCAGCCTGAGGTATTCACGTATGCTGCCGTCAGGCAGGAACGAGAGCCGGCTCACATGCACTGACGCGGCCAGGTCTTCTGCCGCAGCAGCCAGCCTGACTGCCACCTCCC
>DHUL01000023.1:59840-60041 GCA_002409145.1 Bacteroidales bacterium UBA5235
CGTGCCTTATGATCCACAGGTGGTCAAGAGGAGCGGAACGGGGTTCATCGTTCCGGTAAACAGGTGTATTATGCATCACCCACCTGCCATTCCTGTGGCGCAGCACCAGCCTGTCGTCATGGATGACCTTGTCACCTGCCCGGTCAAATATCCCTGCCAGTGTTGTCTTGCCCTTGCCCGAACGGCCCGTGAACAGCCACC
>DHUL01000023.1:60249-60628 GCA_002409145.1 Bacteroidales bacterium UBA5235
GGCCCGTGAACAGCCACCCCCGGCCATGGCATAACACCCCCGAGCCATGAATCATTATATCCCCGGTCCGGGAGAAAAGAAAATATAACAGTAGTCCGTCAAGGGGATATGGCAGGGGGTTGAGTACGATACCGGTTCTGTCAGCGGATGCCTGCTTCCGGGAGGGAGCATCAGAGGTCCTGTCAGCGGCAGTGCCGGAGGCCGGGAGCTGCTCCTGCCGGTCTTCGCCCTTGAAATTATTTCCATCCCCGTTCAGGTGTTCACCGGTAAATATCCGCCATCTCTTCTGACCGTGTGGCATTTCCAGCAAAGCCGTCCTCTCCGGTTCCTTCAGGAAAACCCGTGCGAACGTCACCCCCTCGCCCGAAAAAATCTCCCA
>DHUL01000026.1:0-18564 GCA_002409145.1 Bacteroidales bacterium UBA5235
GAGTTGAGCTGGTCAAGACCAAGGGCCTGAAGCAGTACCTGGCCGTCGAGGGGAGTACCGGGAAGGTAGTTCAGGGCGTTGCCGGTCCTGTCATCCTGGTAAAGTATGTTAACCTCGAAGTTCCGTGGTTCAATCCTCCCTGAGCCGATGTTGTAGATGTTCTTCATCATCAGCTTCCAGGTGGGTATCTGCGGACTAAGGGCAGTGCCCTTTATGAGCTTCAGAATGAGGGCGTCAGGTGCTGTGACACCATCGGTTGAGAACTCGCCAACCTTGAATACCTGCCCGTTCAGGGTGTACTCGTAGGCAACTGCCAGAACTTCGTCATTATTTAGAGCAACGTTCAGGGAGATATAGCCCAGCTGCCTGTTGACCGTATACTCGCGTTCTGTCAGTTTTCGCGCATTCTCAATCTTCTCGTAGTCACGGCCTATCTGGAATCCGGGGTACAATCCGGCGAAGGCGTCAGCCACCTGGTCGATATTTCTGACACTGCCGTAGGTGGTGTTCAGCTGTTCATAGAGGCCGTTGGTATTATTGGATGGGTTGACCGGGGCACCGGGTACTCCCTGGAATTCAGGGATGGTATTGAAGATATTCGCCTGGTTCTCTGCAAGGTCAAGGAAGGCAATGATGTTCCTGTTGCTCACATCCTCAAAGCGGCTGGTCTGGTTGGTGATCCAGACCTCGATCTTCTCAACATTAAGGCCTGTGCTGACTATTGGAAGGTTTGAAAGCGCTTCGTCAAAATTCTCCCTGAACTGTTGCGACAGGAAGAAGTGACGGTTGGCTTCGTAATTGTCTGCAGTAATCTCATAATCGGTTATCTGGGACCCCCCTTTTACCTCTACCACAGAAGACTCACCCTTCTGCTGTGAAAAGACGGTAGTCATCGTAAGCTTTCCGAACTGAAGCTCGGTTTTAAGACCGAAGAGACTGTAACTGCCGGTTATCAGGGTGCCGTTCAGCGGAAGGGTCACGTCACCGGCTTCGATCTTTTTTATTATCTCATCTTCCTTGCCGGAGTATTCGAGTTTGGTCCGGTTTTCAAACTCGAACATTGCTTCGGTGTTGTAGTTGATTCCCAGCTGCATCTTGTCGCCAATTGTACCGGTGACATTCATCTGGATCTTTTCCTGGAAGTCGAATGTGGGAATTGTTCGCAGCCTTTCCGAGAGGGTGGGGTTCTCCGTATGTGAAATGTTGATACCGAATATCAACTCTGCTGATCCCTGCGGTACGATATTAATGATGTTGCTGCCGAAGATGCGGTCAAAAGTCTCTCCACCAACCTCTATCTGCGGTATGAGTGATGACCTGTAGCCGGTTGCGTCACCTCGCAGGCTGGCATCCCAGTACTCACGCATCGCCTGGTTGAACTCAAACCTGCGGTATTCCTCTGCAGACATGTAAACGGGCTTGCGAAAGTCGAGACTTCCTGCCTTCTGGTAGATGATGTACTGGTTGTTAAGGCCGTCATACTCTACATGGGTAGTGATGTTGGAGGGGTTGCTGAGGAATAGCGGTGATGATTTTTTTGCCTCCCACGGGAATGCCGGGTCACGGTTCAGTCTGAGGAGAGAATCACCAGGATTGGTCTGTGCCTTTATGACAAATGAGGAGAGGGAGAGGAGAATCAATAGTCCCACCCTGATCAATAGACCTCTAATATGTGAAGAAAACTGCAATCCGGCACCCTGTTTATAACAGTTTCAGCGCCTTCCTGACTATCTCTTCCACCTGGAGTTTTTTGTTTTCCCTGAGGAGGTTATCAATAACCTTTGAGACGCTGCTCCTGGCAAATCCAAGCATCACTAAAGCAGATAACGCTTCTTCTCGTGCAGTATTGTCGGAAAATGCAAGAATTTCGCCGGAGACGGCATGTTTTCCGATTTTGTCTTTCAGGTCAACTATTATCCTCTGTGCAGTCTTCAAACCTATTCCCTTGACGCCCTTTAGAATGACAACATTACCACTGATGATTGCCTCCCTCAGGTCAGAAGGAGTCACTGATGAAAGCATCATTCTCGCTGTTCCCGCTCCTACTCCGCTGACTGTTATGAGCTGTCTGAAAAGGTCACGCTCATCTGCCGTTGCGAATCCGTACAGGAGGTGGGCATCCTCCCGGATCGCCTCATGGATCAGGATCCTGCAGGTGGTCTCCTTTTCAAGTGCAGAGAAAGTATTCAGGGAAATATTTATGCTGTAGCCTATGCCGTTGCACTCAACCACTGCAAATGCAGGATTAAGCTCGGTCACAGTGCCGGTAATATAATCGATCATAATGCCTGGTCGTAGTTTTCTGTCTCGGGAGGAAGCTCATCGACGTGTTCGGGATGAATCTCAATCTTTTGGGGTTGCAGGGGATTGCGTTTTATCTCCTCGTACAACTCCCTGTTGCGGAAAATGTCCACTGCGGCATAGATGGCCTGGCGCATCGAGTAGCCTGATGCCTCGTTCTTCCCTGTAATGTCGAACGCCGTCCCGTGTACCGGTGAGGTGCGTATGACCTGAAGGCCTGCCGTGAAATTGACTCCTGTGTCAAAGGCAAGTGCCTTGAAGGCTCCCATCCCCTGGTCATGGTACATCGCCAGAACGGCATCAAACCGTTTGAAGGCGCCTGATCCAAAGAAACCGTCAGCTGAATATGGACCGAAGGCAAGAATCCCTTCTTCATTTGCCCTCGTGATGGCAGGATCTATGATATCCTTCTCCTCATGACCAAGCAACCCTGCGTCACCGGCATGCGGGTTAAGGCTCAGTACACCTATCCGCGGGCCCCGTATTGCAAAGTCCTGCAGCAACGACCTGTTTAACAGCCTCAGCTTGGTGAGGATACTGCCGATGGTGATTGCACCAGGTACATCTTTCAGCGGCATATGCTCAGTGACAAAACCGATCTTCATGCTCTCAGAGATCATGAGCATAAGCACATCGTGGGAACCGGTCTTTGATTTGAGATAATCAGTATGGCCCGTGAACCTGAACCTGTCAGATTGGATGTTGCTCTTGTCAATGGGCGCTGTCACCAGCACATCAAGCTTTCCGGCAGCAAGGTCAGCTACAGCGGCCTCCAGGGCTGCAAGTGATGACTGGCCGCCTTCGGGAGTCGACTTTCCAAGTTCCACATGAACATCATCGCCGAGGCAGTTAACAAGGTTCACCTTCTTCGGGTGCGCTTCAGCAACTGAACGGATGTTATTGAAATTAAAATTGGTGATATTAAGCACCTTACGATGATAGGCGGCTGCTTTTGGCGAACCATACACTACCGGCACACAAAGGTCGGCAATCTCAGGATCTGACAGGGCCTTCATGATGATCTCGTAGCCGATGCCATTCATGTCTCCCTGGGTAATCCCTGCTATTATAGGTTTTTTATCCATTGTGAATCAAGTCTGAGGAACAGCTAAGAGGCTGTTCAGGGTGGTAAAGTTAATCAAAATATTGAATGATATTGCTTTAATATATTACCTTTACAGGCCTCGGCTAAAATGCGGAGGAGGTCACAGGATGGGAATCAGAGAACAGTTATATGACAGGTTGGCCGGGGGTGCCCGCCTGACCGTTGATGAGGCTCTCGGCCTCTGGAAGGAAGCTCCCCTGGAGGAGCTGATGTACGTTGCCGACCTTACCAGGCAAAAGCTCCATCCGGGTAACATGGTGGGATGGATCATTGACCGTAACGTGAACATTACCAACATATGCTTCTCACAATGCCGGTTCTGCAACTTCTGCCGGACAGAAAAGCATGAAGATGCCTATGTGACCACAGATGAGGAGTATGACCTGAAGATAAGGGAGTTACTGGCCCTGGGAGGTGACCAGCTTCTGCTGCAGGGTGGTATGAACCCGGCACTGGGGCTCGACTTTTACACCGGTCTTTTCAGAAGGCTCAAGAGCCGCTGGCCGGACGTGAAGCTTCATGCCCTGGGTCCCCCGGAAGTAGCATGGCTCGCACGGGCTGAGAAGATGGGTTATCACGACGTGCTGGTGAGACTCCGTGACGCAGGACTTGATTCTCTTCCCGGTGCGGGTGCAGAAATCCTTTCTGACAGGGTCAGAAAACTCATCTCACCGGCCAAGGCTACTGTTGCTGAATGGCTGGGAGTGATGAGAGAAGCGCACAGGATCAACCTGCCAACCTCCGCAACCATGATGTTTGGCCATGCCGAAACAGTACAGGAGCGGCTCGAACACCTTGATATGCTGCGCAGGCTTCAGGATGCCAGACCGGCCGGGCACGACGGATTCATAACATTTGTTCCCTGGCCTTTTATGGACCGCGGCACCAGGCTGGCAGAGAAGGATGGCATACACAGCACAGTGTCCGCACCGGAATACATCAGGCTGATTGCCATCAGCCGTCTGATGCTTGACAATATTCCGAACATTCAGGCATCAATACTCACAGTGGGGAAGGAGACGGCTATGATATCACTTCACAGCGGCGCCAATGACCTGGGATCAGTGATGATAGAGGAGAATGTTGTGAGCGCTGCCGGTGATCCGTTCCGTGTCAGCCCTGAGGCCATGAAGCAGATAATACGTGAGGCAGGATTCACCCCCGTCAGGCGGGATCAGCGGTATGTTCCTGTAGATTAGGCAATAGGCAGTAGGCAGTAGTCAGTAGTGTGACAATAATAGCTCATAGGGCTTAAAGCATTGTCTCCGTCCCGCAGGGCGCCTATTACTTATTCCTGCCGTTTCCTTACCGTATACATCAGCGCCTCAACCTGACGAAGCAACTCCCGCTTCTCCTCCTTCGGAGCATATACGAATCCGGTTACGACTACAGCCCTTGCGGTTACCGAATCAATAAAAGCATATGATATGAACGGCCCGCCCATGAAGCCGCCCTCAAGTGTCCATAATCCCCTCATCTCTATATAATCAGTATCATACCTCCGGAACGAGCTGCAACTGACAGGTATCTTCTGTTCTATCACCATGAATGATCCGCCGTCAGGACCCTTCACCTCATCTGACATGCGCTTCTGGGTGAGATCGGCAAGCTCGAGGCATCCGATCCTTGGGGTTGTCCGGTCAGTCACTGAGACCATCACCGACTGAGTTGTTGAGGGTGTCTCAAGCGATATCATCATGATACCCTCACGGTTAAAATCAGGCTTCCAGCCTGAGGGGAGAGGAAGCTCCCACCTGGTATCTCCGGAATTCAGGATGCTTTTCTCCTTCCCGGCAGAGTTAGTCAGCCAGGATGAAAGCCTCTCTCTTTCCGCGTCATTGATGCTGCGGCGTATTGCATCGCCGTTCTCCCTGACAGCTGCGGCAAGCATGGCGGTATCAGAAGCCATAATATTAATAACAAGCTGCGTCTCCGCCCATTTGTTGCGGTTATATGTCACAACCGGCTTCTGAATGGCGGGGTCTGTTGTAACCTGTATAATGTTTCGATGAGAGACATAGATATCACGGAAGCCAGCAGGATTGACAGGCAGGATTGTGAATGCCGGTTCAGGTTGGGGCAGGCTGATGATAGTCGGACCAACCTGCTCCCTGATGGCTTTGCCCGGACTGCCATCCCACATGAATTTGTCCATAACCACCAAAACCTCCCCGGTAGTACCGGTAATGTTCGGAAGTGTTCTCGTAAGCGACGAATCACCGCACGAAGCAATAAATGCCGCCATCAGAAACAGGAAGACTGATGCTCTGCTCATGTCAGTATATTATGAAATAAAAAGCCTGCACTTGCATGCAGGCTTAAATATAAGATTTTATTGTCCTAGTTCTCCTTTGCGATGTCCTTATCGGCATCATCACCAGTGTCCTTGGCTTTTTTAAACTCTTTAAGCCCCTGCCCTATGCCCTTCATCAGCTCAGGAATCTTGCGTCCGCCGAACAAAAGAACAACAACCACGAGTATCAGGATTATTTCAAGAGGTCCGATCTTTCCCATTTCTCTGTCAATTAATTTATGCAAATATACAAATTCTTTTGCATCCGCTTTTCATAATACTTCAATTATCATTTTCTGATCAGTTTCAGGATGTCATTCCCGTTGGCAAATATTAGCAGGGCAAAAAGTATGATCATCCCGGTTATCTGGGCATACTCCATGAATTTGTCACTGGGTTTCCTTCCCGTGACCACCTCGAAGATAAGGAACATCACATGGCCTCCGTCAAGGGCAGGGATTGGGAGTATGTTCATTACGGCCAGGATAAGTGACAGGAAAGCGGTCAGGTTCCAGAACGACTGCCAGTTCCATTTTCCCGGAAAGATGCTTCCGATGGTGATGAATCCGCCGAGTGATTCATATCCCTTGGTGTCCTTCGCAAAGATCAGCTTGAACTGCTTGAGGTAATCACCGGTTGTCTTCCAGCCCTTGGAAATTCCAGCCGGAATAGCCTCGACTAAATTATAGTGTTTTGTGCTCAGTTCCAGAATGTTGGCTACCTCACGGTAAACCCCGAGGATCCCGGCCCCGGTTGTTGTGACTGAAATATCCCTGAGTTCATCTCCCCTCTTTACAGAAACTGTAACAGGCATTGCCTTATGGTGTGCCAGGTAGGTCTGGAACTCATCATACCAGGTGAAAGTATTGCCGTCAAGGGCAATAATCTCATCACCCTGAACTAACCCGGCGGCAGCGGCAGGCGTCTCACCGGCAACCCCTGATATTACAAACGGACCGAAAGGTATCCTTGCATCAATAATATCCGGATTTTTGAGAAGTATCGGGATGAACTCACGGCGGATGGGGATATCAACCATTTCGCCGCTGCGGTCTACAGTAAGCACCTGGCGCTCGTTCAAAAGAATGTCGGGTATGATCGCATAAAAGTTGTCAACTTCTTTCCCGTCAACGGAAATTATCTTATCACCGTTGCGCAGCCCCATTGCATAGCCTGTAGAATCAGTAAGTATTCCGTATTTGACGTTCTTTGCAGAGAGATAGGTCTCTCCCCACAGGCTCAGAACGCCGACATAGATCAGCAGTGCAAAGATGAAATTGAAAAATACCCCTCCAAGCATGATCATGAGTCTCTGCCAGGCTTTCTTCGACCTGAACTCATATGGCTGGGGTGGCAGTTTCATCTGTTCACGGTCCATACTCTCATCTATCATGCCGGAGATCTTAACATACCCTCCCAGAGGTATCATCCCGATGCCGTATTCCGTTTCGCCGTACTTTTTCTTGAAAATCGCCCATGGCCAGTCAAAGAACAGGTAGAACTTCTCCACCCTGGTCTTGAAGATTCGGGCGAACAGGTAGTGGCCAAACTCATGGACTATAACCAGAATTGAGAGTGAGAGCAGCAGTTGAAGTATTTTAATCAGAACTGTCATTTTTTCTTTACTTTATTGATGTAATCGTCAGCGAGTCGCCGGCTTGTGCTGTCAGTCTCAGCGTAGGTGCCAAGAGAAGCCTCGCTGTTAAATACTGTTTTCCCGAGCACATGTTCAACAGTGCCGGCTATATCATTGAATCCAATCTGTTCAAGGAGAAAAGCTGCCACTGCCACCTCGTTGGCGGCGTTGAGGGCGCATGGTATGTTACCGCCAGCTTTGAGAGCAGTGCGTGCAAGGGCCAGGCATCTGAACCTTGCAGTATCCGGTTCCCCGAATGTGAGTGATCCGATCTCCGCCAGGTCAGGACGGGGAAGTTCCGTAAGCACTCTTTCGGGATAAGTAAGTGCGTAGATGATCGGCAGCCGCATGTCAGGCACTCCGAGCTGTGCCTTGAGCGATCCGTCGGTGAACTGCACCATGGAATGGATTATTGACTGCGGGTGTATCAGCACATCTATACGGTCCGGTGGAGTACCGAAGAGCCAGTGTGCCTCTATTACCTCGAGCCCCTTGTTCATCAGCGTGGCTGAATCAATTGTGATCTTGCTGCCCATGGTCCAGTTGGGGTGGCGCAGCGCCTCCAAAGGAGTGACTTTTGCAAGCCGCTCTGCAGGGGTGTCACGGAACGGGCCGCCTGATGCAGTTAATATAATACGTTCAACCGATGACTCCGGTTCACCATTCAGGCATTGCATAATGGCTGAATGCTCTGAATCTACGGGGAGAAGCTTTGTTCCGGTTATTGCCGCTGTACGGGTGATCATCTCTCCGGCAACAACAAGAGTCTCCTTATTCGCCAGCGCCACCTCCCTGCCGGCAGCCACGGCAGCAGCAGTAGGACGGAGGCCGGCAAAACCCACCATAGCTGCCACCACTGTATCAATGCCATCCGAGGCTGCTACCTCTTCGACAGCTTTCTGACCGGCCAAAACCTCTATACCCAGACCAGAAAGCCCGGTCTTCACAACTTCATAGAAAGCCTCGTTGCCTATTACAACCTTCTCTGGCCGGCAGAGCCTGGCCTGGGCCATCAGAAGTTCGGCATTGCTTCCGGCAGTGAGGACTGAGACAGTAAACAGATCAGGGTAACGGGCCACTATTCCCAGTGTCTGGGTGCCGATAGATCCGGTAGAGCCAATGATTGCCAGTCGTTTATGCATCCCGAACCCTCCTGTCAGAAATATACGTATTGAGCCGGGTCGAGCGCTTCGCCATTAAACCAGAGCTCAAAATGCAGATGGGGCCCGGAAGTGTAAAGCTCACCGGAGTCGCCAACAATCGATACAGGCTCTCCTGCCCTGACCCTGTCTCCCATCTCTTTCAGCAGCCTGGCGTTGTGCTTATAAACCGACACAAGGTTGTTGGCATGTTGAACCATTATCACAAAACCGGTCTCCATGGTCCATCCGGTCATTATCACGGTTCCGTCAAGAGTTGACGAGACAACCGCCTTTGGTTGGGTTACTATGTCAGTGGCATAATGCCGGGTACGGGTGTCAAAGTTGCTTGAGATAATTCCCTTGACCGGGGGAAAGAAGTGAATGTTGGCAAGAGTGGTGACCTGTCCTGTTGACGGGATGTCCGGTGACATGACCGCTGCTGAGAGGCTGTATTTGTCCTCCTGCTCCACACGCGCCCTGAAAAGTGAATCTTCTGATGACTTTCTGAAGACGATATTGCTGTAGTTTCGCGTGCTGTCACGAAGAGATACCGAACTGGCAGGCTGCCTGCCGGAGATAACATCATTCAGGTCACGGAAATACTTGTCCCTTATCTCGAGCTCATGTTCCAGGGAGTCAAGCATAATGGCATTCAACAGGATGTTTCGCCGCATCTCCACATCGGGGTAACCAGGTATAAATTCCCTGAGGTTGGTGAATGCGATAAGTGAAGTGTTAAGCGCGAGGGTGACAACCAGCAGTAATGCTGCCGCAAGCAGTGCATTTGCCTTTGAAAGGCGTATTCGCCACAACTCCTCAAAGGTTGTGTCATTGAATATTGCAAACCGGAACCTGTCGCTCCACTTGCCCTTCCTCTTTTCGTTCTTTGCCATCTGATGATCTGACCGAAGCCACAAAGATAAGAATCATGTTGGAAAAAGCTATTTGCAAAGTCGGCACTCTGCAGTCACTTACTGCTGACTGGTACTGCCAACTGCTGACTGGCTTACCATCCTATCCCGTAGTCCTCCCCGTGGTTGCTTGATCCGCCCCAGAAGGTTCCGTGAGCCCGGTCGAATCCTATGGCATTGACCGGACCTGAGGTCCTCTCCTGGAATGAGAGCCTGTACCCCATGGCTGTCAGCTCTTTCCTGATCCACAAAGGCATAGCGCTGTTGAGCACCAATCCGCCAGGAACCTTTTCATGGTCACCGAAGCTGGAATACATCTGCAGCGTCTTGAATGACGGAGCCTCGCATGCTTCCTGGATGGTCATGCCAAACTCCACCACATTCAGGAAAAACTGAAGCAGTAACTGGTCCTGCTCATCGCCGCCCTGCTTGGCGAACGAGAGAAGCGGCTTCCCGTCCTTCATTGCCAGTGTCGGAGTCAGAGTCACCCGTGGTCTCTTGCCTGGTTCAACCACGTTGAAAGGATTCTCCTTCTCGTCAAGGACGAAGCTTTGCATCCTCTGGCTCATCCCGATGCCGGTGTTGCCTGCAATGCATGCCGGTACCCAGCCACCGCTCGGAGTAACAGATACAACCCATCCCTCCTCATCAGCAGCCTCGATGGAGGTGGTTCCCGACTGAAAAGTATCCATGAAACTACTATACTTCTCCGGATTATCAGAGGGATAGATATTACGGGCATCTGCCTGCCATGAATTCAGCATTGTGGCGAACGGGTTTATCTTTCCTTCGAAGGGATAAGGATCTCCCGGCCTGACAGCAGGGTCATTGCGATCCGGATTGACAAGCTTGCTTCGCTCCTTTGCATATTCTTTGGAGAGAAGCCCCTGCATCGGCTCTTCGGGCGGGAAGGCCGGGTCACCATAATAAAAATCCCTGTCCGCAAAAGCCAGGTTCATAGCCTGGTAAAGGGTATGGATGTACTTTGTGGAGTTGTAACCCATCTCCTTCAGGTTGAAGTTCTCAAGTATGTTCAGGGTCTGGAGCATCACCGGGCCCTGGCTCCATTGCTGGAGTTTGTACACTTCAATACCTTTATAGTCGGTCATGAGCGGTTCCTCAATCTTAACCTGCCACCTGGCCAGGTCTTCGGTGGTGATAAGACCACCCTGCTCCTGGCAGCCGCGGGCGAATTCAACGCCGATGTCACCTCTGTAAAAACGGTCATAGGCAGCATATATGGCATCACGGCGTGATTTCTTCTTCTTCAGCGCCTGCTGTTCGGCATCCACAAGCTTAGTGAGGGTGGCAAGAAGATCAGACTGTATGAATACCTCCCCGGCTGACGGTGCCTCCCGCTCTTCCCCCTGATGGGGAAGGAACACCTTAGCAGAGTAGGGCCACTCCTTTATCCTGCTTTTTGCACGCTCCACCGAGTTGGCTGTCTGTGCCTCCATAGGATAGCCTGCCGCCATTTCCATAGCCGGCTCCAGTACCTCCTTAAGGCTCATTGTACCGTACTCTGCAAGCATTACCAGCAAACCTCCCGGAGTGCCTGGGGTGACAGCCGCAAGAGGACCGTATTCAGGCGGATACTTGTACCCTCTAGATTTGTAGAACTCAGCAGTGGCTCCTGTCGGAGCCACTCCCAGGGCGTTGATTGCGATGACTTTTCCAGTCTTAGGATTATATATCAGGGCCTGTGTCTCGCCTCCCCAGCTCAAAACGTCCCACATGGTACAGGTAGCAGCCAGCATCGCGCATGCGGCATCAACGGCATTGCCGCCACGATCGAAAATCTTGGCCCCTGCCGTGGCAGCCAGCGGCTTGCCCGTAATGGCCATCCAGTGCCTACCATGAAGCGGCGGCTTCTGGGTGGTGACAGGTAATGTGTTGAATGCCTGTGCACCGGTCAGCAGGGGAACACACAGGAGAAGTGCTGAGATAAGGGTCTTTTCCATAATTGATTGTCATTATTGGCAAATGGTAGTCATCTTTGTAAGCAAGTTCGCAAATTAATACAATGTAGTACAAAAAATACTGCTGTAACCATGACAAATGTTGTCAGTTCTCTCCTGAGAGAGAGCTATTTTTGCGCCTTAAAATTATCATCAAAATGAATCCCGAATTATACTATTGGTTTGCGTTTATTCTGATATTCATCATAGGGTTTTGGGTGGATATGCGCGCTGCAAAGCACAGGCATTCGGAAGAGAGTGTTTCCACCGCACTAAAATGGACCGGCTTCTGGATCTGCATTGCATTTCTTTTCGGTCTGGCCATCACTCTGTTCTATCCCCAGAATGAAAGCAGCACCATCAGCACCAGGAGTATGATGGGCATGAAATTCTACTCTGCCTACCTGACCGAATATATGCTTTCGATTGACAACCTCTTTGTCTTCATCATGATCTTCACGATGATGAAGGTGCCGGGAGAGATTCAACCTATCCTGCTTAAGTACGGAATATTGCTTTCGATCTTCTTCCGTACCCTATTTATACTTGTAGGAATGGGTCTTATTAATCGTTTTGAATGGCTGATCTACCTGTTCGGTGCGTTTCTGATCTACATGACATTCAAGATGATGAAGAACAATGATGATGATGAGACAATCGACCCGGAGAAAAATACACTGATACGGGCAGCAAAGAGAGTGTTCCAGGTAGATGTTAACAACAAAAATCCCAAATTCCATTCCCGTATTAACGGCAAGTTTGCAATCACTCCTTTTGCACTGACTTTTCTGCTTATAGGGTCAACTGATGTCATGTTCGCCGTTGATTCAGTTCCGGCTGTGATAGGGGTTATCCGCGAAGGAAACCAGGCACTTACACTCTATGAAAGCAATTTTCTGGCAATCTCATCCAATACTTTTGCCCTGATGGGCCTTATCTCTCTTTTCTTTGCTCTCAAGGGAATAATGAAACTGTTCAGACACCTTAAAACAGGAATCTGCTTCATCCTTTTCTTTGTTGGAGCGAAAATGCTGCTGAGCGGTGTCGAATCAATCAGCATGTTTTTCGCAAGACATTCATGGGTATCATTGACAGTGATCCTTTCAACACTGGCATTATCTATTCTCTATTCTGTTGTAGAGAACAAGCTGATTGAGAAACGTGAGGCAAGGCTTTCGGCTGGTTATGAAGCCGTTGATGCCAAAGACAAATACCCGCAATAAGCAGACAACAATTTTTCTTAAATGATCCGGGAACAGGAGAGGATTTTTCTGCTGTAAATATTATCTTGTCATCGCCGGAATCTGCATTTCATAAACAGTCTCTGGAGTTATCTGTTGAAGAACTGAACAGGAATCCGGCAGAGCACCTATGAACGAATTTGATCTGAAGGCGGCGGAATGGGACAAGAACCAGATGCACCGCGAACGGGCAGAGGCCGTAGCCACTGCAATTGTCAGCCAGATACCCCTCAGCAGGAGTATGACCGCCATGGAATTCGGGGCAGGGACAGGACTGCTCAGCTTCATGCTCAGGGATAAGTTAGGATCTGTTACCCTGATCGACAGCTCGGAAGGGATGGTGAAAGTCCTGAGAGAAAAGCTGTCAGATATGCCCGGGATGAAGGTGGTGAAAGCTGATCTGGAGAACGAGGATTACCCTGACGAAGCCTTCGATCTGATATACTCCCTTATGGTTCTTCACCATATCAATGATGTTGAAAAGATAGTCATGAAATTCAGCTCCATGCAGAGAGCCGGCGGATACCTTGCCATTGCCGACCTCTGCAGCGAGGACGGTTCATTCCACGGACATGGCTTCACGGGACACAGGGGATTTGATCCCGGGAAACTGGCAATCAGTCTGAAAAATCACGGATATGACGGAGTAAAGTATGGTACCGTATTCAATATCGAGAAGACATCATCTGAGGGTGCCATGAAAAAATTCGGGGTATTCCTGATGACTGCCGTGAAGAAATAAGCATTCCTGCAGATAAAATCATCCGGCGAAAATATTTTAACCATATGGCAAACATTGAAATAACCCTCGATGGCGGCAAAATGGTCACCGCCCACATAAACGGTAAGGCAATTAAAACAGACCAGTCGGTCAGGAACGGTGGCGGAGGTACCGCCCCTGAACCGTTTGAGCTGTTCCTTGCATCTATTGGTACCTGCGCCGGGATATATGTCAAATCATTCTGTGACCAGAGGGGAATCACTGCGGATGGAATTAAAATATTCCAGTCGGTTGAGTTTGACCCTGACAAGAGGATTCCCTCCCGCTTTAAACTGAATATTCAGCTTCCGGCAGATTTCCCGGAAAAGTACCGCTCAGCAGTAATCAATGCAGCGGAGCTGTGCCTGGTCAAAAAGACCATAAACAACTCACCACTTTTCGAGGTGACCGCTTCAATCAGTTGAAGCAGCCTCTCATCGAAACCGTCCCGGTGGCTTACCTGCAGGCATTCACTCTTACTTTGGCCTGATAATCAACAATTGCTATATTAGCCGGAAATTCTGTGTATCATGAATGATAAGCTGAAGGAAGTTAAGCCGTCAGATCTGACTGATAACTTAATCAGGCTGATTGCTTCTGACTGGATGCTGGTGACTGCCGGCGACAGGAATAAGTTTAACACCATGACCGCCAACTGGGGAGGGATGGGTTACCTGTGGAACAGGAACGTAGTTTTCGTTTTCATACGGCCGGAAAGATATACCTATGAATTCATGGAAAGAAACGAAGGTTTCACACTTACCTTCTTCGATGACAGATACCGGGATGCACTTAACCTGTGCGGAACGATGAGCGGAAGGGATTGTGACAAGGTGACAGAGGCCGGGTTGACACCATTCTTTACCGAATCAGGCTTGCCTGCATTTGCCGAAGCAAGGATAGTGCTGGAATGCCGTAAGTTGTACGCCAGCCAGCTCACAAGAGAGGCATTCCTTGAAAGTGAACCTCTGAAAACCCATTACAGCACCAAGGGCGGCCTTCACAAGATTTATATCGCAGAGATAATCAGGTGCCTTGCCAGATAGGCGGCTGGTCAATTGCTTTAAAAACCTGTACCTGAAAGCACTTACCTTATCTGTCAGCTCCCGTCACCAAAAACAGGATGACGCCCGGCGGCCATCATTACTATTCTCTTTACCATTTGTCCGTAGGAGTAATTCATCATCTCCGCTGCCATGGCAAAGCTTGTGTCAAAGCTGATATCATTATTGGGATTGATGTCAAGAAGATAAAACTTATCATCACGCAGCCTGAAGTCAAACCGTGCATAATCCGTGCATCCGAATCCGTTCCAGGTGTCAATGGCTTTCTTTTCCAGCTTTTTATACAACCAGTCATCGAGCGGCGCCGGCATCACAGTCTCTATCTTTTCATAATGACCAGAACCTGGAAGAAATTTTGAATCATAGGTACAGAGTCTCTCCTTTACCTCACTGAAGGCTGAGAAGTCCATCTCAGCCACAGGCAGTATCTCAGGCGGACCATTGTTCCAGACGGAGACATGGAATTCGCGACCGTCAATGAAATCCTCCACAAGGGCAGGCTGATTCAGCTCACTGTTAACCAGCATTATCTGTTCCTTCAGCGAGGTTGTGTCAAAAACAACGGATTTCTCTGAAATAGTAAGGCTGCAGTGCTCACGCGAGGGCTTGACTATTGCAGGGAAGAGTGTCCAGGTATGAGCATCCTCTGCCCTCAGGACCGCTCCGTCGGGAACCCTTATACCCAGGTCCGTGAGAAGCTCTTTTGTCTTCTTCTTGTCATAACTCAGGTCTATGACTTCCGGAGTGTTCCCGGTATAGGTGAATCCCAGGTGCTCAAAGATTTCTGTCACCCTCCTTTCGGGGTGAGAAGTGCCCGGCAGGGCTTCGCAGAGATTGAATACAATTGTATGCCGAGGATCATGCTTCTCCAGTATCCTGTCAAGATGAGGGTCACGCAGCTCTTCGAGATAGGTCTCAAAACCCTCATTCCTGAGTGCATCGAAGAGAATGCGGTTTGATCTGCGTGTCTCGCTGATCTCGGCCGCATCCCACGTAAGATCAATATCATATACTATAAGAACCCTCAAAAAAAAAGCTTTGTTACGAAACTAAAATAAATGTTCGAAAAATGGGGAAATTTTAATGAAAAAATGCACCATTCTGCATCAAAAAATTCATGCCCGCCATGATACGATTCAGTAACTCCGGATCCTCACGGTTTCGCTGAGTCTGTGACTGTCATAACCTTCCCTCCAGGCACCGGATGATTCTGCAAATCTCATCCGGGGATTAGAACTTTTCGCTGAAAAAAAGTATCGCTGCCGGTGGCCCTGTTTTGCCTTTCAGCAGATGTGCCACAGAATTAAGGATGATATTGATTACTGCTGAGGTGACAGGACCAGTCGTCCCTACAGGACCAAAGAGCAGGACACCTCGAATATATGCCGCACAGCCTGGGAGATATACCCTTATGCAACTGACCCGGCAGACAGGAAACCGGGCGCTCTCCGGCAAATTTACCCGCTTGGTACACTGCGATATTAGTCATAAATTGCGGAAACCTTTTACACCTGACATTGTTTTACTGATATCAAACAAAAAAGAGAGTATGAAATCAAGACCCTTAGCATTAATGGTTGGCATTATGGCACTGGTAGTTGCGGCTTTCACCGCCTGCAACCAGACGCCTGCAAAAAAGGAACCCAACACAGGAACCGTTCATTACAGAACCCTTCTTTTCAGCGAAACACCATGGGATACCGAAAGAGGATCACATGAGCTGACGCCGGCACAGGCAAAGGAGATAAACAATTACAAATTCACTTATGACGATGCACACCGTCTCGCATCGGTCGAATTTGTGAGAGGCGACGAGCCGCTCGGTTACGGATCGCTCGGCGGAGCCGCGAAAATCACCTATGAATATAACGGTGACAGGCAGATCAAGCGATTCTTTGACGAAAACGGGCAGGCTATCGAATCCGGAGGAGTCTTCACCTATGAATACACCCTTGACGAAAAAGGAACCAGAACCGCACTCAGGTTCCTTGACAAAGACGGAAACCCGGTTGAGAACAGAAATAAAATTCATAACTACGTGTGGCAAATCCTGCCTGACGGTAAACTGCAGGAGAAACGTTACAATCTTGCCAAAGAAGAGACCGTAATGAATCCCTTCTGCCCGTTCTATGAGCTCAGATTCACTTACAGCGACAAGGGTTATGTCACCGAAATGGCCAATTACATGGATGATAAACTTTATAACTGCACAGCAGAAAACTGCGGCGATATCGGGGTATCATACTTCGAGTTCGAATCCAATGAGCATGGTGACCTGCTTAAGTTCTCAGTCTACAACGTGACCGGACAGATGTCAAACCTCTACTGGGGCTGGTCGCGCCGCACAAGCACCTATGACGAAAACGGCTATGTGCTTGAGACTGCCATGTTTGACCAGGACAATGAATACGTTGCCGGCAAAATGATTCCGGTGACCCAGTACACCTATGACAAGCACGGCGCGGTGACCGAGGTCAGAAATATGGACAAGGACAGGAACCTGATCAACCATCCTGACAACGGTGTGGCAATCACCCAGTATAAATATGACGAAACGGGTAACCGTACCGGGACCCTGAAGTTTGACAGTGACCGGGTGGAAGTAGCTCAGTAATACTCATACCGCTTCACATATGAAAAGCAGATATTTATTTGGGTTCATGGCTTTTGCGATAGTGGCTCTCATCGTTACAGGATGTGCAGGCAAGGGAACCGAAAGGAAGAGAGAGAACGCAGCCCCGGCAGAAAAGCCAGCACCGGTAATTGACCTGGAAACGACACTTTTGCTGAAGGACCTCGAAGAAAACGGCGATTATGTCAACAGCCAGTACTTCCCAAGCCTTATCAAAGCATCGATCGTATTTGAAGAGCTGGGTAAAAACAACCTTGTCATTGACCTCCGGCCGGTGGAACAGTTCACCGCAGGGCACATAAAAGGGGCCGTCAACAGGCAATTTTTTGAGCTCCCGGAGTATTTCCAGACAGGAATTAAGCCATTTGAATTTGATAAGATAGTCCTGGTCTGCGATGACGGACAGCTGTCAAGCTACACCACCTCCCTGCTGAGAATGATGGGATACGGTAATGTGTTCGCTATGCGATGGGGTATGGGAGGCTGGAACAGGCAATACGCAGAGGCCGGATGGATGAAGGGGGTATCAGCGGCATACGAGGACCGGCTTGAGACCACGGCCAACGAGACTCCGGCTGCAGCCGGAATGCCAGTACTTGGAACCGGACTTCAGACCGGAAGTGAGATAAGTGATGCAAGGTTCAGCAAGCTGTTCGAACAGGGTACGGATAATATCCTCATCTCCGCTGATGAGGTGTATGCCGATCCGTCGAAGTACTTTGTGATCAACCTTGAGAGGAAGGACAAGTACGATGCCGGTCACATTCCCGGCTCAGTGCGCTACAAACCCGAAGCAACACTGGGTTTCCCGGATATGATGGCTACAATACCCACCGACAAAATCATTGTCGTCTACTGCGGCACAGGCCATAACTCCGCATTCGCTACAGCTTTCCTGAGGCTCTTCGGCTACGATGCCAGGACCCTCAGGTATGGGAACAACAGCTTCATGTATGACCGGATGGTGAAGGACAAAAGCACTTTATCATGGCTTCCGTTCACCCTGGAGGAATCAAATGATTTCCCGGTGGTGAAGAAATAGTGGATAAGAGGTTAGCGGATTCACCCGGGTTTCTCAGGAGCAAAATAATACGGTCCGGCCTGTTCTTCAGGCCGGATCCTTTTTTAAGATGTAGAGTTTTCTGATCCCCGTCTCACTTAGGATCATCCAGGCCCTGGCCGATACAGAGGCGTCCCGGGAACAGAGCACGACCGGTCCTTTGTTCCGCCTGATCTTTTTAATATTATCGCCTGAGAACAGGTCGCCGGGAGCGGCTGCCAATATAGCAGCTCCGGTGATTTCCGGAGCCATGCAGTCAGCATCCAGCCTTACAAGGAGAATGTCATCCCCGGCTGATGCAAGCCTGTCAGCGGAGATTATGTTCTCACCGGCAACAGATGTTTCAGCCCATTTGACTGCATCATACCTGAATATGGCTGGATTCAATGCGCGGACAGCTGCAAGGACCGCCAGAAATATTACTGCAGCCAGTACATATTTGTATTCTCTAAATGTCCTCA
>DHUL01000026.1:18752-20002 GCA_002409145.1 Bacteroidales bacterium UBA5235
GTTGCTGCTTTTTACTGGCATCCGCCGTCAAGTTTGCGTGCTGAAAATTTCCTGGTCTCAAGATATTTTACCTTTAGGCTGTCAGGGAGGCTGCGAAGTTCGTTGTACATACCGGCTGCCCTTCTCCGTGTCTCCAGGAGCGCATTCTCCCTGGCAGTTATCCTTACTCCCTCAAATTCAGTATCAGAAACGGTCTCAATCCATTCATCTATTCCCCCTTTAAGGAAATAAGTGTTGCCATAACCCAGTCCCCTTGCAAATGCCATTGCTGCTGCTGCTTCCGTGTCATCCGACGAATACAGGATCATTCTTTTTCCCCTGTCGCGTAACCATATATCCGGATCTGTCCGGATAAAGTCGGCATATGGCACGCTGACAGCCCCGGGGATGAAAGCCTTCCCGTACTCACCGGAAGGTCTCAGGTCGAAGAGCTGAACATCTGCGGCCTCATTCACGATGAACCCCGCCACCTGATCAGCTGAAAATGAGGCTTCGCTCTGCAGTACCTCTTCCAGCAGTCCGGCCGGGCTGCCTTTAAACGACCGGTTGGCCGTCAGGGGGAGCAGGGCAAGGATCAGGCTCATCAGGAACAGAAGCACTGTAATTTGTTTCCTTGTTTCCATGGCAGATCACTTTATTTCATTGGTGATGTCAGGTCTGGCGAATTTTTTCTCGGCCAGTTCTGCGAGCCAGAACATGGCCCCGGCGGCAGCTACCAGGATCAGGGTAAACAGGCCGGCTGACATGCCGAAAGTCTCGTTGATCTTCACCGGTCCCCGGTAATTGGCCATAGCCGTCTTTTCTATAAGCGGCCAGGTCTCGGCGAACAGGAAGGCACCTGTGAGGCCGCCAAGTACATATATAATAGCGTCAATTTTGCCTGTTGCCATGGCACAGAGTCCGGTACCAGGGCAGAAGCCGCCCATAATGAAGCCCCCGCCCATAATAACGCCGCCAAGGATTGAGGCAGTCACATAGAACTCATTGACATAGACCTGGTTCAGGTTCAACAGCCCGAAGTAGCTGAGGAACTGTGAACCGATGAGGGCGACTATTGCTGCGGTGAAGAATACCTTCAGCACGGTGGTATCATAACCATAGAACATCCCTGCCAGCTTGCGGCTCGAGGAGAATCCTCCCTGCTCGAGGGCAAATCCGAATCCGATGCCTATAATTAAGGCTGTCAGCATGTTCAGCCATTCAGGAAATGCGTATAATGTTGTTAACGGGGCCATTTTGATTTGCGATTT
>DHUL01000026.1:20266-35757 GCA_002409145.1 Bacteroidales bacterium UBA5235
TCAGACTTTCAGACCCAGTTCTTCCTGAAGAACCATGCAAAAGCGAATGCCGAAGCAAATATCGCGATCATTGTCACGAACCCGGCCAGCGAAAGCACGGCCATCCCCGAAAGAGCTGCGCCGCTGGTGCATCCCCGCGCAAGCTGGCCTCCGTAGACGAAGAGCGCCCCACCCAGAAAGGCGAATGCAAGTCTGCGGCTGTTACTGATCCGTGGCGATTTCTCGACCCGCAGTTTCAGTCTGCCCGAAATGGCTCCGGAAATAAATCCCCCCACAATTACCCCGAAGATCTCAATTGTCAGCCAGTTGGTCAGTGGCTTTTTGCCGTTCTCATAATACCCGGAATAGTACTCTGTCTGGTTTACATGTTCCGGGCTCACTGCCCCGACTATAGAGACAACGCAGTATTTAATCCCGCCGCTTGCACCCAGTCCCCTTCCGGCGACCACCATTGCGAGCAGAAGCACCAGCCCCAGCAGCACTCCTGCCAGGTATGGGTTCATGTAATTCCTTTTCATAGATACACTTTCTGATTATTTACAGAGTACAGCAAAATTAAATTAATTGGGAGATGCCAAACAATATGACGGAATAATAATGATCACAAAGATGGGAAAGGCTGTTTTCCCTCCAGCTCATCAATATGCCAGGAATAATTGATCCTCTATTCCGTGCTGCAAATAACTGTTAACCTGTAAATTATAATCTTTATCCAGCAAGCAGCCGAAAGTGGTCAACCTGTCTGGCCTGTGCATTTACATGCTATGTAACAATACTGCTAATCTTGGAACAATAGGAAACCGATCCGGCCCTGGATCATGCCTAACTTTGGTTATTGTGGGGAAAATCCGGCAGTACATAAAACTGCCGGACATATAAAGGAAAAATTAAACATTAACAGGAAACATTGAAATGAAAAATATCAATTAACCAAATAAAAAACTTACTGTCATGAGAAACAGATTGATTTTTATCAAATTATTGCTTCTGGCATTAGTGGCAGTCATATCCTGTGCAGAGGATGAGAAGCATGAGGAACCTGATCAAAAAGAGCCTGAGTCCGGTGCTCTTCCTGTTATTAAATTGCTTGAAGTGAATCCACAATCTGCTACCTGTGTTTACATTGAAGGTCAGATAACAGATCCTGGCAGAGGATGCGAAAATGCAGCCAGGGGGATATGCTGGGGGACAAGTCCTGATCCTACAATAGCCGATAATAAAACATATTTTTCAAATATTTATAAAACAAATTCAGGGCCTTACATCGGTGGCCGGCTTCATCCCTTGTGTTCGGGGATCACTTATTATGCAAGGGCATATGTAACATATGGCTCAAAAACTGAATACAGTAACCAATTGTCCTTTCAAACAAGCTCTTCCGGTAAACCAGAATTCATCACTGCTGTCCGGTTAACAAATTGTACCGCAGCGCAAATAATGTTTGATATAGTTGACGATGGTGGACTTTGTCCGATAACCCAAAGAGGAGTGTGCCTGTCGACTTCACCAGATCCAACTACCGATGACTATGTGTGCTGGACAGAGCAGCTCGACTGGTATGTTCATGACAGAACCTTCGGTTTTTGTTGTGAAGCAAGAGAACTTCAACCGGGGACATCTTATTATGCACGAGGCTATATTACCAATTCAGAAAAAACGTATTACGGAGAGAACTTTTCTTTCACAACAAGTCCCGGTCCCGAAATCACTACAGTCAGGGTTAATGAAATAACGGCGACCTCAGCAAAGGTCACCGGTAATGTGACCTCGACAGGTGGTTCATTTGTTATCTCAAGAGGCATCATCTATGATACAGTGCCTGATATGGCAAAAAGGTGGGAAAACCTTTTATGGGCCAATCAATTTATTGAAAAAGAGGTACAATCTATTTACTATGGATCCGGAGAATTTACTTTGGAAATCACGAACCTGATCCCCGGTAAGCATTATTATGTCTCGACATTTGTTCAGGTAATGGCAGGGCTTGATTATGGCGATTGCCTGAATGCATATGGAGAAGAGATTACATTCAATACCGAACCTGGCAAATAATCTCACAGGAGTAACTGAAGCTTCCGATGCTTCTTGTTTTCCCAGCTGACGATTTACATTGCTATATAAAGATACCTGATCAGTATCTCGCCCACTCTTTCCCTTCCTCAGTGCGTCTCCACCTGAAATATCGGTCGAGGACTTCGAGCGATTCTGCGCTTTGAACAGAGCCGATGTGCGGTGTCGGCCCCAGAATCATTACCTGAGGATTGGCATCGCTGAAAGCAGGCCACTCCGGAACTCCCGGGCCGTTAGGATCGCCGTACTTTGCAAAATTGGTCCAGTAGGTTCCCATGGCTTCAGAAATTTCAAGGTCTGATTCTGTGGTTTCCGGTTTCGATTTATCGAGGTGCATGAAAACGTACGCCACATCCTGGCCATGAGGAGAGCCATAGCCGTAACGCGGCGAATCTTCGGGATAATCGGGGTGCTGGTCGAAATAGTAATAGAAGACCTTTGATTTCCCGGTTCTCGACTGAAGCCGTGCCCAGATCCATGTTTGCCAGCCAAAGGCGGCATCACGCGACAAGTCACGGGCTGTTTTCGGAACCGATGTCTCTGATGCCGGATAGGCTTTTATCAGGTCATCGGCAAACTTTCCATACCTCGTTCTGACACCCGCGAAATATTCTTCAGGGCTCCTTTCCCTTGAAAAACTTGCACCCTCGTCGGAATTATACCCCACCAGGATCGGGACGTCGTTGTATTTTCCTGCTTCATATAAGAGGTATTGGTCGTCCGGAATTACTACACCGTCCACAATTGGCCACGCGCCACCCATGCCCATCCCCATCGGAAGCTTGTCCGGTTCAATTTTGCGCAGATCGGCAATTGAAGCTGCTCCTGCATTTCGAACATATTCGACACCCTCCTGTTCCGCCTGTTGAAGTGTTTTCATATTTTCTCCAGGGTACGTTGTGGTACGGGTCGGTCCGAAAGAACCGCCACTTTGCGATATGGCTCCGTGAAACAAACCACTTGCCAGCGGCGAGGCACATAACATGCTCACTGCAATTGCTCCGGCCGATTCCCCGAAAATGGTAACCTTACCGGGGTCGCCTCCGAATGCAGCAATATTCTTCCGGATCCATTGCAGGCCGGCAATCATATCGAGCAAACCATAGTTTCCCGAAACTTTATCCGGGTTCTCTGCGCTCAACTCAGGATGGGCCAGGAAACCAAGCTTACCAACCCGATAGGCTATACTGACCAGAACGACGCCCTTACGGGCGAGGTGTTCACCATTGTGAACCGGGTCAGAGGTGGAGCCGAAACTGAATCCGCCGCCGTAAATCCAGACTAGGACGGGGACCCTTTCCTTATCCGATTTTGCCGGTGTCCAGATGTTCAGGTACAGGCAATCTTCGCTTTTCCCTGAAGGAGGATTACCACCCTGAAAGGCAGCCGGTGCAAATTCAGTGGTCATTTTGATCCCCTCCCATTCTGGCGCGGGCTGTGGCGCTTTCCAGCGCAGATCGCCGACAGGCGGAGCTGCAAAGGGAATTCCCCTGAAGACACGCAGGCTATCCTCAATCGTGCCCTGCACTATTCCCTGTTCTATTTTTACCTGTTCAGGCAGAAGTTTCGAGCATCCGGTCATGAAAACCATGAGTGCTATCGCTATCGGAAGATAGAGTGCTTTCATATCTGTCTGGGTTATTTGCTTCTCCAGAGGTTTGGCAAAAATTTGTAATACAGGAGGTGCCTCCACGTGGCCCAGTCGTGGCCCCCGTGACCGCCCGTATAATACTCGTGTTCGATTTTATGTTTTAAGAGGGCTTCATGCAGAACCAGGCACCTTTGTCCCATAAAGCCTTTTGCCTCTTCTGTACCCTGACCGACAAACAGGTAATCTACCTTTTCATTTACTTTCGGATCGTTTAAAAACTGCGCCAGCGAGGTTTCCGCATTCGTGTCACCGGCGCTGAGAATGCCGAAATTGGCAAAAAGATCAAGTGAACGAAATCCGATATACATACTGTGACGGCCTCCCATGGACAAACCGGAGATTGCCCTGCCTTTCGGGGACCTGATTGTGCTGTAAGCCTCATCGACCAGAGGAATTACATGATTCCGCAGCTCCTTTTCAAGAATATCGAAAGTCAGCTCGGTATGTCTGGGATGATTCCGGTGAATTACCTGGTTGTTGGGGATGGCAATAATCATCGGAACAGCTTTACCTTCAGCCAGAAGATTGTCCATTATAAAATTGGCCCTTCCGTCGAATACCCAGTTTGAAGGGAGCTCACCGCTTCCGCCAAGCAGATATAAAACCGGGTATTTTTTCTTCGGGTTATAGCCTGGAGGAGTGTAAACATAAAGCTCGCGCTCACCTTTTGTCACTTCCGAATGATAAACATGGCGCGTAACGGTTCCGTGAGGAACATTCCGGGCATCATAATATGCCGGCCCGTCGCCATGCACAATCAGCTCACTGTAAGGCGGCATGGCGGTAAAGGCAGCGTAAGTGTTATTCGGATCGGGAATCTGAACACCATCCACATTGAAATGATATGAATACATATCCGGTTTGAGCGGCCCTATTGTCAGTGTCCAGATGCCATCAGCTCCCTTAGTAAAAGGAATAGGTTCTCTGCCAATATTATTGGCGGTGTGGATTGCCTCGACAGGCAGGACAACCTTCTGTGCATTGGGAGCTTTCAAGCGGAAAGTAACCGTATTGTCGTCGCGCACCTCTGGCGAATTAACATTAGCGCTGAACGGTATCAGGCCTTCAGTATCCTTTTGCGGATTGTAATCGAGATTTACATTGGCCTGTTGTCCGAAACCATGTCCCGAAATCCAGATCAATCCGGTAACGAAAAAAAGAACTTGATTTTTCATATAAGCATTCCCTGGTTTACCGGGTAACTATTTCAATCCGCTGTTCTTTATGCGGAAGTAGTCGAACGACACATCGAACGGCGTGTCCGGCTTTGTCGTATCAGAATCGAACCAGTAGGTGCTTTTCATGTACTGAGCCACGATGCCATCGCATACGATCAGGCCTGCCCTGATGTCTTTCAGCAGCAGACCGGCTGTTCCCAGCAACTCGTAATTTGTACCGTCAAGTGAATAATAAGCTGTGTAGGTACCTCCCTTTTTCTCCAGTTTAAGATTCAATGCTTTGTCGCCGGTGATCTCGTCTTTGAGATTGAATGTCGCCAGTGATTTTGCGATGCCGTTTTCTTCCATAACCAGGTCGAGGGTGCCGGGTTGAACTCCCCTGGCCCGGGTTGTCTTGATCACAGCCCTGAACATAAGCTTCACAAAATTATCGTCGTCCTGGTAAGCCAGGATACCTGCGTTTTCAGGCTGGGACGGAGTTCTGGAACAAACCAGCCGGGTCTCGATGGTCCAGTCGTTATTGGCGCTTTGCAGCAGCAGGTTGTTTGCATCGTTGGTAGCTTCAAGAACGCCACCTTTTTCACTTGTGATTGTAAGCGAGCCTGCTTTTGCAGATAAACTATGTGTTGATTTGTTTTCACGAACCCACTCCCACCGTGGATCAACGGCGCTGCCATTGAATTCATCGCTTACCGATTCCGTATCGAAATTCAGGTAGTAGACATTCTTTTCAAGGGTGATATTGTCTATCAGACTGATTGTTGCGGTTCCCGGTATTGCCCTGGCTTGTTCGATTTCGACGGAAATCCCGCTGCCCAAAGTCTCAGCTTTCACAACGGGTATTTTCGCATTGCTCTTCAACAGGTAACTGTACGCCTTTACATCTTTGTTGAAACCTCGTATATTTTTCCCGTTAACTGTAACTGATGCGGGATTCAGATCGGGCATCACCTTTAGCGGGTAACTGTTTGAAACGGTTGTTCCGTCAATAGTAACGCTGGCAATGATCGAAGCAACGCCCACGCCTGTAGCTGTTACAATACCCTTTTCATCGACAATGGCAACCCCAGGGTTATTGCTCTTGTATGTAACTACAGCCTTTGTGATGTCATAGAAACTGTCGTCTGACATGCTTGCCGTTACGCTTGTCTGCACTTTGTTTCCGGGTTTTAACACCACCCTGTCGCATTCGGCCACCACTGTGGTCAGAACAGGTTTGTAGCTTCCGCTCATCCGGGCTTCCACCTGTCCTTTTATGTCTCGCGAGGATGCGCCAATCTCGAAGACATACCTGCCCGGGTCGAAAGTGATTTTCCTTTTTTCCGAATCCCAGAACCATAGATCCTGACAGTCAATATCGATTGAAACTGTTTTCACCTGTCCCCGTGGGATAGTCACCCTTTGAAATCCCTTCAGCCTCTTTACCGGTCTCTCAAGGGATGCAGGACTGTCAGGAGTTTTCACATAAACCTGCACCACTTCATCCCCGTCAACAGTTCCGGTATTCTGAACATCAACACTGACGGTAATTTTATCGTTGGGCGTAATGTTGTTTTTGCTGATGGCAAAATTACTGTATTCGAATGTGGTATATGACAAACCGTATCCGAATTCGTAGGACACATCTTTGTTGAAATACATGTAAGTGCGTCCGTTGGTGCCGTCGCCACGCAGATTGTAATTATTGAACTCAGGCAGGTCATTCAGTGATTTATGCCAGGTTACATTCAGTTTTCCGCCCGGATTTACATCGCCGAACAGTACTTTCGCCATGGCAGTTCCCTGTGCCTGGCCGTTGTAACCTGTCCAGATAATCCCGGTGACGTCAGCTAGATTCTTGAACTGTTCCACTTCAACCATACCCATGGTTTGCATCACTACAATCGTATTGGGATTTACTGCGGCCACAGCTTTTATCAGTTCATTCTGATTGCCCGGCAAGGTCAATGCAAAACGGTCTGATTCCTCCCTGCCGGTGGATTGGTCGGTACCCACGAAAACCAGAGCGACGTCACAGCCGGCTGCCAGGTTAAGTGTTGCCGGATCGATCTCCTTTTCTGCTGCTTCGCGATACACAAGAACAAGTGTTTGCGGGCCTGTTATACCCAGAGTGTTTATCTTCACCGGCACTACCCTGGGGCGTGCAAAACCGGGAAATCCTCCGCTTTGCTGAGGACTGGTGATTCTTTCAGATGCCAGCATATTGCCGGCAGCAGAGCCAACCCTTACTTCCAGAATGCCTCCATCGGCGGATGAACTCAGATTGAACCTTATCGAATCGACACCTGTAATATCAACATTGTCATAGGCAGTCCAATCGCCATCCTTGATACCGCTTATCGAAGTCCGTCCGAATCTTGAAGCTACTATAAGACCAGGAGCTGAAGAGACAAATTTTGTCGCATCGTATTCCTTCACTACCTCTCCGTTTCGCAGTGTTGAAAAACCGGTCACATTAATAAAATCGGTATTTCTATCCGTATTCCCGGTCACAAGGGACACTATCTCAGTTTTCAGGTTATTTTCCCTGATGTAGTTCTGAATGCCTTCCACGGGCGATATCCTTAAATGAGGCTCAACCTCTCCCGAATAATCGCCCAGCTCTACTTTGTCGGCCTGTGGCCCTAAAACAGCAATCTTTTTAACGTTCCTCAAATCAATCGGCAATGCCTTGTTACCCGTTTTTGTTACTGTGCTGTTTTTCAGCAGTACGGGTGTTTTGGTTGCAACCTCAAGTGCGAGGTTATTATGAGAAGGATCGTTGATTACGCCCGGTTTAATTCCGGTGTAAGGGACAATTTCACGGGGGTCAAATTCTCCCATCCTCATTCTGATTGTGAAGATATTCACAAGTGCCTTGTCAATTTCGCCTTCTGTAAGTATGCCCTGTTGCACTGCATCCAGGGCATTCGCCTGGTAAACACCGCCACAATCGGTATCAACGCCTGCTTTAATTCCCATTGCTGCCGCTACTGTATGGTTTTCGGAATAGTGGTGGCCCCTGACCATATCGTCAATCGCGCCGCAGTCGCCGGTTACATAACCGTCAAGTCCATAAGTCTTACGGGCTATAGTGTCGACAAGGTATTTGCTTGCCGAAACCGGTATCCCGTTTACGGCGCTGTAGGCTGTCATGATTGCCGGAAGTTTATAGTCCCTGATAAGGGTCCTGTAAGGCAGAAGATAGAATTCGCGCATATCGCGTTCGTCCATATTCGCGCTGCCGGAGTGGCGGTTAAACTCCGTATTGTTGGCGAAATAATGTTTTCCGCAGGGAACAGCTTTCAGGTAGGTGGGGTCGTCACCCATCAAACCCTGAATAAATCCCTTCCCGATCCGGGAAACAAGAAAAGGATCCTCTCCGAAAGTCTCGGCAGTCCGTCCCCAGCGCGGGTCACGGGCCGGCTCGATAACAGGCGACCAGTAGGTAAGCGTAAAGAGAACGTCGTAGTTAAATCCCCGGGCTTCATCGGAGATCACATTTGTTTCGCGTTTGATCAGCTCCGGGTCCCATGTCGCCCCAACGGCCACACTGTTCGGGAAAGAAGTTGCCGTCATGCCGCTGTTGTTGTTTCTGCCCATGACTCCGTGAAGCGCTTCTCCCCAGACATCATAATGATTCACTCCCAGGCGCGGGATAGGCGGCATTGTATTGCCAAGCTGGCTTTGTTTCTCTTCAGGCGTCATTCTCGAAACAAGGTCGGCAGCCCTTTCCCTAAATGAATACGAGGGATTCAGATAGATTGGCTTTTTCGCTTTTTCGCCGACAGGAATAAAAGCCATCATCAGGATAGAAAATAAAACCAGAACCGATAGTTTGGGACTTGTGGTTTTCATAGATAAAGCATTTTAAGAATTAACTGCATTTCATTCTGAGAACATAAACCGGTTGCCTTCATTATATTCCACCGGAAATAATAACTAATTACTCTGTATCAACAGATAATCAAACTATCCCATACTAAGAGCCTACAATTTGTACCGGCGTGAGTTTGGCGTTGGAACCGGCTTTTGCATCAGGAAGAAGCTCGTTTCGCGGGATAGCTCCACACAAATGTAAAAAAATTATGGATAGAAATCTGACCGGCTTCATGTTGTCAGATAAATTCTTCCAGATGTTTTCAATATGTCTCCGGGGTCCATACTGATGCACTTCGGTTGCGGATGATAACCAATCAGTGATTGTTTACCATGCACCTGAAAACGACAGGGAAAGCCTTCTGAAAACCCTTGCTGCCAGAACGGAAAGTTGCACAGGCGACACAGTTGAAAAGGCAAAATGCACTATTACTTCGTTGTAATAAATTATAAGAATGGACTGGAAAGCAAATGTGGTCGCCGGACGGAAAATATTTAGCATATACTTCTTCATCAGCAGGTAAATACAATAATTTAATACAGGACCTTAGTAAGCGGGAGAATCCCAGGCAGGTCCTCACCTGGCCGCGTCACGGTCAGGTTGGGGATTGGTCTCCGGATGGCCGGAAGTTCTACTTCTACGCTCCAAACTATAAAAGACATAATCCACCGCTATACCTAAATTACAGATTGGTTTCAGAAACTTGAGGAGATAGATTAATTTAAAGAAGAGCCTGTATAATTGTCCACAGCCGGGCGAACAGGTTTATAGCCCGGGAATTCCCTGTCTTCACTCCTTCAGCGGATAACCCGGGAATGGTTATACTTTTCACGGCGTTTGAAAGACTGAATAATCCTTTGCATTTCGTTTCATAATGTCTTAACTTTGATTATGAACCATTTGATCACCTGATGTCAGGCATTGCCGAACTCTATATTTATGACATCAATAACTCCTGCCACCAGAAGGACGGTGATGGCATCGGGCGGGCAGGTAATTATCCGGCACATAGGGCCTGGTTGATTTTTCAGAGATTGTCCGGGATACCGTTTTTTCTTTATACTCCATGAAAAGATTAGCTATGATCATCTGAGATGAGAAAGAAAATACAACTTCTGATTGTAGCCGGGGCAATAATTATTGATTCCTTCTCTCAGGATACCGGAAGGATGTTTATCCGGAATTACTCGTCTCCGGAATACAGGGGAAGTCAGCAAAACTGGTCGTTATCCCAGGATTCCCGGGGCATAATGTACTTTAGTAATAATGACGGCATGCTGTCATATGACGGGGTTGAATGGCGGCTGAAAAGGCTGCCTATTGTAAGAACCCATGCAATTGACAGTTCCGGACGTATCTATGTAGGGCTCGAAAACGATCTGGGTTATCTGCAGCCTGACAAAACCGGCAGCTTTGATTACCATTCGCTGAAGGAACAGATTCCCGAATCTCACCGCGACCTTGTTACAGCACTGTATGCCTACATCCTGGGAGACCAGGTCATTTTTTTGGCAGATGATAAGATATTTATACTTCAGGATGAAAAGATCAGGGTCCTTACCTCACCACAGGGATACCATATGATTTTCTCTGTCCGGGACAGGCTTTATGCCAGGGAGCGCGGGAAAGGATTATTGTACCTTTCCGGGGACAGCCTGCACTTCATCGAAGGCAGTGAACGATTCGCTGATGAGAGGGTCTACGTGATGTTGCCGTACCGGCAGGATGAAATATTAATAGGAAGCCGGACAAAGGGAGTTTTTGTTTATTCTCCGGAAGATGGCACTTTCATTAAGCCGGAGGGCTTTGAAGAGGTAGACAGTTTTCTGGGCGCGAATCCCATTTATTGCGGGGCATTGCTTGACAGCAGTAACTTTGCCCTGGGAACCCTGACAGGAGGCATAATTGTCTTTAATGAAGGGGGAAACATAAAAGGCAGGTTTAACAAAAACACAGGGCTTCAGGACAACACAGTTTACTGGCTATATACTGACCGGAGCGGAGGGCTCTGGGCTGCCCTTGACAATGGCATCAGCATGATACCTGTAAACCTGCCATTCCGCATCTATTCTGAACCGGAGGGACTTAACGGATCACCCATGTGCCTTGAATTCTATGAAAACAGGTGCTACGTCGGAACAAGCCAGTACTTACATATTCAGAATTCTAATGGAAAATTTATGCCGATCGAAGGTACTGAAGGCCAGAACTTCAGGCTGCTGGCAGTTGACGGAAACCTGTTGCTCGCATGTTACCAGGGTGTCTTCGATATAAAAAAAGATAAGGCGGTGACCATATCAGGAGATGTGACCGGGCTGAGTTTCTGCAGTCTGAAAAATCACCCGGGCTTCCTGCTGGCGGGAACCGCAGATGAGGGTTTCTATCTGTTACATAAGGATGACAAATCCTGGAATCTGAAATACCATATCAGGGGTTTTGACAAATCCGTTTATGAAGCAGTGGAGGACAACGACGGAAATATCTGGATATCCACACTCCTCGATTTATATAAAGCCAGGATCAACGAAAAACTTGACAGCATTACATACCTGAAGCGCTATACAAGCTCAGACGGGCTGCCTACCAATTACGCCATGCCCTATAAACTTAACTCGGGGGAGTTGGTATTCGGAACGGAAAAGGGAGTTTACCGCTATAATGAAACAAAAGATCTGTTTGAACCGGATCTGTTATTCCCGATGCTGACAGGGAAGATCTTTCCGTTCATACATTTTGACAGCGGAGAGATCTGGTTTGAGGAGCATATGGAGAACGGGAGCTATGAAAAAGGATTTCTCCGGGAGGAGGCTGGTCAGTATGTTCAATCCCGGACACCGTTCTACAAATTCACTGATCTCAGGTGCTATGAAAGCCCGTTCACAATACGGCAGGGGCCCGGCAACTCAGTCTTTATATGCACGTCATCAGGACTTCTGAGATACGATCCTTCGATCATTCCGGACAGTGACCAGCCATTCAGGACAATGATCAGAAATGTTTATTCCAGGGGAGAACTGATCTATGGTGGTGAGAATACAAAAGAAACAATTGAGATACCATTCAGGAACAATGACCTGGTGTTTGAATATGCTGCCTTATTCTATGAAGATCCTGAAAAGAATCTGTACAGCTACAGGCTTATTGGTGCGGACACAACCTGGTCAGCGTGGGGAAAGGACCACAAAAAGGAATATACCAACCTCCGCGAAGGACGGTATACCTTTGAAGTCAGGTCGATGAACCAATACAGGAAAGTCGGAGCAACTGACAGCTATCCCTTTCATATCCTGGTGCCGGTTTATCGTTCACCATGGGCTTATGCAGGTTACCTGGTTCTCGCTGCATTAATTATTTTCCTTATTGTAAAAGTAAACATCAGGCGGCTGCTGAAGCAGAAAGATCACCTGGAAAAGATAGTATCTGAACGTACAGCCCAGGTCATGGAGCAGAAGAAGGAAATTCAGGTGAAGAATGAAGAGCTGGGGAAAGCGCTTGAAACAGTCAACCTGCAGAAAGCCCAGATAGAAGTAGCGCATACCAATATAAAGGAAAGCATAATCTATGCCCAGAAGATACAGCAGGCAGTCATGCCCTCAGCAGCGTTACTGTCTGAAGCCTTGCCGGAACATTTTGTTCTTTTCAGGCCATGTGATATGGTCAGCGGAGATTTCTACTGGGTAAAGAAGGTCAACCAGTATACCATTGTCGCAACTGCTGATTGCACAGGTCATGGAATACCTGGAGCGTTCATGAGTATGCTTGGTATAGGACTGCTGAACGAAATAGTGACAGATTCGGATGTAAATGAAGCTGGTGAAGTTCTGAACAGGCTCCGGATGGAGATCAAGAAATCCCTGAAGCAGGAAGGAAGATCACTTGAACAGAAAGATGGAATGGATCTTGCCCTGTATGTCCTTGAAAAGGATAAAATGGAGCTCCAATACTCCGGGGCTTATAATCCGTTATATCTGATCAGGTCCGGTGAAAAGCCTGACAATGCCGGGACTCAGGATTACCGGACAGTTGAACGAAATGATCATACCCTTCTTGAAATAAGAGCCAACTGGCAGCCAATCGGCATTTTTGACGAGGAACAACCCTTCACCACACATTTTGTAAAACTCACTAAAGATGACGTGATATATACATTCTCTGATGGTTTCATCGACCAGAAGGGAGGCCCCGAAAACAAGAAATTCATGTCAAAGGCTTTCAAAGAATTGTTATTGGACATTCATTGCCTCCCGATGCCGGAGCAGCAGCGGGTACTGGACCGGACAATAGAAAAATGGAAAGGCGGAAATGAGCAGACTGATGATATTCTGGTTATTGGAGTAAGAATTTAAAGTTAAACCTCGGTGATGACCACCGCAAGGCATATCTTTGTTAAACAAACATCCTGATTCGTTGCAGAGTGCGTGAAATACCGGAAACCATAAAAATTCTAGATTATACCGGTCCTGTTGATTACAGGGTTATTGACAGGCTGGCCGTTGAACTCCGGGAGAAAGCAGCCGGGGAAAACCTGAATATGCTGATTTCGAAAAGAATCTATGCTGTCGTGGTTGAATGTCTCGAAAATATTATAAGATATGCTGATGCAGAACCCGTACCAAACAACAGGCACCTCCCCTATCTTACCGTATTAAGGGTTCCCGGAAGGATAACGGTCCGGACCGGCAATCTCGTAACCGAACAGAAAGCAAGTGACATCAGGAAAAGGCTGGACCTGCTCAACAGCCTCAGTTACCGTGCCCTGAATGACCTGTTTGAACAGGAGATAAGCAGGGAGACGAATCCAGGGGAAACGGGAGCCAGGCTTGGTTTTATTATGATGAAGATGAAGTCGGGAAATAAAATCAGTTATGACATTGACATTGTTGAAAATGGCAGAATTTATTTTAAATTGGAAATTTCAATAAATGAATAGATCATGAGGAAAGTAATTATAGAGCGGACTGCATACTCACCCGGAGTAATTCTCGATCCGGAGAATAATCAGTATGAAATTTCCGGTGAATCAAGGCCTCCCAACGCCCTTGCCTTCTATGAAGAGATCCTCTCCTGGGCAGATGAATTTTCAGACTGGCTTACAGGGTCACCTCAGGTCAGCAATGCGGTTCAGATAAATCTTGACTTTGATTATTTCAATTCTTCATCAGCAAAATATCTGCTTGATTTCTGCAAAAAAATGACCAGGTTGCAGATGAAGGTTAATAACATTACAATCAGGTGGTATTATGATGCTGAAGATACAGATATGCTTGAAGTAGGGCAGGAAATGTCAAAACTGGCCAGGATCCCCTTTGAATTTAAACAGAGAGCCACTTCATGAAGACATTTTCTGATTGCTTTTAAGAAATCTCCGGATTGTGTTCATTTTCAAAATAAAAAGGTCAGCATAATACAAATTCACGAACCATTCTATTTTGACGTGCCACATGCGGTTCCTTACCTGTCAGGTTCACCTGAGTTTTACGCTGATTATAACAGGATTATGATCTGAGCTAGTAAAATCCAGTTGTATGCATTTTGCAGAGACGGATTCAATGTTAGGCGAAATAAGAAAGATGTCACAAGTACTGGTAGGTGTGGCTGAAGGGTCATATTCTGCCATCAGGGTTCTGACTGATGGCGTTGAAGGATCATAAATCCATTCCCATTCCCCGGGCATGTAATCTGATTCTATGCCTGTGAGGTTAAAATTTCCAATTCTGCCTGTGAAAGCCTTATTCGCTGGAAAAGAAGGTTTAAAATCCGGTGGGTATTGATTCCAGTCACCACCTACTATTACATAGTTTCCTGAATTATATTCTTTCAAAACAAAATCCTTAATGCTTTCCATCTGAGCGGTCCTTATATTTCCACCCTCATCAAAGGCTTCGTTATGGGTGTTGATCAATACCAGTTCTTTACCATTTTCAATGCTATACCTGCTGACCATAAAACATCTGTCGAGATAGAAGAGCTGAGTCGGGAAACCGAAATCTCCCGGAAGGGAATATCTTGTTGAAGTTACCGGAGTGTATTTTGAAAAAGTGGCTATTCCGGAGACAACTTTTCCCATAGGCCTGGTGGGAGGAGCAGGAACGAAAAAAACATCATAATTTTTCGCAAAGATGGAATTATAGCCGGGTATTTTTTCTGACAGTTCCTGAAATTGATCGATCCGGTAACTTCTTTTGCTGTCACGGTCAATTTCCTGCAGCAGGATAAAGTCGACTGTATCGTTTTTTTCTAAGAAATCGATAATGCCGGAAATATTTTCAAGGCATTTATCCCTGGGTGTAATAACTTTTGTCCCGCCATCCTTGAAAAAATCCATATCCTTATCCAGTCCGGCATAACCTATGTTCCAGGTTAAAAGACTCAAAATCAGTGAATCCTTCAGTACCGCAGGATTATCCGGCCGGGCTATCAGCTCCTGCTGATCTGGTTTATAGTCTGAGGCCATGGCATAAAGGATTAGTCCGATCAAGCCAACTAACAGGAATGCTATTACAATCAGAAAGAGTAAAAGAATACTTTTCAATTTTTTCATTGGTTGCCACTTGTTATATTTTCAAATTTAAAACAACATAGAGACGATATCAATTTTCTTCAGCACACAACAGATAATTTTTCCCGGGGAGCATTACCATTGACCTTGGAACCCATCCTGCAAGCCTTTAAATTGAGACCGGGGTCTAATAAATGATCATTATACTATCAGTAGTGTCCGATTAAAAAAATA
>DHUL01000026.1:35913-37031 GCA_002409145.1 Bacteroidales bacterium UBA5235
AAATAAAAGAAGGGGTACTCCCCGCAGGTTTCCCCCCGATGTTGTAATTTGGTTTTTGCGAAAATCAAGTACAACATGGGTAAAATTACAGAAATAAAATTTGTCGGACAGCCGATTTTCAAATAGATAATGAATTTGGTGGAAAAAGTTGATATAAATGGTCTGATAAGCAAGCATGAGAGTGATTACTATTACAAATCATTCAAGACCAGAACACACCTTTTCACAATGCTGTTTGGTATATTAAGCCGTTGCGATTCGATGACAGAGATATGCGAAGGGCTGCGAGCCATGGGCGGTAAGCTTAATCACCTGGGCATGGATCAGGCGCCGGCAAAGAGTACTGCATGTGACGGTTTGCGAACAGAAGCCACGAATTCTTTGAAGAACTGTATTTTACCCTGGTCAGGCATTATCAGAGTTTTTTGGCGGACAGCCGAACTTTTGGCTTGACATTTAAAGAGGTTCTACTGATCGATTCCACGACGATCCGCTTGTTCAGTGATATATTGAAGGGTGTTGGCCGTAACCCCAAGGGAGACGGTAAAAAGAAAGGAGGGTTAAAGGTTCACATGCTGATAGATGCAGTTCAATCGGTTGGACGATTTATTAAAATCACGGCAGCCAAGGTGAATGATCAGAAGTTTTTGAAAAGTCTGGAACTGATCTCTCACAGCATGATAGTCTTTAACAAAGCCTATAACTATTACCATCAGTTTGCCCTATGGACCAGTAATGAGGTATACTTTGTGACCCGGATGAAAAAGAATGCGGTCTATGAGGTTAAGGATGTCAAACGGGTTCATTATCGCAAAAAAGGTCAGGCAAAGGTCCTGCGGGATGAGATTATCACTCTGGAATACCATCCTGAGACAGATGAAGGCAAGAGAGATACCAAGACCACGCTCACACTTGAATTAAGGAAGGTCAGTTATCAGGATGAACGGAACCGTTATTATGATTTTCTGACGAACAACTTTGATATAGAGGCCGAAGAGGTTGCATTCCTTTACAAGAAGAGATGGGGTATCGAGATCCTGTTCAAGAAAATGAAGCAGAACTTCCAGCTTCATTACTTCTACGGGGAGAATGAAAATGCCATCTATACCCAGGTCTGG
>DHUL01000026.1:37264-50011 GCA_002409145.1 Bacteroidales bacterium UBA5235
ACAGGCAAAGAAAGCGTTCTCGGTTGTAGCTTCATTGATCCGTATACATCTGATAAGCATGCTTGATGTAAATGAACTTTTGCGGAGTACGAAGAGACTTGTTAAGAGCAGATCAATCCCCCCTGGTCTGCAATTATCATTTAACATGCAGGGGGTCGGTTTTTTAAACTAAAATATGACAATTGATAATCAAATACTTATAGAGGTCAATTGTGAATCTAAAAGATTAATCGGACAATAGTGAATTTTACAGAAAAAAAGTTGCACAATTTACAATTTAGTTACCTTAGAGTGAGTTTTTTCTTAAAACACTCCGGATTAACCCTTTACTGATTTTTGATTATGGAAACGATAATCAATCCCCAATGTGAAGCTTTCCCGCTTTCAATAAGCCCGGAGTAACCCTCACCACTCAATCAACCGGTTAAAATTTCCCCCAAATACAAATGAACCAACTTGATAATTCACTGAAGAGAATAATAAGCAAAGCATTGTGCATGATTCTCTTCCTGATAACTACGGTGGCTTTACACGCACAGTCCTTATCTGACCTGAAAAATACGAAGCCCTTCACGGTTAACGGAAGCCTGGGGCTGAACACGGCATTCTACAACGCATCAGGGATCCCTGACAGGCAGACTCCCTTTGCCATCGGGGTGAACGCAAACGCAACCCTGACAGTCTACGGCATCAGCATGCCTTTCTCATTCACCTGGTACAGCAATGAAAAAGCCGGTTTCCGGCAGCCTTTCAACCAGTTTGGGATAAGTCCCACATGGAAGTGGCTGACTTTGCACCTGGGTTACAGGAATGTGGCGTTCTCTGAATTTACCCTGAACGGCCAAACATTCCTCGGAGCCGGGCTTGAGGCCAGGCCAGGGAAATTCAGACTGGCCGCCGTCTACGGGAAGTTCAACCAAATCTCCCAGTATGACCTCCTGATGGCCGACTCAATACCAAAACTTACCCGCCTCGGCTGGGCCGGGAAAATCGGATACGGAACTGAGAAAACATTTATCGACATTTCAATGCTTCGTATTGGCGACAATAAAAAGAATTTCATCCCCTCCGAAAATCCGGATTCACCCGTTCCTGCACAGAACCTGGCACTGGGACTGACCACGCGCACAAGCTTTACCCCTAAACTGGTACTGAATGTCGAAGGCTCAATGAGCTTCCAGACTTCGAACTCTTCCCTTGGTAAATCAGATACAATCAATGACTTGATTATGAGGTATGTCGGTAATCTCATGACAATTAATTCAACCAGCCAGAGGTTCACAGCCCTGAAGGCCGGCCTGTCGTATAATTTTTCGAAGAATGTGAGCTCAGGCATTGAATACCGGCGCATTGATCCGGGATATCAGTCAATGGGAAGCTACTTCTTCAACAACGACCTGGAACTTGTCACCTTCAACCAGTCAGTTTCCTTCCTGGAAAACAAATTCAGGGCAAGGGGGTCTGTAGGGATGCAGCGTGATAACCTGGATGGCTCAAAAAACAGTACATCAAGAAGACTTGTCGGTTCTTTGTCTGGTAATTATGCAATTGATGAAAACTGGGCGGTTGACATGTCTTATAATAACTATTCGACAAACCAGAAAGCAATAAAAAATATAGTTGACAATTCCCTGATGGTCTACCAGGTCAACCACAGCCTCCTGCTGTCACCCCGCTTCATGAAGACCACCCAGGGCTTTTCTCACCTGGTGATGCTCAATCTGAACTGGATGATGCTGAATGATAAGAACGCCCAAACATCAGACATGACTGACACTGACACAAAGGTTGCCATGCTGATGTATTCAATGGGTCTTCTCAAACAGAAAATCAATGTGAGCCTTGGAGCCAACTACACGAAAATGGTCAATCAGAATTATACAAGCCAGATAGCAGGCGGTACGCTCGGCATCTCATCATCCCATCTGAAGGATAAGCTCAGCCTGAACTGGAACAATGCATTTATGATGAACCAACTGAACGGAGAAAACGGAACCATATTCAATACAGCATTGAACTCAAGCTTCCGTTTTCTTCCAAGACATTCGGTCACGCTTAACATTAACCTGATAAAAAATTCATTTGCAGACACTTCGGTCATACCATCGTACAACGAAATAAGAGGAGATTTTGGATATGCCTTCACTTTCTAAGATTAAGAATTCAGGACGAGCCATGTTTGTCCTGATCTGCTTGCTGCTCCCGGCAGCAGCCAGATCCCAGTTTGTCCAGACGGTAAACGTGATGCCCCCCTATTCAACCAGATTGTCAGATTACATAGCGGCACCCGGTAAGATTTACAGCGTGGTCACACCGGTAACAACGGGCTTTGACAGGCTGGAATACCCGGTATTCTTCCGCGGTGTGATTATGAGCCTTGATGAATCAGTCATCATACGCACCAGACAAGATTACAAGCCGGCTGCACCTGTTGTGATCAGGGGAACCCAACAGCCAACCGGAGCAATATTGTTCATGCCATATACCCTTACCTACAGCGACATCCTCCAGATATTCCCGGAGCAAAGCCTGGAATATATCGGAATTACCCGTGAGCAGGTCATGCAACAGGGACTGCCGGAAAACAGCTACAGGATATGCCTCTCCATTTATGATTATGATTCCTCCCGACCGCTGACAGGCGCTCATGCATGCAGCAATTCATTCAATGTCACATGGGTGGAAGCACCGGTAATAATAACCCCTGCAAACCAGGTCCAACTCAACGAAACCGAAGCAAAAAACATAACATTCATCTGGACCCGTCCCCCAAGCGCACCGGTCAGCACCCAATACAAACTGAAGATCATCGAACTGACCCCTCCTGACGGAAACTATCAGGATAAATTGCTGTCGGCAGGCTACCCGGTGTTCTTTGAGACTACCGTTGTCACAAATACCTATCTCTACTCCTTTGCGAATCCTCCGCTTACCCCGGGGAAGACCTATGCCTTCATGGTTACAGCTATTGATCCGTCAAACATGACAGCCTTCAAAAACAGGGGCAACAGCGAACCGGTCACCTTTTCGGTTATGACCTCAGCGCAGTCTTCCCCTCCTGCCGGTTCAGATTCAGAATTCACATTCATTACTCCCCGGAAACTGGCTCAGAACAGGCCTGATACTGTTGAAGTCAATGAGAACCAGGATTTTCTCATAAACTGGGCATGGATTAAATCGGTCACTCCCGATTCCCTGGCCATGACCGATGCGGAAATGATTCAGAGCCTGGGAATCGAAAAATATGTGCTTGACATAACCCGGACAAAAAGCAATAACCCCGAAACATCCTTCAGTTTCTCGAGGACCTTTAACAAAGATTCTGAAGGAATCATAGCCAATAAGCTTCAGATCAGCAAGGAGGAAGCAATAAAAGCCGGATTTGCTGACGGCGATTTATACACTGCATCAATTAAACAATATGGTGTAAACAATAACCTGATCGATTCCTATTCCAGCCCCGGATTTGTTTTCAGGGAACTTGAAGGTCCGCTGATGCAGGACGTAACAATCCAGGCAGTCCTGAAATACAGTTTCAAGGGATTCCCGGAACTGTACCCGGTGAGCAACACTGATGTGGTTGCGGAGGCTCTGGTTCCGTCTTCTCCCGGAGACACAGGTCCTTCACCGGTAATCACTGTCAGGAAAAGGAACTATAAAAAGGTGGCTTCACTTGCACTTACGACGGATGATCTCGGGAAAGTAAGCGCCCAGCTGCCCGTACTGGTGGATTACATGAAAAATGACACAATCTATTGCCGGTTACTGATCGGGAACCAGTACTATGTGGATGATGAATTTGACCTGAGGGTTGTCACCCATCAGGATCATTCGGTATCTGATGACCCCGCTTCCCAGAACGGCACCCCGGGCTCGCAGGGGATCTCCTCACAAGGCAGCACCCCGGGTTCCGGGGATTACTTCATGTGGGCTGAAGGGAGAAGTTCATCCGCCGATTTCGGCGAAATGATTGCCAGAACATATGCCTACAGGCTGAATCTGAATGTACAAAAACGGTTCACCACCTATTTCGTGTCCCAGGAGGGAACTAATGTCACTGTACAGCACAAGGAAAAAACCGAAGCCCAGAAAGCCTTTGAAAAAATGAAGACCCAGGGAGTTGAAAACACCCTGAATGATTCACAGCAGGCAGGTTATTACGAATCAGGAATGGTTTCAGTTGCTCCCGGAATCCCGGTCATCCTCTACAGGGAAAACAAAAAACCCCATATCCCTGACTGGGAAGGAAACATTGACCTGAAGACTCCCCTCACTGACGGGAAAATCACAGTGGTGGCCAAAGGAATCACGGCAATTGAAGGAGACAAATCGTATGCGGTCTTTGACCGTCTGCTGGCATCAAATTCTGAAAAATATAAAATAATAGCAGTCAAGGACATTGATCAGTGGGTCAGCAAGCAGAATCAGGCCCCCGTCAGTCAGGGTGCATTAAAAACAGGCGCAGTCAAGACAGCCGCAGTCAATGCGGGAGCAGCCAATGCCGAAGCAGTCAAGACCACCTCAGTCAGTACAGATGCAGTCAAGGCAGCAGCTTATAAGTTTAACCCTGCCACGCCCATCACCGCCTCGGAAAAGGTGACCCTTGAAGCGGCCATTGAAAGTATTATCACAGCAGGTACGAGCACCACAAACTTCCTTGACGAGGATGATTATATAGCTGAACCGATGGAGTTCAGCCTGGCACTCCCTGAACCGAATGACCCGGATGCATATTACCGGACCGTCACTGCTGACTATGACGTGGTTTCATGCAGGCCTCCAACATCCGTTATACGCGGGCGCCTGCTCTACACATGGAAGTCAGACAAGGGCAAACTGAAGCGCCCCCTTGCAAATACCCGGTTCAGGGTAATTGTAAACTATGTGGATGAAAACAATATATCCATTGGGGCCACAAAAAGCCAGTACAATAACATTCCCGGTCTTCCGGGCGGAAGCGAGTCATATGCGTTCTGGCCTGACAATCCTGGCGGAAACACGGACGAATATTTTCCATTATCAGATCAGTACGCCACAATGGCTGCCGGAATCACTGACGCGAACGGCAATTTCGTAATTGAAACCGTCAACCTTGACTTTAAAGGCGACCTCGGCCCGGGAACGGTCACCCATTCCAAAACAAGTCATTCGGTACCAGAAACGACTCCCGGAGGCGGCATAGGCGACCAGTTCAAGAAGGAGCTCGGCACCGGCTTACATGGTATGGATCAATATGTTACGAATCCCTGGAATGATGGCAGCAGTTTTGCGTTCCCTTCCGGCGCCGCAGCAGCCGGAATGAAGCCAGGTGGCAGCGGTTTCGGAACAGGCAATGCAGCCATTGGCAGCCAGGCAACAATAAATCCCGGCTTTAATGTCACTTTTGACGAGGCACTTAACTCATTCGAACTGACCGGCAACAAGTTAAAAGGCGACAAAACTGTTGCAACCGGCGGTGAAATGTTTTTCCCGGAGCCGGAAGCTCCGGCTCGCGGGCCTTCTCCGTCAGTCAGCCTGCAGCCTTCAGCCAGCCTTAATTCGCCGGCCGGAAATGGTACTGAGGACGAATTTGAAACAAAATCATACAAGGGATTCAAACGGGTGTTCCGCATAATAATCGATGGCGATGCTGCATCATACTATTACCCATCGGCGGAAATCATCACTGTGCAGCCCCTTGAGGAAATGGCTACCCCCGTCGATATCACCCATTACGTGAGGGAATATGAGATGAGGGTATATCCTAAAACCCTTAATGAGGATAAAGAGAAAATATCACTTTCGGGGATGCAGGTTACCATATTCAGGAACCTGACAGACAAAAAGAAGAATTTACCCGCCGGCGAAGGAGATGGGAAATACACCTACGCAGAACTGCTTAACCCGCAGTACAATGCGCAGGATGCAGCCTTCAATACAAACAAAATAGATGCCGGGGGTATTTTCAGCAGGAAATTTGAACAGTTATGGCCAGCCAGACCTACAGAATACAATTCTGCAAGTCAGGCAAACTATTCTCCCCTTCCCTGCCTTCTGCAGTCGCAGTTCCCTTATTACTTCATTGAATCATCGAGCTATGTGGCTGAAAATAACCTGACATACCAGGCTACAATATGTGAAGCACAGCATGTAGAGCAGGTGACTGAAACTGACTGGGCAAATCCTTTTATCCCCGTCGTGGAAACTGAAATATTGCTACAGTCACTTGTGAGCCGGGCATTGATCACAGTCCGTAATGTGTCATCAGGTTCGGTAGTGACAAAAAATGATGGTGCCCGGGTTATGCTGTCAAAAGAGCAGTATATCTCAGGAAACACTGATTTCAGAACAGTTCCGGTTGATGATTACGGCAAGGCCGAAATACTTACTGAAGGCGGTTCGGCCCTGGACGAGTATGTGGCAGAGGGCCAGAATCCGACAATCGTATATTTCTTTGCAGGCGCTAACGGATACAGGGACTCCGGTACAGGAGCAGGCTATTCATTCCAAAGGAAAGGTGTCCAGTTCGTAAAGGATATCGGTCTTTCACCCTCGCATAAAGTAACGGGGACCGTGAAATGCCCGGATGAAAAGCTGGCGGACAACAGCATGGCAACCGTTCAGGCGTATGTGCAGGTCAGAGACGGCAAATATTTCGAGACCGGAAATACAGGATACTTTGAATTCCCGGCTCCCTACATGGCAAAGGATACACTGAAAATCATACCAAAGGATGTTGCTTATTTCAGTTCATCATATGTGTTTACCGATGCTGATGCAGCTAAGGATCTTCTGAAACTGAACGATGTCCTGGTATATCGCCGTCGTCACAGGATACAATTCTCGGTGACCGAGAAAATTGACCAGGCAGGCCCGCTGAAAAGAATCGCAGGAGCAACAATCCAGCTTGGTGATTCGGTTAAAACCACCGATGTAAACGGAATTGCCCGGTTCAATTTCGAAAATGTCTCAGTGGACAACTACACATTCGTTGTCAGAGGTGCAGCCGGAAGCGGGTATATCCCGAAGACGGTAAATGTGAACAGCAATGAAACAAAGGACTTCGTGACTAAATCCGTGGAACTTGAAAAAGGAAGCGAAATCAGCGGACTTGTGAAGCTTGATGGCTCGCCTGTGAAGCATGCCAGGGTATATATAGATGTCTCTAATACTTCAACCCAGGTTGTTTCAGCGCAGAATATCAGCCTGACGTCCGGAACAACTCCTTACCCGGTTGCAAAACCTGCAGGCCCGGCGTATAATAAACCCGAGGGCAAGATTACACAGGATGCCAACCTGGTGGTGGCCTTTACTGACAGCCTGGGTAAATATACATTACTGGGAGTTCCGGTCAACAACCAGGATATAAACATCCGTGCCACACTTGACACCACATTTACAGTTGTGGGTGACAAGCAGACAGCCTCCATAAAGGGAGGAAAAGCTGTAGCAGACCTGAATCTGAAATCATACAACCAGGCTGTAATAAATAAGATCTACGGCTTCCCGCTGACTGTGGAGAGTCTCACCCATGTGAACTCCAAGCAGGTGAAGGTTACGGGGCTGATACGCTGGACCGAGGCTGTCAGTGACTTCTCGCTTAACGAGGTAAACAAGGTTCTGAGGATAGAGGATGTGGCCTTTAACCTCATAAACAAGGACGGCTCACTGGTGGGAATTGCCAATGATGATGAAGTTGTCATCAACGGAGTAACAATGCTGAAACTGTCATATCTGAATAACTACAACATTGCCCTCCAGTCACCCGGCACACAGGGTATTTTCAATGCCAAACCGCTTTCTGTAAAGAGGGTCAATGACTTCGGAAAGATTGCCGGGAAAATGAAAATCGTTGACAATTCATTCAATTACCCGAGCAGTTACCTGAACTTTGATAAGAGCGAATTCTACCTTGCCAGGAAACAAAACAGCACAGTAAACAATATAGTAGACCTGGTTACCAGCGCCATTTCGGAAACTGAAGCATCGAAACCTGCATATAATAATCTGTCTGTCTACCAGGAGGCAATCCAGACCGGGTACATTGATTATCTCAGTAAACCGAAACCTGTCTATTACCTGTGCGACAGGAACGCTGCCCCGATTGCTTTCAGACTCCTTAACTTCCCGGCCACAGCTGATCCGCTGAACAGCTATATTGACGAAAACGGCAAGATTCACCTGGATGTGGATCTGACCTGCAGCATTGCAAACGCCAAGCCGGAAAACTTTACAGTGAACATACCAGGAATAATGCTTGACCAGAACAAGGTGAGCCCTGCTTCAGGAACCATGCCGATAAAGCTCGCACTGGAACAGTGGACGCTGGAGGTTAAAGACTGGAAACTCGACCCTGCGGAGGGAGGCATTGTCAGCCAGAATGCGATGATCCGCACAAAGATTGTGGATATCCCGCTCACCCGGTTCGTGCTGCGCAATGACATGTTCCTGATTGACAATTTCCAGTTTGACAAGATTGCACTTGCAGGTGGCATATTCCCTCTGAAGGATGTTGACCAGTCAAAGGCTCATCTGAATTTCGAGCAGAAGGTTGGATCTGATATGAACCCGCACTGGAACTTCAACCTGATAAGCAACGGCGCTGAAAAGGTAGCATCCCTGCCTGGCCTGGCAGGAATGACAAATCCTGACCTGGTGACCCCATACCCTATTGACTTTGACTATCTGCAGATTCTGAGCAACAACGAGATGATTGTTCAGCTGAAACAATCCGGAGTAAAAGCCCGGCTTAAAGGTAATTCCCTCGCCAGTTTCATGCCTCAATCTATTTATAACGGACCGAACTACATGAAACTCAGCGGCACGCTGAATGTGGGAGCTCCGCGTGTAAGCGATATTCTTCTGAATGCGATCTGGAAGAGTCCCACGGCAGATCCTGATTTTGAAAACGTCAGTACTGATTTTGAAACCAAGGGCTTCGTTCATTTCTATTCGAATATGAAACCGATAGCCATAGAAAAGAATGAAATCAGGATCTCAGGAAAGGTGATTGAAAAACCGTCAAAAACGTTTAATCCCATCCCCTCCACGTTCTATGCCCGTACCGGCGGCACCCCAGTATATGAGGTTAAGATGCAGAAAGACTGGATCACCCAGCTGACTAGTGAAGAGGATGAATCAATCACTTCACCTGTGGCATCATCCACAGGATACAGCCTGAAAATCGCAGAGGGAGGCATGTCAGTTTCCGGAAACGACTGGACAACCTGTAAATTCACAGGCGACCTGACAAATAATGACAAGGCGAAAACTGACGATATTGCCCCGACCAAGACCACCTTTGAAGTCCTGGGCGATATCTCCGCCAATTCAGACAAGCTTTCGGTAAGCGCCATAAATACTCCGTTCGGGTCGATGTCCCAGACCTTCGACTTCAAAAACAAGGAACTGATCGGGACGCTGAGTTTCAACTACGAACTTACATTGGGTTCGGTTGTGATACACAAAGGGACAATCTCGTCGTGCTTCGGTGCACAGGGATTCTACATCATAGGTGCCTGCAATGCCTTCCTTCCGATAGGGATCCTTGCCGGGAACTATAATACCGGTCTTATGCTTGGCTCACACAAGCTTACAAATGAGATGTGGCACCTGACCAACCTCTATATTGATGACAGGGTTGTCAACTGGTGCTATAAGAAAAATACAGAACGTCTCTCCGGATTTTACTTCGCCATTAACAGGGAACTGTTCAAGGCCAGGGAGGATTTTAATTTTGTCCTGGCCAAGGGATATGTTGATGCACTGGGACTGATAGGGGGCAACACGTATGTGAATGTCACCGGCGGCAGCTGGCAGGTGGGCCTGGGCGGTTATGTATACCTGCACGCAGGTGCAGGACTCTCGGCCATCACGGGTACAAGCATAAGCGGCAGTGCCGGCGGCGATGGCAGAATTGAATTCCAGCTTGGTGATCCGTCATACATTAAAACATCAATAAATCTTGGATTCTCCGCCAAAATCTCCCAGGACCTGGGAGTAAAAACAGTATCCAAGAGCATAGATGTCAGCGCTTCGGCAGAAGGTGGAACAACCGGGTTTAAATTCCTGCTGGAAAGCGGTACTGATAATTTAAGCAGCTGTAAAGAATAAGCCGAAATTCTATGAAAACAAAAAAGATTACAGTTATCGCATTTGCATTGCTTGTTTTAATGCAAATAGCTGTTGCACAGAACTATAAAAGTCAGTCATACGCAACCGGAAATTTTATTTTCTGCGGGAAGGAATTACCGAAAAATTTCTCCTGGCTGATCGAGAAACAGGATGCAAAGGGAAAATGGACTGCAGTCGCAGAGCTGCAGGCCCCGAAAAATGCCGCTGATTGCCGGGCGAGACTTATGTCGTTGCCGGCTGTGGTTTCCTCTGTCACTGAAATCAGCGAGGGAATGACTGACTTTATCTGGAATAAGATTAAAAACCCGTCAGCAACACTCGATTCCCTTTACATCTATTCCACAGATCCCAGATGGCAGTATGTTGCCGGGACGGGATGGTTCGATGACGGAATCAAAACTCCCGGTACATATAAATACCGCATCAGCCGCCTTACTGCCTCACGAAACAAAACAACGGTGAGTGAGACAAGCGTGGTTTTTCCTCCGGAACCATATGCTGCAGAGGCTATTCCCTTGAGGTACAAGGTCAATATGGGATACATAGAAATAAGCTTTGAACTCTCTGATATAGCAAATACTGCCGGATTAAAGCTTCGGCGAAGCCCATACCTGAAGAATGAATACAGGGATGTGTCTGCTGAAACGATGTTTGCCCAGGAAAAGGGAAAAATGGTTGCCCTGGTGAGAGATGAGGATGTAACCAGCGGAATGATTTACAGTTATGTAGCTGTGCCTTATGATGCACTTGGGAACCAGGGAAAGCCGTCAGAGCCTGTAAATGTAAATTTTGTCACCAAACCTGCTGATATAGGCATAGTTACGGAGTTCAAGATTACACCGCAACCTGACAGAGGGGGCAACCTGCTGAAATGGGATTATGATCATGCTTCTTTCGTAAATGCCGTTGAAATCTATCGCTCAACATCATACAACGACAATTATAAAAGGGTTGTATCACTTCCGGCCGGTCAGTCAGAGTACTTTGATGGTGCTGACCTTCAGCCTTCAATAACTTACTATTACTACATAGTTTTAAATAACGGGTCAGGCAACAGCCTTCCCAGCGCCCGTGTCCCTGCAATTCTAAGGGGAAACAAGGAAAATGTAATCCCGCCGCAGGACCTTGCAGCGACAAGGAATGGCAACGTGGTGACACTCAGATTCCGCAGGGTGGGATACGATGTGCACGGATATTATGTATACCGTGCCAACGGATATGATTCTGAGATGTATCAGCTGCCCGCGATGCTGCATTCCACTGACAGTCTGCTGACCTATACTGATACGTTGCCTGTCTCCGGCCGTTCCGGTGTTTACAGTTACGCCGTGGCATCAGTTAACACCTCATATAATATCAGTCCAATGAGTAATCGGGTAAGCATCTCTTTCAGTGGCGGACTGATGCCTGTTCCCGACAGGCTGAATGCCCTGTTGGAAGAAAAAGCCGTGAAGCTTGTGTGGAGTGATGTGGCTGGCCTGAATCCCTCAATCACAGCTTATGAGGTTTATCGCAGCACTGCGGTCGGAGGTAATGACGCCGGGAGAGAAACTTTGCTGGGAACGGTAAATTTCATGAATAACAGCTACACCGATAAACAGGTCATTCCCGGGAACAAATATGTTTACAGGGTCAGGTGCATTGCTTCTGATACAACTGATGTCAGCAGTTTCAGTCTTCCGTACAGTGTTTATGTTCCTGCTGCAATGATTCTGCCTCCCGGTGAGGTTTCAGCCATCGCTTCCACGAAGGCAATTACTTTGAAATGGACTCTTCCGGTTGCGGATGATATTCAGTCAGTGCTGGTGTACCGTGCTGCCGAAGGCGGTAAGGAAAGCCTGCTCAGAACCCTCGATGGCAAAGCTGAAAGCTTCACAGATTCCTCAGCAGAAAAGAGCAGGATGTATTACTACTTCATTGTAATCAAATACAAAAACGGCCTGGAAAGCAGGCCCACTGACGCTGTAAGTGCCAAAATCTGACCTGTTGCCGGAAATGCACTGAAATCCCGGAAGAGAATCACTCTAACCGGCCATGCAGAGTATGACCCTCGCCACCGTGTGCAGGGTGACCATTAGGAGCACGCGGCAGATGATGTTTTGGCGTTGTTCATAACTCCCTCAGACAGTCTGCAATAATTCTGTCAAGGGGCGTTTTATCCTGAAGAAGCACATTCGTCACCGAACTTAATGTTCAACTTAAAATCTGGGAAAAAATGAATAACCACAAATCTGTGATCGTGATTATGATTCTGGTCATAAGCGCTCCTTTTGCCGGATGTGATAAGGCAAATGACCCAAAATACAATCCTCCTGCAGATCATACAATAAGTCAGGAGGGATTTATGCATAAGAGCCGACTCAATCAACCTCTGACAAATTGTGTCTCCTGTCACGGATCTGACTTGATGGGGGGAACCACGGGAGTATCCTGTTTTGAATGCCATGGCACAAAATGGTGAGAGAACCGGTTGGTTTTCAAAAAACTGTAATCAACTGTTTACTTTGATGAGGATTACTTCGTGATCTTCACAAGGGGGGCTTAACAAGGAAAAAGCTCTGATCATCCTCTCGTCTGATCAGAGCTTTTTCTTTGTAGCGGAGGGAGGATTCGAACCTCCGACCTTTGGGTTAT
>DHUL01000031.1:0-163 GCA_002409145.1 Bacteroidales bacterium UBA5235
TTTCATGGTGAATGCCCTCAACCGCATGCCGGGTGTCTATTGCCCGCTACCCCGCGGTGCATTCTACACGGTGGTGAAGCTGCCGATCGATGACTCAGACAGGTTTGCTCAGTGGCTGCTGGAAGATTTCAATTACAAGAACCAGACGGTGATGGTGGCTCCC
>DHUL01000031.1:492-3208 GCA_002409145.1 Bacteroidales bacterium UBA5235
TGCGATGTTAATTCGACATTCGCAAATCGGCAATCGAAAATCCTATTTGTGTACTCTGCGGATGAATTCCTCCACCTCCGGTACCCCGCCCTGGTACACCAGGTAACCGTTGTAAGGTTCACGCTCGGTGATCTCGCCGTTTACAGGGGTCAGCATAATGCGTTTCACCTCCTCCAGGTCATCGGTCTGCCCCAGCGCCCAGCCCAGCTTCACCCATGCAACCTCGGGCAGCATGTTGCCCAGTGGTATCACACCCTTCGCCATCATGTCACGGCCAGTCTCATATACAAACATATGAACATAGCCCCAGATGGTCTGGAGAGTCATGTAAACCGCCACGTTCTCACGTTGTGCCCTTTCCAGCGCCGGATAGAGTTCCCTGTTCACATGTCCCAGTCCGGTACCGACTATAATGATCCCCTTGTAACCATTGTCAATGAGTGAATGGATCATATCAGCCTTCATGTGAGGATAGAAATAGATCATGGTCACATTCTCGTTGAAATAGGGCATGATCTTCACATTCCGGTCAGTGCGACGTGGATTGTATATCTTCTGAATTGGCTTCACCTCACCCCTTTTGACGGTGGCCACCGGTATGTCACCGATGGTGCGGAAAGTGGATCTGTACGAACTGTGCATCTTGCGCACCCTGGTGCCACGGTGCAGGAATCCGTACTCATCACTGGTGGGACCGAACATGCAGACCATCACCTCAGCGATGTCACCGTGCCCGGCGGCCGTTGAGGCATGTATCAGGTTAAGGGCGGCATCAGACGACGGCCGGTCTGAGGACCTCTGCGAGCCGACAAGCACTATCGGCACAGGTGAGTCCTGCACCATGAACGAGAGCGCCGCAGCCGTGTGATGCAGGGTGTCAGTGCCATGACCGATCATGATGCCGTCAATACCATTAGCAATCTCGTCGCCTATTGCTTTTGCAAGTATCTTATACTGGTCCGGGCCCATGTTCTCGCTGAATACGGCGAAAAGCTTCTCGGTGCGTATGTTGCACACATCTGCCAGCTCAGGCACCGCACCGTAGAGCTCGCCCGGCGAAAAGGCCGGAATGACTGCGCCCGTGCGGTAATCAAGCCTCGAGGCAATGGTGCCGCCCGTGCCAAACAACTTCACATTGGGTTTGTCATCTGAATAGGGAAACTCCTTCTCGGGGATCTTGTAGTTGGCCTTGTTGTAACCGGTCTCCGTCATCCTGGCAATAGTGGTGATGTCAATCCCGACATTGTAGCCGCTTTCAATCTTGATCACGATGTGGAGGTCGTCATTGTTCTCTGAGCGTGGCAGAATGGTTCCTTTGAACAATCCCCTGGTAGTTTCGATGTCAGCCTGTCCCCACACGCGGACATTGAACTTCTTCAGTACAGCAAGCGCCTCACCTTTGTATCCCTGGAAAAAATCTTCAGCCATAACAGTCAATCTCTTACCTCCAATATTTCAGACACCGCTTTTCTAACCTCGGACAATCTCACTGTCCCGATGGCTTTCATGTGCAATTGCCCCATCAGCCACTCTTCCATCCCGGCTAAATTACCGTTGTAGCATACCGCCGGGAACCTGGCGGCAAGCTCTTTCGCCTCATCCCTGATCTCATTCATCGTGGCACGATGAAGTCCCGTTCCTGCCAGTATGCTTTTGAAATCAGGTGATGCCTCCGCCACCACTGCCGGCATCATTATTCTCGCCGCCGGCGCGAGAAGTTTCTCCTTCTTCAGGAAGGCAAAGAGATCATAGAGCCTTTCATAGCTGAACCCAGGTGCCACCCTGCCACGCCCCTCGAGACTGCGGAAACGGTGGCCAATAAGTATCCCGACCTCCCTGTGATCAAAGCCGAGATCATTGCCAATCCGTTCAACCAGCCCGACGAGGTTCTTACTCAGGAGGTAATGCCATGTATCTTCGGGAAGGTTCCACTCCTTCATCTGGAGGAACCGTTCTGAAACATCCACCGGCTGGTGGCGGCCCAGTCTCTCCAGCATATCAGTTGTTACCGGAATGGGCTGGGAATCGGTATCAGGGTACATGCGGTCACGTCCGGGCAATACTCTCTCAAACATGGTTGTGCCATCCTCAAAAGCCTTGCGGGTCTCATTGGGCACGCCCTCGAAGGCCAGGCGGATCCGCTCCTCAACTGTTTCAATGGCAGTGGGGATGTCTTCGGCGGGACCCCAGAGAATAATCTGTGCATCATCTGTTGCAGCCGACATCCATATTGCCAGCTCGGGGAAGAGATTGTTGAAGTTGCCTTCGGCGATCTCTTCCGAGTGTGTCATGTTGGGCTTTTCGATACATGCTATCACCTTCAGCCTGTCACTGATCTCATCGGCGAAGATCCTTCCGGGCTGGGTGAAGTGCGAAAGTATGCCCCTGCAGCCGGGGAGGTTCAGGGCAATGACTCTCTCTTCGCGGTCGAGCGCTGACCTGACTGGTGCGAAATGAAACTCCTGCTCTTTTTCCGTGATCTCCCTGCTTTTAACAGACCAGGCGGCCGGGTCACTTATCTTCTTTTGTAGTTTCGAGCGGATGCTCAGCAGTGCGTACTGTCTGAATGCCTCGTTGTGTGACAGCTCCGGGATCCATCTGATATGTGCCACACCTTTGATCTCGGCCCTGCTGCCACCTTCGCAGCTGACATTCACGTCTTCGCGCGCAGCTCCCATGCCTGTGCGTACCATACCGGTACTGCGGTTGAGGAACC
>DHUL01000031.1:3452-14816 GCA_002409145.1 Bacteroidales bacterium UBA5235
TCTATCAGCGGCATACCCAGACGGTCAGTCTTGTATATCCGTTTGTGTCCTATATCTGAAACCTCGCGGCACGAGTCCTCCTCCAGGCTGAGCTGGATGAGCCTTACCTTCTTGTTTTTCAGCTGAAGCTCTCCCTCCACGCTGATAATGGCCGACCGCTGGAATCCGGTGGGTATGCTTCCGTCAAGGTATTGCTTCCTGGTGATATGCACCTCTCCGACGATATTCATTCTTGCAGCCATCGCAATGCTGATGGCTATCTCAAGAGCTTCCCTGTCAACGGCGAAGGGAGGGGTATCATCAACCTCATAGGTGCATGCCGTTTCATTGTTAATGCGGTAGGTGATCTCCTTCCTGGTTCTGAACTCCATGAGCGCAGTGCCGTCATAGACCCCCATCTCACTGAGAGTTGGCCTCATATGACGAATCACCTCCGCGTCAAAATCATTGTCATCATGGTAAATACCGGCCGGACAACGGCAAAAGAGCTTGCTCTTCGTCCTCAGTTGCTGATGCACCTCGAGGCCCGATTTGAAGCCGATCCGCTTATAATCATTAAGCGTTGCCTCCTTACGGGTGACATACCCGATCTCCTTCCTCGTTTCTTCGTAGTTTCTCCGCGGATCAATTATTGACATACCTTATGACATTGCCACTGCAATTTACGCACAAGTGCGGAAAATCGGAAGTGCCCATTTAAAGAAAGTCTGCGTAACTTTCAGCTCTGACATCATTCACTGCCGGATAATTATAATTATGTCGAAATCAAAGGAAGGAGATTTATAAAATAAACCCTGCGGGAAAAAATTGGCATTTGCGTTAAAATGGGACCTGCTTAAAAATATTAAGCAAGCATTGACTTGATTATCAGTCGTATCGAATTGCTTTGACAGGTGTTATGCGCGCAATAAGCTGAGAAGGTATAAGAAGCATCAGGATGATGGCAAGCATCGTCCCGATATTAAGCAGGATGATATGAACGGGATCAAGATTGATGGGAACGCTCCTGAGGTAATAGGAAGAGGGGTCAAGGGAAATCATTTCTGTCTTAAGTTGCAGCAACGCCAGCCCGATCCCTATTATGTTGCCCCAGAGAAGCCCTTTGGCCGTCAGCCAGGCAGCCTGGTAAAGAAAAACGTTTCGGATAACCTTGTTGCCAGCGCCAAGAGCCTTCAGAACACCAATCATGTTAGTCTTCTCAAGGATCAGAATGAGCAACCCGGAAATCATATTAAACCCGGCCACAAGGATCATAAGCACAAGGATGATGATCACATTGGTGTCCTGGAATCCCAGCCAGTCAAATATCTGCGGGTATCGCCCCCTGATATTGGTCACCTTGAGCTGCTCTTCTTCTTCAGTAACCCTGTAGCCTATGGCATCACGGACCACATCAGTCATGTAATCAAGCTCGTCGAAGTCATTTATGTAAATTTCGAAACCGCTGACCTGGTCATCGTTCCAGCCGTTCAGACTCCTGATGTGGTTGATGTCGCAGAAAAGGTAGGTCTTGTCAAACTCCTCGAGGCTGGTCTCATAAATGCCAAGAATGGTGAACTTGCGCATACGGGGAGGGTCCTGAACGAAAAACATCGAGAACGAGTCTCCCAGCTTCAGATCCAGCATGTCAGCCACCTTCTTCGAGATGACCACATCATTGCTACGTGCCGTGTCACTGAGTTTTAACGTCTCCCCCTCAACCATGTTAGACCTGAAGAAACTCCAGTCATAATCACTGCCAATGCCCTTGAGAACAACTCCCTGAATGTTTTCGTCAGTCTTAATGATCCCCGCCTTGGTGGCGAAGACCTGCACATTCTTGATTCCCTGATGCTCCCGGATTTTGGAGACGAAAGGCTGTTTTGAACTGACCGGTACGGTCTCGTATGACAGGTTGGCGTCAAAATTAACAACCTGGATATGCGCCCCGAAGCCCGCCACCTTGTCACGTATCTGCTGTTTGAAACCCGTGAGGATTGATACCGCAATGATCATCACGGCAAGTCCCAGGGCAATGCCTATGATGGCAATGACGTTAATGGGTCGTGAAAAGGCAGTGCCCCGGTTGCGGTCCTTTATCAGGCGACTGGCTATGAAGGTTCCGATTGACATTGTGACAAAATTAAGAATTAAGCGCGAAGAATCCGTTAGTTGCCTCTTTTCTTATCTTTACGGGAAACCTGATTGAGATGAAGAAATTTGTCACCCCGTTGATCCTTGCAACTGTGATCATTGCGGCCTGCTCGGCCGGAAAGAAAAACACAACCCTGATGACAGGAGCGGAAAGAACCGATGAGTATATGCCTCTGCTCAAAGGGAAGAAAGTTGCAGTGGTGGCAAACCAGACCGCTATGGTTGGAAAGACTCATCTTGTTGATAAACTGATCTCTGCAGGCACCGACGTCCGGTTGATATTTGCACCGGAACATGGTTTCAGGGATCTGGCCGATGCCGGTGCGGTGATCACGTCCGGAACTGACCCGGTGACAGGCATCGAGGTCATAAGCCTCTATTCCTCAAGAAAGAAGCCAACTCCGGAAGATCTTGCTGATATAGATGTTGTCGTCTTTGACATCCAGGATGTGGGGACCAGGTTTTACACATACCTGACTACCATGAGTTATGTGATGGAGGCATGCGCCGAAAACGGAAAACAGTTCATCGTCCTTGACCGCCCGAATCCGAACGGATATTATGTTGACGGCCCGATTCTTGACACAGCCGGTTACAGGTCGTTTGTGGGGATCCATCCGATTCCCGTGGTTCACGGTATGACCTTCGGTGAGTATGCCGGAATGGTGAACGGCGAGGGGTGGCTTGCCGGTGGCGCCAGGTGCAGTCTGAAGGTAATTCCCTGCGCCGGCTACACTCATGCCACGATGTACCAGCTGCCGGTGATTCCGTCACCCAACCTGCCGAACATGAACTCCATATATCTGTACCCCTCGCTGTGTTTCTCGGAGGGCACAGTGCTCTCATGCGGAAGAGGAACCGGATTTGCGTTCCAGGTGCTGGGAGCGCCGGGGATACCATATACCGGGTTCAGCTTCACCCCACAGCCCTCCTTCGGATCATCAAATCCAAAGCACAACGGAGTCACCTGCTTCGGCATTGACCTGCGCAATGCGACGGCAGACGGTCTGGTGCCGAAACCGGAGATAAACCTGAACTGGATCATTGACATGTACAGAACATTCCCTGACAAGGAGAACTTCTTCAATGGTTATTTTGACACCCTGGCGGGGAGCAGCACACTTCGCGAACAGATCATCAGCGGCATGGACGCTGAAGAAATAAGGACATCATGGAAAGACGGGCTTGACAGGTTCAAAGCCACCCGGGAAAAATACCTCCTGTACGATTGATATCGTTACCCCCCTGAGCAATAGCAATTCGCATATCGCAAATCGCAACTCTATTTGATATTCCGATAGTGCTCGTACCTCTTCAGGATATCTGCCACATATGCATTGACCTGTACACCCTGCTTCAGCCTGCCGTTTCTCACCACCGGATCATCATAGAACGCCGGATCAGCCTTCCGCTCCAGGAAGAGTGACACATTGTCGTCCCACCTGCCCGGATCGAGACCGTTCTTCTCGGCCAGCCTGATTGCATCAATAATATGACCATGACCGGCATTATAGCTGGCAAGAATGAACTTGACCCTTTCATCGGGATCGGTCACCCATTGGCTGAAGATGCTGTCAAGCATTCTGATATAACTGATACCTGCCTGGATATTGTTCTCAACTGACCTCGTCACATCATACCCGAAGTGCAGCCCTGTGGAAGGCATCACCTGCATCAGCCCATATGCCCCACGGGGCGATGTGACCGACGGATTGAATTTCGATTCCTGGTAGATCAGCGCGGCAACAAGACGCCAGTCCCACCCTATGGTGTCTGCGTAATTCTTGATAATGTCATCAAAAGGCGACACTTTGCCGTCAGAGTTTGTGGCGAAATATTCTGATCTGGCTATCGATGCCGGTCTTATTCCGCTGAAGTACTTTCTCTCAAGCCTTGCATACTCTTGCGTGGTCTTGAAACCGGTGATCCAAATGTTAAGCTCATTGATCAGCGCATCAGTCCCGTCTTTTCTCAGGCTCCATGCGATATTGAGCGGGAAGCTCACCGGAGTTGACATGTCAAGTCCGGGAAAGAGCGAACTGATAATGTTTGACATATAGTCATCACATATGGTGTAATCAATCTCTCCCCTGGCAACCTGGCGTGCAAGCTCCTCGGCATCATAAGGGACCTCAATAACACCTATATCCATACCTGACTCACGCTCAAGATTATAGAGACGTTGAGCATAAGAAGATCCCTTTTGTACGTAGATAGTCTTTCCCGCGAGATCAAGTTGGTTTCTGATCAGCTTTTCAGCGGCTGTCTTTTCCGTCATCCTTTCCCACCCGTTGGGTTTACGCTGCACCAGCACCTGGCCAGACTGAATCAGTGGCTCGGTAAATTGCATCATTTCCTTACGGTCTGCGCTGACACTGAGCCCGATGGCTACGAGATCAGCGGCACCTGACTGAAGGTACCCCAGGGCTTCATCTATATCATTGCTAGTAATTATCTCAAGTTCAAGTTCAAGATGATCTGCAAACTTTTTGAGTAATTCGAAATGAAAGCCCATCGGCTCTCCCTTATAGATGAAGTAGCTCGTCTGGTTTACATTCGTAACCGCCCTTATCTTGCCGTCGGCGAGTATTGCGCCAAGATCACGTGGCGGAACAGTCTTTGTGTAAACCTTTACGTTCTCCTTTTCACAGGAGAGGACTGACAAAAAAACAATAAACAAGAACGAAATAAACTTCCTCAATACCTAAACAATTAGTCCGACAATTCAACAATCTCTTATCGAAATTGTTTACTTCGCAAAGATAATATAATTATTTTAATCATAGAAAGTCCACGCCAGGCCGTATTTTATCATCCTGATATTCAGCGGATAACCGGGAACGAGGAAATATTCATAGCCGGTCAGGCCTGAATTCACGTGATCAGCCATAATGAAAATCCTGGTCCTTTTAATCTTCAGATTCAGGAAGGCGTTGACGAAAGGATAATTGCCGGTTTGTTCGGCATTCTGACTAAAATATCTGCCTGTCGAAGGCATGTAACTCATTGTATTATACGGAGTATAGATCATTGCTTCGGCTCCCATCTGGAAGCTTAGCTCACCGCCGGTTGATTTGAACCTGAAAACATGGTCGATGAAGAAGGCGCTTCGGGCTGTAACAAGCGGCAGATCAAGAACATCAGCGTTGGTGCTCTGCTGGAGTAGCAGGGTATTTTCCAGGTGTAGCTTCCAGAAGACAAATTCCTTCTTCGCGGTTAACGCAAGGATAGACAGCCCACCTTCATGCTGGTAAGGAACAGCGCCTGTTCCCATGCCTGTAAAGTTATCAACAATGGCATAGTTGAACTTCAGTCTGAGTTTGAGTTCCGGCCACTGCAATGATGAGCCTGCCATGAGCCTGAACTCACGTTTAAGATCCAATTGCCAGGCTAAGTTGTTCGAGCCCCAGGAAGAGTACCAGAATGACGGGGTATAACTAGCAATGGTGCCGGTGGCGTCCCAGGTGATCATACCACGCCGGCGTGTCTCAAACTCTTTGTATATGCGGCCATCAACGATGAAATCGCCCGCCCTGTACCCCTGGAACCAGAGATCACCCGAGGCTGTCCAGCCAAATTTGGTCCCTATATTGTTGAAAACTTTCCCTGTCAGGACGAGAGAACTCATGTTCCTCCTGACCGTATCGGGCCTTGTAAGGGTATCCCCGGGCATTATCTGGCCAAATGAGCGGAGTTCACTTCTTATCCCGGCTCCGGCTCCTATCCTGAAACGGTCGGTTCGCCCTGCCGCGAAATCAACACGCAGAGTGTTGGAGAGCATACGCTCCTGAAGTGAATCAGCAGTGAAGCTCCTGCTTATCATTATGGTGTCATAGAAGTCAGAGGCAGGAAATTCGTCAGCGTAAAGTCTTTTGCTCCATTCAAGTATGCTGATATGAGAGAAAGTAATCGGACCGCTTTTCACAACTTCGCCGGTTACGGTGTCACGCTTTCCGCCCGGTGCATACCGCTGCACCAGCATCAGGTAGCGGTTCCTGAGGGTGCTTTTTGCGTTGTTGAGATCACTGAGTCTAAATGGCACACCCTCGGGCTCATACAGGCTGAGGTCATCCTCTGAAATCATGCCGCCGCTCTCCTCCGACTCATGGTTGTTTAAGCCTGCAGAGAAATAGGCATTATATGCATTGGAGTTGTATGATCCATGCAGCAGGAAGTTCTTGTCGATGGCCATCTGCAAGTTATACTGGCCGATGTTGTACACTATGTCATAGATAAGTCCGAAGTTGAGTCTCCTGTTGACATTCTGAGAGTGCCTGATCCTGAAGGTCTGCTCGGAAACACTCTTCGCCCCGCCGTTCGACCACTTCAGCTCGGTGAAAGGAACATGGGTATTTATGAAGAGTGTGTTTGAGGGAGTGAACATGAAAGGCAGGTAATAGGCATAGAGAAACCTGTCTGGCTTCCATTCACGGTCAAAGAAATTGATCTGGTACAGCGGGAGACCATAGTTGCCGGTGTATGCATTGAAATCAGAATACTTGTCTGCCACCCTGTAACGGTGAAAGAGTGAGAAGGCGGTATCAAGCGGCACCGGTATCTCGGTGGTAAAGTCGGATGACAGGGTCCACTGACGGGAGCCGGTTGTGAAGGTGGTGTCAGGTCCCGTACCCAGGCTGTCAGGCCGGGTATCCGGGATGCCGGGCAATACCCTGAAGGGTGTCTCTCTTCCGACAGCACCACGCCGGACTGCAGGCACAGTGTCTCTCTGCACAGGGGGAATTGTGTCAGGGCCCTGCCCCGCCATCGTCAGCGGGAGGAAGAGAAGGAAAAAAGCGATATACAGCGGCACTTTGCGCATCACCGGCAAATTTAGTCAAATTGTGGAATAGGCAAGAGGCAGTATCCGGGTAGCGGATCAGGAAATGTTGGGGCCGGACAGAAAACTCTGCCCGGCCCCGGTGAACAACAACCATATAATGGCAAAAAACAAAATCAGTCTACATTGTCATTCAGGTATGCATTGTTTTCCCTGATGACAGGCTGGTTATCCTCGTCGAGGGTGAGGGTGAACTTTGACACCTTGCTCCCCGCCACCTTGCTTGCATTGTGGATGGCTATCTTCTTCCTCACATAGGCCGGCACCTCCTCGAAATCCTCGATATTGTCACTCATCGACTGTGTGGAGAGCCCTTCATTCTTGATGACATTCTGCATGTGTTTCAGTTTGCGGAGCGTCCCCTCGTTCCTGTCAGGAGGTGGTGGAGCGGGGCGGGCAGGAGCAGGCGAGATGTTGATGTCACCGTCAGGCTCGAAATCAATCACCCCCTGGTTGACGGCGGCGCCGTGAGGGGGAATAGCCCTGTCAGAGGCACGGGTGGCGCGTACAATATACTGACCGTCATTCTCTGAGGCGCTGTCGGTGTGGCCCGGCAACTGCTGCGCGGTATTCAGGCTTACAACCTCTTTCCTGCTGTTGGGTCTGAATCCCTCCAGGTCAGTACTCGCCTCGAAACCGGTCGCAACAACGGTGACACTGATTGCATCACCAAGTTCCTCATCGGTCGAGAGGCCCCTGATAATCAGCGCGTCATCCGAAACAGTCTCATATACGTAATCAGTCAGCTCACCGAGCTCATCCATGGTGATCTCGTTGGCGCCGGTGCCTGATTTGATGTTCAGCAGTATGCTGCGTGCCCCTGTAATGTCATTGGAGCTCAGCAGCGGCGACGTCAGCGCTGCTTCTATGGCTTTTGTAGCACGGTCCTCACCGGAGGCATTGCCTATACCCATGAGCGCCACTCCTGAGTCGCGCATCACCGTGTCAACATCGGCAAAATCGACGTTGATATACCCGGTGCAGGTTATTATCTCAGCAATTCCCTTGACAGCATTCGCCAGCACATCATCAGCCCGGGCGAACGCGGCTGATACGCCCTCGTCGCCGTAGATCTGCCTCAGCCGCTCATTATTGATCACGATTAGCGAATCAACCTTATCTTTCAATTCACTTATACCACTGATTGCAAGCTTGATGCGTTGATTCAGCTCCGAGCGGAACGGTATGGTTACCACGGCAACAGTGAGGAATCCTGCATCCTTGCATGCCTGTGCTATCACAGGCGTGGCGCCTGTGCCGGTGCCTCCCCCCATGCCTGCAGTGATGAAGACCATCTTGGTGTTGCCTGAAAGCACTTTCATGACATCCTCAATATTCTCAATGGCTGATGCACGACCTCTCTCAGGCTGACTCCCCGCACCGAGACCCTCGGTGGTAGTCTCTCCTATTTGCACCCTGACCGGTACCGGGCTCTTCATAAGAGCCTGGAGATCAGTATTGCAAACGATGAAGTTGACATCCTTGATGCCCTTCCGGTACATATGGTTGACGGCATTACCTCCGCCACCGCCAATGCCCAGGACCTTTATTATTGACGACCTGTCAACAGGCAGGTCAAAATTCATCAGATCATCTGACATGGCTTCATCTTATTTTGAGGGTGACTCATCAATCTTCTCATCGGTCGCCTCAATGATTTTATCCCAGATATTCCGGAGTCTATCTCCGAATGACCTGACACCCTGCGGCCGTTCCTCGTAGAATGGCTCCTCCTGCTCCACCTCCACAGGTTCCTCCTTCACAGGAGCAGACGTGTACAGGGGCTGCTGCTGGTGTTGTGAATACTGCGACGGCTGGTACTGTACCTGATGTGCCACCGGCTCCTGTTTCTTCTCACCGAAGCGTGCAAAAGTTTTGTTCTCCTCAAGGTAATCAAGTCCCTTGAGTATAAGACCCACGCTGGTAGCGTACATCGGCTGGTTGATCTCGTCCCTGCCTTTGCCCGTGAGATGTACATTGGGATGGCCGATCCGGACATCCATCGCCGTCTTATACTTAACCAGCTGAGGCAGGTTCTTAAGCATTGCACCACCGCCGGTTATGACCACCCCTGCTGTAAGTTTTTCGGCGAAGCCGGAATTCTGTATCTCAAAATTGACCGCGTCAAGTATCTCCTCCATGCGGCTCTGGATGATGTAAGCCAGGTTCTTGAAGGAGATCTCCTTGGGCTCACGTCCGGCGATGCCGGGAATGGAGACAACCTTGTTCTCGGGAGCGATGTCGCCGATTGCGTACCCGAACTTGACCTTAAGGTCTTCAGCCTGCTTCTGCAGGATGGAGCACCCCTCGCGGATGTCAGCGGTGACCATGTTTCCGCCGAACGGGATGACTGCCGTGTGCCTGATGACATTGTCATAGTAGATGGCCACATCGGTGGTACCACCTCCTATATCAACCAGAACCACACCGGCTTCTTTCTCCTCATCGGTCAGCACAGCCTCTGATGATGCCAGGGGCTCAAGCACCAGGCTCATCAGGTTCATCCCGGCTTTGTTGATGCATCTCTCGGTATTGCGTGCCGAGGAGATCTGACCTATCACGATGTGGAAGTTGGCTTCAAGCCTTTTGCCGCAGATACCAACGGGATTGCTTATACCTGATTCGTTGTCAACGATATATGTCTGCGGGATGACATGGATTATCTCCTCACCCACATCGATGGGGAGCTTGTACATGTCGGCCGTGAGGCGGCGGATGTCGCTGATATCGATCTCCGTCTCATGGGAGTCGCGCGTGATGTAACCGCGTGCCATCTTGCTCTTGATGTGCCTGCCGGCGATACCGACAAAAACGTCGGTAAGGACCAGGCCTGTTCTTTCTTCGAGGTCATCAACGGTAGTGCGTATGGCCTTCACCGTCTCTTCAATGTTAAGCACCACACCACGCTTGACCCCGGTAGAGGGTGTGTTGCTAAGTCCGAGGATCTCAATGCCCCCGTTGCCGTCGCTGCGCCCGACAATAGCGACGATCTTTGTCGTGCCGATGTCAATGGCTGCTACTAACTGATCTTTACTGTTCATAGTTCACTTATATGGTTGTTCAACAATTATCATTTCCTGTACACATCCGGCTTTTTCTCCGCTTCCCTGCCCTTCCGGCACCTCTTTCTCTTATTCTCCTTACTTCATCCCGGGTTTTCGCCTGGCTCATTTTATCTTTCCCTTATACTTCCCCGGTCTTGTCACCTCGCCCTATCTTCTCTGGCAGACAACCTGCCCCCTGTATTCAACATTTACAACCCGGTACCTGTCCCACCCGGCAACGGGCATCGCCTGCCGGTAAAAGACAAGGAGGTTATGCAGTTTCTCTTCGTAATTCTCAACACGCCCAATCCTGACGGTGTGGTTGCCCACATGAGGCACCAGCGTCACCCGGCCGTCGCGTGTCATGCTGAGCTGGTCAATCATCTCATTCCAGAAGCTGTCTCCGCGGATATAATTCACCAGTTCAAAGGCCTTTGCAAGATTCTCTGTCTTATCTGACTCAAAAATGCTTGTGCCGGTCATCTGCGCAGCGTTAAAGACCATATCAATCTCCAGTATGTGCAGGTTGGGTGTGTAGAGATTGTGCCTCCTCATGATGACACCTTCACGGTCAATGAAGAAATCGCCGCCGTATGATGCAACCACCCTCATCACCGGCTCGCGCTGGTTACCATAAACATGAAGCTTCCTGTCTTCTGAGATGTACACCTCTGCCACCTTCAGTTCCTTGAATGACTTCACCCTCTCTTCAAGCTTCGATAATGGTATCTCACTTATCTTCTGACCGGTGACGCGTATGCCAGTGGCTCTCAGGGCATTCATGATGTCATTATTGGTAACGAACTGGTGCTTTGACGAGTCAGCAACAGTAATGACCACACCCTCGCAGGTGGCATCAGCCGTCATGGTGCTGATGAACACCGGGGCAAGGAGCAGTGCTGCTCCTGTAATAATGGTCACTATTTTCATCAAAAGGCTCATTCGTTCTCCTTCATCGTCATGCGTTCCTGTTTTTCAGCATCTCCGTTATCGGTTCAATAAATCTGTCTATATCGCCGGCCCCGATGGTCAGCAGCAGGCCCTTTTTAACATTTTCCAGTGCCGGCAGCAATTCTTCTTTTGTTACCACCTTTACGTTGTGGTTCTTCATCATTCCTGCGATCATACCCGAGGAGACGCCGGGAATCGGTTTTTCCCTCGCGGGATAAAGTGTCAGCAGCAGTATTTCGTCGAGCCGGTCAAGCGCATCCGCGAAGCCTTCGGCGAAATCGCGTGTGCGTGTGTAGAGGTGCGGCTGGAAGATGCCGGTGACATGCTTGCCGGGCCAGAAATCGCGCACGGCGCTGACGAGGGCGTTGATCTCCTGCGGGTGATGAGCATAATCATCAA